>NZ_DAIQCD010000030.1:0-32076 GCF_036780825.1 Hyphomicrobium sp. | reverse complement strand
CGCTGCGTCCCGACACGCCGCGTGAGCCGGCTATTCCGGCAAGCCCGCCTTCCGCAGGCCGTCTGCAAATATGGAAAGATGCTCCGGGCGATGGATCGGGAGCCAAGCACCGAGCCTTGATAGACGGAGCTCCGGATCGAGCGTCCGCAACTCGTCCATGGCGCGCCGGGCTTCCATCATCCGTCCACCGAGCGCGCGCGTCGCAGCGACCAGCGCCACGACCATGAGAAAGCTCGGCAGATTGGTGTAGGACCGTTCCGCCCAAACAGAGGCCTGCTCGACGCGCCCGGCGAAGAGATGCGCCATCGCCATACCCGCCTGCATCCGATAGAGCTCGGGATCGACCGGACTCAATCGCATGGCGCGTTCGAAATGCGCGATGGCGCTCTCGCATTCGCCATGCCAGGTCCGCAGGAAGCCGCCGAGGAACCAGGCCGCAGCGAGATTGGGATTGAGGAAAACGGCCCGATCGAGAAGCGCAATACCGCCGTCCACGTCTCCGGCCAGATGGGCAAGTGCGTGCCCACCTCGCGTGAGCGCGACCGGATCGTCCCGGCCCAATACGACGGCGCGGCGGGCCAACCGTTCCCCCTCGGCACTTTCCTGCGCCCGATCCTTCGACCAACCGTTGACGGTGCGCCAGAAGTAGCACCAGGCCGCCATAGCCTGGGCAGCGGCAAACTCCGGATCAAGCTCGATGCTTCTGCGAAACAGAGACAAGGCCTCCTCGACAGCCTCCTTGGTTCCCCGATTCACGAGAGAGAGACCGCGCAGGTAGAAATCGTAAGCGTTCAGGCTGGCCGTGGGTTTGCGTTTGGCCCGCTCGATCTCGGCCAGCTCCACTCTTGGCGCAATCGCCCCGACGACGCTCGCCGCGATCCGGTCCTGCAGCTCGAAGATGTCGTCGAGCCTGCCTTCGAAGCGCTCCGCCCAGAGATGGGCGCCCGTCGCCGCCTCGATCAGCTGCCCGGTGATGCGGATGCGATCCGCCGCCTTGCGCAAGCTGCCTTCCAGCACATACCCGACGCCGAGCTCCTGGCCGACCTGCCGGACATTCACGGCGCGACCCTGATACGTGAAACTGGAATTGCGTGCGATCACGAACAGCCAGCGGACGTGGGAGAGCGCCGTGATGATCTCCTCCACGACGCCTTCGGCGAAATAGGCTTGCTCGGGATCTCCACTCAGGTTCTGAAACGGCAGAACGGCAATGGACGGCCGGCTGGGAGGCGCGGGAGCCGGGGCCGGCTGCGCAGGCTCCGCATGATGCACGCCCCCCTGGGTCTCCTGCGCTTCCCTGACGTCGCCAACGAAGCGGAAACCCTTGCGAGCTATCGTGCGGACCAGATGCTGCTCGCCGCCGCTATCGCCGATGGCCTTGCGGACGGCATTGATGTGGCTGGTCAGCGTCGACTCCGAGACGATGCGCCCGCCCCACACAGCCTCGATCATATGGTCCTTGCTGACCACCCGGTCTCGATTCTGAATGAGATAAAGGAGCAGGTCGAAAACCTGCGGCCCAACCCCAACCGCCTTCGAGGCCCGCATGAGCTCACGCCGGTCGGGATCAAGGACACAATCTGCGAACAGGAATTGCACGTGGGCAACCCGGAGACGGGAACGATGTTTCTCAAATATTCTTAGCATGACGCAGGCGCCGCCTGGGCGCTTGGACGCAATTCCACGGTAAACTGGAGTGTATTTCAAGGCTTCCGCAAGGTCTTTCGTCCGTTTGCGGGGCATCCTCCGGGCATAAAACGCCAGTGCGGCGTCGCCATTGGAGGAGCGTCATGAAGATTGTCGTCATCGGAGGCACGGGACTTATCGGGTCGAAAGTCGTCACCTTGCTGCGCGGCAAGGGCCACGATGTCCTGGCCGCATCACCGAACACCGGCGTCAACACGATCACGCGGGAAGGATTGGCAGAGGCGCTTTCAGGCGCAAGCGTCGTCGTCGACGTCGCCAACTCACCTTCATTCGAGGACCAGGCCGTATTGGAGTTCTTCGAGACGGCCGGACGCAACCTCCTTGCCGCAGAAGCGGCGGCGGGCATCAGCCACCACGTGGCTCTCTCCGTCGTCGGTGCCGATCGCCTTCCCGAAAGTGGCTACATGCGGGCCAAGGTCGCGCAGGAGAAGCTCATACGCGCTTCGAAGACGCCGTACACGATCGTGCGCGCGACGCAATTCTTCGAGTTCGTCGGAACGATTACGCAATCTGCCATTGCGGGCGGCAACGGCGCGGTCCGGCTGTCCCCCGCACTGCTGCAGCCTATTGCGTCAGATGACGTGGCAGCGGCTCTCGCGGAGATCGCCCTGAGCAAGCCGGCAAACGGCATTATCGAACTGGCCGGCCCGGAGAAGATCCCTCTCGACGCACTCGCGCGGCTCCACCTTGCAAAGACGGGCGACCATCGCGAGGTCATCGCCGACATCCATGCCCGGTACTTTGGCTCCGAACTCGACGATCGCTCGCTCACGCCCGGAGAGCAGCCACGCCTTGGATCGATCCGGTTCGAAGACTGGCTGCGCCACTCGCAGATCCCCGCATGATCGCTCATCGCACATCGCCTGCCGCATCCTCACGCGGCCGAACGGCCCAACCAGGAGATGGCTCCATGCTCAAAAGAACCTGCATCGCAGTCGCCCTCGTGCTCGGTGTCGCCGCCATTGCCAACGGCATCTTCATGCTTATCGATCCGGAGCGATGGTATTTCAGTGTGCCGGGCGTGACGACCACGGGCCCCTTCAATCAGCACTTCGTACGCGACATCGGGCTGATCTTTCTATTTCTTGGAGGCGCCTTTCTGCTCGGCGCCGCACGGCCGGACCTCCGTATCGCTTTTTGGGCGGCCCCGTCGATCTGGCTCTTGGGCCATGCCCTCTTTCACTTTTGGGAAGTCGCCGCCGGAATCTGCGGTCCGTCGGCACTCGCGCGGGATTTTCCTGCTGTGACGCTGCCCGCGCTCCTTGGGCTCGCCATAACCGTCTGGGCAATCGCGAACGTGCGGGGCGCGGCGCCAGCAGCCGGCAGGCTGGCATGATGCACACGTTCGCAGGCAAGGTCGCCCTCATCACCGGCGGCAGCTCTGGCATCGGCCGGGCAGCGGCGCTCTGCTTTGCCGCACAAGGCGCCAAGGTTCTCGTCACGGGACGACGGGCGGGGCCGCTCGAGGAGACGGCGGCCACCCATCCGGATATCGTCGGCCTGGTCGCCGATGTCGCGAGCGAAAAGGACGCCGCCCGCACCGTCGCCCAAGCTGTCGACCTCTGGGGCCGCCTCGACATTCTGGTGAACAACGCGGGCGCGGGTGCGATCCTCGCCTTGCCGGACGCCAGCGCAGAACGGATCGCGGGCATCTTGGCCGTCAACGTCGTCGGTCCCAGCATTCTCGCCGCCGCGGCGCTTCCATATTTACAAAAGACCAAAGGCACGATCGTCAACATTTCGAGCACGTTCGGACATAAGGCAGCAGCCGGCATTTCCCACTATGCCGCCAGCAAAGCCGCCTTGGAGCATCTCACCCGTTGCTGGGCGCTCGAGCTCGCGCCCTCCGGCATCCGCGTCAATGCCATCGCGGCCGGCCCGACGGAATCGAATGCGCTCATCGGCATGATGGGGCTTTCCCCTGAAGCTGCCGCCGCTATCGAAGCGCAAGAACGGGAGCAGATTCCACTCAAGCGGCGTGGCACCCCCGACGACGTCGCCCGTTGGATCCTGACCCTTGCCGAAGGGCACTCGGCCTGGGTGACCGGCCAAGTGATCGCGGTCGATGGCGGATTGAGCGCGACGTAGCCAATGCGTTTGCAGCCGTTCCAAGACCGAACCGGTCCGCATCGTTGCCGACCAAAGGAACCGCGCACGTTCCACGCTCGTTCGCTCAGTGCGAAGTCGTTTTCGAACAGGAGCGATCGCAAACCAAAACGAACGTTACGTGGAGACCTTCGATGCCACAGACATCTCCCAGACAACGCAAAACCACCGGCCGTGTGATGCACGAGTTCAAGCACGGTGAACTCAAGCGCGGATCCGGTGGCAAGGGCGGCAAGGTGAAAAGCCGGCGTCAGGCCATCGCCATAGCCCTTAAGGAGGCGGGCGCCTCCAAATACGCAAGCAAGAGTGAAAACCGCAGCAATCTCGCAAGCACCAAACGCAAGGAAGCCCGAGGCGCGACCGCCCAGCAGGAGTCCGAGGGCCGATCGCGCGTAGGCGCCCGAGGCCGCCGCGAAAGCAGCCGGGCCATGGGTGGCAGGAACGCCAAGACGCTGACCCAGCGCGGTCGCAAGGCGAGCGCCTCCCGGGCGAGAGGTGGTCCAACCAAGGCTGAACTCTATAAGAAGGCCCAGGCCCGGCACATTGAGGGACGGTCACGCATGAACAAGCGCCAGCTCGAACAGGCGCTTCATTAGACGCGTGCCTGACCTTGCGCGTGCCAGGAACCGGATGATGGACGCCCGCAGGACGATCTGCCCGAGCAGGGAGTGATGGGCAGCGGCTCGAAACCTATTTCGTCTTGGATGATCGGCGCGCACCCGCCTTTTGCGGCTTCTCGAGAGGCGTGACGAAGATTTCAAGCCTGTGGCTCACGATCTTATAGCCGTGCTCGCGGGCGATCTCTTCCTGCAGGCGCTCGATCTCGTCTGAGCGGAACTCGATGATGTTCCCGGTGGCGATGTCGATCAGATGATCATGATGGTCCTGGTCCGCGGATTCGTAGCGGGCCTTTCCGTCGCCGAACGTATGGCGAGCGAGAATTTCCTTATCCTCGAGGAGTTTCACGGTCCGATAAACCGTCGCGAGGGAGATCGCCGGATCGATGGCCGTGACGCGGCGGTGGAGCTCGGTGGCGTCGGGATGATCTCGAGCTTCAGCCAGAACACTGAGAATGACGCGCCGCGGCCCCGTCACGCGCAGCCCATGCGCACGGCAGATCTTCTCAATATCGTCTCCCAGCCCCGGTTTTCCCATCGAGTCTCAGCGCTCCGCAAACGTTGTGCGCGCACGAAAGGTAATCATGCCCGCATAGGTCGCCTTTACTTCATGTCACTTGCGGTGGCCAACTGCAAACCCCTGTCACGCACTTGGAATTCGCCGCGGTGACCCTGAGGTTGGCGGCTTCCCTGGGGATATCTCTACAAAGCTGATCGGTGCAGATGCGCCACATGGCGCACACCCAAATGCGAACGATTATCAAAAAGCATAGAGACTCGACCTCTTCTTCATTTATGCAAATGAGACTGATTCTCATTTATGAAGGATAGATCCGAGATGGCGTTTGCGAAGAGAACCACGCTCATGGCGGCCACGGTGATGCTTGTCGCCGGTGCAGTCCCTGCCGAGAGCAGTGACAAGAGCCACCACACACTTTGGAATCCGACGCCGGACAATATGCTCCGCGAGATGTCCGCCGACCGGCCAGACAAGACGGAAAGCCCCTATACCGTCGACGCTGGCCGCTTCCAGATCGAAACGGACCTTCTCGCATATACGTATGATCGCCAGCATGGTCTCACTGCACGCACCTTCAACGTCGCCCCCTTCAACCTGAAGATCGGCCTGACCAGCAGCACGGACCTCCAGCTTGCATACGGCGCCTACAGCCACATCCGAATGTCAGGCGCATCCCCAAGCAGGATGAGCGGTTTCGGCGATTTGACCGTCCGATTGAAGCACAACATCTGGGGCAATGATGGAGGCCGCACCGCTTTCGCGGTCATGCCCTTCGTGAAGCTCCCGACGAACACCATTGAGGGTCTAAATAACGATGCCGAGGGCGGCGTCATCGTCCCGTTTGCGATTGATCTCGGCCACGGCATGGAGCTCGGCCTCATGAGCGAGATCGATATTTTGAGAGCTGAGAACGGGTCCGGCTACAAGCCTGCATTCGTCCACTCGGCCGCCCTCGGGTTCGATCTCACCGACAAATGGGGGCTGTACGTCGAAGCCTTTGTCGAGCGCAGCGTAGAAAGCGGAGCGGAAACGATCGCGACCTTGAGCGCCGGGGTCACCTATGCTGTCGATACCAATCTCCAACTCGATGCTGGCGCCAACATCGGCGTCACGGATGCGGCCGACGACGTGAACCTCTTCGTGGGACTCACACGGCGCTATTAGGCCGCTGGCGTCTAAGCCCCGGCCACAGCCACGTCGATGGAGGGCATTGAGGCGATCCTGCCTGTTGATCGACGTCAGCCAGCCGTAGCATGTTTGGCTGTAGAGGAGCAGCGCCGCCCATCTGAGAGAGATCCCAACGACCAGGAGCCCCATAATCCCATGCAGGAGACCGGCACCTCGGCAACAATCGCTCCCAATGACGTACACGCGCTCCCGACAGTGGATGTGCTCGCCGCGGTACACTCCGCCCCGGGCGGGCTGACCGCGCTGGAGGCGGCGCATCGGCTCCGGCAGCACGGCCGTAACGAGCTGCCCACGGCTCGCGGCGTCCATCCCATCCGGCGCTTCCTCGCGCAGTTCCACAACGCTCTGATCTATTTCCTCCTGGCGGGCGCCGTTGCGGCATGGTCGCTCGGGCACATGCTGGACGCCGGCGTCATCGTAGCCGTCGTGCTCGTCAATGCGGCCGTCGGCTTCATTCAGGAGGGGAAGGCCGAAAACGCGCTCGCCGCCATCCGTCGCATGATCTCGCCACGCGCCCACGTGCTGCGCGATGGGGAGCGTTCTTCGATTGCCGTCGCGGAGCTGGTGCCCGGCGACATCGTCCTTCTCGAGGCTGGAGACCGCGTCCCCGCTGACCTCCGCCTGCTCCATGCCCGCGGCATGCTGATCGACGAAGCCATCCTCACCGGAGAATCGGTCGCATCCGAAAAGAGCGAAGCGCCCACGCCCGCTGGCGCTCCACTGGGTGATCGCTCGTCGATGGCCTTTTCCGGCACCATGGTCGCGGCCGGGCAGGGACGCGGCGTCGTCGTCGCCACCGGGCTTGCAACCGAGATCGGGCGCGTCAGCGCTCTGCTCGGCGAGGTTCAGCAACTGACGACGCCGCTGCTGCGGCAGATCAACGGGTTCGGCCGCCGCTTCACGTGGATCGCCATCGGCGCGGCAGCGCTGCTTTTTGCCTTCGCCGTACTCGTGCGCAGCTATCAATGGGACGATGCGCTGATCGCCGTCGTCGCCCTTGCCGTGGGGGCCGTGCCCGAAGGATTGCCCGCCGTCATTACCATCACGCTCGCCATTGGCGTGCAGCGCATGGCGGCACGCAACGCCGTGGTCCGGCGCCTGCCCGCCGTGGAGACGCTGGGCGCCACGTCCGTGATCTGCTCCGACAAGACGGGCACCCTGACACGCAATGAGATGACGGCACGCCGCATTGTCGTCCCGCACGGAGAGATCCTCGTTGCAGGCGCTGGCTACGCACCGAAAGGAGCGCTCACCCACACCTCAGGCACCGATGCCGACGCCAGCCGGTCGGCGGCTCTCGCCCTCGCGCGCGCCGCCCTCCTCTGCAACGATGCGCATCTGCATGAGACCGATAGTGGCTGGACTGTCAGCGGCGATCCTATGGAAGGCGCTCTTGTGACGCTCGCCATGAAAGCCGGCCTCGACGTCACGGCGTTGCGCTCGGCCTACGTCCGGCGCGAGGAAATCCCCTTCGACGCGCAGCATCGCTTCATGGCGACTCTCAACCAGACGCCGGATGAACGGCCGATCATCTTCGTCAAAGGCGCACCCGAGCGCGTACTTGAGATGTGCGCCTTCCAGGACTGCGGACACCGCACCGAGGCGCTGGATCACGGCTACTGGGCCGAGCGCATCGCAGCGGCCGCCTCTCAGGGAGAGCGCGTGCTCGGCTTCGCCATGAAGCCCGCAGAAAATGCGGACGTACGCCTTTCGTTTTCCGACGTCGAACGCGGCCTCGTGTTTCTCGGCATCGTCGGTTTCATGGATCCGCCGCGGCCCGAAGCCGTGACGGCAATCGCAGAATGCCACGACGCCGGAATCCAGGTGAAGATGATCACCGGCGACCATGCTGCAACGGCCGCCGCCATCGCGCGCCTGCTCGGCCTCGGCGACGCTCCGCGCGTGCTCACCGGGCATGAACTCGATACACTATCCGACGAGACGCTCCGCCAGGCCGTCGCCGATACGGCCGTGTTCGCGCGCACGAGCCCGGAGCACAAGCTGCGTATCGTGCGCGCGCTCCAGGCCAACGGCAAGATCGTCGCGATGACCGGCGACGGCGTCAACGACGCTCCCGCCCTGAAGCAGGCCGACGTCGGCATCGCGATGGGCCACAAGGGGACCGAGGCCGCAAAGGAAGCCTCACAAATCGTGCTTCTCGACGACAACTTCGCGTCCATCGTCGCCGCCGTCCACGAGGGACGCACCGTCTACGACAACATCCAGAAAGTGACCTCCTGGACGTTGCCGACCAATGGCGGCGAAGTGCTGACGGTTATCGCCGCGATCCTGCTCGGCTTCACGATGCCAATGACGCCCGCTCAGATCCTCTGGATCAACTTGATCCTCACCGTCACCCTCGGGCTTGTGCTCGCCTTCGAGCCGCCGGAGGACAACGTGATGCGCCGCCCTCCCCGCCGCGCGGATGCCGGCCTGCTTTCCCCGTTTCTGGTCTGGCGCGTCGTGTTCGTTTCACTGCTGTTCGTCGCCGGCGCGCTTGGCGTATTCTTCTACGCTCTCAGCCGCGGCCTCAGCATCGACATGGCCCGCACCATGGTTGTCAACACGATCGTCGTGCTCGAGATCTTCTACCTGTTCAACGTGCGCTATCTGCACATGACGTCATTCACCTGGCGCGGCGCACTCGGCACGCCCCCGGTCTTGCTTGCTGTGGCCGCCGTCACGGCCGCGCAGTTCGCGTTCACCTA
Source organism: Hyphomicrobium sp. (assembly GCF_036780825.1). Taxonomy (GTDB): domain Bacteria; phylum Pseudomonadota; class Alphaproteobacteria; order Rhizobiales; family Hyphomicrobiaceae; genus Hyphomicrobium_C. The sequence goes on along the minus strand of NZ_DAIQCD010000030.1, from coordinate 23,230 downwards.
TTGGGCGCCGATGCAGGAGCTGTTCGCGACCGAGGCCGTGAGCTTCACCGACGGACTTTTGATCGTGAGTGTCGGCGTCCTGGCCATGATCATCCTGGAGGCCGAGAAGCACCTGATGCGCCGGCTCGATATCTTGAAAGTTTATCCTGTGCAGCGCTCGCAGCCCGTAGCTCGCGCCGCATCGCGCTGACGACCGAAGCTTCGGCGAATGGCGATCGGCATCAGATGGGGCTCGCCTCGCGGAACCTGCCGAATACCCGCGGCTCTCCCGCACCGAAGAGCACCACGTCATAAGCCTCGGGCGCGCCGCCTTCCATTCCCGGAGATCCGATCGGCATGCCGGGTACGGCAATGCCACGCCCTTGCGGACGCTCCACGAGGAGACGCCGGATCGCCACCGCAGGCACATGCCCTTCGATGACATAGCCGCCGACCTCAGCGGTGTGGCAGGAGGCCAGCTCGGCCGGCACGCCAAGGCGCGCCTTCACGGCTTTCATGCTGGCGGCATCGTGCACGGCCACGGAGAAGCCGTCCGCCCTGACGTGCTCGACCCATTTGTGGCAGCACCCGCAGCTCGGGTCGCGGAACACCGTCATGGCCGGCAGCTCCTCCGCCACAGCTCGCGTCGCGCCATAGGCGGCGAGAAGCGCCGGCGCGGCTGCCACCCATCCGAGCACATGACGCCGATTGAAATCCGGCTGGCTATCCGTGTCTGGCAGGCAGTCGGGTCCTGCTGTCTTCGTGCTCATGAGCTATTTTCCTCTGCGATATGGCTCGCTCCATCAGCGTGCGCTCCGCGAGAGCACGTGCATGAGCTCGTCGATCTTTTCTTCCTGCTCGGCCGCGTCTCCGCTGGCCATCGCATGCGCGACGCAGTGGGATATGTGGTCGCGGAGCACATCCTCCTCAACACGCCGGAGCGCCGCGCGAACGGCGGCGATCTGCGTCACGATGTCGATGCAGTAGCGGTCTTCCTCGAGCATGCGCCCAAGCCCGCGCACCTGGCCTTCGATGCGGGCGAGGCGTTTCAATCGAGACGCTTTGGCAGCTTTCGTCATGGCTTGACCGATACCCCACCAGGGTATATTCGTCAACAGATACCCCCATGGGGTATCTGCCGAGCATGCACCCTTGCGCGTTCGGCCTTGCGCATCCCGGTTCTATTTCATCTCGAGGAGCACTGGTCATGGCCGCCCACGAAACACCTGGACACGGTTCCTGTTGCGGCCACTCGGGGCACGGGCCCGGCGAGCCGACCCAATCCGCTGCCGTGAAAGACCCTGTCTGCGGCATGACGGTTGATCCTGAGACAGCCAAGCACCGGCACACGGTGGACGGCACGACCTATTACTTCTGCGCCGCGCGCTGCCAGGAGAAGTTTGCCGCGAACCCGGCACAATATCTTGACCCCACGCAAGCTGCGCCCGAAGCGCCTCCCGGCTCCATTTACACCTGCCCGATGCATCCTGAGATCCGCCAGGAGGGTCCGGGCTCCTGCCCCATCTGCGGCATGGCCCTCGAGCCGGAGCTGATCACCGCCGACGCGGCACCCAATCCAGAGCTTGCAGACATGACGCGCCGCTTTTGGATCGCGCTCGCTTTGACGCTTCCGGTGTTCGTGCTCGAGATGGGCAGCCACCTCGTTAGCCTTCACCACTGGCTTGGGCAGCAGACGTCGAACCTCATCCAGCTCGTGCTCGCGACCCCTGTCGTGCTGTGGGCCGGCTGGCCGTTCTTCGAGCGCGGCTGGGCCTCGGTCAAGACGCGCAACCTGAACATGTTCACGCTCATCGCCATGGGCACGGGCGTGGCTTGGGCCTACAGCATCGTGGCAACGCTCCGGCCTAATCTTTTCCCGGCCTCCATGCGCGCGCCCGACGGATCGGTGTCCGTCTATTTCGAGGCGGCCGCCGTGATCACGGCTCTTGTGCTTCTCGGCCAGATTTTGGAGCTCAACGCGCGCGAGCGTACGAGCGGCGCCATCCGCGCCCTGCTCGATCTTTCGCCTAAGACCGCGCGACGTATCCGATCCGATGGCACCGACGAGGACGTTGCCCTCGAGGAAATTTCCGTCGGAGATCGCCTGCGTGTGCGCCCCGGCGAGCACGTCCCTATCGACGGAGAAATCCTCGACGGCCGCAGCGCCATCGATGAATCGCTCGTTACGGGAGAATCTATGCCCGTGACGAAGGCCACCGGCAATTCCGTCATCGGCGGCACCACCAACCAGTCGGGCACCTTCGTCATGCGCGCCGACAAAGTGGGACGCGACACCGTTCTCGCCCGCATCGTGCAGATGGTGGCCGAGGCCCAGCGCAGCCGTGCCCCAATCCAGCGGCTCGCCGATCGGGTTTCGGGCTGGTTCGTGCCGGCCGTGATCCTCTCCGCCATCCTGGCCTTTGCCGCATGGCAGCTCTGGGGGCCGGAGCCGCGCCTCGCCTACGCCCTGATCGCCGCCGTCTCCGTCCTCATCATCGCCTGCCCGTGTGCGCTCGGCCTCGCCACGCCGATGTCGATCATGGTCGGGGTCGGTCGCGGCGCCAGATCTGGCGTGCTGATCAAGAATGCCGAGGCGCTCGAGCGCATGGAACGCGTCGACACGCTGCTCGTCGACAAGACCGGCACGCTGACTGAGGGCAAGCCACGCGTCGTCGAGGTGCGCATCGCACCCGGCGCCGCTATCGAAGAGGCCGATCTGATGCGTCTCACCGCGAGCCTCGAGCGGGCGAGCGAGCACCCGCTTGCGGCCGCAATCGTGCAGGCGGCAACGGAGCGCGGCCTTGCGCTCTCGGAGCCGCAAAACTTCGAAACCCCTATCGGAAAAGGCGTCACCGGCTCAGTCGAGGGCCGCCAGCTCGCCATCGGCAACCGCATCCTCATGGACGACGCCAGCGTCGACACCTCGAGCCTCGAGGGCGCCGCCGATGACCTGCGCCGTGACGGCGCCACCGCCATTTACGTGGCCGTGGACGGCCAAGCCGCCGGCATCATCGCCATTGCCGATCCCGTAAAGGCGACAACCCCTGCGGCCATCGCGGCCTTGCGGAAAGAGGGGATACGGATCGTCATGCTCACCGGCGATCAGCAAACGACGGCTTGCGCCGTTGCCGCCAAGCTCGGCATTACGGATGTGGAAGCCGAGGTTCTACCGGAGGACAAAAGTGCCATCGTGGCCCGGTTCCGCCGCGACGGCTACGTCGTCGCCATGGCGGGCGATGGCATCAACGACGCGCCGGCTCTTGCCGCGGCAGACGTCGGCATCGCCATGGGCACCGGCACGGACGTCGCCATGGAAAGCGCCGGCATAACTCTGCTCGGAGGCGACCTGACGGGCATCGCGCGCGCCCACGCGCTCTCGGCCGCCACCATGTCCAACATCCGGCAAAACCTGTTCTTCGCCTTCATCTACAATGCCGCCGGCGTGCCGATCGCGGCTGGCGTTCTCTACCCGGCCTTCGGCCTACTGCTTTCGCCGGTGATCGCGGCGGCTGCCATGTCGCTGTCATCCGTCAGCGTCGTCGCCAACGCGCTCCGGCTCAACCGCCTGCAACTCTGAATCCGGCCGCTGATGGCGCGGTGGACCACACGTGTACCGCAACGCGATAGCTCGAAACCCGGCCAACACCCGGGTTTCGAGCTCCGTTAGCGGCTGATGGCCATACGAGAACGAGCGCACGCCTGCTTGAACGCCAGTCCAAACAAGGGCGACGCACTCGGGCGTATGAAAATCAGTACTGCTTCTCGCACCAGGATTCGGTGGCGGACTTGCACGATACGGGGAAGGCCTTCGCCATTTTCTCCGCAGCCGCCCATTCGTCTTCGTCGATGCCATTGTTCACGTCAGCATCCATCGCCGTAAACGTCGGCGCGGGATCGATCTTCAGCTTGTGCTGATTCGCCTCCCATTCCGTACGGCTGATCCTGCCGTTGCCATCCGTGTCCAGCGTATTGAAGTGGCTTGCCCAGTCGGCCATTGCCACCGAGGGCATCAGCACGAGTGTTCCAACGATCAGCAACTTCCTCATGGTTTCGCTCCCAGAAAACGTTTGCGACATCTGCCCTTAGCGGGCTTTTCTTGTGCCCAGGACCGAGATCCCAGGCAGGGCATTGAGCCAATGGGTGCGACAAATCCACAAGGTCACTGGGAGCAAAGGTCGGCAGGATTTCTTGCAGGATACGCGTAGGTGAAGTTGCAGTTCGCGGGGAGATTGTTCGGCAAGCGCGGCAGCCGAACCCCTCGCACGAGAAGCGCAGCCGGCTGCGATGCTTCACCGAAGGGCCGACGATACAGTCAGTCTTTATCTTATCGGGCCGTCTTGCGCGCGCCCGGGATCACGCCTTAAGTGCTGACAGAGCGGCGACTCGCCACGCAATGACGCAGAGAGCGCCAACGAAGAGGATCCGAGCCATGATTATGAAATGCTTGGCCGTCGTAGCTGCCGGAGCCATGGCTCTCCACGCTCTTCCGGCCGATGCTCAGGCCCGCGCCAAGAAGCATCAGCGCGACCATCATCGCGTCACCACGCGCGACTGCACGCCCTACAATGGTCCCTATGGCTATTACGGCAATCCTTGGTGCGATGGCGGCTACAAGTCCGCCGAAGACTATCCTCCGGGAGCAAGCCCCTATTACGATCTCTTCGATCTGCCACAGATCCGCCGTCTTCGCGCCCGCTAGAGTGCTTCCCCTAAAGCGGCTCTAGGGAGTCATTTTCCGAACTTCGCCCCCTTTGAACTCGCGCGCCATCTCGCTCGCGTAGACATCGGCTCGTGCGCGTATCAAAAGAAAAGCGACGGAATTCCGCCCGTTGCGCGTTTCTGCACACGCGTGGATATGTCCTCAGCGGCTGGATGCCGGGCTGGCAGCGGAGGCCATCATCATAACGTCATCTTTGAGTGAATCCTGTTCTCTCGACCTAACGACGGAGTACTCATGAAGACATTCAGACTGATCGGGGCCATAGCCGGGTTGACATTCCTCGGCATGGCGGCGGCCCAGGCGGCGCCCGGATTCTCCACCGCCAACGTGAACATCAGGACCGGCCCGGATACGGAATTTCCGAGCGTCGGCGTAATCCCCGAAGGCGACGACGTCGACATCCGGGGTTGCCTGCGCGACGAGTCCTGGTGTGACGTCATCTGGGCCGGAAATCGCGGCTGGGTCTACAGTGAGTATCTCGCGTTCGAGCAGCGCGGCAGCTACGTCCCGCTGCCCGACGTCGGCCCCGCTGCCTTCAGCATTCCGTTCGTGAGCTTCGTCGCTCGCGATTACTGGGATCGCCATTACGTTGGACGGCCTTGGTACAACGACCGAGCACGCTGGTACTCTCATAAGGTCCGCCCTCGCACGGGCTGGCGCGCTCCCCCGCCGGGCAAGCGCAATCCCGGCTGGTGGCGCAAGGACTATCGCGCCCCCGCAGGTCTCAAAGCGCCCCCCGATCGCAACTGGAAGCGACCGGCGCGCCAAGACCGTCGTGACGGCAAGCGCGGCAACGACCATCGCGACGACCGGCGTGGCGGCGACCAGCGCGGACACAACCATCGCTGATCGGCCTCGAGCGCATACGAAAACCCCGGCTGGAAAGCCGGGGTTTTTTTTATTGGCGACCGTGACAGACAAGCTGACGACGAGGTGCGTCTGCCTCGCCGCGATCAGTTCTCGTCCATCTTCAGCGCGGCGATAAAGGCTTCCTGCGGGATCTCGACCTTGCCGAACTCACGCATCTTCTTCTTGCCCGCTTTCTGCTTGTCGAGCAGCTTGCGCTTACGCGAGATGTCGCCGCCATAGCACTTGGCGAGCACGTCCTTCCGCAGCGCCCGGATCGTCTCACGCGCGATCACCTTGCCGCCGATCGCCGCCTGCACCGGGATCTGGAACATGTGCGGCGGGATCAGCTCTTTGAGCTTCTCGCACATGGCGCGCCCGCGGCTCTCGGCCCGTGTCCTGTGCACGATGATCGAGAGCGCATCCACCGGCTCGCCGTTGACCAGGATCGAGAGCTTGACGAGCTCGCCCTGCTCGTAGGCCGTGATCTGATAGTCGAACGACGCATAGCCGCGCGAGACCGACTTCAGCCGGTCGTAGAAATCGAACACGACCTCGTTGAGCGGCAACTCATAGATGAGCATCGCCCGATTGCCGACATAGGTGAGCTGCTTCTGCCGACCGCGCCGGTCCTGGCAGAGCTTAAGCACCGCGCCGAGATAGTCGTCGGGCACCATGATCGTCGCCTCGATCCACGGCTCCTCGATGTGGTCGATGTGCACCGGATCGGGCATGTCGGCCGGATTGTGCAGCTCGATCATGCTGCCGTCCGTCATGTGCAGATGGTAGATGACCGACGGCGCCGTGGTGATGAGATCGAGCCTGAACTCGCGCTCGAGCCGCTCGGTGATGATCTCGAGATGGAGAAGCCCCAGGAACCCGCAGCGGAACCCGAAGCCCAGCGCAGCGGAGGTTTCCATCTCGAACGAGAAGCTGGCGTCGTTCAGCCGGAGACGCGCCATGGCGTCGCGCAGATCCTCGAAATCGGCGGCATCGACGGGGAACAGGCCGCAGAACACCACCGGCTGCGCCGGCTTGAAGCCCGGCAGAGGTTCGGCGGTCGGGGTCTTTTCGTCGGTGATGGTGTCGCCGACGCGCGTATCCGCCACCTCCTTGATCGCCGCCGTGAAAAATCCGATCTCGCCCGGCCCGAGCTCGGCCAGCATCTCCTGCTTGGGACGGAAGATGCCGACACGCTCCACCTGATAGAGGCCGCCAGTGGCCATCATGGTGATCTTCTGGCCGCGCTTCAGCCGGCCGTCGATGACGCGCACCAGCACGATGACGCCGAGATAGGCGTCGTACCAGCTATCGATGAGCATGGCCTTGAGCGGCTTGTCTCCATCGCCCTTGGGTGGCGGCAGCCGCTCGACGATGGCGGCCAGGACGGCCTCCACATTGAGCCCCGTTTTCGCCGAGACGCCGATGGCATCCGAAGCATCGAGCCCGATCACATCCTCGATCTGGCTCTTGACCCGGTCCTCGTCGGCCGACGGGAGATCCACCTTATTCAAGACCGGCAGGATCTCGAGATCGTTGTCGAGCGCCTGATAAACGTTGGCCAGCGTCTGAGCTTCCACGCCCTGTGTCGCGTCCACAACCAGGATCGCGCCCTCGCAGGCCGCGAGACTGCGCGACACCTCGTAGGCAAAGTCTACGTGCCCCGGCGTGTCCATCAGGTTGAGCTGATAGATTTTGCCGTCCGCGTGTTTGTAGTCGAGACGCACGGTCTGCGCCTTGATGGTGATGCCGCGCTCGCGCTCGATGTCCATCGAGTCGAGGATCTGCTCCTTCATCTCGCGGTTACTGACGTTGCCGCAGATCTGGATCAGGCGGTCCGACAGCGTCGACTTGCCGTGATCGATGTGCGCGATGATGGAGAAATTGCGGATCAATGAGGTATCGGTCATGCGCGCGTGCTTATCATTTCGGTTGATAGGGCAAAAGGGGCATTCAAGGACCGGAAAGCCGGTCCATCCGCAGCGCACGCCCTCCTCCCGAAGGCGCGCATCGGGCCGGCCGGCCCAGTGAGAGCATGATATAGGCTACCCGGCGTGGGTTTCGAGGCGGCCCTGGCGGGTCGGGACCCTGTAATTCAAGCAGTCAACAGCACGCCCCGCGGCCGGTGGCAAGCTCGCCGGGCGCCGGCGCCGGCAACCTGTCGTCTTGACGCCGCCACACGGCTCAGCATGAGTGGCTGGCAAAATATCGAGACGGGATGATTTTGAATGCGATTTGCCTTTTTTGTCGCCTCCGCCGTGTGCGCACTCGCGCTCCAGGCGGCCACCCTTCCAGCCACGGCTGGCGGCATCGAATTCGGCCCTGTGAACGATGCACCACGCGCCAAGCCGGCGAGAAAAGCGCCGCCTGTGGCCCCAGTTGCACCATCCGCCTCTGAGGCGCCTCTCGATCGGGCGCCTGTCCCGGCCGCCACGCCGGCGGCTATGCAGACCCCCGCCGCTTCCCAGGCCTCCGGCACGCGCGTGTCGACCAAGGGCATTCCTCCTCCGCCCGCACCGCGGAATTGCAAGACCACCTGGACCTATGAGTCCTGGTTGCGCGATTTCAAGCGGGAGGCCGCGGCCGAAGGCATCAGCCCTCGCGTCATCAATGCGACGCTCGCCGGCATGACGCCCGACCAAAGCGTGATCTCGCGCGACCGCCGCCAGGGCTTCTTCGCCCAGAGCTTCCTCGACTTCTCGGCCAGGCTCGCGACGCAGAACCGCATCACCAACGGGCGCGCCCAGATTAAGAAGAACCGCGCCGCCTTCGCCCGCGCGCAGAAGGAGTTTGGTGTTCACCCGGCCGTCATAACGGGCTTCTGGGCCCTCGAGAGCGATTTCGGCGCCGGCATGGGCAATCTGCCGATCATGCGCTCGCTCGTGACGCTCGCCTACGACTGCCGCCGCGGCCCGATGTTCCGCGATGAGCTCAAGGCAGCGCTGCGCATCATCGAGCGGGGTGACATGACTCCGCAGACGATGATCGGCTCCTGGGCCGGCGAGATCGGCCAGACCCAGTTCCTTCCGACTCGCTACCTTGAGCACGCCATCGACTACGACGGCGACGGCCGCCCCGACCTTTTCTCCAATCCCACCGACATCATCGGCACCACCGCCAATTACATGGCGCACCTTGGCTGGCGGCCCAACGAGCCGTGGCTCGAGGAAGTGCGCGTTCCCCGTGAGCTGCCATGGGACCAGTCCGATCTCGCAGTCAAGCATCCGCGGTCGCAGTGGGCCTCATGGGGCGTGCGGAAGGCCGATGGCGCGCCGCTCGAGACCGACGCCATGCCGGCGTCCCTCGTCCTGCCCATGGGACGCCACGGCCCCGCCTTCCTGGCGTTCCCGAACTTCGACGTCTATCTGCAGTGGAACCAGTCACTCAACTACGCGATCACCGCCGCCTATCTCGCGACGCGTATCGATGGCGCACCAGCCATGCGCCGCGGCGACGGGGGCATTCCCGTGCTTGCGCAAGCCGAGGCCAAGGAGTTGCAGCGCCTCCTCACCGCCCGTGGTTTCGACGTGGGGGAGATCGACGGCCTGATCGGCATGAAGAGCCGGCAGGCCATCAAAACGATGCAGCAGCGGCTGGGGCTGCCCGCCGATTCCTATCCGACCCCTGAGCTTTTGGGAGCGCTGCGCCGCGGCTCATGACCCTTTCGCTTCCGCGAATGGACAGTCCTAGAGTGCTTCCGGAAAAGTGGGAACCGGTCATGGCGAAGCCATGCAAGCAAGGTGTCCGAAAAGAAGCACGACAAAATAAATACTTAGAGCCGTTCCGGATTCCACTTAAACCGGAACGGCTCTAGTCTTTACCATTTGCACGTCTGCCCTTATCAATCGGAGGCGAACGGCCCATCATGGTCGTGTCGGCCAAGCGAGACACGCTCGGGCGGCATGCCTCTGGGCTACCGCGCTAAAATGCTGATGCCGCAGTGGCCGGTGTCGGCGGACGGGAACGACGGCGACGGGGACGCACGCAAGAGGGAGCGGATCGGTGCAGCGGTCGGTCTTGAGTGGACTTGAGCAGCGCTTGGCGCGGATCGGGGCCGTCGCCGATCAGCAGTTCGACACGGCTCGCGACCTGGAAGCCGCGCTGCGCTCCCTATACCAGCTCATCGACGACACCGACCTTACCGACGCCGACCGCGGGCACATCGCACCTCGCGCTCCATACCTCTTGCGCGAGCTATTCAACGCCCGCATGCGCCTGCGCGACCGGATCCCCGCTTGGGATATCCAGGGCATCTTCGACCGTCCCGCTCAGGAGGCCTTGCGCGATGTTCTCCGCATTGCCCGCTACGCCACGGACATGCTCGGCGAGATCGCCTGCGACAACGATCGGCTGCTGAAAGGGCAGTCAACGAAGCGCGCCTTCACGGGCACGTCCTGGAACACGCTCGTGCATCCCGCCTTCGCCACGGGCGAGAACATCCCATTCCGCTCAGGCGACCTGCTGCTCATGCGCGGCAGCGCTCACAATAGCGCCGCCATTGCCCGCATCGGCGACGTGGACACCCAGTTCAGCCACATCGCCCTCGTCTATATCAGCGACGATGGCCGCCATTGGGTCGTCGAAGCGCTGATCGAGGAAGGCACGGTCGTCAATCCGCTCGACTCCGTCCTCGACCACAACATCGGCCGCATCGTTCTCTACCGCCATCCGAACCGGGCGCTCGCCGCTCGCGCCGCGCGGCTCGCCTATGAGCGCGTCATGGCGACCCGAACGGGCGAGTCACCCCCTATCCCATACGACTTCTCCATGCGTCTCAAAGGGCGCCGCAAGCTCTTTTGCGCCAAGCTCGTCGCCCAGGCCTACGCCGACGCGAGCGGCGGCGCGCTCGTTCTTCCCGCCTTCAAGACACGCTTCGACCACCGCAACAACAAAGACTTCCTGAAAGCCATCGGCGTGCGCGCGAAAGAGACCTTCGCGCCGGGCGACATCGATCTCGATACGCGCTTCGACCTCGTGGCGGAGTGGCAGGATTACCGGATCACGCCGCTGCTCCGCCGCCAGGACATGATCATGACCAAGTTCTTCGAGTGGATGGAAACGCGCGGCTATCGCTTTGAGGAGACGTTTCTCATCAGCCTCATCGCCGTTTTCGGGCGTCTCTCGAGCTACCTGTCGGACCGTGCCAAAACCCTGCTCGCGAGCGCCTTCCCCAAGGTACCCCGCAACATGCGCCGGTCCTGCGTCGCAACCATCGTCATGCTCCACCGGTCAGCCGAGGAGGTGATGCCCGCGCTCGCCGCCCTCGATGAGAACCACGTACGCATGACGGGCCTTCCGCTGCATCCGCGCGAGATGCTCGCCCATCTCGAGCGTCTTCGTGAGGTCTCTGCCGAACGTGTCGGCTATCTGCGCGGCAAAGCCTGACGCGGCTCAGCGGGGCGCGAAACGATCCTCAAGCAGACATAGAGGAAGAAGTAGAGGGCTTCCCAGCTCACCAGCGTGATGATTTGAGCCCCGAGGTGCGAGTAGGACTCGAAGAAGATCGCATCGAGCAGCATGAGTGCCGACGCCGGGACGAAGACCGCCAGCGGCGCACGTCCGGCCCCACGCCATCCTCCGCCGAGCGCCAGCCAGGCGACGATGTGCGCGACCACGAACGCAAGTACGGCGGCCAGCATGCACAAGGCGACATATCCTCCGCAGGGGCTACCTAAGCCCACCGCATGAGTTTACCGAGGATGCGTCAATGCCGCCTTGCACCCTTCCATAAAATTGGATGGAAGCAGCCAGCCGGAAGAACCTCTTGCGCGAAGCCGTGCAGCTTAGAGCCGTTCCGCTTTAGCTGGAAACGGGGAACGGCTCTAAGATTTTGTTTCTTCGTTCTTCTTCCCACTTAAATCAGAAGCACTCTAGTGCAGCTTGACGTGAGGCTCCGTGCGCCGCGTGAGAAGCCGCGAGAAGGAATCGATCGCCACCTTCCAATACCCATGCAGCGCCGTCTCGTGCATCTTGTAGAGCGAGCGATACATGAGCTTGGCGGCGAAGCCCTCGACGATCATCTTCCGTCCGGTGACGAAGCCCATCAGGCTGCCCACCGTCGAGTAATGCCCAAGCGAGACGAGCGAGCCGAAATCCCGATACTTGAACGGGCGCAGCGGCTCGCCGCGCAGCCGTGCCTTGAGCTGCTTGACGAGATGCGAGGCTTGCTGATGGGCGGCCTGCGCCCGCGGCGGAATGGGCATGGTCTCACCCGGAGGCACGAGATAGGCGCAGTCTCCGAACGCAAAGACGTTGGGATCCCGCGTGGTCTCGAGCGTCTGCTTGATGACGAGCTGGTTCGAGTTGCTGACCTCGAGCCCGTCGAGATGCGCAAGCACGTCCGGCCCCTTGACGCCCGCTGCCCAGATCACGAGCTCGGAGCCGATGAAATCTCCGCTGGCGAGCTTCACGCCTCCCGGCGTCACCTCCGTTACTCGCGCACTGGTGCGAACATCCACGTTGAGCTTGCGCAGGATGTCGGTCGTCGCCTCCGAGATGCGCGGGGGCAGCGCCGGCACGACACGGCTCGCCGCTTCGATCAGCGTAATTTTGATGTCCTTCTCGGGATCGATCTTGTCGAGCCCGAAGGCGACCACGCCGCGCGCCGTGCCGTGCAGCTCGGCGGAAAGCTCCGTGCCCGTGGCGCCCGCACCGATGATCGCGACATGCAGCTGCTCGGGCCGGATAGGGCCCGGCTGCGTGTTGGCGCGCACGCAGGCGTTGATCAGCCGCCGGTTAAAGCGCTCGGCTTCCTCGGGCGTATCGAGCATCAAGGCGTGCTCCTTGACGCCCGGAACGCCGAAGTCGCTCGACACGCTGCCGATAGCGATCACGAGCGTGTCGTAAGGCACCCAGCGGTTCGGCGTAATCTCACGGCCGTCCTCATCGACGGTGCGCCCAAGCTCCACCAGCTTCTTTTCGCGATCGAGCCCGATCATCTCGCCGTAGCGGAACTTGAAGCCGTGCCAATGCGCATGCGCCTGGTATTCTACCTCGTGGCGATCCACGTCCATGCTTCCCGCGGCGATCTCGTGCAGCAGCGGCTTCCAGATGTGCGTGCGCGCGCGATCGACAAGCGTGATCGCCGCCTCGCTGCGACGGAACCAGCCGTCCCGGCCGAGCTTGTCTCCCAGCCGCGTCGCAAGCTCGAGCCCGCCCGCTCCGCCGCCAACCACGACGATGTGGTGCTTCTCCGGCTTAGGCAGGATGAGCGGTCCCGCGCTCTGGGTCGTCGTTGTCATATCCGCAACCATCTCGTGCCTCCCACCCTTGATAGGCGCAGTGTCTTCGAGCCTGCTCGTTTGAGGTGGATGCGGACACGCATTCACCGAGAACGTGAATCAGTCTCTCAATCAAAAACTTAGAGTGCGTTCACGTCAAAAAGACGAGTCCATAAAGCGTGAACGCGCTCTAGCAGGAATGTCGCGCAGGCGGCGACGATATCACCGATGAGCTGCCATGCGCGGCGCGCTCGTGGCATCGCGCGAGCCCACTCCGACCACGCATCCGCATACGCTCAAATCATGAAAATAGACTATTCAGAATCCAATAGGCCGCACCACCGGATGCCGGGCACGGACCCCGTTTCGGCCCGCAGCGGGACGTTCGAGCCCGACCATCGTTCGCAGGCTAGCGCACCGAGCCGAAAGCAAGCGATGCGCGTCCGCATCACGGCACAAACGGTCACTAGCCCCGGATCTCGCCGCCGGTCGCCTTTTTCACGCTAGCGATCACCTTCTGCGATACCCCCTCGATCTCCTTATCGGTCAGGGTTTCCGCCGTCGGTTGCAGTGTCACCTCGATGGCCACCGACTTCTTGCCCTCGGCTGCCAGCGCCCCGCCCTCGAATACATCGAAAACCGACACGGCCGAGATCAGGGCTTTATCCGAGCCGAGTGCCGCGCGCACCACGTCCCCCGCACCGACGTCCCGATCGAGAACGAAGGCGAAGTCGCGCCGGACGGGGAGAAGATCGGAGGCCGCGAGCGGCGCCTTGCCACGGGCTTTGCGTTTCTCGGGCGGCAGCGCCTCGAGGAAGACTTCAAATCCCGCCACCGGCCCCGCCACATCGAGCTTGGCGAGCGTCGCCGGATGAATCTCACCGAAATGGGCGAGCACGGTTTTCGGCCCGAGCCGCAAGGTGCCGGACCGCCCCGGGTGATACCAGGCCGGCGCGTCGCGGGTGACCTGCGCCTTGCCCGCATCGATGCCCAACGCCGCCAGCACGGCCACCGCATCGCTCTTGGCATCGAACACGGTCACAGGCTCGGCCTTGCTCTGCCAGTGCCGGCCGCCTCCGGAAAGCCCGGCAGTGCCCGCGCGTACGCCTGCCGCCGAAAGATATTGATCCTCGGGCCGGTCGCCGCGATAGGCCTGCCCCACCTCGAACAGCGCCACGTCGGCGAAGCCACGGTTGTGGTTGCGCTCGACGGCGGTCAGGAGCCCGGGCAGCAGACCCGGCCGCATGACGGCGAGATCGACCGAGATCGGGTTTGCGATTTCGACGAGTTCGGCATCCCCCGCAAAAAGCTCTGCCTCGGCCTTGGGCAGGAACGACCACGTCACCGCCTCGACAAGCCCCCGCGCCGCGAGCGTCCGCCTGGCCCTGCGCGCCCGCTTCTGCGTCTCGGTAAGCACCCGGCCGGCAATTCCGCTCATGCGCGGCAGCGGCGTCGCCGGAACGCGATCGATGCCCGCGATACGCACCGCCTCTTCGACGAGGTCGGCAGTTCCGTGAATATCCGGCCGCCACGAGGGCGTCAGAACCTCGATGATGTCGCCGTCACCGACCAGCTCGCAGCCCAGCGCCTCGAGGATCCTCTTGATCTCCTCCGCCGGCAGCGCGAGCCCGGTCAGCTTCTCGACACGCCTGAGATCGAACAGAATGCCGCGGCGCGTATCGGGAACCTTGCCGGCGAGCGTCGCCTTCGAAGGCATGCCTCCGCAGAGCTTCAGGATCATCTGCGTCGCGAGATCCAGTCCCGACAGCACGCTTTCGGGATCGACGCCCCGTTCGAAGCGATAGCGCGCATCGGTGACGAGACCGGCCTTGCGGCCGGTGGCGGCTGTCCGCACCGGATCGAACCAGGCGCTTTCGACAAGCACGTTCGTGGTCGCATCCGTCGAGCCCGATGTTTCTCCGCCGATGATCCCGCCGAGCCCGAGCGGACCCGCATCGTCGGCGATCACGCACATCGTCTCATCCACGGCGTGCTCCTTGCCATCGAGGCCGAGGAACGTTTCGCCGGGCTTGCCAAGGCGGGCGCGCACGCCGCCCTTGAGCTTGTCGGCATCGTAGACGTGAAGTGGCCGGCCGCGATCCTGGCTCACGTAGTTTGTGACATCGACGAGCGCATTGATCGGCCGGAGCCCCACGGCCCGCAGCCGGTTCTGCAGCCAATCCGGCGAGGGACCGTTGCGAACTCCCTTGATCAGCCGCCCGGCGAACACCGGGCACGCATCCTCCGCGCCCTCCGGAAAATCGAGCGTAATAGCGATCGGATTGTCGAAGCCGCCTTCCACGCCCGAGATCGCCTTTTCCGGCTTCAGCGTGCCGAGACCCGCCGCCGCAAGATCGCGCGCGATGCCGCGCACGCCCGTGCAGTCGGGGCGGTTCGGCGTCAGCTTCACCTCGAACACGGGATCGTTGAGACCGGCGGCATCGATGTAGCGGCTGCCCACTTGCGCCGCCATGTCCTCGGGAAGCGCGATGATGCCCTCATGGTCTTCCGATAGCTCGAGCTCGGCCGCCGAGCACATCATGCCGTTGGAGACGACGCCGCGCACCGGCTTCTTCTCGAGCGTGATCCCGGTACCTGGAATATAGGTCCCAAGCGGCGCGAACACGCCGACGAGGCCGGCGCGCGCATTCGGCGCCCCGCAAACGACCTCGAGCAGCGGCTGGCCCGCCTCCACCTCGACCATGACGATCTGCAGCTTGTCGGCGTTGGGATGCTTCTTCGCTTCGACGATGCGCGCCACGCGAAACGCGCCGAGCTTCGCCGCAGGATCCTCGACGCCTTCGACCTCGAGCCCAATGGCGGAGAGCTTGGTCGCGATCTCCTCGACCGACGCCGTCGTTTTCAGATGATCCTTGAGCCAGGAGAGCGTGAACTTCATCGTAGCACCTTCGACAAGCCACCCGCGCCCCCTCCCCGTTGCGGGAAGAGGTAACGGGGGAGGCAATCATCCGGGATCGTTACGTCGTCACTGGCGATCCCCGTTTGACGCGCCAAGCGCGCGCATTGCGATCCTGCCGCCTGAGATCAGCTCGACAGGCCGCCGGCCAGCGTCGGTACATCGAGCACGGAAAATCCGTAGTGGCGCAGCCAGCGCAGATCAGCCGCAAAGAACGCTCGCAGGTCCGGCACGCCGTACTTCAGCATCGTCAGCCGATCGAGGCCCACGCCGAAGGCGAAGCCCTGATAGCGCTCGGCATCCAGCCCGCAGTTTCGGAGCACATTCGGATGCACCATGCCGCAGCCGAGAATCTCGAGCCACTCGCCGGGCTTGCCGATCGCCTCGGCGCCGATATCGACCTCCATCGAAGGCTCGGTGAACGGGAAGTGTGACGCGCGAAAGCGCATCTTCACGTCCGAGACCTCGAAGAAGGCCTTGCAGAATTCCTCGAGCACCCACTTGAGGTGGCCCATGTGGGTCGTCTCGTCGATGACGAGACCCTCGATCTGATGGAACATCGGCGTGTGCGTCTGGTCGCTGTCGCAACGATAGACGCGCCCCGGCGCGATGATGCGGATCGGCGGCGTCCGGCTCTCCATGGTGCGGATCTGCACGGGGCTCGTATGCGTGCGCAGCACGAGCCTCGAGCCGTCCGGCTTCGGCGGAAAATAAAAGGTGTCGTGCTCTTGGCGCGCCGGATGCTCAGGCGGGATGTTGAGCTTGCCGAAGTTCATCTCGTCGGTTTCGATGTCCGGCCCCTCGGCGACGTCGAAGCCGAGATCGGCGAAGATCTCCACGCACTCGTCGAGCACTTGGCTCACCGGATGAATACGGCCGAGCGCTTCAGGCCCGGGCCGCACCGGCAGCGTCACGTCGGCCCGCTCGCCCGCAAGGCGCGCCTCGAGCGCCGCCGCCTCGAGCGCGGCGCGTCGCGCCTCGAGCGACAGGGTCACGGCGGTTTTGACGACGTTGTTTGCAGCCCCGAACGCCTTGCGCTCCTCCGGCGGCAGCTTTGCGAGCTTGGCCATCTGAGCGGCGATCAGCCCTTTCTTACCGAGCGCTGCCACGCGCACGGCTTCGAGCTGGCCGAGATCCCCCGCCGCATCGATCTGCGCCAGAAGATCGGCCTTCATCGCCTCGAGTTCGGATGTGCCAGTCATCACGCGCCTCATCTCGTTCACCCCACGGGCCGGAGGGCGTTCCCCGAGCGCCGCGGGGCAAGGCATGGGGGACAACATCGGCGGCGGATCGATCTCCGCGCCGATCCGCGCTCGGCTGAGCACGGCCGCGAAGGTGGTCCGATCCCCCGGCTCTCCACGGGCTCGCGGAGTGGCGGGGGACGTGACCGAAAAGAAGGGGCTTAGGCCGCGGCCTTGCTGGCAGCGGAAGCCTGATCGACGAGTGCCTTGAATGCCGCCGCGTCATGCACGGCAAGATCGGCGAGCACCTTGCGATCGATCTCGATGCCGGCCTTGGAGAGGCCATGAATGAACCGGCCGTAGGTGAGGCCGTGCTCGCGCGTCGCGGCATTGATGCGCTGAATCCAGAGCGCCCGGAACGTGCGCTTCTTACGCTTGCGGTCGCGATAGCCGTACTGCAGGGCCTTCTCGACGGCCTGCTTGGCGATGCGGATCGTATTCTTGCGGCGGCCATAATAGCCCTTGGCTGCCTTCAAAACCTTTTTGTGCTTGGCGTGGGCGGTAACACCGCGTTTTGCGCGTGCCATGGATCTGCTTCCTTAGTGACGGATGAGTGGGTCTGGTTGCGCGCTGAGCTCAGCGCGCATACGGCATGTATTTCTTGACGATCTTGGCGTCGCTGTCGTTGAGCACCATGGTGCCCCGCGCGTCGCGAATGAACTTCGCGTGCCGCTTGATCATGCCGTGGCGCTTGCCCTGGGCCTGCGCCTTCACCTTGCCTGTGGCCGTCATCTTGAAGCGCTTTTTGGCGCCGCTTTTGGTCTTCAGCTTGGGCATTTCGCTCTCCTTCGTGTTCGGAAACGGCCCGCCTGCCCAGCCGAATGGCGGGCTGCCCCTTTGCCCGTCCCCAGCAAAGGGAGGGAGAAGGAGTGCTTTTGTGCGGAGCCGCGGATCGTAAAAGCATGAAAGCCGCCACGGCATGCCCCGCCGGGCGGCTCCGCGGCGACTTATACGGGCGCGCCTCGTCTTTTGCAACATGAAGGCTGCACCAGCAGCGAAGGCGCCTTGAATGGATCCGAGAGACCAAATGCGCCCAAAATCCCCATTCAGGGCAGGCTCTTATGAAATTCGGTTAAATGAATGGTCTCGCCAGGAGTTATTCTTCCCTCAATGCAAATTACAACAATTACAATCTACGGAAAACAGTCGACCCGGGCTTGGTAACTTGCCCAATGGGCACCAATATTTACTCCGGATGTTCAATTTCTCCGACTGACAGTGGACCCGTAATACTAGTCTTCAAACCCGGCACAACATCTTGCCTTTATAGACAATGCAGGCCATATAGGGCCATCGAACACGCCTTGGGTTCACTCTGCGACAGCGGCCACGCTGAAACTAGAAGTCTCCATCGCGCGATTTGATGACGTCTCCGGTCATCGGGTCCGGAGATATGACTTGCTTTGGAGGCACTATAATGGCGAACGGCACGGTAAAGTGGTTTAACGGTCAAAAGGGGTACGGCTTCATCCAGCCTGAGGAGGGCGGGGCTGATGTCTTCGTGCACATCTCGGCCGTAGAGCGCGCCGGTCTGCAGACTCTCCGCGAGGGACAGAAGGTCTCGTACGAGACTGAGCGTGGCCGCAACGGCAAGATCGCTGCCGTCAACCTGCGTCCGCTCTGAGCCAGCAAAAAATTCAAGGATGCGGGGAGCGGATGGCTCTGCTCCCCGTTATTTTGCATTGTTGATTCGCTACGAAATGTGGCCGCAGTGGTGGTCATAGCCAGGGAGTGTGAATGGCGAAGGAAGAGATGCTCGAGTTCGAAGGCGTGGTGGAGGAGGTGCTTCCCGACGCCCGCTGCCGCGTGAAGCTCGACAACGGACACGAGGTGATTGCCTACACGTCCGGACGCATGAAGAAGAACCGCATCCGCATCCTTGCGGGCGACAAGGTCACCGTCGAGATGACGCCCTACGATCTCACCAAGGGACGCATCAACTTCCGCCACCGGGACAGCCGGTCTGGCCCGCCGCCGTCTTCGACCGGCCCTGGCGGTGGCTTTCGCCGCCGCTGATCCTCTCCTGGGGCGCCCATCGCCCGAGACGCCTCCAAAGCCGCTCTCGCCCCAGATCCGCGCATCTTCAATCAGTGATGCGCCCCTATGACCACCACGGCCTCCCACTGAAACCGTAATGCCTCTAACGAGCGCAGCCCGCACGTTCCGCGGGCCGCGCCCGTTTTCCCAGATGATGCTTCGCCCGTAATTTCCCAATGAGGGAACGCGCTCTATGGATAGGCAAAGCCGAAACGGAAACGGATGAGTTTCCCGTCTCGGAACTCATACTCCGCATAATAGACCGGATAGCCGAAACTCTTGAGCTCCGGGTCTCGGTCGGCATTCGCGATCTCGTACTCGAAGAAAAGCTCCGAGCCCGCCTTGTGCCGCGATTTGAAGCAGGTTCCGAACAAAGCCTGCACTTCCGCCACGCTCATGCCGAGCTCGACGCCGCGCCCTGTTCTGAAGCTTTCGATCGGAAGGTCCACGAGGGCCAGAGCCTCTGAGCTCCCGACGCGAACCTCGGCCTCGGCATACTCGTCCTCCCCAGCGCCGTAATGGACGAAAAGCACGAGTTCTTGCGCGCCGTTGCTGGAAACGAAGCGCGCATGCGGAAGGTCGTCCTCGCTCTCGGTCAGCGTCGCGCCCGAGCCAACGACCTTCACCGCACTCTCCCGGTCCGTGAGGACGATGCCGCTGATCGTCGTGTCGGGAGACTTCATCCGGCACTTTGCTTCAGCCCCCGCGCCGAGGCTCGCGCTCAGCGCTGCCCCGAGCACACAGCAGCCGATCCAAAGACGA
The DNA here is from genome assembly GCF_036780825.1 of Hyphomicrobium sp. Lineage (GTDB taxonomy): Bacteria > Pseudomonadota > Alphaproteobacteria > Rhizobiales > Hyphomicrobiaceae > Hyphomicrobium_C. The sequence continues at coordinate 3,508 of NZ_DAIQCD010000030.1, read as the reverse complement.
ATTGACATGGTCCTGTGCCGCAGCGCCAGCCGAATGCATCTCGGACTCGCGCGTTCGTCCGCTGACGCATCTCAAGGCCGAATATTCCCGGAATTGAGCGAGCATAGCGAATACTCACTCGCTTGCCAGCGCAATTTCAGGATCGATGGCTTACGATTTCGGTAAGGAACGGCAGGGCGCAAGTCTCGACGAGCCGCTTCGATGTCACAGCCCGCATTTTCCCGCTCGCGGAGCCTCGCGCCGCTCAGACCGGGAGCTCACGCCACTTTCAGCGGCAGCTTCGCGATCTCGTTGTCCCCTTCACGTGCCCCGACGATGTCTAACCACCGGATCAGCTCGATGTCTCCGGCAGGCGTTTCTCCCGCTGCCGTGCAACTCTCGACCCAGTCTCCGGTATTGATGTAGCGGATACCGCCGATCAGACGGTTTGCGGCATGGTGGATGTGTCCGCAGATCACGCCGTCCGCGTTTTGGCGGCGTGCCTCTTCCGCAAGATTCTTCTCGAACTCCCCGATGAAGTTCACGGCCGTCTTGACCCGGCGCTTGAGGTAATCGGAAAGGGACCAGTAGCCGAGGCCCACCCTTCGGCGGATGAAGTTGAGCGGCCGGTTCGATCGGAGTGCGATCTCATAGCCCTGGTCGCCAAGGAACGCGAGCCAGCGCGCATAGCGCACCACAACGTCGTACTCGTCGCCATGCATGACGATGAAGCGGCGGCCGTCTGCCGTCGTATGGATAGCTTGGCGCTCGATCTCGATGCCACCGAAATGCATGCCGGCGTAATCGCGGACGCCCTCGTCGTGATTGCCGGGTATGTAGACGATGCGCGTTCCTTTGCGCACCTTGCGCAGGAGCTTCTGCACCACGTCGTTATGGGATTGGGGCCAGCAGGTGCCGCGCCGGATGCGCCAGAAATCAAAGATATCGCCCACCAGATAGATCGTCTCGGCCTCCGTATGCTTGAGGAAATCGAGAAGCATCTCGGCCTGGCTGGCCCGGGTCCCGAGATGTAGGTCTGAGATGAACAGCGATCGGTAGAAGCGTTCCGTTACCATGCAGCGAGGTTCCGCTCCGCATGCCAAAAAATTCTTGCCTCTTAGACGAGATTTTCATTTCAGGATTATGACAGCGAAAGACGGGCAGCCCCCGCGCGCTAGAGCAGATCCCATTCGGGCGGACTCGCCCGAATGGGTGAAGATGCTCGCTCAAACAAAATAACTAGAGAATTTGCAGTGAGCGCAAGCGAACGGAAAATGCTCTCGAGCCTGATCGTTTGAGGTGGATGCGGACACGCATTCACTGAGAACGTGAATCAGTCTCTCAATAAAAACTTAGAGCCCGTTCACGGCGCACAATCCAATTCTGATAAGAGTGAACGCGCTCTATGGATCTGGAGCGCCCCTACTCCCCAACACCGGGGCACCGCCCGAGCCAATCCGTACGCGATCCAAGGCCAACGGGTGCGGTGAGATTCTAATAGATACGCACCGGGAAATAGCGTTCGACCAGTTCCAGGAAGCGGCCGCTCCGGCGCACGCGCTTCAAGGCGCCGTTGATGAGCGCCTTGATCTGCGGATCGTTGCGCGGCACCGCGACCGCGAGCCCGTCGCCGAAATATCTCGGCTCGAGAAACGCCTCGCCGCGGAATTCACAGCATTGCCGCGACAACGATCCATTGAGCCAGAAGGCGAGGCTGATGGCATCATCGAACACGAGTTGCACCTTGCCCTGCTGTAGCGCCTCGCGGGCCAGCTCGGGGTTCTCGAACAAGGTGATACGACTGTCGCGGTAGAAAGCTTTGACGAAGGCCTCATGCGCGGTGCCCTTGGCCACGCCGACAGTCACGCCATCGAGTGCCTCCGGCGTAACCGCACCCGTGGCCTCGCCCTTGCGGGCCGCAAAACGGCCTGGCGTATGAAAGTAGCGATCGGAAAAATCCACCTCCGCAAGGCTCGACGCCGTGACGCGATGGGCCGCGATCACCGCATCCGCGTCTCCGCGCTTAAGCCCCGTCAGGAGATCTTCCCAAGGCCGCACCTTGATATCGCACGCAGCCCCGGCCTCGAGACAGATGGCACGTGCCAGATCGACATTGAAACCCGTGAGCACGCCCTCGTCGTCATAGTAATTGAAAGGCGGAAACTCTCCCTCGGTTAGGAAGCGGATGACGAAGCGCCTCGGCTGCTCAGCCTGCGCTGCGCCTTCATTGTCCTGCGCGGATGCCGCAATGCTGGCAAGGAACAGGCCCGCAGCCAAGAGAACCAGTGCCGTCGCAGTCCTCACGGCCACGCCTTCGAGAGACACGCTGTGTGCAAAGCTGCGAAAGGCGGTGGCGAGCATCATGATCGGGCCCGTCGTCACGGATAGGAATGAGAGTCCTATTTAACATCGGAGCCGATCTGGCAAGATCGCTTTCGGCATGAGTTGTGCGAAAGGGGTCTTCCGGCAGGACCAATCCGTTGGTGCGCGCGGTCATCACGCACGCACCTGTCCTGCCCGGCATGCGCCTTTCGCGGAACAGGGAGGGGACCATGCCCGAGAAGCGCGTCCGCAGCGTGTCCCAGATGGCAGCGTCATGGCCCGAAGGCTTCGTTCCCGAAGAGCCGATGTCCGCCGAGGAGCGTCCGCCGCTCCTCCCTCGCGAGCCCGGCCCGTTGCATCCCCACCGGAACCGGTCCGCCCCGGTCTTCTGGAGCGCGGCCGAGATCGACGACCTCGATCACGCGACTTTTGAGCTGCGCAGAAGCCGGCCGGAGCGTTCTGCGGGCGAACCCACGTGGGCCTGGCAGAAGGCCGCCTTGGCGCTCATCGCGCTTGCGATCGCAGCAGGCGCCGTCGCCAGTCCCCGCTATGCCACCTTCGCCCTCGCCGCCGCACTGGCGCTGCCGTTTCTCTGCGTCGTGCTGCTGCGTGCCGCAGCCCTCTGGTACGCAACGGGACAACGGGCGCTGGCCGCCGCATCCGACCGCGCCCCAGCCACGCCGGCGTCCTCCTCCGGCCCCGTGCCGCGGTATTCGTTGCTGATCCCGCTCTATGATGAGGCGGCCGTCATCCCTGATCTCGTGAAAGCCCTCGACGGGCTGGACTACCCGCGCGACAGGCTCCAGGTCCTGCTGATCCTCGAGGCGGAGGATACAGCCACCCGCAGCGCCGTAGCGGCACTCTCGCTGCCGCCGCAGATGTCCACCGTGATCGTGCCCCCGGGCGAGCCCCGCACCAAGCCGCGCGCCCTGAACTATGCGCTTCGCCAATCCACAGGAGACCTTGTCGTCGTCTACGATGCCGAGGACGCTCCGGAGCCGGATCAGCTTCGTCGTGCGGCGGCCCTGCTTGCAGCCGACCCTCATCTCGCCTGCGTTCAGGCGCGCCTCAACGTTTTCAATTTCGAAGAGACGTGGCTCACCCGTCAATTCGCCATCGAATATACGGTGCTGTTCGATTATCTCCTGCCGACGCTCGAGCGTCTGGGTCTGCCACTTCCCCTCGGCGGTACCTCGAACCACTTCTC
>NZ_DAIQCD010000029.1:0-32501 GCF_036780825.1 Hyphomicrobium sp. | reverse complement strand
GGCGGCGGCGAGCAGAGCGGCGGCGACAAGCGGCAAGTGTTTCATGGTGACCTGTTTCCTGGAAAGGCAAGACCGCGGATCATGTGGTGGTGCGGACCCTGGCTCTTCAAGCCTCCAATGATGAAGGGCCGAGGGCGGCGGGGGCAAAATTTTCAGTTATCGACAGCTGAGACGTGGCCGCCCGGACATTTTCGTCAATGCAGGGCGGTCTTTCTTCGTTCCGGGGACGTGCCAGTGGCAGGGCCGGGCGAAACGGTGCCCCACATGGCTCTAAGCCGCTCCCCAATGGGAGCTTTTCGCCGGATTATGGGCTTTGCCGCGCTCCTGGCGCGACCCCTCGACCATTGCGGTGGCGGGGGAGGGTCGGGTAAGCTCGGCAAATCGGAACAAGCCACTCACCCTGGCGCGCGGACGAGTGCCTCCGCGGCCTGAAACGGGACTTCAACATTGAGCGACACCAGCGATCGGCCCGACGCGTCGGGCCCGAGCGATATCCGCCCCGTTCTCATCCAGGACGAGATGAAGCGCTCGTACCTCGAGTACGCGATGAGCGTCATCATCTCGCGTGCGCTGCCCGACGTGCGCGATGGGCTCAAGCCCGTGCACCGGCGCATTCTCTATGCCATGCAGCGCCTCGGTCTCGACTGGAACAAGAAGCACATGAAGTCGTCCAAAGTCGTGGGCGACACCATGGGCGACTTCCACCCGCACGGCAACCTTGCCATCTATGACGCGCTCGTCCGCCTTGCGCAGGACTTCTCCATGCGCGTGCCGCTGATCGACGGGCAAGGCAACTTCGGCTCCGTCGATGGCGATCCGCCAGCGGCCGAGCGCTACACGGAAGCGCGGCTCTCGAAGATCGCGGGGTTCATGCTCGACGATCTCGACAAGGACACGGTCGATTTCAAGCCGAACTACGACGACCGCCTCGAGGAGCCGTCGGTCCTGCCGTCGAAGTTCCCGAACCTGCTCGTCAACGGCGCGGGCGGCATCGCGGTCGGCATGGCGACGAACATCCCGCCGCATAACCTCGGCGAGGTGATCGATGCCTGCATGCTCATGCTCGACAATCCCGAGGCGACGATCGAGGACCTGACACAGATCATCCCGGCGCCCGATTTCCCGACTGGTGGCCTCATCCTCGGGCGGGCCGGCGCGCTCGCGGCCTATCATAAGGGCCGCGGCTCGATCATCATGCGCGCCAAGGTTGAGATCGAGGAGATCCGGAAGGATCGCGAAGCGCTGATCGTCACGGCCATTCCCTACCAGGTCAACAAGCGGGTGCTGATCGAAAAGATCGCCGACCTGGTGCGCGAGAAGCGGGTCGAGGGCATTTCGGACATTTGGGACGAAAGCAACCGCGAAGGCATGCGCATCGTCATCGAATTGAAGCGAGATGCCATAGCCGAGGTGGTGCTGAACCAGCTCTGGCGCTACTCGGATCTGCAGACGACGTTTGGCGCCAACATGCTGGCCATCAACGGCGGCAAGCCTGAGCAGCTCAATCTCCGCGACTTCATCGAGGCGTTCACCCACTTCCGCCAGGAGGTGGTGACGCGGCGCACGCGCTATTTGCTCGCCAAGGCGCGCGACAGGGCCCATACGCTGGTCGGTCTCGCCATCGCCGTCGCCAACATCGACGAGGTCATCAAGCTGATCCGCTACTCGCCCTCGCCGGCGGAGGCGAAGGTGCAGCTCATGGAGCGCCACTGGCCAGCGAAGGACATGGCGCCGCTCATCGCGCTCATCGCCGATCCGCGCCACGGGCTCGCAGAGGACGGCACCTATCAGCTATCCGACGAGCAGGCGAAGGCGATCCTCGAGCTGCGGCTCTCGCGCCTCACGGCGCTCGGGCGTGACGAGATCGGGGACGAGCTCAAGAAGATCGCCGAGGAGATCAAGGATTATCTCGATATTCTCGCCTCGCGGCTCAGGATCATCGATATCGTCAAGGGCGAGCTGACAGCCATCAAGGAGGAGTTCGCAACCCCGCGCAAAACCGAGATCGTCGATATCGAGGGTGACCTCGAGGACGAGGATCTGATCGCGCGAGAGGACATGGTCGTCACCGTCTCGCATCGTGGCTATATCAAGCGCGTGCCGCTCTCGACCTATCGATCCCAGCGGCGCGGCGGCAAGGGCCGGTCGGGCATGTCGACGCGCGACGAGGATTTCGTCACGCAGATCTTCATCGCCTCCACGCACACCTCGGTGCTGTTCTTCTCGTCGCGCGGCATGTGCTACCGCATGAAGGTGTGGCGGCTTCCGGCGGCTACGCCGCAGGCGGCGGGCAAGGCGCTCATCAATCTCCTGCCGTTGGCACAGGGCGAGGTCATCACCTCCATCCTGCCGCTGCCGGAGGACCAGGAGACCTGGGCAAGGCTGCAGCTGATGTTCGCGACGAGGGCCGGCAACGTGCGCCGCAACGCGCTGACCGACTTCGAGAACATCAACCGCAATGGCAAGATCGCCATGAAGTTCGAGGCCGGAGAGGACGGCACGACCGACAGCATCGTGTCGGTGGCCATCTGCTCGCCGGAGGACGACGTGCTGCTCACCACGGCGCATGGCCGCTGCATCCGCTTCCTGATCAAGGATGAGGTCCGGCTGTTCAAGGGGCGCGACTCTTCGGGCGTGCGCGGCATTCGCCTCGACGAGGGCGACGAGATCATCTCGATGGCGATCCTGACGCATGTCGACGCTTCGCCCGCCGAGCGCGCCGCCTATCTCAAGCAGGCGGCGCAGATCCGGCGCAGCGAGGGCGGCGAAGACGCAGAGCCGGACGTCGAGATCGAGGCCGAGGACGCCGAGGAGGCGGACGCCGCAACCGATCTTTCGCCCGAGCGGTACGCGGAGCTTTCCGCAAAGGAACAGTTCGTCCTCACGGTTTCCGAGCACGGGTTCGGCAAGCGGAGCTCCTCATACGAGTACCGCACCTCCGGGCGCGGCGGCAAAGGCATCGTCGCCATGGTCGTCAACGAGCGCAACGGCAATCTCGTGGCTTCGTTCCCGGTCGAGCACAGCGATCAGATCATGCTGGTGACGGACGGCGGACAGCTCATCCGCTGCCCGATCGATGACGTGCGCATTGCGGGCCGCAATACCCAGGGCGTGCGGGTCTTCAAGACCGAGGCGATCGAGCGCGTCGTATCCGTCGAGCGCATTTCCGACGAAGGGTCGGACGGCGAGAACGGAACGGAGCCCGACGCCGAATGAGGTCGGTTCCACGGGGTTGCACCGTGGAATCGAGGCAGCATGATCAGGGCGGGCAACAATCGATCCAAGCGGCGGATTTCTCTCGAACGTCCAATCGACGAGACGTTTCGGGAGAGTCCCGCTTCGATTGTTGCTTCAGAGGCTGGCTAGTGTTTTCATCCGCCGATTGAGTTTCCCGAAACGCGCGATTGGAACCGTTTATCCGGATTAATCCCGATGCATTCATCCGGATGATTGTGGGATCCAGATTTCGCTTTGCTTTTCGATTGAAGTATTGATTTTCGGCAAATCGCGCCGCTCCGTCTGGGTGGAATTATCGCTTGAATTCAACCTGATGAAGACGCGGACCCGGCGAAAATGCATTTTGTGCCGTTGTTGCGAAGGCGCATCCTGAGGGGCCTGGAAAGGTCCGCAAACGGCCCGTATTGTTGACTTGCAAGGTTGGGTATATTTTTCTCGTCCCCATTGAGCGGGCAGCGCTTCGCGAATGGCGCGCCCTCCGCACGTTTTTTTCGGGACCCCTGATGAGGGATCTTGGTGGGGAAAATCATGACGTCAACTCGTGAGCCGGAGACGGTTCTGTCTAACGAAAGCCTTGGGGCCCAAATTTCAGGGGGAGACTTTTCCGCAAGCGAGGAGGTTCGCCCGGAGGGCGCGCAGCTGAAGCTTTTCACCGCGTTCGCGGTTCTGGCTGCCAGCCCGGCCACGGTGGCTCAGGCACAGCAGGCCGCGGAGCCAGCCGATCTGCCGCCGCTCGTCGTCGAGACGACCGCGAAAAAGAAGACGCAGGCGACTGCCAAGAAGAAGGCCGCGCCGACGAGCCCTGCGCCCGTTGCGCCGCCGCCAGCTCCGGCCACGGCAGAACGCTCCGACGCGCCGCCCTTGCCGGGCCAGGCCGGCCCGGTGGCGCAGGGTCAGTACAACGCGGAATACTCATCCTCAAGCAAGTTCACGGGCCCGCTGCTCGATACGCCGCAGACGGTGACCGTGATTCCGGGGACGATCATCAGCGAGCGTGGGGCGACGAACCTGACGCAGGCTTTGCGCAACACGCCCGGCATCACGTTCGACGCCGGCGAGAACGGCTTCGCAACCTCGATCAACAACTTCAAGATCCGGGGCCTCGATACGAGCGGCAGCATCTTCACCGATGGCGTGCGCAGCTCAGGCAGCTTCGCGCGCGACATGTTCAACGTTGATCAGGTCGAGGTGATCAAGGGCGCGGCGGCGGACAATGGTCGTGGCGGCGCTGCGGGCTACGTCAACATCATCACCAAGACGCCCACCACCGAGAACTTCGTTCGTGGCGAGGCCAGCCTGACCTTCGACGAGCACGGCACCGATCCGCTCTTCCGCTCGACGATCGACGTCAACCAGCGCGTCGGCACGGTGGCGGTGCGCATGAACGGCATGTACGAGAACGGCGGCGTCATGGGCCGCGACGTCGCTGAGCTCGATGCCTACGGTCTCGCGCCGTCGATCGCCTTCGGGCTCGGCACGGAAACCCGGGCCATCTTCTCCTACGAGCGTCTGCAGCGGAAAGACGTCCCCGATTGGGGTGTTCCGGGCGCCACGATGAGCGGGCTTTGGAACTACAATCCAAGTGCGGGCCGCGCGAGCCGCGACAATTTCTATGGCTTGCGGAGCGACTATGACGACGTCGTGGGCGACCGTGTGCTTGCTCGCTTCGAGCACGACCTCTCTGATAATTTCACGATCACGAATCAGACCGTGTGGGAGCGCGGGGATCGCGCGGCACGGTATGCGATCCCGACCGGAATCAGCGCCGACGCGACGCTCGCGACGACACAGCTTCAGTATTACGATCGCGTCAACGAGACGTGGAGCAACCAGACGAACCTCGCCGGCACGTTCGTTGCGGGCGGTTTCAGGCACACGATTTCGACGGGTGTCGAATACACGAACGAGCGGTCCGACGCGAACCGGTATCCCACGCTCACCAATCCGGGCGGGCAGACGGATCTGTTCGATCCCGATCCGGATCGCTACTCCGGCCCGTGGCAGAGCCCGACGCAGCGCAATGGCGTCGAAATCGAAACGATCGCGGGCTATTTCTACGATACGATTCAGCTCACGAGGCAGCTCGATCTGGTCGGCGGCCTGCGTGTCGAGCATTACGATGTCGAGATCAATAGCGCGAATGCCGACGGAAGCCCCAACGGGCTCGACAACGGAAAGTACGAAGACAGCGAAACCACGCTGAGCGGCAAGGTCGGCCTTGTCTACAAGCCTGTCCGCGACGGCACGTTCTATGGCTCCTATGGCGTCTCAGCGTTGCCGCCGGGATCCTTCCTTTCGAACCCCGATATTTCTCGCGAAGGCGGTAACGCGTTCCCAGGGTTCGTTCCGCATGCCGATCCTGTCGAAGCCCACAACTACGAAATCGGCGTGAAGTGGGACTTCTTCGGGGGCAAGCTTTCAACCACGGCAGCGGCGTTCCATACGGTCAAGAAGAAGGTGCCGATCACCGGGCGTGACGTGAGTGAAACCGTCGACTCGCTGAAGGGGTATGGCGAGCAGCAGGTTCAAGGCATTGAGCTCGGCATCGCCGGCAATCTCACAGACCGGTGGAAAGTCTTTGGCGGTCTCACCATTCTCGATAGCGAGCGCAAGCATAGCGCCTATCTCGACGAGGTCCGCAGACGAGCCAATCCGGACGACTACAACGACACCGCTACCGATGCCCCCGGGTTTGCCGGCGCAACGCGGACGAGCGGCGATGAGCTGGCCTTCACGCCGAACTTCTTCGCCAACCTCTGGATGACCTACGACGTGACCGACAGGTTTACGCTCGGTGGCGGCGTGCAGTACGTCGGAGATTCCTGGTTTGGCCGGCCTGACGATGCGCTCCGCATCATTCCGAACGGGAAGTACGGCAAGCTGCCCGATTATTTCCTGGTCAACCTGATGGCCTCGTACGACCTGACGGAGAACATTGCTCTCCAGTTCAACATCGATAACGTGTTCGACGAGGAGTACGTCGTCAGCTCCAACTGGGCGGCCAGCCGGGCCACTCTTGGTGCCCCGCGCACCTTCCGGATCGGCACCAGCTTTGATTTCTGACTTTTGTCGGAAACAATCTCTCGACATCACCGCCCGGGCGTGTTTGTTACGCCCGGGCGGCACGGTACAAGCGGAATTGCCGGGCTCGCCCGGCCTTTTTCGTCTTCAGGAGTGCGCGCATGCTCGTCACCATCCCCGATGTGCTCAAGCCCGATGAGGTGGCACACGTCCGCCGCGTTCTCGAAAGCACCGAGTGGGTCGATGGGCGCATCACCGCCGGAGACCAGGCCGTCAAGGTCAAGAACAACTTGCAGATCCCGACGGATTCGCCGGCCGCGCAGGAACTCGGCCAGATCGTCCTCAGGGCGCTTGCCAACACTCCGAGGTTCATGACGGCCGCGCTACCGCTGCGCGTGCTCCCGCCTATGTTCAACCGCTACGACGAAGGCATGACCTTCGGCGCGCACGTGGATGGCTCCATCCGCTCGCTGCCGGGCGGACAGAGAATGCGCACCGACGTGTCGTCGACCTTGTTCCTCACGCCGCCTGAGGATTACGATGGCGGTGAACTTGTCGTGCACGATACCTACGGCACCCACACGGTGAAGCTGCCCGCGGGGCATATGGTCGTCTATCCGGCCACCAGCCTCCACAGCGTGACGCCGGTCACGCGGGGCAGCCGCTGGGCCTCGTTCTTCTGGACGCAATCAATGATCAAGGACGACTGGCGCCGGCACATGCTCTACGATCTCGACATGTCGATCATGAGTATCCGAACGCGCCTCCCCGACGACGATCCGGCCGTGGTGGGTCTCACCGCGCACTACCACAACCTGATCCGCCACTGGGCGGAGACCTGAGTTCATGCGAACAGGCGAACCGAGGCCCGTCTCGCTCGCCGACTACGAGCGCCTTGCCGAGCAGCGGCTCGATGCGATGGCATGGGCCTATTTTTCGGGCGGGGCGGCGGACGAGATCACGGTGCGCTGGAACCGTGAGGCCTTCGACCGGCTCGCCATCGTGCCACGTGTGCTCGCAGGCGGGCCCGGCGGGCACACGCGCCTGGAGCTGATCGGGCAGCGCTATCAGCATCCGCTTTTTGTGGCGCCGGTTGCGTATCAGAAGCTGGCGCATCCCGACGGAGAGCGCGCGACGGCGATGGCGGCCGAGGCGCAGGACGCCGGCATGGTGCTTTCGACCCAGGCGAGCGTGACTCTCGAGGAGGCGGCGGAGGCAGGGGCCTCGTGCCGATGGTTTCAGCTCTACATGCAACCCCAGAGGGCGGCGACGCTCAAGCTTGCGCGCCGGGCGGAGGCGGCTGGCTACGAGGCGCTCGTGCTGACCGTCGACGCGCTGATCAACGGCGTGCGCAACCGCGAGCACCGCGCCGGGTTCGCCTTGCCGCTCGGCATCAGAGCCGAGAACCTCAAGGATTACGGCACAGAGCTGCCTCCGGTCGCGCCCGGAGGGAGCGCGGTGTTCGACCGCTTCCTGGCGGCCGCGCCGACATGGGACGACGTGGCCTGGCTTCGATCAGAGACGCGGCTTCCGCTGCTTCTCAAGGGCATCCTCTCGGTGGACGACGCGGTGCGTGCGGTCGAGGTGGGAGCTGCCGGGATCATCGTTTCGAACCACGGCGGGCGGACCCTCGACACGCTGCCGGCGACGATCGACGTGCTGCCCCAGATCGCCGCGGCCGTGGCGGGGCGCGTGCCGCTCATGCTCGACGGCGGAATCCGGCGCGGGACGGATGTGCTCAAGGCGCTGGCGCTTGGCGCCTCCGCGGTGCTCATTGGCCGGCCGATCGTCTATGGGCTCGCGGTCAACGGCGCTTTCGGCGTTGCGCACGTGCTGCGCCTCTTGCGCGATGAATTCGAGATCGCGATGGCGCTCGCAGGCTGCCGCACGCTGGCCGACATCGGACCGCATCTCATCCGCGCATAGAGCCGTTCCGGTTTAAGGAGACCGCCTCACTTTTGAGGTAAGCGTTTTGCCAGGTGCGCGCGCTTGATCGTCGAGGCCAGCGGGCAGGCACGCCCCAGTTCCGTAAGGTACGGACAGGTGAAGTCGCGCCGGCTGGTTGGCACGACCAGCCGTTTCTCACGCATGCGTGAGACCGTATCCGCATTGAGCGCCATGTGCTCGGCACTGTCGTTGCGGGAGAGCGGCATCTCGAAAACGAGGCCCGCTGCCGCCTCCCGGCCAGTCCGCAGGGCGAACTCGATCATCAAGGCGGCCGCGCGCTCTTCGCCGGTCAGCCCTGCGAGAATCGTAGCGTGAAGCGCACCGCGGGCCGTCTGCTCGGCGAGCCGATCAGAGATCGCGCGCACAAGAGCTGGATCGCTTTCGAAGACCGCGCTCATGGCGGACCAGCGCTGGATCTATAGCGTCGGCCTGGGCTGCCGCTTCAATCTTGAGGATGTGTTCGCCCCGCGCCAGCCGGAGACCGCTCTCAAATAAGGCTTGGATCAAGGTCCGGCTCGCACCGCCGGTTTAGCGGACAATCGCTGGAGAGGCCGGGCCGTGCCCGGTCTTTTTGTATCGCTCGCTAGGTTTTGGCGGTTGCTCCGGGCGGTTGGGGCCGGCTACATAGCGGCATGATAAGAACCGGCTTCTATTCAGGATCGTTCGATCCCGTCACCCTGGGGCACATCGACATCATCGCGCGGGCCGCCCGGCTCGTGGACCGGCTCGTCATTGGCGTCGGCGTGCATGCAACCAAGACGCCGCTGTTCTCAGAGGACGAGCGGGTGGAGATGCTCGAGGCGGAAACCCGGGCCGTGGCGGGTACGGCCGGCATTCCCATCGAGGTTGTGACCTTCTCGGATTTGTCCGTCGCCGCGGCGCAACGCTACGGCGCCGACGTGATCTTCCGTGGCCTGCGTGACGGGACGGATTTCGACTACGAAATGCAGATGGCCAATATGAACGGCGAGATGGCGCCCTCGGTGCAGACCGTGTTCGTGGCCGCTTCGCCCGCGGTGCGGCATATCGCGGCCAACCTCGTGCGGCAGATCGCGCTCATGGGCGGCGACGTAACGCCGTTCGTATCCACCGGCGTGGCGGTGCGGCTCGCCACGAAAGCGAAATCGAGCCAATAAAAGCCAACGGCGGTGGTTGCCGGGCGGATGCCGAGAGGCCATAACGTGCGCACGGGACTCGGCAAGCGTGCCGGCCCGATGGAACGGGCGGGAGAACGCTCATGACTATGATTCGAATTCTCGCTGCCTCGGTCCTGATGTGCGCGCTTGCGGCTTGCAGCGGCTCCAACGGTCAGGTCGCCATTCCGGCGCCGGCCGCAGAGGCCGGTGCGGTGACAACGGGCGCTGTCGCGAACGATCCGGCGAACACCGCGATCCTCGAGCTCAAGGGCGGCAAGGTGACCATTCGGCTTCGTCCGGACCTGGCGCCGAAGCACGTCGAACGCTTCAAGATGCTGGTCAACGAAGGCTTCTACAACGGCCTCAAGTGGCATCGCGTGATCCCCGGCTTCATGGCGCAGACGGGCGATCCGCAGGGTACGGGCGCAGGCGGCTCGAAGTATCCGGATCTGCCGGCCGAATTCACGCCGACGGCCTTTGAGCGCGGAACGCTCGGCGCGGCGCGCACCAACGATCCGAACAGCGCCAACAGCCAATTCTTCATCACGTTCACGCACGCACCGCATCTTAACGGCCAGTACACTGTCTTCGGGCAGGTCGTGGATGGCATGCAGTATGTGGACCAGATCGCCAAGGGCGAGCCGCCGCCCAATCCCGACACGATCGTAAAAATGTACATGGCGCCCGCGGCGCCTTGAACCCCAGCCGCGATGCGGCGTTTCCGTGCGGGCGGAAGCGTGCCGGCGCGGACGTCTCATGCCCCCTCAAACAAGTGGAGCTTTCCCATGGCCGACATCACCGATCCCGAAAACACGCTCGTCATCGAGACCACGCAGGGCCGCGTGGTGATCCGGCTCCGGCCGGACCTCGCACCGAACCACGTGGAGCGCATCAAGCAGCTCGCGCGCGAGGGCTTCTATGACGGCATCGTGTTCCATCGCGTGATCGATGGCTTCATGGCGCAGACGGGCTGCCCGCAAGGCACCGGCACCGGCGGCTCGAAGTATCCGAACCTTAAGGCCGAGTTCAACGCCGAGCCGCATGTGCGCGGCGTCTGCTCGATGGCGCGCGCGGCGTCTCCCGACAGCGCCAACAGCCAGTTCTTCATTTGCTTTGATGACGCGACGTTCCTCGACCGCAAGTACACGGTCTGGGGCCAAGTGATCGAGGGCATGGAGAACGTCGACAAGGTCAAGCGCGGCGAGCCCGTGCAGAACCCGGACAAGATGCTCTCGGTGAAGGTTGCGGCCGACGCTGGATAAGAACTCCCGGAGGGCCCTTGCCCTAAGGATAGGCAAGGGCCCTCCGGCTGAGAGCGAGGTGCCGCGATGACGGCGGGAAGCTGGGCACTCTGGAACGTTGCCGTGGCGGGCCTGTTTGGTGCGGCTGGCGTCGCGCTGGCTGCCGCCGCGGCACACCGCGTGTCCGATCCTTCGCTGATGACGGCCGCGCTCTTCCTCATCCTTCATGGGGGCACGGCGGTCGCTCTATCCACGCTTGCCGGCGCATCGCCGGCGCCGCTTGGCTTCCTGGTCAGCGCTTCGCTCATGCTCTTTGGCGTGGCGCTTTTCTCCGGCGATGTCGTGGCGCGCGTGATGCTCGGCGACAGACTGTTTCCCTTCGCCGCCCCGATCGGGGGCTCGCTCCTCATCCTATCGTGGCTGGTGGCGGCTCTCTCCGGGCTCATCGGAGCCATCCGCGCTCCATAAGCCTGGCTTCCCTGCCTCGGGTGGCGGCTCGATCTTGGGCTCGGGTTTTTCTTCCGGCGGGGGCGTGGGCTCCCGGGTCGGATCCGGCCGCAATGGCTCCGGCGGCTTGTGCGGATCAGGACGGGAGGGCGATCTCTCCGGTTTTGTCGGATCGGGCATAAGGTGGCTACTCACTTTCTGCAAAATGGGTGATGCCCGCGCGTTGGTGCGGCCTCAATTCGGCAACGTTCTCTTGTCGCAGGGGTTCCGCCCAGGGGCGACTTGGGGCTATGACAGGCGCCCATGCGCACCGATCTCTTCGACTTCGAGCTGCCAGAGGACCGTATCGCGCTCCGCCCCGTGGAGCCGCGCGATGCAGCGCGCCTGCTCGTGGTCGCGCCGGGGGAAAGCCCGCCGCTCGCTGATCGAGGCGTGCGGGACCTCGTGGATATTCTGCGGCCGGGCGATGTGCTCGTGCTCAACGATACGCGGGTCATCCCGGCGGCGCTCGAGGGCGTGCGCATCCGCGGCGAGCTGAGGTCGTTCGTCAGCTTCAATCTCCTGCGCCGTGTTGACGCCAGCCGCTGGCGGGCGCTCGCCCGTCCGGCGAAGCGCCTTGTGGTTGGCGACCGCGTGCGGTTCGGCTCTGAGAGCGAGAGCATGGCCTGCCTGATGGCCGCGCTGGATGCCACTGTGACCGCCAAGCTCGAGGCCGGCGAGGTGGAACTCGCATTCGATCTTTCAGGACCCGATCTCGACCTTGCGATCCTCGGCATCGGCAACATGCCCCTGCCGCCCTACATCGCCGGACGCCGCGCGCCGGAGCCGAGCGACCGCACGAGCTACCAGACCGTGTTCGCCGCGCAGGATGGCGCGGTGGCCGCTCCAACCGCGGGGCTGCATTTCACGTCCGAGCTTCTGGCGGCGCTCGCGGAGCGTGGTGTGGCGCATCAGTTCGTGACGCTCCACGTCGGCGCGGGAACGTTCCTTCCCGTCAAAGCTGACGATACGCAGGGCCATACGATGCATGCCGAGTGGGGCGAGGTCACGTCGGCCGCGGCGGAGGCGCTCAATGCCGCGCGGAGCCGGGGCGGACGCATCGTCGCCGTCGGCACGACCTCGCTGCGCATCCTCGAGAGCGCTGCCGCGGAGGATGGGACCCTGCGGCCGTTCACGGGGGACACCGCGATCTTCATCACGCCGGGCTATCGCTTCCGCGCCGTCGACGTGCTGATGACGAACTTCCATCTGCCGCGCTCGACCCTGTTCATGCTGGTGGCTGCGTTCTCGGGCCTTGGGACGATGCAGGCCGCTTATGCGCACGCGGTGGCGTCGGGCTACCGGTTCTATTCCTATGGCGATGCGTCGCTGCTGTTTCCAGCCCGCGACGAAGACAGGACCCTTCATGACTGAGTTTCATTACCGCTTGCTCGGCGCAGACGGAACGGCGCGCCGCGGCGAGATCGTGACAGCGCGCGGCATCATCCGTACGCCGGCGTTCATGCCGGTCGGCACGGTTGCAACCGTCAAGGCGCTCTATCCGGAGCAGGTCTCGGAAGCCGGCGCCGACATCCTGCTCGGCAACACCTATCACCTGATGCTGCGGCCCGGAGCCGAGCGCGTGGCGCGGCTTGGCGGGCTGCACAAGTTCATGCGCTGGGAAAAGCCGATCCTGACGGATTCGGGCGGCTTCCAGGTCATGAGCCTCGCGCGGATCCGCAAGATCAGCGAGGAGGGAGCGCTGTTCCAGTCGCATCTGGATGGCTCGCGGCACATGCTGACGCCGGAGCGCGCCATCGAGATCCAGTGCCTGCTCGGGTCCGACATCCAGATGCAACTCGACGAATGCATCCAGCTTCCGGCGGAGACGCGGGAGGTGCAGCGGGCGATGGAGCTTTCGCTGCGCTGGGCAGAGCGTTCGCGGCGCACTTTCGAAGCGCAGCGCGCCGAGGGCCGCGCAGGGCCCGGCCAGGCGCTGTTCGGCATCGTGCAGGGCGGGACGGACGCGGAGCTCAGGCGGCGCTCGGCAGAAGAACTCGTGGCCATGGATCTCGAAGGCTACGCGGTCGGCGGGCTCGCGGTCGGCGAGGGACATGACCTCATGCTCAAAACGCTGGACGCCACGCTGCCGTTTTTGCCGAAGGAGAAGCCGCGCTATCTCATGGGCGTCGGGACGCCGCTCGACCTCATCGAATCCGTGCGGCGCGGCGTCGACATGTTCGACTGCGTGCTGCCGACGCGGAACGGTCGGCACGGGCTCGCCTATACCTGGGCAGGAGCGGTGAACCTGCGTAACGCCCAGCACGCGGACGACGCCGCGCCGCTCGATCCCGAAAGCTCGTGCCCTGCGGCGCGCGACTATTCGCGTGCGTATCTGCACCACCTCATCCGCTCTGGCGAGTACCTCGGCGCGATGATCCTCTCGTGGGTGAATACGGTCTTCTACCAGGATCTGATGGCGGCCATGCGTGCGGCCATCTCCGAGGGGCGCTTCGACGCGTGGGCCGAGGAGACCAAAGCGCGGCTCACCACCTAAGCCGACCCCTCAGGCAGGGACTTTCGCTTCCGACATCTCGCTTACGATGCGGCGCTCTCGTTGAACGAGATAGATGCCCGAGCCCACGATCAGGGACGCGCCCACCAGCGTCAGTGCGTCAGGCAGATCGCCAAACACCGCATAGCCGAACGCGACCATGGTCAGGAGCTGCATGTAGAGGAAGGGCGCGATCGAGGAGGCCGGCGCCAAGCGATAGGCGTGGATGAACAGCCAGTGGCCGAGCCCGCCGAGAATGCCGAGCGAGCAGAGCAGCACCCAGGCCAGCGCATCGGGCGGCGTTTGCCAGTCGGCGATTGCGAAGGGGATAGCGCCGACGGTTCCAACGAACATCGAATAGAACAGCGTGACCAGTGGCGGATCGAGGTGCGCCATGTGGCGGGTGAGCAGCATGAAGAGCGCATACGCCAGCATGCCCGCAAACGCGTAGAGCACCGCCGGGTGGATGCCGCCAAGACCGGGGCGCACCGCAATCAGAACTCCGACGAAACCGATCAGGATCGCGGCGAGGCGCCGGCGGCCGACCCACTCGCCGAGCAGCGGACCGGCGAGGAGCGCCACGACGAGGGGTGCCAGGAAGACGATGGTGACGGTCTGGTCGAGCCGGAGATGCTGGAGCGCTAGAAAATTAAAGGCCGTGGTTGCGACCATGAGCACCGAGCGCAGGAGCTGGAGGCCGGGCCGGCTTGTCGTGAAGAGCGCCCGTGCGCTCATGATGCGGAAAGTTGGCACAAGCAGCAGCAGCAATCCGAACTGGCCGATGAACCGGGACCAGACCACCTGCCCGATGCCGAGCCCTTCGCGCGTGACCAGATATTTGACCGAGGCGTCGAGGCCGGAGAAGAGCGCCACCGCCATCAGCATCAAGCCAACGGCCTTGAGGCGCTGGGGCTTGGCGTCAACAGGGGTGATGGAGGTGCGGGGTGGGCTCATGGCGGATCCGGCGCTTGGTGCGCTGTGTCCGGTCCATGTAGCGCGCGGGCACACCGGAAAGCGACGCGGCATTTTCCCGGGAGACCGGGTTCGCGGCAAGCCTCCGTGCCGATTGGGGGCTCAGGTGCGGGCGGCCGTTAGCGCCAGCAGCAGCACACCGCCGGTGATCAGAAGGATCGCGGCAGCCTGTGCTAGATTGATCGTTTCACGCAGCAGGAAAACGCCGATCGCGGTGGTGACGATCAGCGAGCCGCCCACAATCAAAGGATTTCCGACCGCCACCAGCACGCCCCGCCCGTAGATGAAGAAGGCCAGGATTTCCACCAGCCCGATAGCAACCCCGGCCAGCGTTGCGAGGAGAAGGCCACGACCCGACCAGATTAGGGGGCTGTCCGATTGCGCTTGGCTGGCCAGAAGCAGGCCGAGCCCGATGAAGGCCGCCACAAATTGCAGCACCACCGCACCCAGGATGGGGTTGATGTGGTCGGCCGAGAGTTTGATGAAAACGTTATACAGACCGAACATCACCGCTGCGATGATGATCCAGAGAGCAATCACGCCTCACCTCCAGGGGAAAAGATAGTCATCGCGGCGGTGATGTGTCCGGTGCGACGCAGGCACCGGCGCGCCTGCCATGCCGGCCGACGCAGCGCCGCGTGGACATCGAGCGAAGGCGGTGGAGGAGCGTGTTCCGGATGCATCAGCCATCGCGCTAGTTGTTTTTCTGCTGGTCCTCATCGAGGTGCAGCTTATGCAGGATGCGGTGCACGACGGGAGCGAAAATGACGCTGAAGGCCGCCAGGAAGAACAGGCTTGCATACAATCCGAACGCCGCTGCGAACATGCGTCCCGGCAGGCTGCTTGGGACCTGCGCGAGGCCGAACCCGCTCAGGATGTGGGCGGACTGGAAAGCGGCGGCCTCGAGGCTGGAGCCTTCGAGGAGCATGAAGCCTACCGCTCCGACCGTGAGGGAAACTGCCAGAAGGCAGAAGACGTAAAGCGCGTGCTTGAGCAGGCGCCACAGGAACCGCTCGGTCGGAATTAGGCGATCGGAAATCTTCTCATACATGGCCCTTCACGAGATAACGCAGCGGCGATCGGAAGCAAAGCTCTGTCAGATGGGCGATGAACCGTAGGCGTCGTATTGGTGGCGCGCTATTCTCAAGCGCCACGTGCTTGACTGGCGCTCAGGATCAACTAGAAAGCGCGAGTCAGTAGGCGCCGGTCCCCACCCTGGATCCGCTAGCAACCGCTAACCTATTGACGCGGGCCGGTAGCTCAGGGGTAGAGCACGTGACTTTTAATCATGGGGTCGAGGGTTCGATTCCCTCCCGGCTCACCATCAGGGTGTTTGTTTTATTTTCAATAGCTTAGCCCAAGTGGGCCGCTAAAGCGCCTCCAGGTAGGATACGAGCGCCTGCCGCTCTGCCGGCGTGAGCTGGAATGATTTCAGCTGAGACGACTTTTCCGCGGCGGCGGCGCGCTCTGCCGCTCGCTCGGGCGAAACGGGGCGATCCGTTCGTACGCGTCCTCCGCCTCCCTCGTAGAACCGGACGAGGCCCCCAAGAGTGGGAAAGATGCCGTTGTGCATGTAGGGGGCGGTCTTCGAAACATGCCGCAGAGATGGGGTGAGGAAGCGCCCCGTATCCTCTGTATTTCCTGTCACGCCGTAGCGCCCAAGGTCCTGGAGCCTGCGGCCGAAGAAGCTCAAGCCGAGATTGTGGAACCTGCCGTCGCTGAGCGTCGCGCCGCTATGGCAATTGGCGCATCCCGCCTTCGTGCGGAAAAGATGCAGGCCCCAGATCTCCGCGTCGGTCAGCGCCGTATTATCACCCTCCATAAAGCGGTCGAAGCGCGTCTGTCGCTCAAGCGTGCGCTGGAAGGCGGCGAGCGCCGTCGTGATATCGTCGATGCCGATGTGAGCGTGGTCCGTCACCGCTGCGAAGGCTTCGCGGTAGCGGTCAATTGCCTCGACGCGGGCGACAAGACCCGCGATGTCATGGTTCGCCATCTCACGACCGTCGGTGAGCGGTCCCAACGCCTGTTCTTCGAGCGAGGCTGCGCGGCCATCCCAGAAGAACTGCGATTTGTAGCCGACCGTGAAGAGGCTCTGTGCGTTGCGGCGTCCCTGTGTCCGACTGTGACCGAACGATGTCGGCAACGCGTCGCCCCAGCCGAGACGACGATTATGGCAGCTCTGACACGAGATGTGTCCGGATGCCGACAGGAGAGGATCCTCGAACAACTGCGCGCCGAGACGGGCGAGATTGCGCTCGCGTCCGTCCGACGGCTCGCGGAGGGCGAGCGGGGCCATTTCAACGAATTCCGCGCCTGCCAGGAGACGCGGTCGCGGCCAGGAGTGCGGCGGGCCGGCATAGGCTTGGCGAAGTGCTGCAAGATCTGCCGACGTCGGCGCTGTGGGGAAATGCGCGTCGAGTGGGACGCTGTGCTGCGGGCGCAGCGCTCCGACGGCGGCGATCACGATGAAGAGGATGGCGAGCGCAAGCGCGCTCACCGTCCATGTTGAGTTCCTGAATGTCAGGTGTTTGTTCGGTTCCGTCATCAGAAGCGTACGGTGGAGCCGACCCAATAGCTACGGCCGCGCACCCATGGATTCTGGTTGTTGGCGACGGAGTTTCCGATGCTGTCGGTCAGGTTGTTGACCTGAAACTCTATTGCAGCATGCTCGGTTATTTTGACATGGCCTGACAGATCCAGAATCAACGTGTCCTTGAATGTCCGGTCAGCAAACACATTGTACGTCAGTCCATCAATGATCTCGTCCACTCCGGTGTCATAGACACCCTCGTAACCAAAGTTGAAACCGACGTTGATATCGAAGCCTACGGTATCGTTGAACCAGTTCGTGGTCAGGAGCGCGCCGATACGAATAGGGATATCGAGATTGCCGGTAATCGCCACGAAGTTTTCCTGCGTAAAGCGCTGCCCGTTGTAGAGGATGTATTCCTCGCTGCCGTCACCGTCGAAATACGTTCCACGATTTGTCGTTTGCTCTGACCATGTGATGGATCCCGTGAGGCCCACTGAGCTCAATATCGTCGTGTCGGCGTTCTTCCAGAATGTGGCGTACTCGCCCGTCCAGGATCGATAGAAGCTCTCGCCATTGTTGCTTAGAACATTGCACAGTGAGCTTACGACCTCGCAGTCCTCGCGCGAGAACTCGTCTTTCCCGTGCCGTTCGAGGTAACGAATGCGGAAGTTTCCACCAAGCAGCGGATCTTTGATGCGCATGGCCGCAGTGTATTCGTCCTTAAAGGGCGTATCGAGGCCGGCCGACTGATACGAATATCCGGGAAACTCCCGGGCGGTCACGATTTCAGAGACGTTGCCGTCTCCATCGTGAGCGTTGCGAGTGTAAGTTGTGGTGCGCGGCTGAGCATCGCGGATGGCGTAATAGAGCGAACCTCCGTGGTAGTAGCGATTGAAACCGCCTGAGATGCTGAACCAGTCGAACGGCATCAGCGTGCCGACAAGGCGTGGCGCGAAATTTGGATTGGCGAAATAGTCTTCATAGTCAAAGCGGACGCCAGCGCGGATGTTGAGCCAGCCGAACGTTTGGTCGATCTCGGCGAACAGATTGATGCTGTTGACTTCTGCCGAGATGTCGAAGATGGGCTGAACGGTCCAGATGCGGGCATACTGTTCCGAGGTGCACGCTTCGTCGCCCTCCGGGCAGATGAACTCAGAAACGGTGGGTGCGTTGAACAGCGTGTTGAAGCTCGAATAGACCGTTAGCTCTCTAGGACGTGCACGCGTGCCCTCGAGCCGCTTCGCCTCGCCCCCGACGAGGAAGCGTCCCCACAGCAGATTGCCGGTTAGGTCAGCTTGAATGCCGAGATCCTCCTGTCCCTGGTACAAACTTCCCCAGCCGCCTTCGCGGCAGGCCGTGTTGTCTTGAACGGCCGTGACGCCTAGGGCCTCGATTGGTAGTGGGCGGCACCAATCGTCGGTCGTTGTTGCGTCGAAGACCGTTGCCCAGGCGGAAGGCGGATCGTTGCGCCCCTTCCGACGCTGCATGCCCACCCACGCCCATGAGGTATCGCCGTTTGAGACGTTGGCGGTCTCGCTGTCGTTGTAGTAGGCCCTCGCGGTGACGGCTACACCAGTGATGCCGAGTTCTGAATAGTCGAGTGCTGGCAGCTCGTTTTTGTATTCGAGTTGAGTCGAGTGGCCGTAGCTTTCGACGTTGATGAACATGTTGCGGGAAGCCTCGCTTTCCCACGATTGCATGTAGTCGGTCTTTGAGGATTCGAGCTTGAAGCGGCCGTAATCTGTCTTGAGCGAGGCGGCGGCGCGGAAAAAATCGTTCGACGATTCCATGCCGACGATCTTGTCGAAGAACTCGTAATTTTTTTGCTGTGACGTTTCGGCATACTTTCCGCTGTACTGCGCAATAACCGCGAAGTCCGTCGTGATCGGTCCGCCAATCGAAACGGCAACGTTATCCTTGGTGAACTCTGGTGCTTTGCGGTTGAGCGGATTGGTGCCGTCTACCGTGCCGATCTTGTAGTGGACCATCGAGTCCGTATGGCGGTCGTATTTGAGCGTTGAGCGCCAGCGATCGGTTGGAGGCGAAGCCAAGTCGAAGAGTACGACCCCGCCCTGGAAATCTCCATACTTGGCCGAAGCGTTGCTATCGATGATCGTGGCAGTGTCAAGAAATTCGACCGGGACGTAAACAGTCTGCGGATGCACGCCGTAGACGACATCGTGCAATGGGAACGGGTCGTGATCCAGCTCTTTGTCGGTATTCTCGATCGGGCCAACCATATTGTTTATCGAGACGCCGTTCATGACGATGTTGTTTTGATAAGTGCGGCCTCCGCTGATGGAAAACAGCATCGGCTTGGTGTCGATTTCGCGATAAGGATTGATGCCGGCATCTGTCGAAGTCTGGTCCTGGAACTGGATGTTCGGCGCGTTGCGCACGAAGGTGTTCGCGTCTCCGCCACCCAGTGACCGCGCACGCACATTATGGGAATCGTATTTAGTGGTGCCCGTGTCGGAAATCGCCGGGCCGCTGAGCATGACGCCGTCGACTTTGACGTCGGAATCGAGAACGCCTCCGATGCCGCCTGAGTCCTGTGCGGCTGCTTCTCCGGTTGCGTTGTCAGCCGAGCCGCCGCCACCTTGGGACTTGCCGGCTGCCTCCTCTTTCTTGGCTTTCGTCTTCTGCTTTGGTGCCGTCACCACGACATTCGGCAACGGCGTGCTAGCGCCGGAGAGAAGGGCCGGCGCCTCCCCGTCCGTCGGGCTGGAGCCACCATCCTGAGCCGAAGTTGCACTCACAAAAAATACGCAAGCAACTGCGCACGCGAACGCGCGTGCGACCACAGACTTCACCATTGAATCCCCCAGTGCATTGAGACGCTGGCTGGCTGGGATTCGGTCGGTCCCTCGGCTGGCTGGCGGCGGTAGCTCCCCCTAGAGGTCCCGCTCGGGCCGGACGCTACTAAATGTATATAAATTGAGTCAACAAATATTCATGGGAGTCTGACGCGGATCAGATTTTGTGGTTTCTCGAGGGCTTGCCGAAGGTCCGCTGCTGCCGGCTGCGGGCGCTGGTTGTCGCAACCGATCCAAAAGGATGCTGCATTCGTGCGCCGCCGTCGCGGCTTCATCTCGGCGTCACCGCAGGCGATAGCAGTTGGTGTAGGTGCGTGGCGTGCGGGTGACGTCATAGCCGGTCAGGCATTGGACCAGCGACACCTCCTTTGGATGGCGGAATAGGATCATGGCCGAGCGATTGTCGAACGTGCTCGTGAAGCCCGCGACCTCCCATCCCGCCTTCAGCAAACCTTCGATCGCTATCGCCTCGTCGTGCCGTTCAGCCGCGGGTGGCGCGGCGAGGCTCGTGGCCGCGGCAGCAATGGTGAGCACGCCTGCCAGCACAGCGTAACTGTGGTTCATGCGGCTCATGACAAACCTCCTCTCTGGTGGCTGGACGGAATGGTGCATTTTATGGCGATCCGTACCGGCGCGCATGAGGCTGTCCGCGATCGGGATTGGCATCTGCTGTTTCTTGCAGAAGGATCGGCGCTTTCCGGCCGCGCTCCGCAACAGGTTGCACGGCCTCGTCCGAGCCCGCTGGGCACAAGCGCCCTGCGGTAGAAAAACCGGTTCCCACGTGCGTGGAAGCACTCTAGGCTCGATCCTAGAGCCATGAATTCCCGCTGGTTTCGGGCGCATTGGCAGGGCCGGATCCAGGTCTGCCGAAGGTGGACCTGGATATTGCGGACGCGCTATTTCTTAGGAGGCCGACGTGGTGGAGCGCACCAAGACCTGGATTGTCGAGACGCAGTGGCTTGCCGACCATCTCGATATGCCCGACCTCGTTATTTTCGACGGATCCTGGCATCTGCCGGGATCAGGGCGCGATGCAAAGGCCGAGTACCTGGCTGAGCACATTCCCGGTGCGCTCTTTTTCGACATCGACGACCTCGTCGATGAGACCAGTCCGCTGCCCCACATGCTGCCGCCCACGGCGAAGTTCGCGTCGCGGATGAAGAAGATCGGAGTGGGCGATGGCATGCGCATCGTCATCTACGACACTCTCGGGCTTTTCTCCGCCGCGCGCGTGTGGTGGACGTTCCGCGCCATGGGCCATCAGGATGTGGCGGTGCTGAACGGCGGGCTCAAGAAATGGAAGGCGGAGGGACGCCCGCTCGAGGACGGGAGCCCAGTGCCGCGCACGGCACGCCACTTCACACCGCTACTTAACAACGAACTCGTGTGCGACCTCGACGAAATGAGGGGCTATGTCGAGAGCGGGCGCGTGCAGATCGTGGACGCGCGCCCCAAAGTCAGGTTCGAAGGCAGCCAGCCGGAGCCGCGGCCGGGTCTGCGCGCAGGGCATATTCCGGGCTCGAAGAACGTGCCGGCTTCGACGATCCTCAATGCCGACGGCACGCTCAAGGACAAGGATGAACTGGGCCGGATTTTCCGCGATGCGGGGATCGATCCGCAGAAGCCGGTCGTCGCAAGCTGCGGCTCAGGCGTAACGGCCTCCATGCTCGCGCTCGCGCTTGGTGTCCTCGGACAACGCAATGTCCCGGTTTATGACGGCTCGTGGGCCGAGTGGGGACAGGAGACGGCCGGCACGCCGATCGAGACGGGTCCGGCCTCGCGCGAATGATCCATTCGCGTCGAGGGCGCTTGCGGAAGGCAGGGATCCCGTCAGGTCTCGGGGAAGTACTGGTAGACCCAGGTTTCGGTCAGGGCCCGATCGCCGAGACGCAGGAACATGCGGATGTCGACAGGCTCGGTCCCGGTGGCCGCAAGGTCGAAGAACGCCCGCCAGCGCAGGCGCTGGCCCACGACGGGATGACAGTAGGCGTTGCTCAGCTCACCGCGTGAGGGCGTGACGACGATCTCGACCCCGTCATCGCGGCCGAGCTTCTCGAACGCAGCGCCTTGGAAATCGACGACGAACTTGCGCACGCCTTGAGGGCGCGGCTGGCCTGGACGCCCGCCGATCCCTGTCTGAGTGGCAGTGGCGCGGGCCAGCTCCTCGGGGAAGGGGATGTCGTCGAGCCAGCTCAGGCGATAGCGATAGCGCCGGTTCGTGCCGGCGAGGAACGGCTCGCGCGGACTCCAGTAGACGGCGATGTTGTCGTGAATCTCGTCGTCGGTCGGAATCTCGAGGAGTTGCACCTCGCCTTCGCCGAAGGGCTCGATGGGCTCGATCCAGGTGGAGGCGCGCCGCTCGTAGAAGACGCTGTCATCGAGATAGTGCACGAAGTCCCGGTCGCGCTGGAGAAGACCGAAGCCGCGGACGTCCTTGTCGACGAAGGAGTTCACCATCACGCGCGGCGGGTTGTTGAGTGGGCGCCAGATGCGCTCGCCGCTGCCGGTCCATATGGAGAGACCGTCGGAGTCGTGGATCTCCGGGCGCCAGTCGACGATCTGGCGGCGGCTCGCCTCGCCGTACCAGTACATGCTCGAGAACGGTGCCACGCCGAGGCGCTGGATATCGCGCCGGGCGAAGAGGCGCGCTTCGATCTCCTGCTCGATGTGCGCCACGCCGTTCTTCACGATGCGGCGGGCGGTGATCTCATAGGCGCCCGTCACGCTTGGGCTATCGAGGAGCGCGAAGATGGTGAGCGCTGCGCCGTCCGTGCCGCCCTGGAGCCAGAACTCCGTGAAGCGGGGAAACTCCTCAGGCGTTGATAGGCCGGTGTCGATGGCAAGTCCGCGGGCAGAGAGACCATACTGATCGAAAGGCCCCGAGGTGCGGAAATAGGATGCCCCCATGAAGGCCAGCCAGTCGGTCTTGAGGTCCGGCGCCATGATGCGGAAGCCGGCGAAGCCAGCGCCGTCCGGCACGTGATGCGCCGGGTGGCCGGCCGGGCTCTCGAACAGGTTGGCGCTATACACGACCTCCTGCTCCACGCCGTTCTTGACGAGATGCAGTTTGACGGGCTCCGGCGACATGCGCCCGAGGTGAAAGAGCTGGACCGGCGTCTTGCGGGCCGGATCGAGCGCGAGGCTCATTTCCGGCCGAAAGCGGATCTTCTGATAGGCATCGTAGTCGATGCGGTCGAGCACCTCGGGCGCGACGCGATGAGCCGGCTCCCAGGCAATCCTGGCATTGCGTGCGGCGCGCTCCGTCAGAAGGTCGAACGAGAATGGCCGCGGCTCACCGAGGGAGACCCCATCCGGGACCAAGGCGGCCACGGGCCCGGTATCGGCCGGCGTGGCCCTTGCAGGCGCTGAATGGCTCAAGGTCGTGGCCAGCCCGACGGCGGCCGCTCCGGCAAGCATTTGCCGGCGATCAAGATCGATGCCCGTCACAGTCGTTTCTTTCTTCTGTCGTTGTCCAACGTCGCGGCAGGTTTTCGGAGTGTCCCCTAGCGTAGAAACCCTGGCCTGGCTAGCAGAGGAGGTCGCAAGCGAACCTGTGGTTGTAAGGTGAGGAGAGGCAGGCAGAGAGCCCGGAGGGAAACACGCGATGCAGCAACATGCGGATTCGGCCACAGGTTGCGGGCGATTGTTCGGCACCTTTTGGGCACCGGGCGAGCCTCGGCGTCGCAGGTGCTCTTTCGTTAAGATCTTGGCAGCATCCTAGGAGCTTCGCGCGCTCCATGGCTGATCGAGGCTCAACGGGAGGTCACGCCATCATACTCTCGACTTCGACCGTCAACTCGGCTGCGATGCTGATCCTGCAACAGGTGCATGTGCCGGCGGCTGACGCCGATGCGGGCGCGGCGCCTGCGGACGGCCTCATGGCGGCCGCCAACGGTATTCCGCTGTCCGGCAACGCCGGCGCGAGCAAGCCTTCGCGGCAGGCGCAGGCGAAGGTCGTCGAGGCCTTGTTCAGCGCCAATACGGTGGATGCGAACAAGCTCAAGATCAAGCTGATGGAGCGGCTCGGCAAGCAGTTCGGCCTGTCCGTCGAGGAGTTCGATACTCAGGCCTCGTTCGCCGCCGCCGTGCGTGATGCGATCGGGCAGATCAAGCAGCAGGAGAATGGCTATCTGCAACTCATTGCAATCGAGAAGGAACTCGGGCTGGACAAGCTCGGCATCACTCTCGACGAGCTGGTCAATGCGCTCATAGAGCCGGAGACCGAAGACGGCCGTAAGCTCGAAGCGGCGCTCAGAAAACAGGCCGGGGATGCGGAAGACGGCAACGGGACCGAAGCTTCGCTGCGCGCCCTCCTGGCCCTCATGCACCACGATGGCGATGGCGTTTACCAATCTTGAGGCGCGCTAGCTGGCGCCAACCGCGATGTTGCCGCTGATGCCACCTTGCGGGCAGGGATCGCCGCAAGAGCGCCGCTTCCTGATTTCTGCCGGTGAACGGACGTCTCGCAGGCAGATTGACGATTGATCTTCGGGCAGACCGGCGGGTATATGTGCCCATCCTGACGCGGCTTTGGCCCCGTGCGGGCCGGCATCCCTGACTGAGCCGGCTCTGGACGGGCTGGTCGCGCGGCTTTCCGGCGCCCGCCCCAGAGCTGGGACAAGCGGACGTGGCGAAATTGGTAGACGCATCGGCTTTAGGTGCCGACGCCGCAAGGCGTGGGGGTTCGAGTCCCTCCGTCCGCACCAGGGGTCGGCAATCCGTAAGGACTGGAATTAAACGTGCCTCGCAAGGGGCTGAGACGGGTTTAGACGAGCGAGCGAAGGCAGCACGATATGCAGGTTACGGAAACGAGTTCGGAAGGCCTCAAGCGCAAGCTCAAGGTCGTGGTCGGAGCGGATGAGCTGGGCCAGCGCTTTTCGGCGCACCTCGATCGCATGAAGGACCAGGTGCAGCTCAAGGGCTTCCGCAAGGGCAAGGTGCCGATCGCGCATCTCAAGAAGGTGTTCGGCCGTTCCGTCATGAGCGACGTGGTGGAGGAGACCATCCGCGAGACCAGCAGCAAGGCCATCTCCGAGCGCAACGAGCGCCCGGCCGTGATGCCGGACATCGAGCTCGCCGAAGGCGCCTCCGAGATCGAGAGCGTGGTCGAGGGCAAGGCCGATCTCGCTTATGAGATGAGCTTCGAGGTGCTGCCGGAGGTGACGCTCACGGACTTCGCAGCGCTGAAGCTCGAGCGCCTCGTCGCTGATGCAGACGACGAGCAGATCAAAAAGGCCCTCGACGAGCTTGCCGAGCGCAACCAGACGTTCGCTGCCGAGGAAGGCCGCGAGGCGTCGGATGGCGATCGCGTCACTATCGATTTCAAGGGCACCATCGACGGAGAAGCGTTCGATCGCGGCTCGGGTGAAGACCTGCAGCTGGTGATCGGCAACGCCGGCTTCATCCCTGGGTTCGAGGACGGGATCAAGGGCGCCAAGGCGGGTGAGAGCCGCGACGTCAAGGCCACGTTCCCGGCCGATTATCCAGTCGAGGACCTGGCCGGCAAGGAGGCCGTGTTCGCGATCACCGTCAAGCAGGTGGAGAAGCCGGTCAAGGCCGAGATCGACGACGCATTCGCCAAGTCGCTGGGTGCCGAGGGCCTCGATCATCTCAAGGAGCTGGTCTCGGCGCAGATCAAGCGCGAGCTCGATCAGGCCTCGCGCATGAAGATCAAGCGCGAGTTGCTTGATGTGCTCGAGGCGTCGCATTCGTTCGAGCTTCCGGTATCGCTGGTCGAGCGCGAGTTCGATCTCATCTGGCGTCAGGTGACGGAAGGAATGGCCCGTGAAGGCAAGTCCTTCCCCGACGAAGGTAAGACCGAGGATGAGGCTAAGGCGGAGTATCGCACCATCGCCGAGCGGCGGGTGAGGCTCGGCCTCGTGGTCGGCGAGATCGGTGACAAGAACAAGATCGAGGTGACGCAGGACGAGATGCGCCGCGCGCTGATGGAGCATGCGCGCCGTTTCCCGGGCCAGGAGAAGGACGTCTATCAGTATTTCGAGAAGACGCCGGGCGCGCTGCAGGAGCTTAGGGCGCCGATCTTCGAGGAGAAGGTGATCGACTTCGTGCTCGAGCTTGCCAAGCCCGCGGAGCGGAAGGTTTCGCGGCAGGAACTGCTCGACGCCCTCGAAAAGATTTCCGAGGACTGAGGCTAGACTTCGCCGGACTGCCGCTCTGTCGAGGGCGGGCTCGTCCCGCCCTCGCGCGTTGCCAACGCCCTCTGATCGCACGGCACGGAGCCTCCTGGCTTCTCTTCGAGAAGCTGGGGCGCATCCCAAGGCGGGCTCTGATGCCCGCGTGCCAAACGATGATCGGATGCGGGCGCATTTCTCCCCTGCAGAGCTTGCCATCAGGGGCTTGAAGTTGGGGGCTGCTATGCTGATCTTGATGGCTTCCGCGCCGAGTGATTCGGCAAGCCTGGTCTTGGCTCGTCAGCGAGCAGGGCCTAGTCTCACCCACTAACCTGCTTCTTTTCGGGGATCGGTTCGCCTTGCATGGGGACGGTTCTCCGGAAGCAGCCTGAGGAGCAACGACCCCAATGCGCGATCCCGTCGCTACACTTACCGGTTCCTTCTGGCCCATGGTCGTCGAGCAGACGTCGCGGGGCGAGCGCGGCTATGACCTTCCGTCGCGCCTTCTCAAGGAGCGCATCATCTTTGTGACGGGTCCGGTCGAAGACCAGATGGCGGCCTCGATCTGCATGCAGCTTCTCTTCCTCGAGGCCGAAAACCCGAAGAAAGAGATTTCCATGTACATCAACTCGCCGGGTGGGGTGGTGACGTCGGGCATGGCGATCTACGATACCATGCAGTTTGTGAAGCCGCCGATCGCAACGCTCTGCATCGGCCAGGCGGCCTCCATGGGATCGCTCCTCCTTTGCGCCGGGCACAAGGACATGCGCTATGCGCTGCCGAACGCTCGCATCATGGTGCATCAGCCTTCCGGCGGCTTTTCGGGGCAAGCTTCCGACATCGAGCGGCATGCCGAAGACATCATCAAGATGAAGCGGCGCCTTAATGAGGTCTACGTTAAGCATACGGGGCAACCGTACGACGTAATTGAAAAGACGCTGGACCGCGATTACTTCATGACTGCGGATCAGGCCAAGGAGTTCGGCCTCATCGATCGCGTGCTGACCCAGCGTGAGGACGCTGCCGAGGCCGTGCTTTCTGAGCCGAAGCCCGCCTGAGACCGAAAACAGGAGCTCGGTGTGCCCCACCGTCGCACCGCCTCCGCGGGCGGCCCAGAATGCCGGGTCTTTGCTATGCTTCCTGTGCAGAGGCCTATGCGGATTACTACGTATCTTTTCCGCTCCAACCGCGTCGCCAAAGGTTGGCGGCCGGTTGCGCCGGCTAGCCTAACCCGAAGTGGCGCCTCGAATTTCCGGCTTCCTCTCGGCCGGACCAAACACTGGCCCGGAATGGGCCTGCGGCGGGGAAGGCTTTAATCGAATCTTGATCTCGGGAACAGTAGCGTGTTGAGATCGGGAGCAGTGGTTTCGTATTCCTCGCGGCGGGTGTGCCGCAAGACGCCGAGCGGCCCTTCGAGACGACCCGTTGGGCCTTGAATTTCCGGGTTTTTCCGGATGCTTCCTGACTGTGGGTGAGAAATTAGAATGGCTCAGGAAAAGAACACCCTTTACTGCTCTTTCTGCGGGAAGAGCCAACATGAGGTGAGGAAGCTGATTGCCGGTCCGACGGTATTCATCTGCGATGAATGCGTCGAGCTGTGCATGGATATCATCCGCGAAGAGAACAAGAACACGCTCGTCAAGTCGCGCGATGGCGTGCCGACGCCGCAGGAGATCTGCACGGTTCTCGATTCCTACGTGATCGGCCAGTTCCACGCCAAGCGCGTGCTGTCCGTGGCGGTCCACAATCACTACAAGCGCCTCAATCACGCGGCCAAGAACAACGACGTCGAGCTGTCCAAGTCGAACATCCTGCTGGTCGGCCCGACGGGCTGCGGCAAGACTTTGCTCGCCCAGACGCTGGCGCGCATCCTCGACGTGCCGTTCACGATGGCGGACGCGACCACGCTCACGGAAGCGGGCTATGTGGGCGAGGATGTCGAGAACATCATCCTCAAGCTGCTCCAGAGCGCCGACTACAATGTCGAGCGGGCGCAGCGCGGCATCGTCTACATCGACGAGATCGACAAGATCAGCCGCAAGTCCGACAATCCCTCGATCACGCGCGATGTGTCGGGCGAGGGCGTGCAGCAGGCCCTTCTCAAGATCATGGAAGGCACCGTCGCGTCGGTGCCGCCGCAGGGCGGCCGCAAGCATCCGCAGCAGGAGTTCCTGCAGGTCGATACCTCGAACATCCTGTTCATCTGCGGCGGCGCGTTCGCCGGGCTCGAGAAGATCATCTCGCGCCGCGGCAAGGGGACGTCGATTGGCTTCGGGGCTCATATCTCGAGCCCCGAGGAGCGACGCACGGGTGAGGTGCTGCGCCAGGTCGAGCCGGAGGATCTGCTGAAGTTCGGGCTGATCCCCGAGTTCATCGGACGCCTGCCCGTGATCGCTACGCTCGAGGATCTCGACGAGAGCGCGCTGGTGCAGATCCTGATGGAGCCGAAGAACGCGCTCATCAAGCAGTACCAGCGCCTATTCGAGATGGAGGACGTGAAGCTCACGCTGACGCAGGATGCCCTGCGCGCCATCGCCCGCAAGGCGATCGAGCGCAAGACGGGTGCGCGCGGCCTGCGCTCGATCATGGAAGGCATCCTGCTCGACACGATGTTCGATCTGCCGGCGCTCAAGGGCGTCGAAGAGGTGGTGATCGGGCCCGAGGTCGTCGAGGGTGGGGCTCGTCCGCTCAGAATCTACTCCGAGCGGGTCGAGGAGAAAGGCTCGACGGCGTCCTGAGCCGATTTGCCTTCCGAAGACATCTACCGATCGTGCCGCGGCCAGGGAGCGCCTGCGGCGCGACGGCCGAGGAAGCGCGAGATGCGCTGGATTGATAAGCTCGGGGGCGATCCCCATCTTTCCCGGGCAGCGCTCTTTCAGAACGGTTGCAGCTGTCGGGCTTCCCTCTCCCATCGATGCGGCGTGGGTTTCCCGGATTCGGCCATAATGCGGCGGCCGATGGGGTCTAGACTGGCCTTTGCAGGAGCGGGCGCGTGGGCATGCCTTGACAAGGCCTTGATCTGCAGCTTTGCGAACGCGGCATAGAGTTGAACGGGTGACGATGATGAGCGACGAAAAGCTGAGCAAAGAAAAGACGGGCGCGCGCGACCTCTATCCGGTTCTGCCGCTGCGCGACATCGTCGTGTTTCCATACATGATCGTGCCGCTGTTCGTGGGGCGCGAGAAGTCCATCAACGCCCTCGAAGAGGTGATGCGGGCGGACAAGCACATCCTGCTCGCAGCCCAGAAGAACGCGGGCGATGACGATCCGGCGACCGATGCGATCTATCAGGTCGGCACGCTGGCCTCGGTACTGCAGCTCCTCAAGCTGCCCGACGGCACGGTGAAGGTGCTGGTGGAGGGCACGGCGCGCGCGCGCGTGCTCAACTACACCGACAATCCGAACTACTTCGAGGCCGAGGTCGAGCGCATCTCGGAGACGCTCGGCACCAAGACCGAGATCGAGGCGCTGGCTCGCTCGGCGGTGTCGCAGTTCGAGAACTACGTCAAACTCAACAAGAAGATTTCTCCGGAAGTGCTCGGCACCGTGGCGCAGATCGAGGATTACTCGAAGCTCGCCGATACGATCGCCTCGCATCTCGCGGTGAAGATCTCGGACAAGCAGGACGTGCTCGAGTCGACCGTCGTCTCGGATCGGCTGGAGAAGGTCTATACGCTCATGGAGAGCGAGATCTCGGTGCTCCAGGTCGAGCGCAAGATCCGCTCGCGCGTCAAGCGCCAGATGGAGAAGACGCAGCGCGAGTACTATCTGAATGAGCAGATGAAGGCCATTCAGAAGGAGCTTGGCGACACCGAAGAGCGCGACGACATCGCCGAGTTCGAAGAGAAAATCGATAACACCAAGCTGTCGAAGGAAGCCAAGGACAAGGCCACGGCCGAGCTCAAGAAGCTCAAGCAGATGAGCCCGATGTCGGCTGAGGCGACAGTGGTGCGCAACTACCTCGAGTGGCTGCTCTCGATCCCCTGGGGCATCAAGGGCAAGGTCAAGAAGGATATCGAGGAAGCGCAGCAGATCCTGGATGCCGAGCACTACGGCCTCGAGAAGGTCAAGGAGCGCATCCTCGAGTACCTCGCGGTGCAGGCGCGCACCAACAAGCTCAAGGGACCCATCCTGTGCCTCGTCGGCCCGCCCGGCGTCGGCAAGACGTCGCTTGGCAAGTCGATCGCCAATGCCACGGGCCGCGAGTTCGTGCGCATGAGCCTTGGCGGCGTGCGCGACGAGGCGGAGATCCGCGGCCATCGGCGCACCTACATCGGCTCCATGCCGGGCAAGGTGATCCAGTCGATGAAGAAGGCGAAGCGGGTCAATCCGCTGTTCCTCCTCGACGAGATCGACAAGATGGGACAGGACTTCCGCGGCGATCCTGCGGCGGCCCTCCTCGAGGTGCTCGATCCGGAGCAGAACGCGACCTTCAACGACCATTATCTCGAAGTGGACTACGATCTCTCGAACGTGATGTTCGTCACCACGGCGAACACGCTCAACATTCCGCCGGCCCTGCTCGACCGCATGGAGATCATCCGGCTTGCGGGATACACGGAGGACGAGAAGGTCGAGATCGCCAAGCGCCATCTGCTGCCTGAGCAGCAGCAGGCGCATGGGCTGGAAACGGCCGAATGGGTTGTCGAGGACGGCGCTCTGCTCGAGGTCATCCGCCGCTACACGCGCGAAGCGGGCGTCCGCTCGCTCGAGCGCGAGATCGCGAAGCTGGCCCGCAAGGCGGTGAAGGAACTGCTCACCTCCGACACGAAGACGGTGACGGTCACTGCGGCCAATATCGCCGACTATCTCGGCGTGCCGAAGTACCGTTACGGCGAGGCCGAGCTCGAAGACCAGGTCGGCATCGTGACGGGGCTGGCCTGGACGGAGGTCGGCGGCGAGCTTCTGACTATCGAAGGCGTCATGATGCCCGGCAAGGGCAAGATGACGGTGACGGGCAACCTGCGCGACGTGATGAAGGAGAGCATCCAGGCCGCAAACGCCTACGTGCGCTCGCGCTCGGTCGAGTTCGGCATTCCGCCGTCTCTCTTCGAGAGGAAGGACATCCACGTCCACGTACCGGAAGGCGCAACGCCGAAGGACGGCCCCTCGGCGGGAGTCGCCATGGCGACGGCGATTATCTCGGTGCTGACCGGCATCGCGGTGCGCAAGGATGTGGCGATGACCGGCGAGATCACGCTGCGTGGGCGTGTGCTGCCGATCGGTGGCCTCAAGGAGAAACTGCTCGCGGCGCTGCGCGGCGGCATCAAGACGGTCATCATCCCCGAGGACAACGTCAAGGATCTGGCGGAGATCCCCGAGGAGGTGAAGAAGAAGCTCGAGCTCGTGCCGGTGGCGCGCATGGAGGATGTCGTCAAGACGGCGCTCGTACGGGTGCCTGAAGCCATCCAGTGGGATGTGGAGACGCCAGCCACGGCGGGAGACGACAAGGACTCGGGTTCGCGCGTGATGGCGCACTGAGCGCGCAAGCGTGACATGATAGACGGGCGGGTGGCGCTCCGGGAAATCCCGGAGGCCGCCCGCCTTTCGTTTCCGACCATCGTGTCTCGGCGCCGGCGCTCCGCGGCAAAGAAGCCAGGGAACACTGATTTTTTAAGGCCTGAAGCGGGTATTTGCCCCTTGACGGCCCCCATCGTTAAAGGCTTTTGTCGCCCACATTCGCCGAAAGACACGGTCCGCTGAGAGCGGAGCAATCGGTATGCGCCCACGATTCTCTTCATGGGCGTTTCCATTCCACCAGTTACGAGGACGGAAAATGAGCAAGAAAGATCTGATCGACGCCGTTGCCAGAGAATGCGACCTGACCAAGGAAAAGGCCGGGATCGTTATCGATGCCGCACTGGCGCACATCAGGGATTCGCTCAAGGCCGGCGGCGAAGTGCGCATTCCGGATTTTGGCACCTTCAAGGTGGCGACGCGCAAGGAGCGTGAGGGCCGCAACCCCGCAACCGGCGCAACCATCAAGATTCCGGCCTCGCGCGTGGCGAAGTTCACCCCTGCCAAGGGTCTCAAGGATGCGCTCAACTGAGGGCGTCCGGTTTCGAGAGAGCTGGCAATTGCAAACGCGCCGCCGTCTGCGGCGCGTTCGCGTTTTAGAGTGCGTTCACTCTTATCGGAATCGGATTGCGCTATGTGAACGCGCTCTAAGTGTTTTATTTGAGAGACTGATTCACGTTCTTGGTGAATGCGTGTCCGCATCCACCTCAAACGATCAGGCTCTAGAGGGCTTTCTTGCCTAGCCGCTCCGGTTTAAGTGGAAACGGGGGACGGCTCCAAGTTTTTGTTTCTTCGTGCTTCTCTCCGGAAAACCGGTTCCTCC
The DNA here is from genome assembly GCF_036780825.1 of Hyphomicrobium sp. Taxonomy (GTDB): domain Bacteria; phylum Pseudomonadota; class Alphaproteobacteria; order Rhizobiales; family Hyphomicrobiaceae; genus Hyphomicrobium_C. Next base: position 147 of record NZ_DAIQCD010000029.1, on the reverse strand, counting down.
TTTTCCGGAAGCACTCTAATCGGCACGGTCAACGGTGGGAGGCAGGTATCGTGATGCGTTGCCATCTTGCAGTGCGGGCCATCGCCCTGTAGGACTGTCGCTTCCGGGCGGTTAGCTCAGTGGTAGAGCGCTTCGTTTACACCGAAG
>NZ_DAIQCD010000028.1:0-33051 GCF_036780825.1 Hyphomicrobium sp. | reverse complement strand
GAATCACGCTTCGCGGGCGTTGAGAATCCCAAATCGAATCCAGCAAACGTGAACGGGCTCTAAGCTTTTGCTTCCTCGTGCTTCTTATCGGACACCTTGCTTGCACGGCTTCGCCATGACCGGTGCCCACTTTTCCGGAAGCACTCTATGGCATCTTCCAGAACGAAATGGCGGCCGGGCCAAGAATGACCAGGAACAATACTGGCAGGAAGAACAGGATCATCGGCACGGTGAGCTTCGGCGGGAGCGCGGCCGCCTTTTTCTCGGCCTCCGCCATGCGTATGTCGCGGTTCTCCTTGGCCATCACGCGGAGCGCCTGCCCGACCGGGGTCCCGTAGCGTTCCGCCTGGATAAGCGCAGTGCATACTGCCTTGACGCCGGGCAGGGCCGTGCGCTTTGCGAGGTTCTCGAAGGCGATGCGCCGGTCCGGAAGATAGGACAGCTCGGCCGTGGTGAGCGACAGCTCCTCGCCAAGCTCGACGCTCTGGTTTGCAACCTCCTTCGACACCTTGCCGAAGGCGGCTTCCACGGACATGCCGGACTGCACGCAGATCAGCAGCATGTCGAGCGCATCGGGAAAAGCCATCTTGATGGCCTGCTGGCGCTTCTGCGCCAGGTTCTTGATGAACACGTTCGGCAGGTAATAGCCCGCAGCTGCCGCCAGCACGGCGTAGAACAGCTTCATGCTGACGGATGCCTCCAGGGAGGCCACGAAAAAGAGGTAGATGAGGGCGACAACGAAGGCGAGCGGCGGCGCGGCGGCGCGGAAGAACATGAACGCGACGAGCGGGGCCTCGCCGCGCAGGCCCGCCATCTTCAGCTTGTTGCGCAGTTCCTCGTTGTCGAACTGGGAGCGCAGATCGAACGTGTCGACGATCCGCTGCATATAACCCTTCGGCGTGTGGCGCAGCTTGACCTTGCCCACGCGCTCCCTGTTCAGATCCGCAAGGCGCTGGGAGCGGAGCTTGTCGCGTTCGAGAGCCATGACGCGCATACGCTGGTTCAGCCGGTCGCGCGCGAGCATCGGCATGATGAGCGCGAGCATGGTGGCGAAGGCCGAGATGGCGGCCAGCATCGTTGCCAGCAGCGGCAGAGACGTGACGGTATCGACGATATCCTGCACAGCGCGCCCCTCCGCACCTAGAATTTGAAATTGATCATCTTGCGCATGACCATGATGCCGATCCCCATCCAAACAAGGCCGACTGCGATGAAGATGTTGCCTGTGCGGGTGGTGAGAAGCGGCGCGATGTATTCCGGCGAGGAGACCTGCACCATAAGCATCACACCAGGCGGAAGCGCGCCAAGGATCATCGCGGAGGCCTTGGCCTCGGCGGATAGCGCCTTCACCTTTGCCGCCATCTTGAAGCGGTCTCGGAGGACCGACGACAGGTTGGAGAGCGCTTCGGCGAGATTGCCGCCGGACTGCTGCTGGATGGCAACCACAATAGCGAGGAACTTCACTTCCGCTAGCGGGATGCGGCGCGTCAGGCGATCGAGTGCTTCCGAGAGCGGCATACCCACCCGCTGCTCCTCGACGACCTCGCGGAACTCGCTCGCCACTGGTTCCGGGCTTTCCTTGGCGATCATCGCCAGGCACTCGTTCAGGGGCAGGCCGGACTTGATGCCGCGTACGATGACGTCGATCGCGTTCGCAAGCTCGGCTGCGAATTTCTTCTGACGGCGGCCGGTGAGCTTGCTGAGGGCGAAGCGCGGCACGCCGAAGCCGCCGACGAACAGGGCCACGATCAGCAACAAGGGAGCGAGGCCTCCTGCGGATGCCGGAATGAACGCTTTTGCGAGAGCGGCGGAGACGACGGCGCAAACCGCCGACGCGATCCAATAGGTTCGGGGCTCGATGTCGAGGCCGGCCCGCTCGATGCGAAGGCGAAGGGAGACTTTCTCGCGCGTCTTCTTCCGGTTCTCCATATCCTTCAGGCTATCCGCAACCTGCTTCTTGCGGTTGGCGGCAACCTCGGCTGCGGAGACGGCGGTAATCTTCCGCGTGCGTGTTTCGCTGACGCTCGCGACACGCTTGTCCTTGACGCGGTCCGCGGAGATGTAGGGGTACATGATGGCGTAAGCCGCCGCTGCAATGGCGACGGCGGCCACTAGAGCGGTGAGAAGAGGCATCAGGCTGGCATCGTGCATTGGTCCCGCTCCTTCTCGGTCAGGTGCGGATCTCGCCCAGAGGATTGCCGTTTGCGTCGAGCATCTCCGCCTCCGCGAGCGCGGCTGCGAGACGGCCTTCCTCGCGATAATACTGGGCGCGCTCCCAGAAGGCCGGGCGGGCGATGCCGGTCGATCTGTGATGTCCCATCAGCTTGCCGTAGGAATCTTCCCCAGTGATCTCGTACACGACCAGATTCTGGAGCGTGATGATGTCGTCCTCCATCCCGATCACCTCGGTGATGTGGGTAACCTTGCGGGAGCCGTCACGCAGGCGCGCCGCCTGGATGATGACGTCTATCGAGCCGACGATCATCTCGCGGATCGTCTTGATGGGAAGTGCGAAGCCGCCCATCATGATCATGCTTTCGAGACGGCTCAGGGCCTCGCGCGGACTGTTGGCGTGGAGCGTACCCATCGATCCGTCGTGGCCGGTGTTCATGGCCTGGAGCAGGTCGAACGCTTCCGGACCACGCACCTCGCCGACGATGATGCGCTCGGGCCGCATGCGCAGGCAGTTTCGAACCAGATCGCGCATCGTGATCTCGCCCTCGCCCTCGAGGTTCGGCGGGCGCGTCTCGAGGCGCACGACATGCGGTTGCTGGAGCTGGAGCTCGGCCGAGTCCTCGCAGGTGATGATGCGCTCGTCATGATCGATATAGCCGGTCAGGCAGTTCAGGAGCGTCGTCTTGCCCGAGCCCGTGCCGCCGGAAATGAGCACGTTGCAGCGTACGCGCCCGATGATCTCGAGGATGGTCTTGGCCTGCGGCGTGATGGCGCCGAAGCGCATCAGCTGGTCGAGCGTTAGCCGGTCCTTCCTGAACTTGCGGATGGTGAGGGCCGGCCCGTCGATGGCAAGCGGCGGCGCGATGACGTTGACGCGGGAGCCGTCGGGCAGGCGCGCGTCGCAGATGGGGCTGCTCTCGTCCACGCGGCGGCCGACCTGGCTCACGATGCGCTGGCAGATGTTCATGAGCTGCTGGTTGTCAGCGAAGCGCACGCCCGTCTTCTGCGTCTTGCCGTTGACCTCGATGAACGTCGTCGAAGCGCCATTCACCATGATGTCGGCAATGTCGTCACGCGCGAGCAGGGGCTCGAGGGGCCCGTAACCCAGAACATCGTTACAGATGTCCTCGAGCAGCTCCTCCTGTTCGGCGATGGACATCACCACGTTCTTGACCTGGATGATTTCCGAGACGATGTCGCGGATCTCTTCGCGGGCCGCCGCGCTGTCCAGCTTGGCGAGCTGCGTCAGATCGATGGTGTCGATCAGCGCGTTGAAGACCGTGGTCTTGACGTCATAGTACTCTTCGGAATGCAGGCGCTGAGGTTCGCTGGCCTCGGTGTGACGCGGCGCCGGCTGAGGCGGAGCGCTCGGCAGACGGGCTGCCTCGGGCGCTGCCGCTGGCGGCGTTGTCGCGGCCTCGGGTGGCGCGGGCTGCTGGGGCATCCGTCGATGCTGCTGTCCAGGATCTGTGGTTCGCCGACCGAACATTCTTTCCCTCAGCGCATGAGCTTGAGTTTTTCGAGGAGCGGCGCCAGCGCCGATCGCTTCTCCGCCTTCACCTCCCGGCGGTGGGTGAGGGCGAGCGCGATCTCGCGGAATGCCTGCGCGGCCTTGGCCTTCGCATTGTACTCCTCAACCATCTGACCGTTGTTGGCGGCCTGGCCGAAGTTCTCGCAGTCGAAGTCGATGACAGCGAGAGCCTTGAGACCGAGCGCGCCTTCGAACTCCTTCTGCGTGATCTCGGGGCGCTTCTGCATGTTGGCCATGTTCAGCACCAGGTGAGGCGGAGCGTCGTTCTTGCGCGCCGACCGCACGAGGTCGACCAGGTTCTTAGCATTGCGCAGGTTGGCGAGATCCGGCATGGCCGTGATGACGATCTCGTCGGCGAGCAGCAGCAGGCGCTTCGTCCACGGTGTCCAGACATGAGGTAGATCGACGGCGACGAACGGGACGTTCTGGCGCACGACGTCGATCACCGTCTCGCATCCTTCGGGAGTCATGTCGAAGTCGCGATCGAGCACGGCCGGCGCGGCGAAGATCGAGAGATGCTTGGAACAGGTCGTCAAAAGCCGATCGAGGAGAACCTCGTCGAGGCGCTCGGGGTTCTGCAGGGCATCGGCAATTCCCTGCACCGGATCCTGGTTGAAATCGAGACCGGTGGTCCCGAAGGGCAGGTCCATGTCCGTGATGACGATATTGGCGGCAAGGACTTCCGATATCGTCCAGGCGACGTTGTGGGAGATCGTCGACGAGCCGACGCCGCCCTTGGCGCCCATGAAGGCGAAGACCTGGCCGACAGGATCGGACGCCGGGTTGTTATAGAGGCTCGAAAAGCACTCCATCAGATCGAACGGGCTTATGGGCGCGACCAGATATTCGGAAAGGCCGCGCTTCATGAGCTCGCGATAGAGCACGACATCGTTGGCTTTGCCGATGACGACGACCTTGGTCCCGGGATCGCAGCACTGCGCCAGCTCGTCGAGCTCGGCCAGGAGGTCTGTCTGCGACGCATCGGATTCGAGAACGACTAGGTTGGGCGTCGGGCTTTCCTGATAGTGAGCCACCGCGGCCGCGATCCCGCCCATGTGAAGGGTGACGTGGGTCTTGCTCAGGCGCCTGTCCTCGGACGCAGCCTGCACGGCTTCGGCGACATCGGGCGTCTGGCAGAAGGCCTGGATCGATATTCGTGGCAGCGGGCGCGCGCGGTCACTCAACGACGGCGCGTTCACGCCGTGGTCGTCAACGGCGTAGGGAGAGGGTGCCGCGAACGGCTCGGACGCCGAGCTCTGCAACGCTTTCGACATCGATATGCTACCTGTCACTTCTGAATGGTTATCTTCTCGCGGTCGTCGTTGCTCTTCTTGGCGCCGGTCCATTCGCCCGCCTTGTACTTGTCCCAGACGACGTCGCGGCGCTCGCTCGGCCGGTCGCTCTCGGTGCGCGGTCCGATGAGATCGGCGGGGTTTGCGACCGACACGGCGAGATTGTGCTGATTGGCGCAGCCGAAGTTCGGATAGTTCCCATTGTCACGCTGGCTCGCGAGGTTTGTGGTCCAATACCCGCAGACGGGAGCTTCGGCGACGTAGCGCAGATACGAGACCCGCACAGGGGCATCGCGCCGATCGGCGTGATAGGCCTCGACGGAGATCGAGGCTTCCGGAAAGCCCATGTCGCCCAAGATCTGGCGGATCTCGCCGACGGCATGCATAGCTGCGATCTCGTTGGCGCCGCCGCCGGGAGCCTGGATGACGAGCCGGCTGTTGCCAGCATCGCGAGCGCGCGAGCGATCGGCGAATTCGAGAACATCGGCGCGCTGGCGGGGACTGAGGCCGCGCGCGCCGGCCGGGATGCGGAGCTGCATCGTCTGCGGCTGCTGCGACACGATGATCGGATGGCGCTGAGACGGATCGACCATGGCCCATCCTGCAACCTGGGGGGCGGTGACGTCATGGCGGCAGCCGCCGAGCGCCAGTGCGATGAGGCCGAGCGCGAGCGGGGCGAGGCGCAGGCCGCGGCGCGGGACAAGCTCTGCCGGCAAGGAGGCAAGTCGATTGATCATGATTGCGTCTCCAGCCTCGGCCTTATTCAACGATGAACCCGTAATCGCCCTTGAGGTCGCCGATGGGCATCGCCCTCTCGGTGCCGTAGATGCGATTGAGATGACCCATGAAGTTCGCCTTCCGGTCCGTTGCCTCGGCGAGGCCGTCGAGCGGCTTCGCCAGATCCTTCGGCGCGACCGGCTTCACGAGATACGGTGTGACGATGACGACGAGCTCGGTTTCGCGCTTGATGAAGTCGCGGCTGCGAAACAGCGTGCCCAATACGGGCACATCCTTGATGCCGGGAAAGCCGTCGATGTTTTGGCGCACGTCGTCCGAGATGAGGCCGGCGAGCGCGATAGAGCCACCAGAAGGGAGCTCGACCGTAGAATTCGCCTGGCGCTTCTTCAGTGCGGGAATGGACGTCGAGTCGAGAACGATGGCGCCGGCGTTGGAGAGCTCGCTCACCTCGCTCTCGATCTTGAGGCTGATGCGGCCCTCTGAAAGCACCACGGGCGTGAAGGAGACGCCAACGCCGAACTCCTTATAGGTGATCGAGGTTTGGCCGTTGGAATCCTTCACGGGGATCGGGTACTCGCCGCCGGCCAGGAACTTTGCGGATTCGCCAGAGATGGCGGTCAGATTAGGCTCGGCCAGCGTGCGGACAAGGCCGTCGCGCTCGAGCGCGCGCAGCGCCTTGCCGATGCGATAGTCGCCGTTGCTCCACCCGCTGACGGTGCCGGAGTTGCCGAAGGTGCCGTTGGTCGGGCCCTCGTTATAAAAGCAGGCGACGCCCGCGCAGGACCCTTCCGAGGCGATGCCCGGAACGGGGAGCGCGCCGAGGCCGGCCGCGGCCGTCAGCGGCAGGGCGTTGGCGGTGAGCAGGCTCCAGGTGAAGTTGCCGGCGTTGATGTCGGCTGCGATGTTCACGCCGAACTGCTTCAGCAACTCGCGTTGAACCTCAGCCACGACGACGCGGAGCATCACCTGCTCCTCGCCTTCGACGCCAAGCAGATTGATGACGGGCTTGGCCGCGTCGCCTCCGCCAGATCGCATGCTGTCGCTGGCGTTGATGATCGTCGTTCCGCCGGATGCCGTGGCACCTGTCTGGTTGGCGAGGAAGCCATCGGAGTTGGAGGCTGCGAATGCGCGGGCGATGTCGGTGGCGCGGTTCGAATCTATGGGCGTGCGGACGGTTCCGATCAGAACGATGGACTTGCCCGCCATCTCGACGCGGATGTTCGAGCCGGGGATGAGGCGGGTAAGAAGCGTCTCGAGACCGCGAACGTCAGCGCCGACCGTGATCTCGAGGGTCAGGATTTGCTGGCCGTCCGCATCGAAGAAGAAGGCGTTGGTCTGCCCCGGCCGCTTGGCAATGAGAAAGACGCGGTTCGATGTCTGAACCACCGCATCGACGCTCTTGGGATCGGAGACGAGGACGTCGCGGAGGTCGAAATCGAACTCGACGAGCATCGATTTGCCGGAGCCAAGCGCGACGCTGCGGACTTGCGGTGCCGCATCCATGGCGCTGATCCGCAGCACCGATGCGCCATCCTGTCCGGCGGCAGGGCTCACGCCCGCTGCCGCCAGAAGGGCAAGCCAGATGGCCAGTACAACCGGAGTCCCAATCTTCTTCATTAGTTAAGGGCCTTATTGACGGACAAGACTCGGGAGATACTCAGTTAACGCCGTATGCGCGCGACGCAGCGCCATAACGAAGGACGCGGATTGCGGTGCTTTCCCTTGCGGAGGGATCGGCGCCGCCCACCGGGCCTTGCTCGGGATCGAGATCGGCGATCGAACGCAGCGAAAGCGAGATCTCTCCCATGGAGTTTGCGAGCGCCAGGAGCTCGGACTGGCGGCCCGTCAGCTCGAGGGTGGCGGTGCTGGCGCCGCCCGCCGTCTTCTTCCCCTCCTTGGTCTCGATCTCCTGGCCGATGGCGAGCACGCGCACGTTGGCGAAGAGGAGATCCGAGACATAGTCTTCCTGACCGCTGCGGCTGCGGGCGCGGCGGATGAGGATCACGTCGACGCGATCGTTGGGCAGGATAAGATTGCCTGCGGCCGTCTCCTCCTTGATGCGCGTGGAGATGGCCCGCATGCCGGCGGGCAGGATGGCCGCGAGGACCCCGCCCTGGCCGGCACGGACGAGCTTCTGCTGCGTGATGGGTTCGCCCGCCATGATCGGCGCGCGGGCGATGGAGCCGGAGAGCTGCGCCATCGCATCGGGCTGATCGGCGCGCGTGATGAAGCCGGAGGTCACCGTCTCGCTCGGCCAGGACTGCCAGCGGAACACGGTGTCGTTAGTGATCTGGCCGAGCCCGATGTCAGTGCGGGCGACCAAAACCTCGCTCGACTGGACCTTGATCTCGACCGTCTTTTCGACGGGCGGCTTGTTGACCATGCCGCGCACCATGACGAACGCCATGACGCCAGCCGTCATGGCTATGGCCAATCCGATAAGTTGAGGCCGTCTCATCACGTGCGCTGTCCCATACGGCCTTATCTGGCCGAAACCTTTTGCTCAGGGCGAAAGATTGACGGACATTCGTCAACGCGTCGTTAATTTCTGTCCCGGAACGGCTTGAGAGCGTTTGCTTTTAACGCGACCAGCGCTGCCGTGCGGATGCGCTCCGGCGTAGAGCCGTTCCGGTTTAACGGCTCTACGTTTTTATTTCTCCGTGCTTCTCGTCAGAAAACCGGTTCCCACTTTTCTGGAAGCACTCTAGCCGGCAGCGGCGATCCATGGCGTCAGGGGCAGAACCAGAAGGCCCGAACCGGCGATGGCGATGCCGTAGGGGATGGCGCCTCCCGGCTGATGGAGGTTGATCGCCCAGTGCGGTGCGCGAAGGCCCAGGATGGGGAGCTTTCTATAATAGAGGATGGCGATGGCCAGCACGCCGCCGAGAACCGCGGTGAGCACCAGAAATGCCAGGAGCTGATCAAAGCCGATCCAGAGCGCGCCGGCCGCAAGAAGCTTGGCATCGCCGCCGCCGAAGCCGCCGATCGCGAACAGGAGAATGCCGGCGGCAAGGACCAGCAAACCGGCCGCAAGATGCATCAGGATTGCACCCGGAGCGAGCCCCATCAGGGGAGCGGCGATGAGGAACACCGCAACCAGCGCCAGCGAGATGCGGTTGGGTATGGTCATCGTCATCAGGTCCATCGCAGCCGCGAAGGCCATGATGGCGCCGAAGGTCATGAGGATGGCGGACGCGAGCACGTGGCGCACCTTCAACGGCGTTTCTTTCCGCCTCAACGCGGATCAGGACGCAGGAACTCCGAGCAGCTTCGCAGACCGGGGTAAACAGGACGTTAGGCTGTGGCACCTGCCGAGCGATTAATCGGGTATGTAGGCGTCAAAGCTGCTGAAAAACTCCGTCAAAGACGCCTGCAGATTGCTCAGGCTGAACACGAGCCCCATTCCGAGGATCGCAACCAGGAGCCCATATTCAATGGCGCTATTGCCACTCTGGTCAGCCCAGAAGCGTTTGATGGTACGAAGCATGCCGATGTTTCACTCACAGGCTCGAAGCCATGGTCCGTAGCCCGTGGGAAGGTGGGCCGATGAGAAACAAGGAAAGCCGCCCGAGAGGGCCCGGACGGCTTGATATGGTGATTGCCTGCCTCCGGAAATCCGGAAATCGCTTTGGCAAGGTCGACTATTTCTTGGTGATGGCGCCGTCGAGCTCGCCGCCGATGTCTTCGAAGATGCCGGTCAGTGATTCCTGAAGGGTGGTGAGGGCGGCGATGATGCCGACGCCGACGAGGGCGGCGATCAACCCGTACTCGATCGCGGTGGCACCGGATTCGTCCTTCGCAAAGCGCGAGAGAAGATTGCTCATGGTTTGAAGACTCCCTGTTGACTTCCTGTCAGTTCGTGCGCGCGGACACGCCATCGCGGCGGAACTGCCGGAAACCCTACGCGGACTGATTTAACATCCAGTAAAAATCGTAGATATATATCGGATCAATTCTAGTCATCGCGTTAATATTCTAAATATACTTGTGACAACGCTCGCCCTAATCAAGCAATAATTGTGGCGACGCATGTATTAATCTCAAGAATTACTTTATGAACTAACTGCGTGCTGATTATATCGTGATTAACAGTATGTTTTTCTCGGGAATTGCCGACCTTTTTTCATCGCCGAGTGAAGGTTTTTTTAGATCAGCGCATTGATGGGCAGTGCTCGAGTCTGGCCGCGCGTGCCGATGAACCTTTTGCTGAATGCGGCGATTACAGGCAGACCGATGACGGCTGAGAAACGGCTGACAGCACGCGAAGGCCCGCACACGTTGCGGATCACGCTGAATGCGTTTGTCCTTGTGACGCGAGCCGTGCTTCAAAGCTCCGGACGGACAGGCCCGACGCGATCGTCGTCTAAGTCCGTGCATGAGAGCCGGAATTACGGTCTCGGCGGGTACGGGCCGCAGCTACCGAGATCGATCAGGCCCTAGAGCCGTTCCGCTTTAGGTAGAGTTGGGAAAACGGCTCTAGGTTTTGTTTCTTCGTGCTTCTTCTCGGACGCTTGGCGTGGATGGCTCCGCCACGACCGGCCCACTCTAATCAATCGTACTTGCCGTGGCAGTGCTTGTACTTCTTGCCAGAGCCGCACGGGCAGGGTGCATTGCGCGAGATCTTGCCCCAGGTTGCGGGATCACTGGGATCGATATCGCCGGCGGCCCTGCGCGTCTGGAGCGGAGCACGCTTTTCCGGCGTGGGGCTGCCGCGCCCGCGCGCCGCGATGGCCGCATCCACCATTGCCAGCTCTGCGGAGAGCTCATCGTGTCCGGTCTGCGGATCGATGTGATGGGCATGCATCTCCGGAAGTTCGGGCATCTCGAGCTCGGGCGGCTGCTCGCCCGGCGGGGCAAGCTCAACGTGCATGAGCTGCCCGGTCGTCGCCTCGCGCAGGCGCGATAGCATGCTCTCGAACAGGATGAACGCTTCGCTCTTGTACTCGTTGAGCGGGTCTCGCTGGCCATAGGCGCGGAAGCCGATTACCTGGCGCAGGTGCTCGAGGGTTACCAGATGCTCGCGCCAGAGATGGTCGAGCGTTTGCAGAAGGACCATCTTCTCGATCTGCCGGTACGTATCCGGCCCGATCTCGACCGCCTTTCGCGCCGCCTTCTCGTCAACGACGCTCTTCAGTCGCTCCAGGATCTCCTCATCGGCGATGCCTTCCTCGGCGCTCCACTCCTCGAGCGGAAGGTCGAGCCCGAAGATCGCCTCGACCGCCTCCTTGAGGCCAGCCATATCCCACTGCTCGGCGTAGGCTCTCTCCGGAATGAAGCGGGAGACGAGATCGCTCAACACCTGGGAGCGCATCTCCGTGATGATGTCGGAAACCTCGTCCTCGGCCATGATGTCCTTGCGCTGGTCGAAGATGACCTTGCGCTGATCGTTCATCACATCGTCGTATTTCAGGATCTGCTTGCGGATGTCGAAGTTTCGTGCCTCGACCTTCTTCTGCGCCATCTCGAGACTTTTGTTCATCCACGGATGGGTGATGGCCTCGCCTTCCTGCAGGCCGAGCGTCTTCAGGACGCTCTCCATGCGGTCGGAGCCGAAGATGCGCATCAGGTCGTCATCGAGCGCGAGATAGAATTTCGAGCGGCCGGGGTCGCCCTGACGGCCGGAGCGGCCGCGGAGCTGGTTATCGATGCGCCGGCTTTCGTGACGCTCGGTGCCGACCATATATAGACCGCCCATCTCGAGCGCGATCTTCCGCTGCTCTTTGACGAGTTCCTCGATTTCGGCGCGCTTTTTGGCGACGGCTTCCTCGTCCGGTGCGTTTCCGGCCTCGGTCTCTGCAGCGATCCAGTCGCGCAGCTGATATTCCACGTTGCCGCCGAGCTGAATGTCGGTGCCGCGGCCGGCCATGTTGGTGGCGATGGTGACGGCGCCGGGCTTGCCGGCCTGGGCGATGATGCTGGCTTCCTGCTCGTGATAGCGGGCGTTCAGCACCTGATGAGGGATGGGGTCCTCGCCCGCCTTGCCCTTGGCCGAGCCAATCTCGATCAGATGGGCGCCAATGTCGTTGAAGTACGCCTTGAGATCGCCTTCGGGCGATGACTTGCCCTCTTTGGCATCCTTCATCTTCTCAGCCTGCGCGAGGAGCGACTTGCCGAGGTTCTCGATGTATTTGCGATCCTTGAGGAGCTCCGACAACTGCTCGGACTTTTCGATCGAGGTGGTGCCGACGAGAATGGGCTGGCCGCGGCGGTGGCAGTCCGCGATCGTGGTGACGATGGCGCCGAGCTTCTCGCTCTGGGTACGATAGATCTCGTCGTCGTCGTCGATGCGCGAGATCTTCAGGTTGGTCGGGATCTCGATGACGTCGAGGCCGTAGATGTCCATGAACTCCGAAGCTTCGGTCATCGCCGTGCCGGTCATGCCGGCAAGCTTCTTATAGAGGCGAAAGTAGTTCTGGAAGGTGATGGAGGCCAGCGTCTGGTTCTCGGGCTGGATCTCGACGTTCTCCTTGGCCTCGAGCGCCTGATGCAGGCCCTCCGAGTAGCGCCGGCCCGGCATCATGCGGCCGGTGAACTCGTCGATGATGACGACCTCGCCACTCTTGACGATGTAGTCCTTGTCGCGCTGGAAGAGCTTGTGTGCCTTGAGCGCCTGGTTGACGTGGTGGACGAACGAGACGTTCTCGATGTCGTAAAGAGAGCCCTTGATCAGCCCTTCTTCCGCAAGGAGCTGCTCCATGCGCTCGTTGCCGGCCTCGTTGAGAGAGACTTGGCGCTGCTTTTCGTCAAGCTCGTATTCCTCTTTGGTCAGGCGCGGGATGAGCTTGTCGACGGCGACGTAGAGGTCGGCGCGGTCTTCGAGGGGGCCTGAGATGATGAGCGGCGTGCGCGCCTCGTCGATCAGGATGCTGTCCACCTCGTCGACGATGGCGAAGGCGTGGCCGCGCTGGACCATCTCGTCCTTCCTGAGCTTCATGTTATCGCGCAGGTAATCGAAGCCCAGCTCGTTGTTGGTGGCATAGGTGACGTCGGCAGCGTAGGCAGTCTTGCGCTGATCGTCGTCGAGACCATGGACGATGGTACCGACCGAGAGGCCGAGGAAGCGATAGACCCGGCCCATCCATTCGGCGTCGCGGCTGGCGAGATAGTCGTTGACGGTGACGACATGAACGCCCTCGCCGGCAAGGGCGTTCAGATAGACGGCGAGGGTGGCGACGAGCGTCTTGCCTTCGCCCGTCTTCATCTCCGCGATGTTGCCCTCGTGGAGCACCATGCCGCCGATCAGCTGCACATCGAAATGGCGCTGGCCGAGCGCGCGCTTGGCCGCCTCGCGGACGGTCGCGAAGGCGGGGACGAGCAGGTCGTCAAGCGAGGTGCCGGCGCGATACTGCTCGCGGAACGTCTCCGTGCGGGCGCGGAGCTCGGCATCGGTGAGCTTTTCCACCTCCGGCTCGAGCGCGTTGATGGCCTCCACGCGGGAGCGGAAGCTCTTCACGCGCCGATCGTTGGACGAGCCGAAGATCTTCGAGGCGAGCGAGCCGAAGGAGCCGATGGAGAGCATCAAGTTCGTTCCTCAAATCGTGAGCTTGGCGATGATGCGCTGGACAACTGGGAGAGGCGGGATTAACACCCGGCCGTGCTCGCCAGAGGCCGCGCCCGGCGGTTACACACCAAAAGCTGGAGAGCCGCGGAAGCGCCAATCCGGCCGATTGGCCACTTGCGGGCAGAGATAAGGATCGACGCCCGGAATTGTCAACGCACTGGCGCTGTATCCTCGTAAGGGGCTCCTCAGAGTCGCTTAGGCCAGGCTCGTGAGCCCGCATCCCGGAGAGCGGGGTCAAACATCTGCAATTGTTAACTTGGCACACAGGCCGGGCTTCGTCTATGGATGCCTCGGCCCATAACCTTACAAGCGCCTTACGTGGTCCTTACTTCTTCTCGAATCCGGCATTCGTGGGAGCGAAAGTGAGCAGGCTCCAGGCGCATCAACCTCCAGGAGCAGCTCAGTGAAATACATCAGTGTGGCCCGTATTGCGGTGTTTACGATGGCCGGTGCAGCGCTCCTCGTCGCTCCGGAGCTTGCCGGCAGGGGACAGGCGCTCGCCGAGGATGCCGTGCTGGCGCGGATCAACGGGGCCGAGATCAAGGAATCCGATCTTAAGCTGGCGGAGACCGAGGTTGGCGCCGAGATCAACAGCGTTCCGGCCGATAAGCGCCGCCGTCTCCTGCTCGAATTCCTGATTGAAATGCGCCTCTTCGCCGATGCGGCCGACGGGGCGAAGCTGACGAGCGGTCCGGACTTCGAGCGACGCCTTGCCTATTGGAGCACCCGGGCCAAGCGCGATGCCTTCTACGAAGCGTCCGTCAAGGGCGCGATTGGAGAGGGGCTCGTGCGGGGCATCTATGACGACAAGGTCAAGATGATCCCGAAGGAGGATGAGATCGACGCACGCCATATCCTCGTCGAGAGCGAAGACAAGGCGAAAGAGGTTCTCGGCAAGGTCGAGAAGGGCGAGGACTTCGCCAAGCTCGCGGAAGCCTATTCCAGCGATCCCGGCTCGAAGGCCAACGGCGGCAAGCTTGGCTATTTCAGCAAGGGACAGATGGTGAAGGAGTTCGAGGAGGCGGCCTTCGCGCTCAAGAAGGGTGAGGTTTCGAAGCCGGTGCAGAGCAAGTTTGGCTGGCATATCATCAAGGTCGACGATCGCCGCGAAAAAGCGCTGCCGACGTACGAGGAGGTCAAGGACCAGATCGTCGACGGCATGGTGCAGCAGAAAGGCCAGCAAGTGGCGACGGAGCTGCGCGAGAAGGCCGAAATTGACTACGTTGATGCCGAGATCCGCGAAGAGGTGCGGCAGGAGACGGCGATAGCTGCGGCCCGGAAGAAGCTTCAGGAAGAGCAGCTCGAAGAGCAGATCAAGAAGATGGAGCAGGAGGGCCAGCCTGAGACGCAAGGCGGCCAGCCCGAGAAAAAGGACTGAAGGCTCGCGTGCCCGTTCCTGCCGAACAGGAGCTGGGGCGCGTTACGCCCCCCCCTGTTGTTCCTCTAGCGAAATCCAGTTGCTTCTCTGGAAAATCCGGTAGCGTCGGCGCAGGGTAGGCTGCTATGCCTTGCACCAACGCCATCGGAGAGCAGCCATGCCCAGCCAACTCGCTTTGATCTTCGCCATTCTCTTGGAGGTCGCAGCGACCTCGGCCTTGAAGGCGTCGGATGGATTTACGCGGCTCCTGCCCTCGGTTGTGGTCGTCATAGGCTACGGATCCGCGTTCTTTTTCCTCTCGCTTGCGCTGAAGACCATCCCCATGGGCATCGCTTACGCCATCTGGTCGGGGATCGGCATCGTTCTGATCTCGGTGGCCGGCTGGCTGCTTTATGCGCAGAAGCTCGATTTTGCGGCGTTGGCCGGCATGGGCCTCATCATCGCCGGCGTGTTCGTCCTGCAGGTCCTCTCCGGAACCGCGGAGCAGTGACAACCAGCCCGAAGCGTGAAACATCGGTCTCATCAAACACCTAGAGCGCGTTCACTCTTATTAGAATCGGATTGCGCGGCTTGAACGCGCTCTAAGTTTTTATTTGAGAGGCTGTTTCACGTTCTCGGTGAATGTGTGTCCCCATCCACCTCATACGATCAGGCTCCAAAGTGTCCGATCCGATTCCATCGGATCGGAAGACGCTCTAGAGTTTGCCGCCGGACGCCGATCCCTCCGCAGTTCGGCGTCGTGCCGCCGTTTCCCGCCTGGAGCTCCACATATGGGTAAGATTTCCCACCGCTCGCCCTTCGTGCCCGAAAAGCTTGTGCGGCTCGCGCCGCTCGCGGGAGTGCGGTTTGCAACGGCAGAGGCCGGGATCCGCTATAAGGGCCGCACCGATCTGATGGTCGCCGTGCTGGATGAGGGTACGACCGTAGCCGGCGTGCTGACGCGCTCCAAAACGGCGTCCGCACCTGTGCTTGCCTGCCGGAAGCACCTTGCGGGCGGCGCGGCGCGGCTGCTGATCGTGAATTCTGGCAACGCCAATGCGTTCACGGGAATGAAGGGCCGGGAAGCCGTGGACCGCACAGTCGCAGCGGGGGCGGCGGCGGCAAATTGCGCCGAGCACGAGGTGTTCGTCTCGTCGACCGGCGTGATCGGGGAGCCGATGGACGCGGGCCGCTTCGTGCATCTCATCGACGGTCTCGTGAACAGTGCCGTGCCGGACGCCTTCGAGGCCGCAGCACGGGCCATCATGACCACCGACACCTATCCCAAGCTCGCGACGCGCCGGACATCGATCGGCGGTGTCGAGGTGACGATCAACGGCTTCTGCAAAGGCGCGGGCATGATCGCGCCGGACATGGCCACGATGCTCTGCTTCATCTTCACCGATGCAGCCATCGCCGCCGCGGCGCTTCAGGCATTGCTCTCCGAGCATGTCGAAACCACGTTCAACGCCATGACCGTGGACGGCGATACCTCGACGAGCGACACCTGCCTCGTGTTCGCGACGGGCGCGGCGCGGGCGCGCGGCCAGGAGCCGGTCGAGAAGGTCGGCGCCGAGGCGCTCGCGGACTTCTCGCGCGCCCTGCACGATCTGATGCGCGACCTTGCCATCCAGGTGGCGAAGGACGGAGAGGGCCTGTCGAAGTTCGTGACGTTCGTGGTCGAGGGCGCGGAGAGCGTGGAGGCCGCGCGCAGAATCGCGCTCGCCTGCGCCAACTCGCCGATCCTCAAGACGGCGATCGCCGGCGAGGATCCCAATTGGGGCCGCGTCGTCATGGCGGTCGGCAAAGCGGGAGAGGCGGCAGACCGCGACAAGCTCTCGATCTGGTTCGGCGCGCATTGCGTGGCGTGGAATGGCGAAAGGTCGGCCGAATATGACGAGGCCGCGGCTGCTGCCTACATGAAAAACCGTGAGATCGTGATCCGCATCAATGTGGGGGTCGGCGAGGCGGCCGCACATGTATGGACCTGCGACCTCACTCACGATTACATAGCCATCAATGCAGACTACCGGAGCTAGGATGTGGATGACACGGCTTTGACGCCCGGCTTCTGGATCGAGCGCTGGCAGAAGGGCGAGATCGGTTTTCACCAGCCGGAAGGAAACGATTTGCTGGTGACGCACTGGCCCTCGCTTGGGGCGGCGCCAGGCAGCACCGTCTTCGTGCCGCTCTGCGGAAAGAGCCGCGATATGGTCTGGCTCGCCTCGCAGGGTCATCGCGTTATCGGCGTCGAGCTCTCGCCGCTGGCGGTGGACGACTTCTTCCGTGAACAGGGGATCGAAGCAGACACAAACGCCCGCGGGGCGTTCGTCGTGCGCTCGGCGGGCCCGATCAGCATCTGGTGCGGAGACGTCTTCGAGCTTCCAGCCGAGGTCACGCGCGAGGTCGGGGCCGTGTACGACCGCGCCGCGCTCGTGGCTTTCCCGCATTCGCTGCAGGTGCGCTATGCGCGCCGGCTGATGGAGATCATCCCGGCCGCGGCGCCGATGCTGCTGGTCTCGCTGGCTTACCCCGTCGGGCAGATTCCCGGACCGCCGTTCTCTACGCCGCTCATGAACGTGGCCGAGCTCTTCGCCGAGACGTACGACATCGACGTGCTCGAAAGCCGCGATGGTCTCGCCGCAAGTCCGGGCCTCAAGGCGCGAGGCGTGACCTCGCTCGAGGAGACGGCGTATGTGCTGAGGGCCAAGGCGGGGTGAGCGGGCGGTGCCGCTCTCCGATGTCGAGCCCGCAGAAGCTTGCGTGGGCCCCGGCCTTCGCCGGGGTGACGTTGTGCTGGCGGGGAGTGGCTGAATCCAAGGAGACGTTGCACTGGCGTCGGCGCAAGCCTTGACCCGCGATGTCAAGACTGCATCCGGGAAACCGGTTCCTATTTTCGGAAGCTCTTTATCGCGTGAGCACGTCTGGGGCGGAGCGGATGGCGTCGTAGACCGGCGCGAGATCGGCGGCCGTCGTGCAGTAGGGCGGCATCACATAGATCGTATTGCCGAGCGGACGCAGCAGTACGCCCGAGGCGAGAAAGTGGGCGCGGAGCGCGAGGCTGGCTGATGCGAGATAGCCGCTGTCCGTCACCTTGAGATCGAGTGCGGCGATGGTGCCGATGCGGCGCGGGTTCTCGAAACGGCTGTCAGTCTCAAAAGCAGCGATGTGCTCGGCTTGCAGCGCGGCGAGTTTGCCGATGCGCTCCAGGACGGGCTCGGTTTCCCAGATCCCGAGGTTGGCAAGGGCGGCTGCGCAGCACACCGGATTGGCGGTGAAGCTCGACGAATGGAAGAACGTGCGTGCGCGATCCTCGGAATAGTGCGCCTCGAAGATGCGGGGCGTCGCAAGTGTTGCGGCGAGAGGAACGGAGCCGCCTGTGAGGCCCTTGGCGAGGCAGAGGATGTCGGGCGTAACACCCGCCTGGGTGCAGGCAAAGAGCGTGCCCGTGCGGCCCCAGCCGGTCATCACCTCGTCGGCAATGAAGAGGGCGTTATGGCGCTCGCAGATGCGCTTCATCTCGGCAAGCGTTTCCGCGCCGTAAATCAGCATGCCGCCGGCGCCGGCGATCAGAGGCTCGGCGATGAAGGCGGCGAGCGGGGCTTCGCGGGCCGCCGCGTCGAGCGCGTCGAGCGTCTCCTGCTCGCGTCCTGGATGCGGAAAGGGGATGCGCACCACATCGAACAGGAGCGGCTCGTATGCAGCGTTGAACACACCGCGGGCGCCCGCCGACATGGTGCCGATGGTGTCGCCGTGGTAGCCGTGCTCGAGGGCCGCGATGCGCGTGCGAGGCTCGCCGATGTTGCGCCAGTAGCCGAGCGCCATCTTGAGCGCCACCTCGACGGCGGTGGAGCCGCTGTCGGAATAGAAGACATGGGCCAGGCCGGGCGGGGCGAGGCTGACGAGCTTCTCGGCGAGCTTCTCGGCCGGTTCATGGGTGAGCGCGGCAAAGATCACCTGGTCGAGCCGGTCGATCTCTGCGTGGACGGCCGCGACGATCGCCGGGTGACGGTGACCGTGTGTGATGACCCACCATGAGGAGATCCCGTCCAGGATGCGGCGCTTGTTGGCTGTTTCCAGCCAGGCGCCCTCAGCGCGTGCGATCGCGATCGGCTGCGGCTCCAGCGCATGCTGCGTGAAGGGATGCCAGACGGTGCCGCGTGTCATCAGGAGAAGTCCTCGAGGCGGAAGTTGGCAGCGAAGGCGGCAGCGAGGCTATCGCGGGTGAGCGGCGCGAGGCGGGGGAGGCGCCCCAGGCGGCGCACGTTGCCCATGGCGGCGATGGTGTGCTCCGTATCCGGCATCTCGTCGCCGACGAAAGCGATGCCGAGAATGGGGATGTTGCGCCCGTTCAAGGCCTCGATCGAAAGCAGGCTGTGGTTGATCGTACCGAGAGCGGTGCGCGCGACCAGCACGACCGGCAGGCGCCAGGCCGCGAACAGATCGATCATCAGCAGGTGGCGATTGACCGGAACCATGAGCCCGCCCGCGCCCTCGACGACGAGCGGGCCTTCGACGGGCGGAAGATCCAATTGTGCCAGGCTGATCTCGCGGCCTTCCGCTTCGGCGGCGCGGTGGGGCGACTCGGGACGTGCGAGCCGGAACGCCTCGGGGTGAATGCGGCTCGGAGAGAGGCCGGATAGCTCGCCGATGCGTGAGCTGTCGCCGCCGCCGTCGAGGCCGCACTGGATTGGCTTCCAATAGGTCGCGCCGAGTGCACCGGCGAGCGCGGCGGCGAACACCGTCTTGCCGACATCGGTATCGGTTCCCGTAACGATGAGGCCTTGGGTCATGGGCACCGTCCTATCATCTCTGCGCAATAGAAGGAGACGAAGGGCGGGCTCACATCGTGTAGCGGGCCATGGCTTCTCGCCCCTCGCGGAGGAGGTATGGAGGGGAATTTCAACGGCGGGCCGATCCGGGTCCCCCCACCCCTGACCCCTCCCCACAAGGGGGAGGGGGAAATTTGAGTTTCGCTCTTGCCGGAAGAAGACGCGTTGGGTGTGCTTGCGACGCGGCACCGGCCACGACTCCTCCCCCCTTGTGGGGGAGGCTGGGAGGGGGGGGGTCCCCAACGGCTGGGGTCCTGGGTTCCCTTCACCCCTAACCTCTCCCCGCCAGGGGGAGGATGCGTTCGTCTTGGCTTCGATCATGCCGCCGTCTCGTTCAGCAGGGGCGCGAGCGTATCGATGAGACGCGCAACGGCCTCTTCGCCGGCGTTGAGGGTGAGTGAGATGCGCAGGCGCGCCGTGCCTTCGGGAACGGTCGGCGGGCGCACCGCGCGCACATCAAATCCCTCGTCGATGAGGGCGCGGGCGACGGAGACGGCCCGCTCGTCGGCGCCCAAGATGACCGGCTGGATATGCGAGCCGGAGGGAGAGATCCCTGAGCGGCGCGCAAGCTCCTCTCCGGTAAAGGCGACGAGGCGTGCAAGCCGCTCGCGACGAGGAGCATCTCGGCGAACAATCTCGAGAGAGGCGCGCACAGTGGCGGCCATCAGCGGCGACGGCGCCGTCGCATAGATGAAGGGGCGCGCCCGGTTGATGAGATAGTCGCGGATGAGACGTGGAGCGAGCAGGAGTGCGCCGCTCACGCCGAGCGCCTTGCCGCAGGTGTGAAGCGAGATGACGTCGGGTGCGCCCTCCAGATCGTGGGCGAGGCCGCGCCCGTCCGGACCGAGAGCGCCCGTGGCGTGCGCCTCGTCGACGACGAGATAGCCATCGTGGCGGCGCGTGACCGTGATCAGGTCGGAGAGCGGGGCGCGGTCGCCGTCCATGGAGTAGAGACTTTCGACGGCGATCCAAGGGCGCCCCGTGCCGCCCGCCGCCCGCCAGCGGGCGATGGCGTCGTCGAAGCTCTGGGCGTCGTTGTGGGTGGCGGCTGTGACGGTGGCTTTGCCGGCGCGCATGCCATCGATGACGCTGGCGTGGATCAGTGCGTCGTGGACGACGAGATCGGCGCGGGCGGGCAGCGTGGAAAAAAGCGCGTAGTTGGCGATGAACCCGCCACCGAAATAGAGGCAGCTTTCAGCGCCGAAGAAGGCTTGCGCTTCGGCTTCGAGTGCTTCGTGCTCCGGATCGTTGCCGCGCAGTAGGCGCGAGCCGCCGGCGCCCAAGGCCACGCCGCGATCGAGCGCGCTGGCGGCAGCCTCTGCGAGCTCAGGTGAGGCGGCAAGGCCCAGATAATCGTTGGATGCGAAATCGATGCCGCGGCGAGGCGCGAGCGCGCGCAGACGCCCGCGGCGCTCGAGTGCCCTCAGCGCCCGCTCGTGGCCGGCTGACATGTCGTATCTGAGCCGCAGCCGGCGTGATCCGTATCCTGAGCGGCGCCGGCCTCATCGGTCTCGCCATCAAGGGCGAGAGGCTCGATGCCGAGCTTCTGGAACAGGACCTGATCCTTGTCCTCGCCCGGATTGTCGGCGGTGAGCAGGGTGTCGCCGCAGAAGATCGAGTTGGCGCCGGCGAAGAAGCAGAGCGCCTGCGTTTCCTCGCTCATCTCGGTGCGGCCCGCAGAGAGACGCACGAACGATGCCGGCATCATGATGCGTGCGAGCGCAATGATGCGCACGAAGGCGATCGGATCGACCTTCTCGCGATTTTCGAGCGGCGTTCCGGGAATGGGGATCAGCATGTTGATCGGCACGCTCTCGGGATGCTTGTCGAGGTTCGCCAGTGTCACCAGCATGTCGATGCGGTCCTCGATGGTCTCGCCGAGACCGACGATGCCCCCCGAGCAGACCTTGATGCCCGCGTCGCGCACGCGTGCGAGCGTGTCGAGCCGGTCTGCAAAGGTGCGTGTCTTGATGATCTCGGAATAGTAACGCTCCGAGGTATCGATGTTGTGATTGTAGTAGTCGAGGCCGGCGCCCTTGAGCTTCCCGACATCCTCATCGGAGAGCATGCCGAGCGTCATGCAGGTCTCCATGCCGAGGGCCTTGACGCCTTCGACCATAGCGACGATGGCCTCCATGTCGCGAGCTTTCGGCTGGCGCCAGGCGGCACCCATGCAATAGCGCGTGGCGCCCTGCGCCTTGGCGCGCCGGGCTTCCTCGAGCACACGCTCCACCTCCATTAGCTTGGTGGCCTTGAGGCCGGAGGCGTGGTGCGCCGACTGGCTGCAGTAGCCGCAATCCTCCGCGCAGCCGCCCGTCTTGACGGAGAGCAGGCGCGCGAGCTGGACTTTGTTCGGGTCGAAATGGCGGCGCTGGACGCTCGCCGCGCGGAACAAGAGGTCGTTGAACGGCAGGTCATGGATGGCCTGCGCCTCGGCGCGGGTCCAGTCATGGCGGACCGGGTCCGCGGCGGAAGCGGGCGTCGGAATGACGTGCACGTTCATCGAAGGCTCTCTCGTCGTTGCTTCAAGATGATGTTTGCACTGCGAAGGCACTGGACTGCAAGGTTCTATTTGGCCGCTCGAGAGGGCGTGTCTCCGCGGCCTCTTCTTTGGATTGTCGATCTTCCAGAGCCAATCATCGCTTGCGCTCGACTCAAGGCTGAGGAAATCTCGTCAATGCTTGCTTCGATTTGCTCTGATCGTCGGAGCACGTCGATTGCATTGGGGAGATCAAGATGGACCTTACATCACTTCTCATCCAGGCTGTGAGCGGTGCGGTCGGCGGCAATGCCGCTGCAGCCGCAACTAAGAACGATACCCTCGGGACGATCGGCAACACGATCGCCGGCGCAATCGGGGGCGGCATTGGCGGGCAGCTGCTCGGCCAGCTTCTCGGGCTGGGTACGGCCGCGGCTGCCTCGGGGCTCGACATCAACGCGATTTTGGGCGGATTTGCCACCGGCGGCGTCAGTGGTGCCGTGACGGCGCTCGTGCTCGGCTTCCTCAAGTCCAAGTTCGCGACCTAGAGCCGTTCCGGTTTAAGCGGAATTGGGGAACGGCTCTAAGCTTATGTATCCTCGTGCTTCTTCTCGGACACCATAAGTGCACGGCTTCGCCATGACCGGTTCCCATTTTTCCGGAAGCACTCTCGAGCACGTTCACGCTTGATGGACCCGCCGTTGCGGGGCGAACGTACTCGAGATCTTTGTTTGAGAGACTGGTTCACGTTCTCGAGTGTCTTCCGGTCCATGATGGGACCAAACAGCGCGAGCTGTTTGATGAGGCTGATAGTTCGCGCAACGCGCTGATCGCGCATGACATCGGGCGGGAGGCTCGCGTCACAAGCTTCCCGCCTCTCTGCGCCTCTAGACGACACTCCGGAAAAGAAGAAAACCGAGAAATTGCCTGCCATCAACTTTGGTTGGCCGATCCCGCTCGCTCTCAGGTAACACGGACCGTGACAAGTATTTGAATGAGATGTGCCAGCGAGATGGACCCGCTGCGTGTATTGAACGCGATATACTTATCGACGTTTCGCCATCATCCTCATGATGGCCGATTGTTCTTGATCAATTGCTTTCTCGACATGCTGTGTCTACGCTGACGAATGTAGACAAAGGTTCGGCAGAGCTGCCGGATCGGAGTAGGGAGTTGAAGCGATGGGAACGGATCATCAGCCGGAATTCGATTCCAAAACGTTCGGTCCCTTCGGACCGTTGTTCGACGTCTATGCGTCGTTTTTCGAGCGCACCAGCCAGGCCTGCGGTGTCGCCAATCCCTTCTCGGCGCAAACAGGCGTGCACGATCTCTCGCAGCGGATGGGTGCGCCATTCAAGGCCCTGATGCGCTCACAACTCGCATGGTCCGCGCTCGTCAATAAAAGAACGCAGGCCTACATGCACATCGGCCCGCGGCTGGCGCAGTGCCGTACGCCGTATGACGTCGTCAATGAGCAACTCGCCTTCTGGCGGACGGCGACGGAGCAGTACACTGAAGGCTACCGCCGGATCTTCGATGCCTGGTCACCGCTGGACGTCTTCGGTGAGACCGAGAGCGAGCGGGCGGAGCGTGATTACATCAATTTCAGCGGCAGCAAGGATAGGGACGTCGACGCGCCGATGCGGCAGGAGGCCATTGGCCAGCGTCGCGTCGCTTGATCGGCCGCCTCCGCGCGTGCAAGCGCGCGCTCGCGAGCGTGAACGGCATTGCTCGTTTCCGCACAGGGTAACGGGCTTCGTGGCTGGCTTCGCTATGAGTCCGCATGCGCTCAAGCGCGCTCCATCTTGTTCAGACGATCGCGTTCCGAAGCAGCGTGAGCGCAAGCGTCCTACTCGAGCGCCGCCAAGCCCTTGTCAAAGCCCTCGAGTGAAATCGGAATTCCGATTCCAGCCTCTTCGGTCTGGAAGATGATGAAAATCGCTGTCTTCCCGGTCTTCAACTGCTCGACCAGCTTGTCCTCGACCGTCACCTGGGCGTAGCACGCAAACGTGTGGCAGCGCAGGAACGGGGCATGTCCGATGTCGGCGCCATCCACCTTGAGGCCAATGCCCGGAGGAAGAAGGACGCCGACGGGTGCGAACACGCGCAGCACCTTCGTGCCGTTCGAAAACTTCTGAAAATAGATCGTGAGGCCGACGTTCTTGCGATCTTCGGCCGTGACGCTCTGCACGAGGGCGCAGGCTTCGTTCTTCGCGCCTGGTGGCGGTGGTTTGCATACGTATTGCCAGTCGCCGTACTGGCCCTTCACCTCGCCGCCGAAATGCTGTTGGAGGGCGGCTTCCCGGGCTTCGGTGGCATCCTGTGCCAGAGCGCCCGTGCCCCCAGCCAACCCCGCCAATCCTGCTGCCAGGACCGCGAAGGTAACGCCCACGAAGCGCCCTGCTGCGCTGCGGCCGATGCATGTGAGCCGTGGGGATGGGCCGGAGCAGCGTGACATGGCCTCGGAAGATCCTCGCTAGAGTGCTTCCGGAAAAGTGGAAACGGTTTTCCGAAAAGAAGCACGATGAAATAAACACTTAGAGCCGTTCCCCGATTCCGCCTAAACCGGAACGGCTTTAGGTGGCGTTCGAGCGCACGAGCAGCCGATTGTGTCTGGCGGCCGATGCAGCGTCCTGGTCTTTCGTCTCAAACGTGCGGGAATGCCCGCCGGGCGGATCGGTTCGTCGCTCCGCTCCCGCGCTCAATCCAGAGACTGATTCGCGTTTCCGATGTGCGCATCCCAAACTCTTGCGTGCAGCCGTCATGCCTTCTCGCATTTCGAACGGTCAGGCGACAGCACTCAAATTTCCTTGATCGCTCGGGTGAGCGTCGTCTCGGCAGTATTCCGATGGCTCATCCCACTCGAAGCGCCTCGCCACGCAAAGGAGGTCTTCTACGTTCGAGACGAGCACTTCTCCCTGAGACCCAGCATCGGTTTCCGCAAGGAAAACGGCCAAAATTGGAAGGCGGCCAAGTCGTCACGCTCCGCCGGGCCCGAACGAGCGAGATGGATGCAACCGGCAATCCCGCTCGCAAAGCCGGAAGTCTGGTGCAGCGCAAAAACGCCTGCGTGTCATTCGCCGGAGAAGCAACGCGTGGTTATGACGCACGAAACTTGACTTGAGCAGCCTTTGACGGTTGTGCTGTCTGTTGGGAGACGCTGCCATAATTGTGGCAGGCTCGGGGCGGTCAGTACAACGCGAGCGATAGGGCGGATGATCCCGCCGTCAGTTGCGGCAGATAACGATCGACAAGATCGAGAGTCCGAAGTCAGGGAGAGGCCGGCATCAGGCCGGGATAGGATCGGGGAGTGGTTTTATGCTGAACAGGATTTACACGTACGTGCCTCGAATGGCGCTGGCAGGGTTGGTGGCCCTGCTAATTGCCCCGGGGATGGTGCTCGCGAATGGCCTGGGGCAGCCGGCTCCGAGGCAGTTGGGCATGCAAGAAGCGGCGACGCCCATCGCCCACGAGCTGCATGCCTTCCATGACCTGACCAATACGATCATCATCGCCATCGCACTGTTTGTGATGATCCTGCTCGCCTACGTGATGTTCCGCTTCAATGAGAAGCGCAGTCCCTCCCCCAGCTCCACCACGCATCACACGCTTCTCGAAGTCGCCTGGACCGTGATTCCCATCCTGATCCTGGTGGTCATTGCGATCCCGTCCTTCAAGCTGCTCATGAACCAGTACACGTATCCGAAGCCCGATCTCACGATCAAGGCGATCGGCAACTCCTGGTTCTGGGAGCATGAATATCCGGACCAGGGCAACTTCAACGTCACCTCCAACATGCTGACGGACGATGAAGTGGCCGAGCGGGTGGCAAAGGGGATCCCGGCGCCGCGGCTGCTTGCTGTTGACAATGAGGTCGTCGTCCCGGTCAACAAGGTCGTGCACGTACTTGTGACCTCAAACGACGTGATCCATAGCTGGACGGTGCCCTCGTTCGGTTCCAAGATCGACGCCGTTCCCGGCCGCGTGACCTCCACGTGGTTCCAGGCCGAGAAAGAAGGCATCTTCTACGGCCAGTGCTCCGAGCTTTGCGGCCTCAACCACGCGTTCATGCCCATAGCGGTCCGTGTCGTATCCGAAGAGGTCTTCGGCGAGTGGTCCGGCGCCATGCAGGCGAAGGATCGTAAGAAGGCGCGCGAGATCATCGAGAAGGTCGCGCTGGAGCAGGCCGGTGTCGGGCCTGTGGCGGACGCCGCGCCGCGCTGAGCGAGCGCGCCCGTCAGACGCACACGCGTCCTCTAGAGGCTGCAAAGCCTTCTGAAACCAAGGAACGGAAACACCCAGGTCAACAAAGGTTCGAACAATGGGTAGCACCACAGCAGCACACGCCGGCCACGATGATCATGCCCCCACAGGGTGGCGCCGCTGGCTGTTTTCGACCAACCACAAAGACATTGGCACGATGTACCTCGTCTTCGCGATGATCACCGGGATCGTCGGCGGTGCCTTGTCGGTCGCCATGCGCCTCGAGCTCGCAGAGCCGGGCATGCAGTACTTCTCCAACCCGCACGCGTTCAACGTGTTCGTCACCGCCCACGGCCTGATCATGGTGTTCTTCATGGTCATGCCCGCGACGATGGGCGGGTTTGGCAACTGGTTTGTGCCGCTGATGATCGGTGCGCCGGACATGGCGTTCCCGCGCATGAACAACATTTCCTTCTGGCTCCTGCCGGTCGCGTTCACGCTGCTCATCATTTCCATGTTCGTGGAAGGGCCGACGGGGATGACCGGTTCCGGCACCGGATGGACAGTCTACGCGCCACTATCGACTTCGGGACATCCAGGGCCCTCTGTCGACTTTGTGATCCTCTCGATCCATATCGCCGGCGCCTCCTCGATCCTCGGCGCCATCAACTTCATCACGACGATCTTCAACATGCGCGCTCCGGGTATGACGCTGCACAAGATGCCGCTGCTCGCCTGGGCCGTGCTGATCACCGCGTTCCTGCTTCTGCTTTCGCTGCCGGTGCTTGCAGGCGCCATCACGATGCTGCTCACCGACCGCAACTTCGGCACGACGTTCTTCTCGCCAGCGGGTGGCGGCGACCCGGTGCTCTACCAGCATCTGTTCTGGTTCTTCGGGCACCCTGAAGTCTACATCATGATCCTGCCGGGCTTCGGCATCATCAGCCACATCATCTCGACCTTCTCGCGTAAGCCGATCTTCGGCTATCTCGGCATGGCGTACGCGATGGTTGCGATCGGCCTTGTCGGCTTCATCGTGTGGGCTCACCACATGTATGCCTCGGGAATCACGGTGAACACGCAGGCCTATTTCGTGTTCGCGACCATGGTCATCGCGGTGCCCACGGGCGTGAAGATCTTCTCGTGGATCGCTACGATGTGGGGCGGCTCGATCCAGTTCCGCCTGCCGATGATGTGGGCCCTCGGCTTCATCATCCTGTTCACCGTCGGCGGCGTCACGGGTGTCATGCTCGCCAACGCAGGCGTGGACCGCGCGCTTCACGACACCTACTACGTGGTGGCGCACTTCCACTACGTGCTGTCGCTCGGCGCCGTATTCTCGATCTTCGCGGGCTACTACTACTGGTTCCCGAAGATGACGGGCTACATGTACTCTGAGTTCTGGGGCAAGCTGCACTTCTGGATCACCTTCGTGGGTGCCAACGTGCTGTTCTTCCCGCAGCACTTCCTCGGCCTCGCCGGCATGCCGCGCCGCTATGTGGACTATCCGGATGCGTTTGAATTCTGGAACCACGTGTCGTCGATCGGCTCCTACATGACGGCCGTCGGAACGCTGTGCTTCTTCATTGGCCTGGCCGTCGCGTTCGCACGCAAGGTGCCGGCCGGCAACAACCCGTGGGGTGCAGGCGCCACGACGCTCGAGTGGACGCTCTCGTCGCCGCCTCCGTACCATTCGTTCGAGACGCTGCCGCGTATCTCGGCGAGCTCGCACCACTAAGGGCGAGATCGTACGGGGCGGGCGCAGCGCGCCATGTGCGCCCCGTGCGGAGACGTGCACTGAAAAAAGCGGCGGCGGGCCTTGTTTCGCCCGCCTCCGCCCTCGGACCGCGACAGAGAACTGCGGATCATAACGAGCGGGACAAACCTGCTGCACGGCCATGGGGAGACTATGACTGGATCGACTGCAGAGGGCGTGCTCGCCCACTCCGTTCCCGCAGCGGAGCCTTCCGTTAGCGACTTTTTCGAGCTGATGAAGCCCCGAGTGATGTCGCTCGTGGTCTTCACCTCGCTCGCGGGTCTGTTCGCTGCGCCTGGCACGCTGCATCCCGTGCTGGCCGTCATCGCGATCATCGCCATCGCGGTCGGAGCCGGTGCCTCGGGCGCGCTCAACATGTGGTATGATGCTGATATCGATGCCCGCATGGCGCGCACCGCCGCGCGTCCCATCCCGCGGGGCCGCGTGACGGCGGGCGAAGCGCTGACCTTCGGCTCGATACTCTCGGTGATGTCGGTCCTGACGCTGGGCGTGCTCGTCAACTGGACGGCGGGCGCGCTGCTGGCGCTGACGATCGCCTATTACATCTTCTTCTACACCATGTGGCTCAAGCGGCGCACGCCGCAGAACATTGTCATCGGCGGCGCGGCCGGGTCGTTCCCGCCGATGATCGGATGGGCCGCGGTAACAGGAACGGTGAGCGTGGAAAGCGTGCTCCTGTTCCTCATCATCTTCATGTGGACGCCGCCGCATTTCTGGGCGCTCGCCCTCTACCGTTGCCGCGACTACGAGCGTGTCGGCGTGCCGATGTTGCCGGTCGTCGCCGGTGGAGACGAAACGCGGCGGCAGATCCTGCTCTATTCACTCGCGCTCGTGCCGCTTGCTGTGGCGCCGTATTTCATCGGGCTCGGTGGGGTGGCGTATGCGGCGGTCTCGGTCGTGCTAGGGCTGATTTTCCTCTACCTGGCCTTCAAGGTGTGGCGGGTGAGGGAAGGCCGCGAGGCGGATTATGCTGCCAAGCAGCTGTTCGGCTTCTCGGTGCTTTATCTTTTCCTGCTGTTCGCGGTGCTGCTCGGCGAGCATCTCGCGCTCAAGCTGATCTAGAAGTCAGACGCATGAGCCTTATCGACGTGGAACGACACGAAACAGAGGAAGCGCCCGATGTGGAAGAGGAGGCGAAACGCCTCAAACGCCAGCGCCTGCGGTCGGTTGCCATCGCACTCGGCTTGGCATTCCTGGTGTTTCTCTTCTATGCGGCCTCGATCGTGAAGATGGGCAGCCGCTAGCTGCGAATGGAGGAGTAACCGTGACCACACCGGAAGGACAAGACCATCATCGGGACGCCAGCGCTTCCGCCGCTGCGCCGCGCCCGGATCCTGTCCACCGGGGTTCGAACCGCGGTGTCGTGCTGGTGTGCCTCGGCGCATTGCTCGCTATGGGAGCGATGACCTGGGCTGCCGTGCCGCTCTATCGCCTGTTCTGCCAAGTCACCGGTTTCTCCGGCATTCCCGTGCGGGCTGCGAAATTGCCGGACAAAGTGCTCGATCGCACGATCACGGTTCGCTTCGATGCCCATGTGACGCGCGGCATGTCCTGGACCTTCGAGCCGGTGCAGCGCACGATGGATGTGAAGTTCGGCGAAAGCGTGCTCGCCTTCTACAAGGCGCACAACACGTCCGACCAAACGGTCAAGGGAACCGCCACCTTCAACGTCTCGCCCGACAACGTCGGCGGGTTCTTCAGCAAGATCGAATGCTTCTGCTTCACCGAGCAGACGCTCGCGCCCGGCGAGACTATCGATATGCCGGTGTCGTTCTTCATCGATCCCGCGATGGCCGAGGATCGGAATGCGAGGGTGATCAATGAGATCACGCTTTCTTACACGTTCTATCCCGTGAACGACGGCGCCAAGGCCGAAGCGCCAGCGGGATCCGAGCCTGGAGAAGGAGCGCGACAGGGAGGTTGACGGCTTGCGCCTCGCTAGGAAGGACGAGCCGACGAAGTTTGACGGTGCTGCCGCCCTCCTGCCAGCCGCTTAGGCCGGACGCGGCAGAATCGAACGGATCCCGGAGCACAAGCAATCCGGGCAAAAGGACGGGTCGGGGTAGCGATCGGCTGCGGCGTCATTGCCAGGCCGGCCCGCGCTGCGGCCGGGGAAGCAAACGAACGGGGACTGACGGAGACGAAAATGGCCCAAGCGCACGGCAAGCAACACGACTACCACCTGCTCGACCCGAGCCCGTGGCCGATCCTGGCCGCGCTGTCGGCGCTGGTGCTGGCTATCGGCGGTATCATCTGGATGCGCTCGCTCGGAGAGGGCGCGGCCGGGCTGTTCGGCGTCCACGGCTCCTGGGTGTTCTATCTCGGTGCAGCCTGCGTCATCACCGTTGCAGCCATGTGGTGGCGTGACGTGGTGATCGAAGCGCAGCGCGGCGATCACACGCCCGTCGTGCAACTCCATCTGCGTTACGGCATCATCCTCTTCATCGCCTCGGAGGTCATGTTCTTCGTGGCCTGGTTCTGGGCCTATTTCGATTTCGCCCTGTTTCCCGGCGGCGTCTATACGCTCGACAACGTTAAGGAAGCGCTCGGCCTCGTGCAGCGGAACGAGCTGTTCGGCGGCGTGTGGCCGCCGGTGCCGGTCGATTCGACGGACGCCGTCGTGCCGGCCACAGGTGCTCCGGCCGACGGATACTTCAAAGGCACGTTCGATCCCTGGGGCATTCCGCTGGTCAACACGCTGATCCTGCTCACGTCGGGCTGCACGGTGACCTGGGCGCACCATTGCGTGCTGAAGAACGATCGCCGCGGCCTCGTGCTCGGCCTGGCCGCCACGGTGGCTCTCGGCTTCATCTTCACCTGCTTCCAGGCCTACGAGTACATGCACGCCGCCTTCACGTTCGGTGGCCATGGCTATGGCGCAACGTTCTACATGGCGACCGGCTTCCATGGCGGGCACGTCATCATCGGCACCATCTTCCTCGCCGTGTGCCTGCTGCGTGCCTTGAAGGGCCACTTCACGCCGAAGCAGCACTTCGGCTTCGAGGCGGCTGCCTGGTACTGGCACTTCGTCGACGTGGTCTGGCTGTTCCTGTTCGCGTCGATCTACGTGTGGGGTGCAGGCCCTAACGCGGGTGCGGTGCACTAGAATTTAAGTGCGCGCGCGTTGTTGCTTGACGCAAAATGGCCAGGGGGTCGGGACTTGAGCCCGGCCCCTTTGCCCTTTCGAGGAGCGCCGCCATGGCGGAACACGATAGGCAGGGGCCGCGCGACGACGGCGCGATACACCCGCTCGTTACCGGAGCCTTGGCACGGTGTCCGCGGTGCGGCGGCGGGCGGCTGTTCCACAAAGGGCTCATGCTTAGACCCGGTTGCAGCGATTGCGGGCTGGACTACAGATTTATCGATACGGGCGACGGGCCGGCCGTGTTCGCGATCCTTATCCTCGGCTTCGTGGTGCTAGGTGCGGCGCTGTTCGTTGAATTCCGCTATGAGCCAAAGGTCTGGGTGCACGCACTGCTCTGGGGGCTCATTACGCCGCTGCTCGCGCTCTTGTTGCTGCGGTTCCTCAAGGCCATTCTCATCGCGTTGCAGTGGGTGAACAAAGCCGAGCAAGGGCGCCTCGCCCAGGATTGACGATGGCGGATGGACAAACGGTGAGAGCAAGTTGGCTGCGCGGCCTGATTTGGCCGGCCGTGTTCACGCTGGCGGCACTGCCGATTTTGATCGGACTCGGCGTGTGGCAGCTTGAGCGCCTGGCCTGGAAGGAAGACCTCATCGCGCAGATCAACGAGGGGCTCGGCAAGCCACCGGTTCCGCTCGAGCATCCGGCCGAGGCCTGGAAGGAACTTGTCGGGCGGGAGTATCGGCCGGTCTCCGTCACCGGGCGCTTCCGGCATCAGGACGAACGCCTGCTCTTCGCGCCCGGGGAGGGCGAAAGCGGCTGGCATGTCTATACGCCGCTCGAAACCGAGGGCGGACACATTCTCTTCGTCAATCGGGGCTTCGTGCCGGACCGGCTGAAGAACCCCGGCAGCCGCTCCGAGGGAGAGATCCAAGGCGAGGTGACGGTGCAGGGTCTCATCCGCAAACCCGCGAGCAAAGGCTGGTTCGCGCCCGAGCCGGACACGGCGCACAACATGTTCTACTGGCGGGATCTCGCGGCGATGACGGCGTCGCTTCCCGCGGATGTGGACCGGGCCCGCGTGCTGCCGTTCTTCGTCGATGCGGCGGCTGAGCCGGCGAACCCCGGCGGCTGGCCGCGCGGAGGTGTCACCCGTCTCGACATCCCCAACCGCCACCTCGAATATGCGCTGACGTGGTTCGGACTCGCGGTCACGCTCATCGCCGTATTCGTAGTCTTTGCCCGGACGCGGATCAGAGACGGAGATCCGGCGCGGCTCTAGAGCCGTTCCGATTTGAATGGAATCGGAGAACGGTTCTAGGCTTTTGTTTTCTCGTGCTTCTTTCCCGAAAACTGGTCCCGCTCTAGACCATGATCGCTTCTGACCCTATCTCGCAGAAGCGGACACATAGGTCTCGCCAAAGAGCAGAGCCTCTGATCCAATTCCATCAGCCAAGACGCGCTTTCGCTTGGAACTTTCAGGAGCGTTTTCCGGAAGCGTGAACCGGACTTCCGGGAAGAAGAAGCGGAAACAAAAGCTTAGAGATCGTCCTGGATGCGAGTGGATTTCGGGCACGGCCCCTAAGGCCCGCATCCGCCGGGCTTTACAGCGACATGCGGCGGCGATCAGGTATAGACTTCTCATGTTCAGACAGGCCCTGGCTCCACCACGGCCATACAACCCAGGACTGCAGGCTAGTGACGTATATCTCTACCCGCGGTGAGGCGGCTTCCCTCACGTTCGAGGACGTGCTGCTCGCCGGGCTCGCGCGCGACGGCGGCCTTTATGTACCGCGCACGTGGCCGAGCTTCTCGCCCGAGATCATTGCTTCCTTTGCGGGCTGGCCGTTCGCGGAGGTGGCCGCGGAGGTTCTGGCGCCGTTCGCCGACACCTCGTTCGATAAGGCGGATCTCGCTGCCATGGCCCGCGAAGCCTACGGCCGTTTCGGCCACCCCGCGGTGACGCCGCTCGTGCAGATCGATCGCAACCGCTGGGTGCTCGAGCTGTTCCACGGGCCGACGCT
>NZ_DAIQCD010000027.1:0-38666 GCF_036780825.1 Hyphomicrobium sp. | reverse complement strand
GACATCAAGCAGTGGAACGCTGCGTCCGATGATTGGCATACGACGGCCGCGACCGTGGACCTGCGCGAAGGCGGCGCCTTCTCATCGCGGATGGAAGCCAAGGACGGCAGCATCGGTTTTGATTTCTCTGGAGTCTATACGAAGATCGAGACGCACAGGCTGATCGAATATGCATTCGGCGACCGGTCTGCCCGCGTTGACTTCATTCCCGTTCACGACGGCGTGCAGGTTCGCGTGACGTTCGAGGCAGAAGAGGAATGCCCGATCGAACAGCAGCGCGCCGGCTGGCAGGCCATACTCGACAGCTTCGCCCGGCATACAGGAACAGCTCGGGCGACATGACGACGACCCGCTCCAGGCCCCGACAGGCGAGCCCGGGCGGGCGGCCTGCTAGACCTTGGGAGCGGGCGTCGATGTCATCGTCGCGGGCCGTCCGTTCGCCACGCACAATCGCCGCGCTACGGGCAGAACCACACCGGTCCGATGATGATGCATCCGCGCTCGCGCCAGCGATGCGGGCGATGGCTATAGCGATGCCAGCCGCGCGGCGCGCGTCGGTAATGACGATGACCGCGGAAGCCTCGACGGTAGTGGCGATGATGGCGATAGTTCCGATGGCTTCTCCGGGCGACTTGCTCGACCTGGCTGGACGTCGCTTGCTGCGTCGTTACAGCGGTATTCGGAAGCGGGGCAGACCATGCCACGGAGCCCAGCAGCAGCGACGCAATCGCCGCGAGTGGAAGTGATCTTATCATCATTAAGGGTCCTTGTTGGGATTATGGTTCATCTTGCGGGCGTGATCTCCGTATGAAGACAACACGTGCGCCTCGCTCCTGTTCCACTGCCGACGTCGGTTGACGTCACGTTTTGCTTCGATGACGGAGAAAACGAGAGGTATTTTGCCGTTTGCCATGCAGCACGGCGCGATGACGGCCGCTGGCCTACAGGACCGGACATCACGTGAGACTGCTGCGAAGTGAAACCGGATATAGGGAGGCACATGAGTTCAGGCCCGAAAACGCACCTGTCCTATACCCGCGTCAGTAGCTCGAGGTTATGGCCATCCGGAGTACGGAAATAAAAACCACGGCCGCCTTCGTTGGCGTTGAGCTCTCCGATCCGCTTGTAGAAAGGATCCGCCGCGATCACGAGGCCGCGCGCCTTCACGCGCTCCAGAATCTGGTCGAACTCTTCGTCACTGACGTGAAACGCGTAATGGTGTGGCTCGAACTGATCGACGTCGTCGAAATCGAAATTGATCTCTCCGATGCTCACCACAGCAAATCTGCCTGGGGCGCTGCCCGGGTTTGTCCGGCCGACCGTCACACCGAAGATCTCGGCGAACAGCGCCGCTGCACTTTCCTTTTCCCGGGCTGGGACAATGGTATGATTCAAACGTATCGTCATGCCGGCGACATGATCCCTGATCCAAGCCGCCAAAGCAAGTATGCGGAATACTCCCGCGATCCGTGGCTTTTTCAGCGCGTAGTCTCGGCGCCCCCTGCAACGAACCTTCACGACGCAAGAGGATCGAACTTCTTTTTCGCGGGCAGCATGCCGATCAGATCGCGCGGCTGCCGGAACCATTGGCGCGCGAGATGGTTGCCGCCCATATCAGGAGGTTCCGATGCAGGCAGACACGCAGGTGGACTCGGCCGCCGTCAAAGAGATTTTAAGCGGCTGGCCCAAGGTCTCCAAAGAGGCGGCGACGACCACCATCAACAAATATGGGCTCCCCAACGAGGCATCCGCAAGCCGCCTGATCTGGCATAATAACGGGCCCTGGCGGCGCACCGTCATCTACGCCGAGGAGGTTCCTCACGAATTTCCAACGCCGCATCACGATGTGCTGGAGCAGTATATTCCCTACAAGGTGCCGGTCGAAAAGCTCGGGGAGCTTGCGGCTTTTGACGGCAGCGTTCTCATCGACCGCACCAAAGGCGAAATCTCAGCCCGTTGTGAAGGCGAGGAGGCCAATTTCCTCGCTTTGAATCTGGCGAACGAAATTGTCCAAGGGCACAAGAGCGTCGACGAAGCGCGGGATGCCTATGGCGACGCCATGAAGAAGATGCGGGGCGGAACACCTCCCGAAATCATGCAGAAACTGCTGTTTGACGTACCTTCCGGCGGAACCGGCGAGCCCGATCAGCCCATCATATGAGTTCACTTTCGCCGGCACTCACTGTTCGAAACCGTACAGCACCGGCGGGAAGCAAGTCGCCTCATGGAACAACCGCCCGGGCGCACCGTTCTTTGCTTCAGGTCGGAAATATCATTCAACACTGAGAACAGCGATCACCATGGCGCATCAGGTACCTGTTCCGAACGGCGCACTTGCGCCCCATCGAGATCCGCTGGATGGCACGGTCGAGCTGCTACCCGAGCTCGCCTACCTACGCTGCCTGCTCGCAAACGTGGTTTTCATCGGACCACCCGATGCGGGTGATCGAGGCTGGGTTCTGGTGGATGCCGGCGTCATGGGCTCCAAAGCGTTCATAGAACGCGCAGCCGCGCAGCGCTTCGGCAACGATGCCCCTCCAGCTTGCATCTTGCTCACGCACGGTCACTTCGATCACGTGGGCGTGCTCGAGAGCCTCGCGGCCGAATGGGACACGCCCATTTACGCGCACGTCTTGGAACATCCCTATCTCGATGGCTCAACGTCCTATCCTGACCCGGACCCGTCCGTCGGCGGCGGGCTCATGTCGAGGCTTTCCCGTTTCTACCCGACAAAGCCCGTTGACGTATCCGGCTGTCTGATGCCGCTTCCGGCGAATGGCGAGGTGCCGGATCTGCCGGGCTGGCGGTGGCTGCACACACCCGGACATTCGCCTGGCCACGTTTCGTTTTGGCGCGAAACTGACAGGACGCTGATCGTAGGAGATGCTTTCGTCACGACGCACGCTGAATCCGCCTACGCGACAGCGACGCAAGAGCCGGAAGTGCACGGTCCGCCAGCCTATTTCACGGTCAATTGGGAGGAAGCCCGCCAATCCGTCAGAGATCTCGCCGCGCTCGAACCCGCCTTGGTGGTTTCCGGCCATGGCCGCGCCATGGGCGGGCCCTTGATGCAGGCCGCTCTCCACGACCTCGCACGTGACTTCGACACGATCGCAAGACCTCCGCACGGCCGCTACGTGGAGCACCCAATGCACCACCCGCGGATGGGATCCTAGCCCCTGACGTGATAGATTTTAGGCGCCGTTACAGCTTCCATCGTTTGCAAAGTCTCAGTTCCAAACGCCACCCGGCCTCGCCTTCATCCACCGACACTTGGCAACGGAGTTTTCCTGCTTGGAACTTCTCAGCGGCAGCATGTTTATTCCTTAAGCAATTGGAGGCACGCGCAATGGGGAACCTGATCAGCTTTCTGATTGCCCTGTTGATCGTGCTCCTCGTGGGCACGCTCGCCATGCGTGCATGGAACGCCGCGTCCGGGGCAACGGACGATACGAGCCAAAAGGTGATGCGGTGGCGCGTCAGTCTGCAGCTTGCGGCAATCCTCGCTCTCGGCGCACTGTTTGCGCTGCATCATTATAGCTCGTGAAGACAACGCGATCGCTGCTGCGCGAGGACAGGGCAAAGCTGCGTATGACCCTCGCCCGCACCGACAACGAACCGGCTCTGCCATTTTGACGGCATCAGCATCAGGTTCGCCTTCAAGGATTGCTTGGTTCTTGATGGACCGGTGGCGTCGTGCTGGGCGTCTGCGTGGACGGCGGCGTTCCGGCAGGCGCGTTGGTAACGCTGTGCTCCGATCCGCGGTAGTATGAGTTGATCGCCGCAAGGATGGCCAGAACGACGACAACAGCGACGAACAGGATCCAATTCCGGGAGCTTGTAGGTCTGGGTTCGCGCCCGTTGCCCGGTTCTTCGCGCGGCCGGCGCGGCGTTCCATCATGAAGCGTCATCGGCATATCCTCCTTACTTCGGAAAACCCCTGTTCGGAGGAGGGGTTCCTGCCCAAGCGTGGCTCGAAAATCGGGGGATGGAGCGCGACGCAGCTCTCGCGCTTGGTAAGAGTGCTTCCGGAAAAGTGACAACCGGTTTTCCGAGAAGACGCACGATCAAACAAAAACTTAGAGCCGTTCCCCGTTTTCACTTTCGGAACGGCCCCAGGTGCCAAGAGCCGGAAACGGTGAGGAGCGTTCAGCCCGCCGCGGTCCGCAAGCTGCCTTGCGGATTAACAATCTCGTGTAAGCGATTGAAAATATTGGTGGGTGATGAAGGACTCGAACCTTCGACCCGCTGATTAAGAGTCAGCTGCTCTACCATCTGAGCTAATCACCCGTCGCCTCGAGGCCCGATGTCCGGGTCTCGTAAAGACGGAGAAGGGGCCCCGAACGAGTGCGCCAGGGCCCCAACGCGGTTCGTCTAACATCCACCAAACGCCTTGTCCAGCGGATATGAGCATCGAGGCCGCATCGGCCCCGGCTGCCCTACACCGCCTGCTCGGCCTTGGCTGTTTTCTGCCGCTTGAGCATCAGCTTGTTGAGGGCCGCGACGTAGGCCCGCGCCGACGCGACGAGGGTATCGGTATCGGCTCCGCGCCCGGTCACCACACGGCCATCCTCAGCAAGACGCACGGAAACCTCAGCCTGGGCATCGGTGCCCTCAGTGACGGCGTGCACCTGGTAAAGCTCGAGCTTGGCCGTGTGCGGCACCAGCCTCTGGATCGCTGCAAACGTGGCGTCCACCGGGCCGTTGCCGTTAGCGTGCACGGTCTGCTGGGCGCCGTCGACATCGAGTGTCAGCGTCGCCGACTGCGGGCCGCCGGTGCCGGCGATCACCTGCAGGGCAACCACCTTCATGCGGTCGTGCGCGTGCGCGATCTCCTCGTCGACGAGCGCCTCGATATCCTCGTCATAGACGTGCTTCTTGCGGTCCGCGAGCGCCTTGAAGCGGTTGAACGCATCCTCGAAGGCGTTCTCGCCCAGCACATAGCCGAGTTCGGCGAGCTTGCTGCGGAAGGCGTTCCGCCCCGAATGCTTGCCCATCACCAGCGACGTCTTGCCGACGCCGACCGATTCCGGCGTCATGATCTCGTAGGTCTGCTGATGCTTGAGGATGCCGTCCTGATGGATGCCGCTCTCGTGCGCGAAGGCGTTCCGTCCAACGATGGCCTTGTTGTACTGCACCGGGAAGTTGGTCACCGCCGAAACGAGCTTAGAAGCGCGTGCCAGCATCGTCGTGTCGATGCCGGTGCGGTAGGGCAGCGCGTCCGCACGCGTGCGGATCGCCATCACGATCTCTTCCAGCGCTGCGTTGCCGGCCCGCTCGCCGATGCCGTTGATCGTGCACTCGATCTGCCGTGCGCCGGCGCCGAGCGCCGCCAGCGAATTCGCAACCGCCAAGCCGAGATCGTTGTGGCAGTGGGTCGAGAACACGGCCTTGTCGGCGTTGGCCACCCGCTCGCGCACCATGCGGAACATGGCCGCATACTCCTCGGGCGTCGCGTAGCCGACGGTGTCAGGCAGGTTGATGGTGCTGGCGCCGGCCTTGATTGCTGCGTCCACACACTGGCAGAGATAGTCGATGCCGGTGCGGGTGGCGTCCATCGCGCTCCATTCGACGTTGTCGACAAGGTTGCGGGCGCGGGCGACCGTCGCGGTGATGATCTCGAGCACCTCGGCTTCCGTCTTGCGCATCTGGTGCGCGAGATGAATCGGCGAGGTGGAGACGAACGTGTGAATGCGCGGCCGCGCTGCGTGACGGACCGCCTCGCCTGCCCGGTCGATGTCGGCGTTGATGGCGCGCGCGAGCCCTGCGACGACCGCCTGCTTCACGCGCTTGGAAATGGCCGTCACGGCCTCGAAATCGCCTTCGGAGGCGATCGGGAAGCCGGCCTCGATGATGTCGACGCCCATGGCGTCGAGGCAGTCGGCGACCTCGAGCTTCTCCTCGAAGGTCATGGTCGCGCCGGGGCACTGCTCGCCGTCGCGCAGCGTGGTGTCGAAAATGACGACGCGGTCGCCGTCGGTGCCTGTGGTGGTCATAGACTTGTGTCCTTCCTCGGTGGCCGGGCAACCAGAACGGGGCCGGCGGACTCCTATCAGCGTGCGGTTAGCGATCCCCTGAGTACCTGCCCAGCCGCAAGCCGGGCCCCCGGTTCTCAGGGGCTGATAAGGAGGAGGGTCAGGAGGCCGGAGGCGCGCGACGCAACGCTGCCGGGCGCGGTGACGCCGGCCGGAAATACGTCGGAGCTGATGACCGTATGGCTCATGTCGAGCGGGTCTCGGATGCCTCTATCACGTTGACACTTACGCGAATCCACCACGGCGGCGCAAGAGGGTGCGGGATCTTTCCGCGCCCGCGCTACGTTCTCGAGAGGTTGCAAGATGGTGAACGGGTCCGCACGCGGCAGCTCTTACCGTTCCCGAACGTCCAGAGACTTCAATGATCTGAGGGCAAACAGCCAAGGAAGGAGCGCGCCATGGCCGCCAATCCGGGTGAGACGAAAAGATCGGGCGCAGACCCCTACATGCACACGGTAACTCCGCATCTGGTGTGTGCGGGAGCTGCAAAGGCCATCGATTTCTACAAAGACGCGTTCGGAGCCCAGGAGATGATGCGCCTCGAAGGGCCGGATGGGCGCTTGTGGCATGGAAGCATCCGTATCGGAGAGTCCCTCGTCATGCTCGCGGATGAGATGCCGGACTATGGCTCTCTCGGGCCCAAGGCGCTCAAGGGCACCACCGTAACCCTCCATCTCAATGTCCCGGACGTGGATGCCTTTGTCGCGCACGCCACGAAGGCGGGCGCAAAGATCATCATGCCCGTGGCGGACGCCTTCTGGGGCGACCGCTATGGACAGATCGAAGATCCCTTCGGCCACCGCTGGTCGGTGGCGACGCGCGTCAAAACCATGACGGAGGACGAGATCCGCGCCGCCATGCCGACGGATGCCGGCTGCGGCCCCGAAGCGGGCGGTTGACGCTTTTCGACGGAGGCCCCGTGCTATCGCTCCAGCGTTCCCTCGCACACACGAACAGCCGATCCGCCGATGCGAACGGTGGCGAGCTTGCCGCCGTTCACCATGAGCGTCAGGGCGATCCGGCTCGGGCGCCCCATCTCGTAGCCCTGCTCGAGGACCCGCTTATGGGTGCCATCCGGAAGACGGTCAAAGTGATGGATGATGCCTGCGAGGCCGATGGCGGCCGCTCCCGTTGCGGGATCCTCCGGAATGCCGACCTGAGGCGCAAACATGCGGGCGTGGAAGGATGCGCTCGTGTGCTCGCACTGGCGCGTGTAGAGGTAGACGCCGGAGATGCCCTGCTGCTCGAACGCGCGCTCCCAGTGCGGGCCGTTGATGCGCGCGCGGCCGATCGCCTCGAGCGAGGCCACCGGGACGAACGCGAACGTATGGCCGGCCGCGTAGCACAGGGGCGCATGGTTCTCGAAGCCGACTTCACTCGGGATGAGGCCGAGCCCGGAAGCGAGCACGTCGTGGGGCGGCAGCACGCCGGCCGCCTCCGGCAGCTTCGGTGCGTCGAACTCTGCGAATGCGGCAGAGGCGGCCCTCAGGCGTGCGCCGACGCGCACGGTGCCGATGCCCTGCTCCAGTACGATGAGCGCATCCTTCTCTCCATTGTGGGCCGTCGTGGTGAGCTCGGCCAGCAGGATCGCCGTGCCGATGGTGGGATGGCCGGCAAAGGCGATCTCGCTCTTCGGCGTGAAGATCCGTGCCTTGGCGGAATGGGCCGGGCGCTCTGACGCCTGCACGAAGACGGTCTCCGAAAGATTGAATTCCCTCGCAATCGCCTGCATCTCGGTGTCCGTCAGGTCATCGGCGCCGAGGACGACCGCAAGCGGATTGCCGCCGAAGCGGCGATCGGTGAACACATCGAGCGTGTAAAACTTGAGCGCCATGAAATCTCCCCCCGCGTTGACGCGCGCGCACTCTGCCTTATCGGCCTCAGCGCTCTAGAGCATTTTCCGTCCAAGCGCAGCACCGTCTCAGGCAAGGATCTTCAACTCGGCAAAGCGGCTGAGCAAGGCTTGCGCATAGGCCGGCATGGGCGCCGCGACCGGCTGCTCTCCAGGATCGACCAGCAGGACATCGGCAAGCTCACCCCCTGGATCGGAGGCGATATGCGCGCGCACGGCGTCGATCAGCGCGGCGCCGCCGAGCGAGGCGCGGTAGGGTACGGCAATCGAGAGAGACGGCCCCGCGATCGTGACCACATAGTCCCCCGCGCGTTCGAAGGCCGGGGCCGCGAGCCCCGTCTCCTCGAAGATCTCGCGGGCGACGCTGCCCTCAATATCGATCCGTCCGTCAGGCCGGACATCTCGGCCGTCGATGAACCCGCCCGGCGGATAGCAGAGGCCGCTGTTGAGGTTGCCGGCCCGCTGGCGGCCGAGCAGCATCCGGTCGTCGGACGAAAGGATGAGCCCCGACCCGAACGCATCCATGACCGTTTGGTCAGCGTGGCCGGTTTCACGCCAGTAGAGGAAACTCTTGAACTCGGCGGGGATGAAGCGGCCGGACAGGACGCCGCCATCCAAGGAAAATTCCGTCAGAAGGTGGATGACGCCGTTGAAGAACGCCGGATTTTCGCGCGTGCGCGCCTGCCAGCGGGCATCGATTTCCGCTTTGTTGCGCTCGGCGAACGGCCAGCCCCCCTCGACGACGCGCAGATCGAGGCCGGAGACGGCAAACACCCGCGTTTCGTCAAAGCTCCACAAGACAGCCTCCCCATCGGTTCGCGCGCGCCGATCCAGCGCTGTTCCCAGCGCTCTCAGAACAATGGCATAAGCTGCGCCCCACGGGCGCCGTTGAACAAAAGACGCCGCGCGGCGCTATGTCTCCTCGCGACGGCGTTCGCGCAGGGCTTCAACTCAGCGGAGCCAACGTAGCATCCATGAGCCCACAATGAATTATTCCGCCCGTGACACGCGCCTGTATTTCGAGGATTTGACTGTAGGCCTGCGTGTACGAACCGCCTCCCTGCGGCTGGATGCCGAGGCGATCAAAACGTTCGCGGCGGAGTTCGATCCGCAGCCCTTCCACCTGGACGAGATAGCGGGTGCGAGGTCGCTTTTCGGCGGGCTCGTGGCGAGCGGCTGGCATACGGCTGCCCTCACCATGCGTCTACTGGTCACCAGCGGCTTGCCGATTGCGGGCGGTGTGATTGGCGCGGGCGGCGAGCTTTCCTGGCCTCGTCCCACCCGCCCCGGCGACGAACTGACGGTGATCTGCGAGGTGGTTGGAGCGCGGACGTCGCGATCCCGCCCTGATCGCGGCACCGTCACCGTGCGCACCGAGACGCAGAACCAGGCAGGCGAAGTGGTTCAGGTCATGACGGCGCAACTCATCGTTCCGCGACGCCCCGCAGCGCCCTGACGGCTTACGCTTCGGCGCTGCAGCAAGCGTTACACCATAGCATCAGTGCTACTTATAACGAGCCGCGGAAAATACGATTGGCTGCGCAGGTCGCTATCGCGGTACGTTTTGTCGCACAACTCAGGCGGATGAGAAAATCCGCTTCCAGCCCAAGGAGACCACAATGAAGACCTGGATGAAGCCTGCGGTTCGTGAGCAGGAAGTCGGCCTCGAGGTCACGTCCTATCTGCCGGCTGAGATCGACCTCGTCTAAGTCGATCACGCAGCACGTGGAATAATAGCGGCGGTCGCAATGCGGCCGCCGTTTTTTCTTACCGCAGTGCGGGACCGCAGGCAGAGTGACGGAGTTGTGAAGAACAAATCACAAATTTGCCTTTGCCTCGTATCGTCCGGGGGTATCTACTGACGGCCGAACGGGGATGACGGATGGAACGCGCAAACCGCTGAAGCGAGATGAGGGAACAAGCGTCAGGCACTGTCGTTAATGCCTGGCAACTGAGCAGATGAAGCGCAACGGAGTAGTCGCCTCATGGACACCTCAGCAGCTCCTTCCAAAACACCGCCTCCCTCTACCGTCACATATCTTCGCCGCAAGGATCGTACGAGCGAACAGCCGCCGATCCGCTATCCTTGGACGGAAGAGCTCGAGCGCCGGCGCAGAGCCGTCGCCCGCTGGCGGGGAAACGACTCCGGCCTCAAAGAAACGATGATGCGTGAATGACGCAGAGAGCCGTACGTGGCTGACCCGATAGGGTCGCCCGCCTCGGCTCCATCCGAGACACGGATACGAGCGGCGCTGATCGACGATCAGGCCGCTCGTATCTTTTGTGCCGAACGATGCTCAATCGCAGGCCCCCTCGCAAGCGAAGCGCAGGGAGTCGGCAAACCTTCAATGATGATCGTGGCCGGTGTCGTGGTCATGGTCGTGGTTGTCGTGATGGCCGCCCTCGCCACTGCTGCCAAGGCTGCGCACAGGCAGCGCCACCTCGCCCGTGGCACCGCTCTTGAAGGTGAGCTTCACCGTCACCGTGCCGCCTTCGACGAGGCGCTCCTTGAGATCCATGAACATGAGGTGCATGCCGCCGGGCTTCAGCTCGATGCTGCCACCGGCGGGAATCGCTATGCCGTCGGCGAGACGGCGCATACGCATCACGCCATCGGTCATGGTCATGTCGTGGATCTCGCCGCGCCCGGCGACGGACGTCTCGACGCTCACCAGCGTATCAGGCTGGCTGCCCGTGTTGCGGATGGTGAGATAGCCGGCCCCTACCTTGGCGCCTTCCGCAGTAGCGCGCGTCCAGGCGCTTTCCACCGCGAGCGCGCCGATCGTTGCCACGCCGCCGGCTGCATCAGCGGCCTTGGCGCCAGCGTGCTCGTGGCTGCTGCCATGCTCGTGGCTATCGACGCCATGCGCATCCGAATGCCCGTGCCCGTGCCCGGCTTCGTGCCCCTCCTCGCTGTTGGCCGCAATCCGCAACACGGCGGCCGGCGCTTTGAGATCGTGAGGATCGACTCCCGGCTCGGGCACCTCCACCCATCTCTCCTCGCCTTTCGCGCACGCCTGGACGACCTTGAAATAGAGCTTCGATCCGGGATCAAGCTCGCGGGCCAGGAAGCCAGCGGCGACGAACTCGTCATAGTAATCGTCGGGCAGGTCGCCGCCCGACCACTCGATCTCCTTCACGCCCTCTGCGATCGGGCCGTGATAGTACGCATACGACTGCGCGTAGGGGCCGCGCACGGTCTTGATCGTCCAGCCCGCCTTGGGCATCGGCTTGGCCCCGATGAAGCCTTCGGGCATTGCGACACGCACGGCCTGCGTCGGCGATCCGCTGCATCCGTGCGGAATCTTGAGCACGGCCTTGTAGGACTGGCCGCGGGGCGCCTCGGCACGCTCGAGGGTGACATGGGCCGAGGCTGGCAGCGCCGAGAGGGCCCAAAGAGCCGTGCAGATCGAAAGAGTGCGATTGAATGTCATGACAGGCTTCCGAGTTGATGGATGGGATGGAGGATGGATCGAGAGTCTTGGCGAGCCGAGGGCGGCGCAGACGCGGCTCTTGCCAGCATCATCGACACGCGGTTCCGACGGAGAGGGGTGGATGGCGCCAGGAGACGCCATCCACACACACGCAATTGGCGCCGCGACAAGTCGGGAGCTAGGCGCGGGACGCCGATGGCGCATGTTGCTCACCATTTCACCTGCACGCCGCCGTAGACGGCGCGGCCGGTGCCGGGCTCGAAGAGCATCGCGTCGGCGCCGCTGACGTTCGTGGCGATGCTGGTGCTCGCAATATAGGTTTCGTCCGAGAGGTTGCGTCCCTCGAGATAGGCCGTGACT
This sequence comes from Hyphomicrobium sp., assembly GCF_036780825.1. Lineage (GTDB taxonomy): Bacteria > Pseudomonadota > Alphaproteobacteria > Rhizobiales > Hyphomicrobiaceae > Hyphomicrobium_C. Next base: position 26,985 of record NZ_DAIQCD010000027.1, on the reverse strand, counting down.
GGGCCGCCGTCGTCATAGCCGATCCTCGCGCCCCAGATGGCGTAGGCGTCGGTCTTGAAGGTATTGGCGCTGTCGACGTAATAGGCCTCCGGCACCCATTCGACGTTGGGGCCGAAATAGACGCCGCTCGGATGCTTGTAGAGCAGCTCCGCGCGCAGGAAATGCCGAGGCGCGCCCGGCAATTCGTTGTCGCCCCAGAGCGCATCGCCGTCGTAGCGGAAGTCGTTCAGCGTATACGCAGCCTGGAGCCAGAGCTTGTCCGGCACGGAGCCGTCTGCGAGCAGCGATTTCAGGACCGTTGCACCGAAGCCGAGCTCCAGGCCCTGGTGGATCGTCGCGTCGGCGTTTCCGACTTGGCATGTGGTCGGGTTGGCGGCGGTCGTGAAGCACAACAGCTCGTTGTCGATATTGGCGCGGTAAAGAGAGACGTCCCATCGGAAATCGTCCGTGCCTCCCCGCGTTCCTATTTCGTACGTCGTCGCGCGCTGTGCCTTGATCTCGGTGAAGGGAATGGACTGCGCCATCACGCTTTCACCGAAGCTCGGCACCTCGGCGCTGCGCGAGATGTTGCCGAACACCTGCCAGGTGCGCGTCACGTCCCAAACGAGGCCGCCTTTCGGGCTCCAAAGGTTGAACTCGGTATCGCCGCTCGTGGCCCCCGTGTGCGCGACCCGCTCACGCGTCGCATGCAGGAACTGCGTGCCGGCGACCAGCGCCAGATCGGGCCGGAGGTAGAAATGGTTCTCGATATAGGCGCTGAAATTGCGGGCCGTATCGTCGGCATCGACGAGGAGATCGCCCTTCTCTCCACCGACGTTCTCATACTGACGCGTATCGATAGTGCCGTAATGCAGGTTCACGCCGGCAATCAGCCGGTTGGCGAAGCTGCCGAGGCGGCGCTCATCCGTCACGCGCGCAAAGCCGCCATAGTCGTCGTAGCGGTAATCGAGCCACTGGAAGATGGGATGCATCAGGTGGCGGTCGACGTTGAACGCGCCGAGCTCGAGCGTCGTTCCGGGCGTGACGCGGATCGCCGTTCTGTTGGCGATGCGGAATGTTTCGATGTTGCGCTGCTGGTCGTTGGTGATGTTTCCGGGATTGGCAGCTTCCGGCGTCGTCAGGGCTGTGTGCTTGGTCACGCTGCCGGGGATGCGCTGATCGACATCGTTGGCATTGATGTAGAACCGCGTCTCGATGTTCTCCGTAAGCCGATAGCCGACGTTCATGGCTCCGCGCACGCTCTCGCCGTCGCTGTGCTCGCGGAAGCCGTCCGCCTCCTGCCATGTTCCGGCAATGAAGTAATCGGCCGCGCCATGAACGCCGCCCGAACTGGCCGAAAGCTTGCGCAAGCCGAAGCTGCCGAGATCGACACGGGCGCCGAAGAGATGGGAATCGTAGCCTGTCGGCATCACGAAGTTGATGGCACCGCCAAGCGCGTTGGCGCCGAAGCGCATGGCATTGGCGCCTTTGTAGACCTCGATGTAGCGATAGACGGTGGGGTCGATCTCCTGGAAATCGCCGTAGCCGTCGGCCGTATTGATCGGGATGCCGTCCATGTAGAGCTGGATGCCGCGCAGGTGGAAGTTGCGCGAGAGCCCCGAGCCGCGAATCGAGAGCCGCGTGTCCTCGCCCCATTTCGGTTGCACGAACACACCGGGCACGTAGCCAAGCGCGTCCTTGAGCGTCACGGCCGGCGTCGAGGCTTTGTAAGCCGTATCAGGCACGACCTCGGCGGCGCCGGGTATCCGCGCGATCTCGGCTGCGGCTTCGGCAGTCGTCGGCACGGAAAGACTTCCCGAACGCGAACCGGGGCTTGGGGAAGCCGCAAGCTCATCGGTGAAGGCCGGTGCGCTTTGCGGCGCGGGACTCCCGGCAGCAGGCTCCGCTTTTGCCTTGGGCTTCGGTTTCGGAGCAGCAGTCGTGGTGACGGTAACCTCAGGGAGTTCGGTGACGGTGTCCTGGGCCATCACGGCGCCGGGCAGCGCTGTTGTAGACGTGAGCAGGATTGCGGCGAGATGGCCGCGCGTACGCCGGGGCGTGCGCGGTAGCCGGGACGAGTCCTTCGGCGGGAATTGCGGTGACATGGCGATAGATGTCCGTGTTGAGCCTGTAGCGGGCGGCCCACGTGCTTCCGGTTCGGGAACGCAACGCAAGGCCACGCATGAAAAACGCTAGTTCAGATCAACGTGGACGGGGGGCCGCGCGCGGACGCGGCTCCGGGTTTGGGCGTTTCGGCGAAAAGCGCGGCGGCCAGCGTGTAGGTGACTGCGGCGTACTGAGCCTCACTTGCGAGGCTCTGCGGAGCCGCGTCGGCAAGCGCGGCGGTGCCGCCCGATGCGAACGGACAAAGCGTGCCGTCGGCGTGGCTCGGCTTCGGAGACGGACCCGTGTCGTCGAGATCGAGCGTTGCGAGCTGAAGCCCGGCGCTGGTGCAGATGACGATCTCGAAGGCACCTTCGGGCGCCGCCTGCACCATATAGCCCGCGGGAAGCAGGCTGCGCAGGGCGAGCACCACAAGCAGCATCACATTGATGTACGAGCGCGTGCGCACGGGCAGCCTCAGAACATCCGCCAGGATCAAATCCGAGCGGACGGTAGGCGTCCGCGCCCCGCTTGGCAACACCTCCTGTGATTTCCGGCCGGCCGCACAATCGAAGGAAAAACGAAATCCGTTCCCCGATTTCGCGAAACATCAAACAGGTTGGTACGTCTACGCACGGTGAAGAGCGTGCTCGAACGGCAACAGATGGAGCGCTCGTAGGTTCCCGAGGCTCTGGCGGGCTCGTCTAAGAAGGCTATGATGGCTGCGAGATGATCGAAAGCAAATTGCGAGCGACCAAATGAAACACTGCGCGTCGGCTGCCGTATGGGGCTGGCTCGTGGCCGCGATTGCGGCGGCGATCTGCATACCCCTCTCCGCGTTCGGCCAACCCGCTCCTCCGGCTGTTGAGGTGGACACGGCGCTCGTCATTTCCGTCGACGTCTCCAATTCCGTCGACGACTATCGCTACCGCTTGCAGATGGAGGGCATCGCCAAGGCCTTCGAGGACCCGGAGGTTTTGAAGGCGATCCTCAGCGGGCCGCGCGGCGGCATCCTCGTCTCCATGGTCACCTGGGCGGACAAACCACGGCTGGCGATTCCCTGGCAGCACATCGCGAGTGTGACGGACGCTGCCGAGGTGGCGGCGAAGGTGCGTTCGCTGCCGCGCCAGACCGGCGAGTTCACCTGCGTCTCCGCTATGCTGCGCTCGATCTCGGACAAGGTGGTACCGCAGATCCCGGGCCATGCGCTCCGCATCGTCATCGATGTCTCGGGTGACGGCAGCGAGAACTGCAATCCCACGGAGCCGCCGGGCGCCGTGCGCGACGAACTGGCGGCTTCCGGCGTGATCATCAACGGGCTTCCGATCCTCGAAGGCGAAGAAGGCACGACGCTCGAGACGTGGTACCGTGAGAACGTGATCGGCGGTCCGGGCGCCTTCATCATTCCGGCGAATGGCTTCGAGGACTTCGGCCGCGCCATCCGCCAGAAGTTCATGATCGAGATCAGCGGGCAGCCCGCACCGGTGAAAGAGGCGCGCCGCCGCTGACGTGGCGCGTATCTCAGGCGAAACCCGCCAACCTCACGTATCGTTCAGCGATGACGATACGCACCTCCAGCGGCGCACTTGCCACTGAGGGTGCTCCTCCGTCCATTGCGCAAAATATGGCGGCGCCGCCATGGCGCAGTGCCGTGTGTCAGCGGCCGAATCGAGCGGGATCCTGAAATCCCGGCAATAGCCCGGATTGGTGACCAGGCAGGCCGAAAGGATAATGCTGAGCATGGCCGGAATCCTTATCGGCGGGCGTTCGAGCGCCCGCTCATGCTGTAGATAAGGGATCTCCGGGCGCTTTTCACGCGTCCCTTACGCGGTCAGCAGGATCTCGCCCTTGCCGATGGTCGCCTGGTCGCCCGCGAGCTTACGCACGCTGGCAGGCAGCGCCTTGGGAGCCAGCGGGCCGAGCACGTCGGCGATGTAGCGCGAGAGAATGCGCAGGATTACCGGATCGACGCGCCCGCAGTCGAGGAACGTCGGCAGCAGCTCGTCGACGGACGGCCCGATCAGCGTGCCGCGGCGGAGCAGCGGGCCCGGGTGCGGACCGAAACCCGCTTCCGTCCACAGCGTGCCGCCGACCATGCGCGAGCCAGCCGCGCGGCCGAACTTGCCTTTCGCCACGACAACGCCCCGCCGCATGCGCTCGCCTGCCCGCTCGCCGACACTGCCGTCAACGAGCACCGTGCCGCCTAACATGCCGAACTTGTCGCCCGGACGGGCGCCGCCGAGAAAGTCTCCCGCCGAGCCCTTGACGTGAATGATGCCGCCCTTCGCATTCGAGGCGAGATACGCACCGGCGTCACCGCCGATGTCGAGACGCCCGCCGGTCATGCCGCGTCCGGCATGGTTGCCGACCGCGCCCTCGATCGTGATGCTGCCGCTATCGAGACCTGCGCCGACATAGTCGAAGTAGGACGAGCCGCCCGAGATGGCGACCGCATCGCCCGGTGCGCCAGCGACGGCGAACACATCGCCGACACGCGGTGCGCGCGGCCCTTCAGCGAGCGGAAGAGCCTCGATCTCGCGCACGGAGAGCGACGCGAGCTTGCTCGGAATGAGCCCACTGAGATCGACGGCGTGGACCGGAGCGGCCCGCAGGGTGAAGCTCAGCGTGCTCATGGCAGCAGGTCCTTCAGGTAATAGTGGTGCTGGCCGAGCTTGCCGCCGTAGTTACCGGCGGAGACTCGCGTGACGCCCTTGGCGGCGCCGTTTTCGATGAGCGACTTGAGACCCGCCCGCATGGCGTCCGCGACGGCCCGAGACGTGAGACCGTCGATGACGATCTCGAGCACGGCGATCGTGTCTGGGCTGCACTCCGTCTTCACCGCGCCCTTGAGCGTCGGACAGAATGCATCGTTCGTGGAAGCGATGGCACCCTTGTACTTCGAACCCACCTTGGAGCCCGAACGCACGATGCCGCCCGGGAAGGGCGTGATCACGTCGTCCACCTTGGCGATGGCCGCAACGGCCGCTTCGGTGGCCTCGAGCAGTCCGGCGCGGTCGCGGCCGAGCACGAGCAGGTTGCCGCCGCCGACCGCGTCCGTGGTGACTCCGACGGTGTCCTCGATCACGAACTCGCCGTCCATGACGGGCACGCGCCAGAAGCGGCGATCGCCAAGCTTCTTCGCAGTCTGCCAGCCGTCGCCGAAGAAGCGCGGCCCGGCGGCGAGCGCCATACGGTTCGAGCTGGCAAGGCCGTTGTAGCAGGCTGAGCCCGGGCTGGTCAGCACGCACTGGCCGACGCGGTTGACGAGCTGAGGCTGAAGGGCATCGGGCGAGAAGCCGAACATAAGCACGCGCACGCCGGGCCGTCCGTCCGGCGTCTCGTCGGGCGACAGCTCCCGGTCGATGCCGCACTCGGCGCCGCAGCCGATCACCGAGGTGCCGAACCCGGTCATGACCTCGGCCGAGATGCGGGCCCATTTCAGCGTGTCGGCGGTGATCACGAGGCCGAGCCCGCTCATGCCGAACGCCTCGGCGAATGTGTCGTCGATGACGACGCCGTTGATGGTCTTGGCGCTCATGATCAGGAGGTCCTCGGTCCGCATGGCTGAACGATCACGCAGCCGCATTCACCGCCGGTATGGCCGCAGTTGCTGTCCACGATCTCCTGGTCGGAGAGGCGGAAGTTATCGAGCTTCATCGTGTGGTAGTTGTCGAAATACTCGCGCAGCGACTTCTCGATCCCCGGATCGTAGTCCGGCCTTGCGACATGCGTCGCGCCGGCCACCACCTTCACCACCTGGCCGTTCTTCACGATCATCTCGCCGTTCTTGAACACGAACAGCGGTGTCGAGAACATGGCCTCGCGGTCCCCATTGTTCTCATAGACGGTGATGTCGGCCGTGGCGCCGGCGCCCAGATGGCCGCGATCCGCCAAGCCGAGGCTCCTCGCCGGCCCGGCGCGCGTCATGATGGCGATCTCGTAGAGCGAATACTCGCGGTCGAGCGATTTCAGGATGGTCGCTGCCTGGGCCGCCGGGTGCAGCTTCTCCAGCATCTCATTGCGGAAGGTGCGATCCATCAGTAGCCGGATGAGGTGCGGGTAGAAGTAGAACGGCGCGCCGTTCGGATGGTCGGTCGTAAGGAAGATGCGCCACGGGTCGTTGACGAGCAGGAACAGCTCGAGGCCGATCGCCCACTGCAGCGCATTGACGTAGCTCTTGTCGCGGTACTTCATCGGCACCACGCCGCAGCCGTTGTCGCACTCGATGTCCATCACCACCCACTTCTTGGGGTCGGCGGACTTCGTGTTGCCGTACTGGCGCATGCTGTCGCCGGAAGCCGTGCACGTCTGGCCGAACAGGATCTGGCCGATGTCGATCGAGACGTTGGAGTGCTCGTTCAGGAGTTCCGCGATCTGTGGCGCGCCGGAGGAGAACTTCATGTCTCCCTCGGTGCCGTAGCTGTGAAACTGAATGTGGGTGAGGTGCATCGGCAGGCCCTCGGCGGCGCGGATCGTGGCCAGCGTCGAGTGCATGCTGCCGGGTACGCCGAGGTTGCAGCCGTGGATATGGATCGGATGCGGAACGCCGAGTTCCTTCATGCCGCGTGCGAGCGTCAGGATGATGTCGCGCGGCGTGAGGCCGTAGAACTCATGCCTCTCGTCGAGATCGAGCTGGCGCTGGTTGAACTTGAAGGCGCTGATGCCGCCCGGGTTCACGATCTTGACGGCGAGCGCCTGAGACGCGTGCATGGTCCAGGCGATGTAGTCCTTGATGAAGGAGAAGTCGCGCTTCTCGGCGAGCGCGCGAAGGAAGAAATCGTCGTTGCCGAGCATCACGAACGCGCCCTTGTCGATCATGGGCGTATCGCCCATCTCGAGGTGGGCCTGGCGTGCGTTGGCAGGCAGCATGGCGGGCTCGAACGCCGCCGTATATCCCATCTCCGCGTAGCGATAGCCGGTGGTCATCGTGGAGGGCACGGCGTGCCCGCAGCCGGAGCGCAGGAGATCGGTGCGCGCCACCTCGTGCCCCTGATGATCCTCCGGCAGCAGCATGCGCCCGATGGTGACCTTGCCGCCGCCGATGTGGCTGTGCGGATCGATGGCTCCCGCCATCACGACGCGCCCGTTGAGCGCATACTCCTGGTCGACCCGCGTGCCGGGTGGCGGCGCCGGGACGATGCGCCCGTCCTTCGCATAGATATCCCGAACTTCGCCGTTGACCCCATGCATGGGGTCGTACACGGTTCCGCCGGTGAACTTGATCAGCATAGTCGTGTGTCCTCGAGACGGGCTTAAAGGGCAAGTTCTATGGCGGCGAGGATGTCGGCCGCCTTGGGCAGGCTCGACCGTCCGAGATCGCGGAGCGGCAGCGAGACGACGTTGTCGACCCGGATGATGCGCCCTGCGTGATCCGCGCCGGGCGTGCCGATCGGAATGAACACTGCCGGCGGACTGGCGAGCTTGATGCCCGGCGTTCCGAGCACGACGGCCGGGATGCTCGTCTCCGGCGGCGCAAGGTCCGGCGTGAACGAGGCAACCCAGACCAGAAGATCGCCGTCGCCGTTGGCGAGCATGCGCGGGATGGCATAGCGCAGGACATCGTAATCGGGCTTGCCACTCGCGAACGACACGCGCAGCGGATATCCGCTCTGCCAGGACGCGACGGCGGCGGCCGAGATCGAGCCTTCGTTGCCGCCGAGCGCAAGGCCGGCTGCACGGCCGGTGACGTTCAGGTCCTTGACCAGATCGGAAATGGTGCTGACGACAAGGTCGGCGTTCGGGAAGTCGAGGCTGGGCGGCGCCCAGACGAAGACCGGATAGGAGGCCTTGCGGCAGCGCTCGGCGAGATCCTTGATGTCGGCGGCGGGTACGCCGGCCACGCTCTCCTGAGCAACGGGAACGCCCCGGATTTCGGAAGCCAGCGCGCTCACGACCTCCCCTACGCGGTCGAGGTCCGACTCAAGCGTGATAACCTCGCCGATCCGCGGGCCCTTCACTCCGGACTGATCCAGCCCCTTGCCAATGAACACGACGGTGCGCTGCGGCGGCGTTTCCGTGAGCAGCGACTGCTCGACATTGACGATGCGCTCGAAGAAGCGCGGGTGCAGCTTCTGGACGTCGGTACCGACGACGATGATGACGTCGGCGCGGTTGCGCGCTTCCGTCAGCGTCGTCATGACCCAGCCGCGGGTCTGCAGCACGCGGAAATTCCGGTACTGTCCTTCCGAGAGCGCGTGATCGACGACGCCGCCGGATTTGTCCGCGAGCGCCATCACCGCCCGCGCCCCGTCGACGTCGGTGCCGAGGCCGCCGTAGAGCGGCAGCGTGGACTTGCGGATAAGATCGGCGGCCGCTTTGATGGCGGTTGCGAGATCTACGTCGCGCCCGTCGACCTGAGGCTTGGCCCCGTCGACCTTGCGCTCGAAGCCAGCGACTGCCTTCGCGCAGCCATTCTTCGTGACCTTGAGCCCGCTCTCGTCGCGGGCCATCTCGAGATCATCGCAGACGAGGCCGCAAAAGGGACAGGCGACATCGGTGATCGCATTGGACTTGGGCGGCTCGCCCGGACCTTGGTCCCGTTTCGTCATAGTGGAAGATCTCGCGATTTGATTTGGCGCGGAACAAAAGCATGGACGGACCGGCAAAACAACATCGGATAATGCCGCGGCTGTATGTGGCCGATGCATACGTCGTTGCGCGGCTTTCCAACCTTCTTTATCGTCCGCCGCCGGTCCGAGACCGGCCCCATACGGAGCTTGCCGAGGACGGAAACCCGGAGGACCACTGATGGTTAGAGCATTCACTTGGCTGCTGGCAACCGTAGCGCTCGTTTCCTCGGCTATGGCTCACGGCCCCACGCGCCAGAAAGTGACCGAGAGTGTCGAGATCGCGGCCCTTGCCGATAAGGTATGGGCTATCGTCGGAAACTTCCAGGACATGAGCTGGCATCCGGCGTTCATCAAAACCGAGGGCAAGGGCGGCAACGAGGTCGGCGCAACCCGTACGCTGACCGTCGAAGGCGGCGGCCAGATCTTCGAGCAGCTCACCAAGTACAATGCCGAAGGCCGGACGCTTTCCTACGAGATCACCGAGGTCGACGTTAAGGTCGTGCCGGTCACGAACTATTCGTCGCACATCACGGTGACGCCGGACGGCGATAAGTCGAAGGTGGAATGGCGCGGCGCATTCTATCGGGGCTATGCCAACAACGACCCGCCTCCCGAGCTTTCCGACGAGGCGGCGGTCAAGGCCATCACCGACGTCTATCAGACCGGCCTCGCAGCCCTGAAGAAGAAGCTGGAAGGCGGCTGATGTCCGCGGCGCGAGGGGCGATCGCGCGGGCTTGGTGCTCCCTCTCGTGGGGGTGGCCCAGGAAACGCAGGCTCCGGGACGTCGACAATCATAAAAATTCCCTTAGCCGTTCGCCTGTCACACAAACCGGGGCGGCGGCGCAGTGGACCCTCGCATTCCCAGCTCTCGACCGAGGGCACCGCAGCGGGCCGCTCGCCTTCGCCGTGATCGTTTTGGCGGCAGCAGCGCTTCCCTCCCCTGTACCGGCGGCCGGACCGAAGGCGGCACGCGAAGCCTTCGTCACCAATCAAGCCGGAGATTCGCTCTCCATCGTCGACCTCGGAGCGACGGCCCCCGTCCTGGAAATCACGATCGGCGGCAAGCCGGCCGGCATCGCCATGGCCCCGGAGGGCCGGCACGCCTATCTTACGGCGCCCGACGGCCGGGAGCTGATCGTCATCGATGCCGATGCGCGGCGTATTACGTCCCGCATCGCGGTCGGCGAGGGCCCGCTCGGCGTCGCGGCCCATCCAACCGACGGGCGTGTCTTCGTCGCCGATTGGTATGCACACACCCTGTTCGCCGTGGATACCGCCGCCGGAAAGGTGATCGGGAGCGTTCCCGTCGGCCGCTCGCCCTCAGGCGTCGCCGTGACGGGAGACGGCACCCGCATCCTCACCGCCGACCGCGACAGCAACCAGGTGTCCGTGATCGATGCCGCCACGTTCACACGGATCGGCACCATCGGCGTCGGAGAGCGCCCGTTCGGCGTCACCGTCGATCGCGAGGGGCACCGCGCCTATACGGCCAACGTCGCCAGCAACGACGTGAGCGTGATCGATCTCGGGGCCGGCAAGGTTGTCGGCACAATCAAGGTCGGACGGCGTCCTTATGCGGTGGCGCTCGCCGGCGGCCGGGGCTTCGTCACCAACCAGTACGCCGGCACGGTCAGCGTGTTCGACCTCGAGAGCTTGGCCATCATCGAGACCGTCGATGTCGGCGGATACCCTGAGGGTATCGAGGCCGATCCGTCCGGCGGTGCCGTCTATGTCGCCTGCTGGGAGGCCAACACCCTGGAGCGTATCGATACGGGGACCCTCGAGGTCACGGCGCGCATTCCCGTCGGCGATGGCCCACGCGCCTTTGGCCGGTTCCTCAGATAGCGCGCTCCGATGCGCAGCGCGGCGGCGGCGGCGAGAGGTCCGCAGCCCACGTCGGCCTGCCTTGCCGAGAATTCATATTGAGGAGATTGCCGGAAGGCGGCGCAAGGGGTTAGAAGATTTCCCGAGAAAAGCGGCCAGAATGGCACCCCAAGGAGGAAAACGAGTCATGTTGAGCTTCATTCGCGCGTCGATCGCCGTCGGCCTCATGCTGCTGCCGGCCGCAGCCAGCGCTGCCGGTGAGCGTGAGGCGGCGCCGATTCTCTTCGAGAGCCGCCAGCTCGATCTGATCGGCAAGGGCGAGGAGGTCACCTATCATTTCGAGCGCAAGGGCTCGGACGAGCGCCTCCTCGGCAAAAACTATGCGGACGACATCCGCCTCGGCGTCTCCAAGGTTAACGGCAACGGTGAGCGCGATATCGTCTTCAAGGTCTTCTCGGGCGACCAAGCCCGCGACCCGCAAAACTGGTCGGAGCTCACCATCAACCCGCTGTTCATCTGGTATCTCGACCGCGCCGTCGCCACATTCAACTCGCTGGCCGGTGGCAACCAGATGTATCTCAAGCACAAAATTCGCGAGGCGCTCGGCAAGGCAACCGCCGAAGAAATCACAATCGACTACGACGGGCGCACCGTGAACGCATACAAGGTCATCGTGGCGCCCTTCGCCGACGACCGCAGCGCCGCCAAGATGCAGGGGTTCCACAAGGCCAGCTTCACGATCATCGTTAGCGACCAGGTGCCGGGCTATTTCGCCGAGCTCCTGGCCGATTTCGTGAGCACCAACGCCGCCGGCCCGGAGCTCCGGGAAAAGGTCAAGGTCGTCGGCATGGCAGGAGCAAAATCGCAATGAGCAGGCTGACAAAGGTTCTCGTGGCGGCAGGCTTGGCCGTCACGCTCGCGGGCGCGCAGGCGCTCGGCGACGACTGCACGAATAAGGATGGGACCCTGGTCAACGACTATCCCACCAACGTGCGCGGCGACTACATCTACGGCTGCATGATGGTCAACGGGCAAACGCGCGAGGTTCTCGACAGGTGCGCCTGCTCGATCGACATCATCGCTTCCGTGCTGCCCTATCAGGCCTATGAGGAGGCCGAGACCATTATGTCGGTGCGCCAGCGTGGCGGCGAGAGCGTGGCCTACATGTACGCGCCCGCGATGCAGGAGAAGGTGCGCAACCTCAAGCGGGCCCAGGTTGAAGGCGAGCTCCGCTGCTTCTGACGCCCTTCTTGCAGCGCCTTGCTGGGATCGGCATCCACGGCCGTTCCGTTTGCGAAGCGGTGCTTCGGGCCGCCTGGATTGGCGTGTCCTTGCGCTTCTAAATGCAAAAAGCCCCGGCAGAGACGGCCGGGGCTTTTCTTTGCGTGACTTTCGTTAGAGCGGAAAACCGGTTCCCACTTTTCTAGGAAGCACTCAAAAATATCTTTCTCGAGAGAAGCGAATTCACGTTCCCGATGCGAGCCGCCTTCGGCAAGACGCCTCGCATCTCGGACCATCCCGCTCTTACGCGGCACGCACGCTCGAAAGGAAAGTTTCGACCTCTTCGTAAAGGTGGTGGCTTTCGCCCGCGAGCTGGCGCGCCGACGCGAGGACCTGCGAGGAGGCCGCGCCGGTATGCGACGCCCCCTTGCTCACGTCCGTGATGCTGCACGCAACCTCGGACGTTCCCTTCGCCGCTTCGGTGACATTCCGGCTGATTTCCTTGGTCGTCGTGTCCTGCTGCTCGACAGCCGCAGCGATGGCCGTGGAAATATCGGAGATCTGGCGGATGGTCGATGCAATCTCCCGGATGGCCTCCACCGCCTCGGTGGTTGCGGTCTGCATACCGGCAATCTGCGTGGAGATTTCATGCGTGGCCTTGGAGGTCTGCTCCGCCAGCGCCTTCACCTCTTGGGCCACGACTGCGAACCCTTTGCCGGCATCACCTGCGCGGGCCGCCTCGATCGTCGCGTTCAAGGCCAGAAGGTTGGTCTGCCCCGCAATCGTGCTGATTAGGCCGACCACGTCGCCGATGCGCTCGGCGGACTGGGACAGAACAGTCACCTGCTCGTTGGTACGCACCGCTTGGTCGACGGCAACGCCGGCGATCTTGCTGCTTTCGTGCACCTGACGGCTGATCTCGGAGACCGTGGCCGCAAGCTGTTCTGAGGCTGCCGCAACGCCCGCCACGTTCGCGGACGTCTGCTCCGAGGCGGCAGCCGCCCCGCCAGAAAGCTGCTGGGTGGCCTCCGCGGTTTTCGTCAGCGTCCCTGCGGCTTCCTCGAGCTGCGAAGCGGCCGAGGACACGGTCCCGACGATGCCGCCGACGGCCTGCTGGAAGCTATCCGCCAGACGGCGCATCTCGGCCTTGCGCTCTTCCGCGAGTACGGCTTCCCGGCTGGCCTTCTCCTCGGCCTCGAGGCGCGCTTTCTCCTGCAGGCTATCGCGCAGACGGAGGACCGCCTTGCCGATGCTTCCGATCTCATCAGAGCGCTCGGATCCCGGCACCGCGGTTTCCAGATCGCCGGCGGCCATCTTGTCGAACGCGACCGTCAATGCCGCGAGCGGCCGGCCGACCAGTGTCTTGAGAGCGAAGAACACCAGGCCCGATAGGATGAGAATGCAGACCGCGGAGAGCGCGTACATGCTTCCACGCGTCTGGGAGATCGTCGCGTCGAGCGTCGTCAGCGGCACCGCTACGACGAGCGCCCAGGTGTCAGCCGTATTGCCGGCCGCAATCGGCGTGGCGAGAAAGCGCCATTTCTGGCCGTCAACCGCCGTGTCGGTGATCGAGGCCGCGCTTTTCTGCTCGATGGCCTGAGCGGCAGCCCGCCCAGCGACTGGATAGAAATCTCCGAGCTTCTTGCCAACGGCCGCCGCATCGGGGTGCGTGACAGCCACGCCCTCGCTCGAGACCAGCGACACGTAGCCGGTGCCGAACGGTTTGATCTCCTGCATCGCGACGTTGATGTCGTCCAAGCTGAAATCGACGCCAGCAACGCCCACCATCTTGCCGTTGACCTTGATGGGCACGCTGAAGGACGCGACGAGCGTATCCTTGCCGTCGATGGGATAGACATAAGGCTCGATGGCGACGGAGCGGCCGTGCTTCATCGGCATGATGTAATAATTGCCGATGCCGTCCTTATCGTAATCCGCGAGAGCTTCACGGATGAGCTTGCCGCCGGGGCGGTTCCAATAGGGAAGAAAGCGGCCCGTTGCATCGTGGCCCGCACTATTCACGAACTCGAAGTCGCGCCCGTCAAATGCATTCGGCTCCCAGCCGGACCAGATACCGAGAAGATCGGTATTCTTGACCAGAAGATCCTTCAGCATTTCGGAGAAACCGGTGCGGTCGGTCGCGCCATGTGTTTTCAGCGTCGCGCTGATGGTGGCGATATCCTCCGCGATCCGGGCTGCGAGATCGAGCTTGCGGCTCGTATCCAGCGCCTGGCGGTAGGCAATATTATCCTGGATCTCCGTATTCTGGCGATCAATGACATCGCTTGCGCTTTGGGCCAGGAAATAGGTCCCGATCCCAAACACGGAAACGACTGCGAAAGCGGCAATAAGGGCGATTTTAAGTGGGAGCGAATGCATGTGCATGGCGAGGACCGACGGTTCACCTAGAGGAAAACTTGTTCACAGGCTAATAAGACGGGCAAATGCTTAAAAATGAGATTCATTTGGCAGGCGGAAGACCTTCATCCGCATAAAAAAAACGATCGACCTGCGGAGGGCTCACCATCGAGCCCTCAACGCCGACATGTTGCATCAGAAACCGTTAGTGATAATTTTTAACCGCAATCAACTTGCAATTGAACCGCGAAGCACGTGCTTAAGCCATTCCGAATTCGCAGGCTATTCGGCGGTGGCGCCATAGCTCGTGTAGATCATTTCCAATTGCGGATCGCGCGCAATGCTCGCCGGCGTCACCAATGTCTGATCAAGAATGAGACCATAGCAGGCATCAAAACTACGAGCGCCTTTTGCCTTGCAAAGCGGGTGCGACGTCCAGCGCTGCCGGATCAGCTTCTGTGCTGCGGCCGTATCGATGTTGAGATCCCGCACCTTCTCCTCGCGGCCCACGGCAATGCCCGCCCCTTCCTTGAAAGCCGCGTAGACGAGTTCACTGCAATAGATCTGATCGCGGGTTTCGTAGAAATAATGGTCATAGGGGCGGCCCAGATATTTACGCGCGCCTTTGGCCGCCCGCTTGGCCTGCTGCTCATCCAGATCCTTCACGCGCTTGACCGTGATGCGGCCGCCCTCGCCTTTGCTGATCCAGGCCTCCAGCGCAACGGCCTGCACGGGCCCAACAGCCTCGATGACGCGCGCCTGGCCGTCCTTGCCGACCTCCACGATGCCGACATGCGTGTAAGCCGTGCCCGACGCCAGCATGATGGCGTCGCTGGCATGCGTCCGGGTGGTCTGGAACACGATATCGCCGGTCTTGAGAGGCGGCCGCTCCTCGGCCGTCGCCAGCGCCAGTCCGGCCGCCACCGCAGCCGCCAGAAGGGCAAAGGCTCGAATTGCATATCTCATGATCGCGCGTCCCGGGTATGTGGGCCAATGGCATGGCCCCGCCAACGTCACGGTCGCGAACGGCCACGATCCTGCGTATCATGTCGCGGGCGATTCATCGATCCGGTCACCTGCGGCCCTCCGGCGGGGTAGGCGTTCGGGAATCCCAATACCCGAAGGCCACGGGGAGCGACGCGCATGCCGGGCGACGGCTATGACCTGGCGATCATCGGCGGTGGCATCAACGGCGCCGGCATCGCCGCGGACGCGGCGGCACGGGGCCTCAAAGTGGTTCTCTTGGAACGGGACGACCTTGGAGGCGGAACCTCATCGGCCAGCTCCAAGCTCATTCATGGCGGCCTTCGCTACCTCGAACACGGCGCCTTTCGCCTGGTGCGCGAATCGCTTGGCGAACGCGAGGTGCTGCTGGCGCGGGCGCCGCACCTCGTGCAGCCGCTCCGCTTCGTCATTCCGCACGCACCCGGCATGCGCCACCGTGCGCTCATGCGCCTCGGCCTCCTCCTGTACGATCGCCTGAGCACGCGGAGGAGCCTTCCGAACTCGCGCGCAATCGACCTCTCACAAGATGCCGCCGGCACGCCGCTTCGTGACGGGTTCAAGGCCGGCTTCACCTACTACGACTGCACGGTGGACGATGCCCGGCTTGTCGTGACGGTGGCCCTCGATGCGGCGGAGCGCGGGGCACGCATCATGACGCGGACGCAAGCCGTGGCGGCCGAGCGCGGCGATGACGCATGGCGGATCACCGCCGAGACCGCCGCGGGAACCATCACGCTGACTGCGCGCGCGCTGGTGAACGCCGCCGGACCGTGGTGCGCGGAGATAGCACATCGGATCAACCCGGCGAGCGGCGCCCCTGCCGTGCGGCTCGTGCGCGGAACGCACATCGTCGTGCCGCGCATTCGGGGCGCCCACGATGCTTACCTGCTCCAGAACGACGACCGGCGGGTCGTGTTCGCACTCCCGTTCGAAGGGGACTTCACGCTCATCGGAACGACGGAGATCCCCGTCTCCTCGCCGGACGACGGCTTCATCGCAAGCGACGCGGAGACCGATTATCTGCTCGATGCCGCGCGGCGCTTCTTCTCACATCCGATGGCAGTCGAGGACGTCATCTGGCGGTTCGCCGGCGTGCGCGCGCTTGTCGACGATGGCGCGCGGACGGCCTCAGCACTCTCGCGCGACTATCGCATCGATCTCGCGTGGGACGGGAGCGGGCCGGCGCTGCTCACCATCGTCGGCGGCAAGATCACGACGTTCCGAAGCCTCGCGGACGCGGCCCTGGCACGGCTGGCCCCCTGCTATCCCGGCATGGGCCGGGCTTGGACAGCCGACGCGCCGCTACCGGGCGGCGATTTTGGAGAGGGTGGCGCGGTCGCCTTCGGCGAAGCGCTCTCGCGGCGGCGGCGAGGGTTTGCACAGGCGACATTGACGCGGCTTGCAGCGCTCTACGGCACCCGCGCCGAGCGTCTCCTCGGAGATGCGCAAAGCGATGGCGATCTCGGGGCCTCGATCGGCGGCGGGCTCACGGCGCGCGAAGTCCTCTATCTGCGTGACAACGAATGGGCGCGCACGGCCGAAGACGTGCTCTGGCGACGCACTAAGGCGGGACTGCACATCGGCGAAGGCGGCCAGGAGCGGGCCGCGGAACAGATCGCGGCGCTGCTCGCCTCCTAGCACCACTGAGATCCGATGATCCGCGATGGCATCGCAGCCAGCGGTCTCAGGGCTCGGCGCCCTCGGGGTTGAAGGTTGCGATCTCGAGAATGCGCTGCTTCTTGCGCATCCGGCTCGCGTCAAGCAGCATCCGTCCGGCCCATCGATACACGTTGCGCGAGCTCACATAGGCGCGCATCAGGCGCATGCGCTCATGCTGCTCCGCGTCCGGCATGACGAGGGCGGCGTGCAGCGCCTCGCCCGTTGCGTGGGCGTCATAGGGATTGATGATCAGCGCTTCGGCGAGCTCTCGCGAGGCGCCGGCAAAGTGTGAGAGCACGAGCACGCCGCGCTCGTCGTCGCGTGCCGCAATGAACTCCTTGGCAACGAGATTCATGCCGTCGTGCAGGCTCGAGACGATGCACACGTCGGCCGCGCGGAACAGCTCGAACACCTCATCCGGCTCATGATGACGGATGACCAGATGGATGGGAGCCGGCGAGACATCGGCGTATTTGGCATTGATCTCCTCGGCGAGCTGGATCGCCTCGTCCTGCAACCCTTTGTAGTTCGACAGCTTGCTGCGCGTCGGCGCGGCGGCCTGAACCAGAACCAGCCGGCCGCGCCATTCGGGATGCTGCTCGAGCAGAATGTCGACGGCGCGAATGCGGTCGAGCACGCCTTTCGTGTAATCGAAGCGCTCGATACCCACGAGGATCTTGGTATCGGGCGGCAGGCCAAGACGCTCGCGCACGACGGCGCGGCACTCGGCGATCGGCTTCTGCCGCTCGAGGGCGGCGGGCGGCCAGTCGATCGAAATCGGATAGGGACGCACGAACGTCTCGTGCCCCTTGAGGATCACCGATTCCTGCTCGCGATCGATCCGGCTTTCGACGAAACGGTCCACCGTCTCGAGAAAGTTGTTGCAGTGGAATTGCGTGTGGAAGCCGATGATGGTCGAGCCGAGAAGGCCATGGATGATCTCCTCCTTCCAGGGGAAGATCCCGAAGGTCTCCGAATTCGGCCAGGGAATGTGCCAGAAGGTGATGATGGTCGCGTCCGGCAGGCGATCGCGCACCATGCGCGGCAAGAGGCCGAAATGGTAGTCCTGGACGAGCACGATCGGCGTCTGAGTCTTGGCCTCCCGCGCGACGGCGTCGGCAAAGCGCTCGTTGACGGTTCGATAGGTCCGCCAGTCGGACTCGCGGAAAACCGGCCGGGTGAAGGCGATGTGGCAGAGAGGCCAGAGCCCTTCGTTGGCGAGACCATAATAGTAGCCGTCCTGCTCCTCCTCGGTGATCCACACGCGGCGTAGCGTATATTCCGGATTGTCCGGCGGCACGGCGATGCGATCGTTCGCATCCACGGTCTCACGGTCCGCGGTGCCGCTGCCATGTGCGATCCACGTGCCCCCGCATGCGCGCATTACGGGCTCGACGGCGGATACGAGGCCGCTGGCCGGCGTCTGCAGGTCGATGCCGTGTTCGGAATGATTATGAATGTAGGGCTCGCGGTTCGCCACCACGAGCACCTCGACGCCGGGCAGCTCCGCCATCATGATATCGCGCAGCGTGGACTTGCTCCAGTTGGCCTGATCGCGATCGATGGCGCTCTGGGTCATCTCGAGCTGGCGCAGGACCTGGCGCACTTCGCGATCCAGAGGGCCGAAGCTCGCCGACGCATCGGTGCCGGTGCCGCGCCTGGCGGCGGTCGCGATGGCGTGGGTGAACCGGCGTGTCCAGTTGCGGATCAGATAGAGCACGAGGCCGATGGCGAGCGCGCCGCTGGCCAGGATGATGCCGCCCAGCATCAGCGTGAGATAGTTGCGTGCCTGCTCGCCGCGGTGCTCGGCGAAGGTCAGATCCTGCACGATGATGAAATGGCCGAGCGGCGCCTCGGCCGAGATCGGGAATGCGCCGATCAGCATGCGCCGCCCGGCGACGATGACGGAGGAGAAGCTCTCGACCTCAGAACGGGCGATCTCTGCGCAGGAGATCGATGGGGGCATCAGCTTTGTCACGTGGTCGGGCTTGCCGTCGCCATGACAGACGCCCACCGCAACAACGCGAGAATCTGCAGAGACGCCCTCGAACAGCGCTTTAATCTCTTCGTCCTGGCCGGCCGCGAGCATGGCCGCCAGGGGGCCGCCGATTGAATTGAAGACGAGCGAAGCACGCATCTCCACGTCACGGCGCGACCAGTCGTCGATCAGCGATGTCACGAGCGGGCCGAGAAGCGTGACCGCAATCAGCGCAATGCCACCGGCAATGAGCCCATAGCGCGCAGCGAGACGCGCAGACTGACCGGCCGCAGCCCTTAAAGGGATGCGCCGTTGCCAATACTGCATCAGAAAATTGTTCGTCCGCGTTATGCCGAAGCCCTCCCCTGGCCACCCGCGGGCGCATGCTGCTCGCTGCGTCCTGAGAGGTCAACCCTTGCAATATCCGCAAAATCGCGTGGTTGACTCTGCCTTGGGCGATAAAGCCCAGGACTGCCAAAAGGGATCTGAAGCAGCGTTTGAGTGTTCCGGCACGCTCAAGAGGGCCGCGTCGCCGCAGCCCTCGTGATATCGTTTCGATTTTCTAGATAGGAGTCACAACCGTTTCGTCTTCGAACGAAGTTCAACGGTGCTGCGGGGTCCGGTGCTCGCCCTTACGCTGCTCTTCCGCATGCTTGCCCGCTCCGCTAGCGGCCTGGCCGCCCCGCTCGTGCTGGCCCTCGTGACCCTGCCGGGCCGGCTCGTCCTTATGCATGCCCTGCCGGGACTTCTGCGGCTGCCCGCTCTTCTGATCGGGTGTCCGATTTTCGTTCGCCATAGGGGATCTCCTTTTCGGCCTACGTGTGCAGCCCCAACGTCACCGCCTAGACATGGTTCCTCTTCAGACACCTACGGCTTGAAGTTCACAGCATTTATTCACGCACTTTTCCTGTGCCGCGAAAATCGCTCGACGGCCTGCGCGACCAGCCAAAGGACGACACCCACCGCAAGGAGGGCGCCCGCGACGGAATACTGCACTGGATCGCGGCCCGTCCAAGGCCCGGCGAGAAACAGGCACGTGATGGCTCCCAGCACGGGAACGGCGGTCGGCGTGCGGAAATGGGCGTGGGCAACCATATTCCGCCGCAACACGAGCACGGCGATGTTGACCACGGCGAAGACACAGATGAGCAGCAGCGCCGTCGTTCCGCCGAGCGCCGGAATCTCACCGACGAACATGATCAGGGCAAAAGCGAGAAGCGTCGTGAAGGCGATGGCGACGTAAGGCGTGCGCCGGCCGGAATGCACTCTGCCGAACACGGGTGGCAGAACGTGCTCCCGGCTCATGCCGTAGACGAGACGGCTGGCCATCAGCATGTTGATGAGCGCAGTGTTGGCGACGGCGAACATCGTGATAAAGCCGAACACCTCTAGCGGAAAGCCCGGTGCCCCGGCGGCGACAACCTTCAAGAGCGGCGTTTCACCCTCGCCCAGGTCCTCCGGCGATACGAGCGTGATGGCCGAGACGGAGACGAGCACATAGATCACGCCCGTGATCGCAAGACCGAGCAGCAGGATCTTTGGAAATGTGCGCGCCGGATCCTTCGTCTCCTCGGCCATGTTGACGCTATCCTCGAAGCCGACCATGGCGAAGAAGGCAAGTGTCGTGGCGGCGATCGCCGCCCAGATCGCGCCGCCCGTGCCTTCCTCGGTCTTGAATTCGAAGATGCGGGAGACATCACCCTGCCCGGATCCGATGGCCCAGAAGCCAATCGTGATGATGATGAGAAGGCCCGTCAGCTCCACGACAGTGAGCAGGACGTTGAGCTTCACGCTCTCGCCGACGCCGCGATAGTTGACGGCGGCAATGACGGCCATGAAGGAAAGACCGATGATCGTTATCCCGGCGCTGTCAGAAAATCCCAGGCCGAATGCGTCGGAAAGGTTTGCTGCAAAGGCGCGCGAGGCGGTCGCGGCAGATGTAATGCCGGAGCTCATCACGGCAAAGGCCACGATGAAGGTGAGAAAGTGGATGCCGAACGCGCGGTGCGTATAAAGCGCTGCGCCCGCCGCGCGCGGATACTTCGTTACCAGCTCGAGATAGCTCAGCGCCGTGAGCAGCGCCACGCCGAACGCCATCAGGAACGGCAGCCAGACGGCGCCTCCGACGAGGTTCGCAACCTTGCCGGTCAAAGCGTAGATGCCGGTTCCGAGAATATCACCGACGATAAACAGCAGCAGCAACCAGGGCCCCATGACCCGGTGCAGGCTCGGCTCCGCGGACGAGGCGGACGCCCCGTGGGGGCGATGCTCAATGGCGTCATTCATTTGGAGGGCCCCATATCCGGTATCGTTCAATCGGTTGGCGACCCTCGCAACCCGGCAGCCAGGGGTCAACCGCAGGCAGAACATCGGATTTCACGGCCGGCGCGGATAGGCAGGATCCCATTAACTCAGTGGCTGACATGCGTGCGGACACAACGCAACCCGAACGCATCATCTTGCGTTCAGCAAGGAAGGGGACCACAAATTCTAGATCTTCTCCTGCATCGTCCCTTGAGAGTGTTGCGTCATGCCCAAAGCGGCCCGTGCCTACTGGAAGGGATTCCTCCGGCTCTCGCTGGTGACCATCGGCGTCGAAATCTACAACGCGGTCGAATCGAAAGCCGACATTTCGTTCCGTCAGATCCACAAGCCCTCGGGCAAGCGCGTCAATTACGAGAAGGTGGTTGCCGGCATCGGCAAGATCGATACCAAGGACATCGTCAAAGGCTACGAGGTGGACAAAGACACCTACGTCACCCTCGACCCCGAGGAGATCGATGCGGTCAAGCTGGAAAGCAAGAAGACCATCGACCTCGTGCAGTTCGTCGACGCGGGCGAGATCGACTATCGCTATTTCGAGCGCCCCTACTTCGTAGCGCCGACGGACGAGTTGTCGGGCGAAGGCTATGTGGTGATCCGCGAGGCCCTACGCCGCACCGGAAAGGTGGGGCTGTCGCAGGTGACGATCTCGGGCCGGGAATGGCTCGTCGCCATTGCGCCGCTCGAAGACGGCCTCGTCATGGAGATGC
Organism: Hyphomicrobium sp.; assembly: GCF_036780825.1. Classification (GTDB taxonomy): domain Bacteria; phylum Pseudomonadota; class Alphaproteobacteria; order Rhizobiales; family Hyphomicrobiaceae; genus Hyphomicrobium_C. The sequence continues at coordinate 5,257 of NZ_DAIQCD010000027.1, read as the reverse complement.
TGCGCTACGCGGGCGAGCTGCGCCAGCCGGCCGACTTCTTCGACGAAGTACCCGGCACGAAGCCGGATCGGGAGATGGTCGATCTCGCCGTGCAGCTCATCGAGAAGAAGTCGGGGCCGTTCAAGCCAGAGAAGTTCGAGGACCACTATGCCTCGGCGCTCAAGGCGCTGATCCAGGACAAGCTCAAGGGTCGCAAGATCGTGGCCCACGAAACGGAACGCCCGTCCGGTGGCAACATCGTCGATCTCATGGAGGCGCTGCGGAAGAGCGTGGGCGCAGCGCCCGCGAAAGGCGGATCCACGAAGACCGGATCATCCGCGCCGGCTAAACCAAAATCCACGCGCCGCACCAGGAAGCGTGCCTGACGTCATTCCGATCACGGCGGAGGATCGAACTCCCCAGATGGCCGCGGGTTGAGAAGATATGGCAAAATCCCAGAGCAAACTCGCGACCTACCGCGCCAAGCGCGATTTTTCGCGGACCGAGGAGCCGAGCGGTGAGACCCTCGTGCAATCGGCCGACTATCCCCGCTTCGTCATCCAGAAGCACGATGCAACGCGCCTCCACTACGACCTGCGGCTCGAGATGGACGGGGTGTTCAAGTCGTGGGCGGTGACGCGCGGTCCCTCGCTCGATCCCAAGGACAAGCGGCTTGCCGTCGAGGTGGAGGACCATCCGCTCGACTACGGCGACTTCGAAGGCACGATCCCGAAAGGCGAGTATGGCGGTGGCACGGTCATGCTCTGGGACCGAGGCTTCTGGCTGCCGGATGGCGACAAGCCCGCCGAGCAGGCGCTTGCCGACGGCGATCTCAAGATCGTGCTCGCAGGCAGCAAGCTCAACGGAAGCTGGGTGCTCGTGCGTATGAAAAACGATCGGTCGGGCGGCAAGCGCACCAACTGGCTCCTGATCAAGCATCGCGATGAATTCGCACGAGCCGGCGACAAGGACGCGTTGCTCAAGGAGGACCGTTCCGTCGCCTCGGGCCGCACCATGGCCGAGATCGCCGCGGGCAAGGGACAGAGTCCGAAACCGTTCATTCTCGCCGGCCGTGCCGCATTCAAGCCGAACGCGATCTGGCATTCCGACGGCGACAGCGACGATCGTATTCTGGGCGTCAAGATCAGCAGCCTTGAGAAGGAGCTCTGGCCCGCCACCAAGGGAGAGCCGGCGGCCACCAAGCGCGATCTTGCGCGCTATCTCGAGGCAGTCGCCTCGTGGATGCTGCCGCATATCGAAGGCCGTCCCTGCTCCGTCGTTCGCGCGCCGGATGGGCTCAGCGGCGAGACGTTCTTCCAGCGCCACGCCATGCGCGGCACCTCCGAGCACGTGGTGCTGGCGCGCATCGAAGACGACCGGAAACCCTACATCCAGATCGACAGCGCCGAGGGCCTGATCGCCATGGCGCAGATCGCGGCACTCGAGTTTCATCCATGGAACTGCGCGCCACATGAGCCGACGGTGCCAGGAAGGCTGGTGTTCGATCTCGATCCCGGACCGGGGGTGACCTACGATGACGTCGTCGGCGCGGCGCAAGAGCTGCGGCGTCGGCTCGAGCACATCGGCCTCGTGCCGTTTTGCAAGACGACCGGCGGCAAGGGTCTGCATGTCGTCGTCCCGCTGAAGCCGAAGCGCAAGAGCACGCTCGGCTGGCCAGACGCCAAGATGTTCGCGCACGCCGTCTGCGAGAGAATGGCCGACGACACTCCCGGCCGTTACGTGACGACAATGCGCAAGAATCTCAGGCGCGGAAAGATCTTCCTCGACTACCTGCGCAACGACCGCATGGCGACGGCGGTGGCGCCGCTCTCACCGCGCGCCCGCCCGGGCGCTCCGGTGGCCATGCCGATCACGTGGGCGCAGGCGCGCCGCGGGCTCGATCCCATGCGCTTCACGCTGCGGACCGTCCCGCGGCTGCTGGCGACGTCGAAGGCGTGGGAAGGTTACGACAAGGCCGCACGCCCGCTCGAGGACGCCATCCGCAAGCTCCTGGATGGGGCGCGATGATCGATCTCGCAAAGCGCAAGCCCGATCCCCTGCCGGCCTTCTTCCCTCCCTGTCTCGCCAAGCTCTCCGACACGCCGCCCGATGGCGCAGGCTGGGTGCATGAGATCAAATTCGACGGCTATCGGCTGGAAGCGCGCATCCACGAGGGCTCCGTGCAGCTTTTGACGCGAACCGGACTCGACTGGACCAAGCGGTTTCCGTCGCTCGCAAAGGCGCTCGGCGGCCTCAGCATCACAAGCGCGCTCATCGACGGGGAAGCCGTCGTCGAGACGGACCAGGGCGTGACGAGCTTCGTAAAGCTGGTCGAAGCGCTCGAGGCGGGGCGCAGCCAGGAGATGCTCTTCATCGCTTTCGACCTCATCTATCTCGATGGTGTCGATCTCAGCCCCGCGCCGCTGCTCGAGCGCAAGAGGCTGCTCGAAGCCATCATGAAGCGCAGCCGCTCGAAGCATCTCCGCTACAGCGCGCATCTCCCAGCCGACGGCACGGCGATGATCGCGGAAGCTTGCCGGCTCGGCCTCGAGGGAATCGTCTCCAAACGCACGGACCAGCCGTACCGCTCGGGTCGAAATGGCGATTGGCTCAAAATCAAATGCGTGCTGGAGGACGAGTTCGTGATCGGAGGCTACGTCGTGTCCAGCGTCGATGCCAAGGCCGTCGGAGCACTGGCGCTCGGCACGTTCGAAGATGGAAAGCTCGTCTATGCGGGGCGCGTGGGAACCGGCTTCACGAACAGCTCGGCACGCATCCTATGGGCGAAATTGCAGCCGTTGAAGCGTGAGGCTCCGGCATTCGACACGCCCCTCACGGCCCTGCAGCGGCGCGGCGTGACGTGGGTGGGCCCAGAGCTCGTCGCCCAGATCGCCTACAGCACCCGCACGGGCGACAATCTTCTGCGCCATGCCTCCTTCAAAGGGCTGCGCGAGGACAAGCCCGCCGCCGATGTGCACCGCCCAGCCGCGGCATCGGTTTGCGAGCGAGCCGCGCTGCAAGAGCGTCCCAGAAAGCTGCCGAAAAAGCGCGGCCAGCGCTAGCGCCGTTCCGGTTTAAGCGGAAACGAGAACGGTTATAAACATCTGTTTTTTTGTGCTTTTTTCGGAAATCGGTTTCCGCTTTTCTGGAAGCACCCTAAGGCTGACAAAAGCTCTCTTTGTCGTAGCCCTGCAGGTACAGCAGCGCTGTGAGATCACCATGCGTGATGACGGCGCCCGTGTTCAGTTCGCGCGCCTCGGCGGCGAGCACGGGCTTCGCGCGGAACGCAACGCCAAGGCCTGCTTCGGCCACCATCGCCAAATCGTTGGCTCCGTCACCCACGGCAAGGGTTTGCGATGCGGCGAGACCGGCCTCCGCCGCCAGCCGGAGCAGCACGTCAGCCTTGCCCTCGGGCCCGAGGATCGGCTCTCGCACGCGGCCCGAAAGCCGGCCCGCGTTGGTCTCAAGAACATTGGCATGGACAATATGAAAGCCGAGCCGACCGGCAATCCGCTCGGCGAAAATCGTGAAGCCACCCGAGACGAGCACCGTCCGGGCGCCGTGGGCGCGCATGGTCGCGAGCAGCGTTTCAGCGCCCGGCATGAAGGTGGCCCGCGCGAGGATTGCCTCGAGGCGGCTTTCTTCAAGACCGGCGAAAAGCGCCACGCGCCGCACGAGCGCGCTTTCGAAGCCGACCTCTCCGCGCATGGCCGCCTCAGTGATAGCGGCGATCTCGGCGCGGCATCCGACGAGCCCCGCCATCTCGTCGATCAGCTCTTGCTCAATGATCGTGCTTTCCATGTCGGCTGCGAGGAGCTGCTTGCGCCGCGTTGCGGCATCGCCTGCCACGATGTTGACATCGACAGGCGCCGCTCCGATGGCTTCCACGATGGTATCCCGTAGCGCTGCCTGATCGAGGTCAGGCTCGACGACGAAGCGGGCTTCCCAGGCGTCCTCCGGTGAAAGCCATCGCGCCTCGGCGACGTCCACGGGAAGGCTGCCCAGCGCGGTCTTTACGACAGAACCGGTTACGGCGCCGGATCCCGGAGCGGCGGTCAGCACGAGCGTGAGCGGGCGTGGCATCGGGACGTCCTGGATCAGGCGGGTGGTGCGGAGAGATAGGGCCTCAGCTAGAAGACGTTTATGATGAAACCCTCTCCCATACTGATCGCAGGCCCGACCGCCTCGGGCAAGTCCGCGCTGGCCCTGTCCCTGGCCGAACGGATCGGCGGCACCGTTATCAACGCCGATGCGATGCAGGTCTATCGCGAGCTCAGGATTCTCACAGCACGCCCGAGCGAGGCCGACGAGCGCCGCGCGCCGCATCTGCTCTATGGACACGTGCCGAGCGGAGAGGCCTACTCGGCCGCGCGCTACGCTGCCGAAGCACGAGAAGCGATCGCCACCGTTGAGTCGAGCGGGCGCATTCCCATCGTCGTTGGCGGCACTGGCCTCTACTTCAAAGCGCTGACCGAGGGATTGTCACCAATCCCGCCGATCCCCGACGACATCCGCGCCCACTGGCGGCGGCGGGCGAGCGAGGACGGCCCCGCCGCACTCCACGCCATCCTGAGGGCTCGTGATCCGGATATGGCGGAACGGCTGAGGCCCACCGATCCGCAGCGCCTCGTGCGCGCGCTCGAAGTGCTCGAGGCCACCGGCCGCTCGCTGGCGTTCTGGCACAAGCAGCCTGGAGAACCGGCCGTGCATGTCGCGGCCGGGCGGGCCATCGTCGTCTCGCCGGAACGTGAGGAGTTGCACAGGCGATGCGACGCTCGCTTCGATACCATGATGGCCGAAGGCGCACTCAACGAGGTGCGGGCGCTGCTGGCCCTCGGCCTCGATGCGGAGCTTCCCGCCATGCGCGCCCTTGGCGTGAAGTCCCTCGCCCGGCTCATTGCCGGCGAGATCGGCACCGAAGAAGCCGCCGACGCTGCGAAAAGTGAGACGCGACAATATGCCAAACGCCAGCTAACATGGCTTAGGCGCAATATGATTTCCTGGTTGTGGGTCAATACGCAAGAAACAGAATGTTTCTCTCGTAAATTAGTAGAGTTTATTAGATCTTAGACTTGACCGCATACCGTGTAATCCCCTAGGGTGCCCGCTTCACAATACCGGGTGACAAGCGAAGCGCCGACCGCAGCGAGCGGCAGCGCAATGGCGTGGCAGCGGAGATTTTCATGGCACGGACGATGACGGGCGCCGAAATGGTCATCAAGGCGCTCCAGGACCAGGGCGTCGAGCACGTTTTCGGCTATCCCGGCGGCGCCGTGCT
>NZ_DAIQCD010000026.1:0-39511 GCF_036780825.1 Hyphomicrobium sp. | reverse complement strand
GAGTGGGAGTGACCTGTCTTCGCCATGCGCACGTAGACTTAAGCGTTGCGGATCACGCCGAAGGCGTTGGCGAGCGTTCCACACGGTCGCTCGTGCTCACGTCCGACGTTTCTGGACCGACTGACTTGCCCAAGCTCGACCTTTCCGAGGAACAGGGAAGGTGCTGGAGCTCGACCTCGGCCTCAACCAAGCCGACATCTTCTCCGATATGGTCGATGATCAATTCCAGGACACCGAGCCGTTCAAGTTTCTGGGGCTTTGAGAGATCCGTGCTTGGTGGAACGAAAGGAAACGCTTGCTGGCATGACGAAGTCGACCGTCACCATTTATGGCATCCCGAACTGCGACACGATGAAGAAGGCGAGAGCCTGGCTTGCGGAGCACGCGATCGAGGCCGCCTTTCACGACTATAAGAAGAGCGGCATCGATCAGGCGCGGCTCGAGAGCTGGTGTCGGGCGGTTGGCTGGGAGGTGCTGCTCAATCGTGCGGGGACGACGTTCCGCCGGCTTCCGGATGCCGATAAGGAGACGCTCGATCAAGCCAAGGCGGTGGCGCTGATGCTGGCGCAGCCCTCGCTCATCAAACGCCCGGTTCTGGAGCATGACGGCGGCAAGCTCCTCGTCGGCTTCAAGCCGGAGGCCTATCGCGCCGCATTCGGCAAATAGCGAGTCTTCAAACGAGAATAGACGGGACAGGTGTGCGGGGCCTGTCCCGTCCATTGACGTGCCCATCTCGCGATGGGTCGTTAAATGTGGCTCGACGGCCGACGCGGGGACATTGGCATTCGGACCACACCGAAAAGAGAACGGGATAGCCGCAGAATTATTCCAGCAGGCGCCATTAATCTGCGGAAGAATCTTTTGACTCACGAAGTCAAAATTGAAAACTTCGTCAAATCATAAGCTTGCGATCCGCTCGGGGCGGCCAATTTCCAGGCGCCGTTCCTTGACGGCGAGCCAGGCGCCCGTTCCGGCCCAGCCGAGCGCGACCAGGGATCCGATGACCATGGCGAGCGCGGGATGCTCGGCTGCGACGTCCAGCCCGCGTTTCACCCAGCCGCCGATGGCGTCGCCGCCGCGGTAGATCACCGTGTCGATGACGTTCTTCGCCTTATACTTCTCCTCAGGCGGGACGACGGTGTAGAGCATTTCGCGCCCCGGGCGGACCAGGGCATACTCGCCGACGCGGCGTGCGATCATGACGATCGCCAGCACGAAGAAGACGGGCGCCACAGCCAGCCAGAGGAAGCCCGCGGCCATCGCAAGAGGCACGCCGACGAGCAGCACGCCGATGCCAAGGCGATCGGCGATGCGGCCCGTCAGAAAGACCTGGATCAGGATCGTGCACGCCTGGACGAAGGCATCGATCATGCCGAACACTTGTGTCTGGCGCGTGCGGTCGGGGAAGGTCTCGGCGACGAGGCGCGCCTGCTCGAAGTAGAGGAACGTCGAAACGACGGCGAGCAGCACGACGAAGAGCGCGATAGCTGCGAGATACGAGGAGCGCATCACCGCCGTGGCGCCTGCGAGGGGATGGCCGCCAAGAGGCTTGGCGCGCGGGGCCGGCTCCTCGGCTGGCAGCGGATTGACGTCCCGCCAGCGGTGCAGCCGGAACGCCGCGATGGCACTTCCCGAAAGCAGGGCCGCCGATACCAGCAGCAGGCCAGCGTGGCCGATGGGGCCAACGAGGAGCGTTCCGAGCACGGGACCGGTAAGGCCGCCGAGGCTCGCGCCGCCGGCAATCAGGGCGAACAGGCGTTTCGCCTGAGAGGTGGCCAGAAGGTCAGCCAGAACGCTCCAGGCCAGCGAGATGGCGACAAGGTTAAACACCGAAAGCCAGATGTAGAAAGAGCGCGCCAGCCAGGCGTTCGCCGGATCGTAAGTGAAGCCCAGGGCAAAGACGGCGAGGTTGCTGGTGAAGAAAGCATAGGTCCAGAGCAGGATGTGGCGCCGGGGGACCTTAGAGGAGATCCAGCCGAACACCGGCAGCACGGCCAGCGTGGCGAGAAACGTGCCAGTGAAAAGCCACTGCAGGTTCTCGACGCCGCCCGCTATTCCCATCGTCTCCCGCACTGGCCGCAGCATGAAGTAGCCGGTGAACAGGAGGAAGAACATGCCCGCGCCCGCGGCAACGGCGGGCATCTCGCCGGGCTCGACATTGAACAGCTTCGTGAGGCGCGCAAGGCCCTGGTGGGGGAGAGAGGGCGCCATCCCGTCAGGTCAGCGCTTCGATCAGGGATGCGCGCTGCTCGGCGGTCAGATCCGGCCCGACGCCCGCCTTGAGGTTATCCGTCTGGCGGTGGGGCTTGCCGGTGGCCGGGATCACGACCGTGACTGCGGGCTCGCTCAGCGCGAACCGAAGGAAGGCCTGCGCCCACGAGGTGATGCCGGCTTCGGCGGCCCAGTCGGGAAGCGGCTTGTCCTTGACGCGGCCGAACAGCTTACCGTCCTCGAAAGCGCGGTTGATCATCACGGCGACACCGAGATCGCGGGCGAGGGGAAAGAGGCGCTTCTCCGCGCCGCGCGTGACAACGGAATAGTTGATCTGCAGGAAGTCGGGCTTCTCAGCCTCGACCACGTCGGCGAGATCGTCCTGGGCGTGCTCGAGATAATGGGTGACGCCGATATAGCGTGTCTTGCCTTCGGCCTTCAGCTCACGGCAGAGGGCAAGCTGTGTTTTCAGATCGCCGAGATTGTGCACCTGAAGAAGCTCGACCTTGTCGGTCTTCAGCCGTTCGAGCGTGCTGTTGAATTGCGCGAGCCCGGCTTCTCGGCCGCGCACGCCGGATAGCTTGGTCGCGAGCCACGCCTTAGGGCGCAAGCTCTGCTCGGCAAGGAGCGCGCCGAGAACGTCCTCGGCGGCGCCATAGGTGGGGGCTGTATCGATGACCGTGCCGCCGCCGGCGAAGAAGATCTTCAGCACTTCGCGCAAGGCGTCGTACTCCGGCGTGCCGGTGCCCACCTCGAAGCTGCCGGAGGTGCCCATGCCGATCACCGGGATCTTCTCGCCAGTCGACGGAATGGCGCGCGTGAGGAGAGACGTGGCAGCCGGCGTGGTGTCGGCAAAGGCGCCGCGACCCCAGGGGCTCAACGCGAAGACAGCAGTGGCGGAGGATGTGGCGCTCAGGAAGCTGCGGCGAGACTGCATGGTTCGATACCTCCCTCATTCGCCGGCGTTACGAACGCCTGCCATATAGGAAGACGGGGAGCTTAGTGCCAATCCGGTGTTTCCCCCTATCCGTTCCGTTAACGGACAGAAAAAGAGGGCCCCCCAGCGGGGGGAACTGGGGGGCCGGCCATATGGAGCGCCGCCGAGCGTGGTGGTGGGGGACCGCGGAGGCGCTCTGTCTCGCCGGAGCGCGGGGGTGGCAACACCGGCGGACAATGGGAACAGCGGTGAGGCCGCTTTGGTTCCCGTGCGTGGATCACAGATTTTTTCGGCGATGGCTGTGTCCAAAGGAAGAGAAGGAGCGGAGTGCAATCCGGGGGTGCGCTCCGCTCCAGCTTCCATGGTTAATCGAGGTCGGCAACCTCGAGCGGGGTTCCGCCACGCATGCGCTGAGCCAGCGTCGCCTCGATGAACGGATCGAGGTCGCCGTCGAGCACGGTGTCCGGGCTCGAGCTCTGCGCGCCCGTGCGCAGGTCCTTGACTAGCTGATAGGGCTGCAGAACGTATGAGCGAATCTGGTGGCCCCAGCCGATGTCGGTCTTCGCCGCCTGGTCGGCGCTCGCCTTCTGCTCGCGCTTTTTGAGCTCGAGGTCGTAAAGGCGCGCCTTGAGCCGCTTGAACGCAATATCCCTGTTCTGGTGCTGGGAGCGCTGCTCCTGGGCGAAGATGATGATGCCTGTCGGCTTGTGCACGAGGCGAACAGCGGATTCGGTCCTGTTCACGTGCTGGCCGCCGGCGCCGCTCGAGCGCGCGAAGCTGACGTCCACGTCGGCCGGGTTGATGTCGACGTCGATCGAATCGTCGATCACCGGATAGACGGCGACAGAGGCAAAGCTCGTGTGGCGGCGCGCGTTCGAATCGAACGGCGAAATGCGAACGAGCCGGTGCACGCCCGCCTCCGTCTTCAGCCAGCCGTAGGCATTGAGACCCTCGATCTCGAGGGTTGCAGATTTGATGCCGGCTTCTTCGCCCGGGCTCTCGTCGATCAGGCTGACCTTGAAGCCGCGCCGCTCCGCCCATCGCATGTACATGCGGGTCAGCATCTGGGCCCAGTCCTGGCTCTCCGTGCCACCGGCTCCCGCATGAACCTCCACGTAGGTGTCCATGGCGTCGGCTTCGCCCGACAGCATGGCCTCGAGGCTCTTGCGCTGCACCTCCTCGTCGAGGCGGCGCAAAGCAGCCTCGCCTTCGGAGACGGTGGCGTCGTCATCCTCCGCCTCGCCGAGCTCGATCAGGGTCAGATTGTCGTCGAATTCACGCTCAAAGCGGCGGAGATCGCCGAGAGAGACCTCGAGCTGCTGGCGCTGGCGCATGAGCTTCTGCGCCTCGGCAGGGTCGCTCCAGAGCGCGGGATCCTCCGCGCGCCGGTTCAGATCGGCTAGGCGTGCTTCTGCCTGATCCGGGTCAAAGATACCTCCTCAAGAGGCGCAGAGCCTCTTCGATAGAGGACACGACTTTTTGCGCTTCAGCGCGCATGGCTGTCTCCCAACGTCAATTGTATTGAGGATGGCTTCATATAGGGGCGGGACGCAGGTGTGTAAACGCGGCGACACGATGCAGTGCGGACCGATCCACTAGCAAGAAAAAATTTTTATCAGCAGGAAGTCATCACCATAGCCCGCCGGGGCCACCACTGTAGCCTGGGCCGTCACCATAACCCGGGGAGGCCGAGGGTGCGGGCTGCCAGCCGCCGCCCCCCGGCGGCTCGGCACTCGAGCTTTGCGCGTATGGATCCGTGAAGCCGATCACCGAATAGGCATCGTCCGGCTCCTCGTCGGTCTTGAAGGCCTCCATGATCGCGGCAGGATCGTCGGGCGAGGCGCGCAGCCCGGTTTTCAGGTTGACACGCACGAGCTTGATGCCGGGCGGCATGCGGAACGGGACGGCTGGCTGATCGGCGAGCGCGCTCTGCATGAAGCTCTTGAAAATGGGAGCCGCCACGGCACCGCCGGTATTGCCCTTGCCCATGGGGCGCGGGGTATCGAAACCGACGAAGACGCCGACCACGAGGTCGGGCGTGTAGCCGACGAACCAAGCGTCCTTCTCTTCGTTGGTGGTGCCGGTCTTTCCCGCGAGCGGGCGGTTCAGAGATTTCAGGGACGAGGCGGTGCCGCGCTGGATGACGCCTTCGAGAATGGAGGTCATCTGGTAGGCGGTCTGCGGATCGATGATCTGCACGCGGTCGTCAGGAACCTCAGGCTCCTCCTGGTGCTCCCATCGCTCGGCGTTGCAGTCGGCGCATGCGCGGGAGTCATGACGCCAAACGGATTTGCCCCAGCGGTCCTGGATGCGGTCGATCAGCGTGGGGCGCACCGTCTTGCCGCCGTTGGCCAGCATGCAATAGGCAGTCGCCATGCGTAGAAGCGTCGTCTCGCCAGCGCCGAGTGACATCGAGAGGACCGGCAACAGATCGTCGTAGACGCCGAAGCGGCGCGCGTATTCGGTGATAATCGGCATGCCCATGTCCTGGGCGAGCCGCACCGTCATCTGGTTGCGCGATTTCTCGATGCCGACGCGCAGGGTCGTCGGCCCGTGCGACTGGTCTTTCTCGTAGTTCTGCGGGCGCCAGATGTCCTGGCCGGGACCCTGCTCGATCTCGATCGGCTCGTCGAGAATGATCGAGGTAGGCTTGTAGCCGTTATCGAGCGCCGCCGTGTAGACCAGCGGCTTGAAAGCTGAGCCTGGCTGGCGCCGCGCCTGCAGCGCGCGATCGAACTGGCTCATAGCGAACGAGAAGCCGCCCGAGACCGCGAGCACACGGCCCGTGTGGGGGTCCATGGCGATCAGGCCGCCGCCCACTTCGGGAATCTGCATCAGCGACCAGGGGCCGCCCAGATTGCTCTCGTCCTTCGGCGCCACGTAGATCACGTCTCCCGCCGTGAGCAGGTCGGACATCTGCTTCGGCTCGGCGCGCTTGGCCGTTCTGGCCCATTTGATTTCGGCAAGCGTGAGCTCGACGGCGTGGCGCTCCTCGGTCAGGCTGCCGTCCTGCTTGCGGGAGGGTTTGAGACCGACGACGGCCTTCGCCTTCTCCATTGAAAGCACGACGCCGAGCCGCCAGGGCGCAATATCGGAAGGGCTCTCGATGGCGCCGAGCGGCACGCCCCAATCCCCAGCGATGTCGATCTTGCTTACGGCGCCGCGCCAGCCGCGCTTGCGATCGTAGGCGACGAGGCCGTCGATCAGCGCCTTGCGGCCGATCCTCTGCAGGCGCGGGTCGAGCGTCGTGCGCACGGAGAGGCCGCCAGCGTAGAGCTTGCCTTCGCCATAGGCGTTGAACAGCGAGCGGCGAACCTCCTCGGCGAAGTACTCGGCGGCAAAGATGTGGGCGCCGCCCGCGCGCAGGTTGACGGTGAGATCCTTGGCTTTCGCCTCGACGGCTTCCTCGGCGGTGATGTAGCCGTTTTCGGCCATCTGGCCGAGGATCCAGTTGCGCCGGTCCGTGGCGCGCGCCTTCTGGCGGAAGGGATGGTAATTGTTGGGCGCCTTCGGGAGCGCCGCCAGGTAGGCCGCCTCCTCGATGGTTAGATCCTTCAGCTCCTTATTGAAATAAGCCAGGCCCGCTGCGGCCACGCCATAAGCGCCGATGCCCAGATAGATCTCGTTCAAGTAAAGCTCGAGGATCTTGTCCTTCGAATACGCGCGCTCGATGCGGATGGCGAGAATCGCCTCCTTGATCTTGCGATCGATCGTGCGGTCGCTGGTCAAGAGGAAGTTCTTGGCGACCTGCTGGGTGATGGTGGAGGCGCCCTCGGTGCGCCGATCCCCACCCTGGATCTTGTTCTCGACGAATTTCACGACCGCGCGCGCGATGCCCTGCATGTCGAGGCCGCCGTGCTCGTAGAAACGGCTGTCCTCGGCGGAGAGGAACGCTGCGATGACGCGCTTCGGAATCGTGTTGATCGGCACGAAGATACGCCGCTCGCGGGCGTATTCGGCGATCAGCGAGCCGTCGTGGGCGTGAATGCGGGTCATGACCGGCGGCTCGTAGCTCGCCAGGCTTTCGTAATCCGGGAGATCCTTCGACGCCTGCCACAGCACGTAGCCTACCGCTGCGGAGGCGACGAGAAACACGACAACGCCGGCAGCAAAGCTCCAGCCGAGAAAGCTCAAGAGCAGGCTCTTGCGCTTTCGGCCTCGTCTCCGGTGGTCCGGGTATGGTGGTGGCAGCGTTGGGGCTCGCATCCGCCTGGGGTCCGCTCGACCGATGTTCGCTCAGGGCGTCAGTACGCTCTGCGCACTGCTATTGCATTGCAGCAACCGGTGGATCAAGCCCGAACATTACCACGGATTGTGGCATCACGTCGGCCTAAACCCCGGATTTGCTGAACGGATATGGGACAACGGGGATGGATCGCCGCGGGCACGCTAATAAGACCGCGGGGAAATCGGTGCAACCATGCCCTTCAGCGCGGCGGCGATCCAGCCGTCCGCTTGGCGAAATAGGTGTCGACTGCGGCCGTGATGGAGGCTGAGATCTTTTTTCTCCAGGCAGGAGACTTAAGGAGCTTCTCGTCCTCCGGGTGACTGAGGTAGCCGAGCTCGATCAGGACCGATGGGGCGTGGTTTTGCTTCAAGACCTTGAAGGCCGCGGCCCGCTGGGGAGCGCGGGACAAGACGCGCGCGGGCTTCAGCTTGCGCACCAGCACGTTCGAGAAATCGGCAGAGAAATTCGCCGTTTCGCGCGTCATGAGGTCGAACAGGATGCTGCGAACCTCGTCGTTGCCGTCCCCGTCGACGACGTTGATGCCCGCCACTAGGTCGGACGCGTTCTCTTTTTCGGCCATAAGGCGCGCCTGCTCGTCGGAGGCCCGCTCGGAAAGCGTGTAGACGGTCGCGCCGCGCACGTATCCCCCGCCGTCCTCGGCGGCGAGGGAATCCGCATGCAGCGAGATGAAAAGATCGACATTCTGCGCCGCCGAGAGCTTCACGCGCTGGTCGAGGGAGACGAAGACGTCCGTCGCCCGCGTCATGCGGACATCGTAGCGTCCGGTGGCGGCGAGTTGGAGGCTGAGCTCCTTGCCGACGGCGAGGACGATGTCCTTCTCAAGAATGTTGGAAACGCTCACCGCGCCGCCGTCGATGCCGCCATGGCCGGGGTCGATCATGATCACACGCTTATCAGAGACAGCGGGGGTGGCGGGCGCCGTGGATTCGGAGGGAGCCGGGGCAGCATCCTCGCTTTCCGCCTCCTTGCCGGCTCCGGTGCCGACGCCGAAGCTCGCCGGATCGGTCGGCACCATGTCGAATGTGAATACAACCCCTTTGGCGTCGGGTGCGGCCGTCATCGCGGCGCGCTCGATGCGCACCGGGCCCGTGGTATCGAGCACGATGCGCGCCTTGCGTTCGGCAAACTGCCCGTAGCGGAACGCGCGAACGAGCCCGAGGCCCTCCAGGCCCGTACCGTCAGGGAGGCGGAACTCGACATCGGGCAGGTCGACGATGACGCGGTAGGGATTGGCCAGCGTATAGATCTCGGCCGGCACGCCGACAGACAATTCGAGGCGGAAGGAAGTGCGTGCGGCATCGCCGGAGAGGACGGCCCGGCTCGCAAAGACGCCGTCTTCGGACGCGACAGCGCAGGCGAGCCAAGCGTGCATCAGCACCGTAAGAGCTACGGCAACTGTCCGTTGACCAACAAATGCGGCCCTGATCCCGATCCCCGGCTGCACGCGGCCCCCATCGCGCTTCAGAGCAAATTATAGCGTAAGAGCTATATGTTAGGTCATATTCGATGGATTTGCGCAAGAGCCGCCCCGCGGGCACCCTGCGCGGTTTCGCATCCTAAAACATGCTTGCCACGCCGGCGGCGAACCCGTACAAAATTGTCCTGCATCGTGTTCGAGGGCGTCTTCTTCGCGCGAGAGTTCAGTCGGATGTTGGATGCGCGGCCCGGTTGTGCCGAGTCATATCCAACCCGCGATTGCCCAGGTCCTCCCGAAGCGGACGATGCGCACGGCCGATGGTCATTTGGCGTTAGGCTTTGTGATCGGCCGCGTTGCCCGAGACCCGCAAACGGTTTCAGGCCAAATCCTGAGCCGGAGCACGTCGCCCCCGACGTCACGGTCCGAAAGCGCCCTTGCCTGCGGTGCAGCTTGCCTGATCAGGCGCATGCGCCAGAGATCGTTGGCCCCACCAGTTCCGCGTGCGCGGCATGCGCGCCCGGAACCTTTCGTTCGAGACTCATGCAGATCGACCGCGCATTCCGTGTTTTCGGCTCCAAGCCCCAAAGGGCTGGGCCTTGGATGCGCGCCCGTGTTTTCACCTCAAACCCCTTCCGATCCAACATAACAAAGGCGCGCGCCACGCTCAGGCCGCTAGTCGCCTCCGGCCGCTCAGCCGGTTCCGGTGGTCAGGCCCACCGGCGCGCAAAGGATAAGTTCAAATGGCAACAAATAAGATGCTCATCGACGCCACACACCCCGAAGAAACGCGGGTGGTGGTTCTCCGTAACGGCCGTGTAGAGGAGTTCGATTACGAGAGTGCCGCACGCAAGCTTTTGCGCGGCAATATCTATCTGGCAAAAGTTACGCGCGTCGAACCCTCGCTGCAGGCCGCTTTCGTCGATTACGGCGGCAACCGCCACGGCTTCCTTGCCTTCAACGAAATCCATCCGGACTATTATCAGATCCCGATGGCCGATCGGCAGGCGCTGCTCGAGGAAGAGGCGCTGGCCGAGGCCGAGGAGGAGGCCGAGGCGGACGCACGCGCGGAACGCCTGGCACGCCGCCGTAGACAGCAGGGCGCGAGCGCCGGCGACGAGGCGGGCCACGAGGATGGCGATCCGGATCAAGCCGGCCATCATCATGAAGATGATGATGACGACGATCATGACGACGACGAGGCTGACGAAGCCTCCGAGGACAATGGCTATTCGGATGCTCCGGTGGAGCTTGCTGGCGCGGGCCACGACGACGCCCACGAGGAGGATGCGCCGCGGGTGATCGCGGAGGCGAGCGCACGGGACGAGGTGCGCACCGAGGAGCCTTCGGCGCCCGAGAGCCACACGGCGGAGCTCGGTGAGGCGCGTGACGCGCCATCCGCCAGCGGCGACGCGCACGTGTCCGACGCCGTCGCTGAGGAGGAGGCCGCTACAGCGATCGCCGATGTCGTCTCCGAGCCGTCTGGCGAGGGAGACGAGCCCGGCATCGTGCAGGTGGTCGCCTCCGGAGCCGCGGAACCCGAAGCATTGGAGAATGCTGGCTCGGAGGATGCGCTCGAGGAGCTGCCGGTGCGTCCGCGCCGACGCCCGAGAAGCTATAAGATTCAAGAGGTGATCAAGCGTCGCCAGGTCATCCTGGTGCAGGTGGTCAAGGAGGAGCGCGGCAACAAGGGCGCGGCGCTGACCACTTATCTCTCGCTTGCCGGCCGCTACACGGTCCTGATGCCGAATACGGCGCGGGGCGGCGGCATCAGCCGCAAGATCACCAATCCGCAGGACAGAAAGCGCCTCAAGGCCATCGCGCAGGAGCTCGACGTGCCGGAAGGCATGGGGCTGATCATCCGCACGGCGGGCGCGGCGCGCACCAAGCAGGAGATCAAGCGCGACTTCGAGTATCTGCTTCGTCTGTGGGAGAGCGTGCGCGATCTGACGCTGGAATCGACAGCGCCGAGCCTCGTCTACGAGGAAGGCAACCTGATCAAGCGCTCGATCCGCGACCTCTATAATAAAGACATCGAGGAGATCGTCGTCGCGGGCGATCATGCGCACAAGGACGCCAAGGACTTCATGCGCATGCTCATGCCGAGCCATGCCAAGAACGTCCTCCTGCACCAGGACCCCGAGCCTCTGTTCACGAAGTACGGCATCGAGCGGCAGCTCAACGCCATGTTCAGCCCCTACGTGACGCTGAAGAGCGGCGGCTACCTCGTCATCAATCAGACGGAAGCGCTCGTTGCCATCGACGTCAACTCGGGCAAGGCAACGCGCGAGTTCTCCATCGAAGAGACGGCGCTCAACACCAACCTCGAGGCGGCTGACGAGATCGCGCGCCAGCTGAAGCTCCGCGACCTCGCAGGGCTGATCGTGATCGACTTCATCGACATGGAGGAGAAGCGCAACACCCGGAACGTCGAGCGGCGCCTCAAGGACGCGCTGCGGTTCGACCGGGCGCGGATCCAGCTCGGGCGGATCAGCCATTTCGGTCTCATGGAGATGAGCCGGCAGCGCCTGCGCTCTGGTGTTCTCGAAGGCTCGACGTCGCAATGCCCGCACTGCCAGGGCACGGGCATTATCCGCTCGACGGAGAGCGTGGCGCTCGCCGTGCTGCGCGCGCTCGAGGATGCGCTGATGCAGGGCGCGAACACGTCTCTCATTGCCACGACGACATCCAGTGTGGCGCTCTACATTCTCAACAATAAGCGCCACTTCATCAATGACATGGAGGTGCGCAACGGCGTGTTCGTCACCGTGCAGGCGAGCGACAAGCTGCAAGGGGCGAATTTCCTGATCGAGAAGGGCCATGCGCCGGCAACGGTGCCCGCGCGCCGTCCGGATCGGGCCGCCGTCAATATGGACTGGGGCTTCACGAGCGAGACGGCGGAGGAAGCTTCTGAAGCCGACGTCGAAGAGGTCGGCGCGGAGGTTTCGCGCGAGCGCGAGGAGAGCCGCGAGGGCGGCGGGCGCCGGCGTCGGCGTCGCCGCGGTCGGCGTGGCGGAGAAGGGCGTGCGCGCGGCGAAGGCATTGCTGCCGAGGAAGGTGCGCAACTGGCTGACGATGCCGCCGACGATCACCACGAGATGGCGCCCGAATCCGCAGGGGTGGCGGACGATGGTGACGGTGACGGCTTCGGCGAAGAGGATGTGTCCTACGAGGGTGACGGTGGCGCCAACGGCGAGGCTCGCGCCTCCGAGGCGGAGCACGGGCGCGATGATCACGAGGACGGCAACGGACGGCGCCGCCGCCGCGGCCGCCGCGGCGGTCGTCGTGGCCGGGATCGCACCCGCCGCCTGGAGAACGGTGGCGAGGAGGCCGGAGAGGAGACGGCTGCGGAAGCAGCCGAGGCTCTTCCTGGCGAGCTGGAGCCGAAGCCGGCGAATGACGGCGACGCCCCGAGCCTAGAGACAGCGAACGAGGTGAGCGAAGCACCGCCGGCACCGAAACGCGCGTCGCGGCGCCGGGAGGAGACGCCTGCTGCTCCGGCCGCTGCGAACGGGGAGCCGGCCGATCAGTCGGAGCCGAAAGTTGCGGTGAAGCCCGCGGCGAGCGTCGATAAGCCCGCGAGCGCTCCGGCGCGGAAGCAGCAGCCCGAAGCTGCCGTCGTTCAATCCGCACCCGCTGTGCCTGAGGCCTCGTCGGCGCCTGTCGCCCCGGCCGCGAGCCAGGAGCCGGCGCTTCTCGAAGGCAATTCTGTCGCTGCGCGCGCTCTGGCACGCCAAGCCGCAGCGCCGGCCGAGCCCAAGCTCGAGCGCGTCGTGGTTTCGCCGGACAGTGCGGCGGCGACGGCAGCCGAAGGCGGCAGCGAGGAGCCGGTGAAGCGCGGTTGGTGGCAGCGCCGCCTGCGCGGGTAGAGCGCTCAGCTCTCTTCAAAGGGCTCCACTATTCGTGTCATGAACCAAGGGGCCGGACAGCAATGTCCGGCCCCTTCTTCATCCCGAATCTCATCTCGTTCGCCCAATCCCGTAGGGGTGCGACATTTTTTTCAGTCATAGATGGGGCACGAATTTCATCTGAAAATTCAACCAGCCGCGCGGCGGCCTGCGACAAACAGGCTGCCCATTGCCCCAGTCCT
Organism: Hyphomicrobium sp.; assembly: GCF_036780825.1. Lineage (GTDB taxonomy): Bacteria > Pseudomonadota > Alphaproteobacteria > Rhizobiales > Hyphomicrobiaceae > Hyphomicrobium_C. The sequence continues at coordinate 26,610 of NZ_DAIQCD010000026.1, read as the reverse complement.
GCCTCATTTTGACCACCGCCGGCTGATGTTTGCCCGGCCGTCATGCCGAAGATCCGGGGGGATGTCGACATCAGAGACTGCCCTTCGCTGAGCGACGCCGTGATCAGTGCATGACGTCATGCGGATGTACTTCGCCTGCTCGAGGCAGTGATCCCATGGACGACTTTACATCTTCCGGGCAAAGAGCCGGCTCTGCTGCGGCTCTACTTCGATCGCCCCGGAATTAATGGGACATCAAGGGAGTCTTCTATGAGTAAGCCGATTTTTGCCGCCGCGGTGGCACTGGCCGTGGGGGCCGTCTTCGCAGGTCCGACTGCAGCGCGCATCGATACGGGCCCCACGAGCTCGCTTTACGAGCGTGACGGGCGTCCACTGGCCAAAACCCAAAAGCAGCGCACGAAGACTCAGGCGCGCAAGGGCAAGTCAACGAAAACCGCCAAGAGGAAGAGCCTGCCGCCGGTGGGCCGCAAGGCGCGTCTTGCGGGGCGCGCCATGACGGCGGCTCCGTCGCGCGGCGGTGCTACGGCGTCCCGCGCCTGCCTCAAGCCCGCGGCCGCGGCACTGCTGGCCCGGATCGAGTCCAAGTTCGGACCCGTCAAGGTGATCTCCACCTGCCGTCCCGGTGCGCGGATCGCGGGTAGCGGAAAGCCCTCGAAGCATGGCTTCGGGCTCGCGGTGGATTTCGACGCGGGATCCCGCAAGCAGGCAATTGTCAGCTGGCTGCGCGCCAATCACACCACGGGTGGCACGATGACCTATGCTCGGATGAGCCACATCCATGTGGACATCGGACCGCGCTTCGTGTCGCTCGGTGCCGGCGGACGCAAGGGCTGAGCCGCGGAACCGATCCGGACTTCAGGAGGGGGCGCCTAGAGTGCTTCCGGAGTGGGAACCCTGTTTTCCGAGAAGAAGCACGATCAAACAAAAACTTAGAGCCGTTCCCCGATTTCCACCTCAACTGGAACGGCTCTAGCGCCCCCTTCCCTTATGAGCGCACGCGCTTATCGCGCTCTAGGTTTTTGTTTGAGAGACTGGTTCACGTTGTCAGTGGGCGCGTGTTCGCGTCCATCTCAAACGATCAGGCTCTAAGGCGCCAGGCTTTGATGCGGCGCGCCGCTTCGGCCATGTCGGCCTCGGTGCCGGCGTAGGAAAAGCGCAAGAAGCGGTGGCCTCGCGCCTCGTCGAAGTCGAGCCCCGGCGTTACGGCAACCCCGATCTCCTCCAGCATGGCGGCCGCGAAAGCTCGCGAGTCGTCCGTATAGGCGGAGACATCGGCGTAGAGATAGAAGGCGCCGTCGGCAGGGGCGAGGGCGGAGAGGCCAGCCTCGGGAAGCGCCTCGAGCAGAAGGGCGCGGTTCCTGGCATAGGTCGCGCGGTTTTCCTCGAGCTCGGCCGTGCCGTTGAACGCGCCAAGCGCCGCAACCTGAGAAACGGCCGGCGCCGATATGAACAGGTTCTGCTGCAGGCGCTCGATGACACGGACCAGGGACGTCGGCACCACGAGCCAGCCGACCCGCCAGCCGGTCATGGCGTGATACTTCGAGAAGCTGTTGATCACGATGGCCTCGTTCGAGACGCTGAGTGCCGTCGCGGCGGGCATTCCGTACGTGAGGCCGTGGTAGATCTCGTCAGAGATGTACCAGAAGCCCTGGCGATCGGCGTAGCGGATCAGCTCGGCAAGGCGCGGCGGCTCGATCATGGTGCCCGTCGGATTGGCGGGGCTTGCGATCACGAGCCCGTCGAGGCCGACCTCTGCATCGAGCCGGGCCACGGCGTCGAGGGTCGGCATCCAGCGTGTTTCGGGACCGGTCTCGATGAGGGGAGAGCGGCAGCCGAGGGCCGACAGGATGTGGCGATAGCAAGGGTATCCGGGTGAGGGGAGCGCGACGTTGGCGCCGGCGTCGAAGACGGCAAGGAACGCGAGCAGGAATGCGGCCGACGAGCCGGTGCACACGATGATGCGCTCCGCGTCGACGTCGACACCATAACGCACCTGATAGTCTTGCGCGATGCGTTCGCGCAGGCGGTCGATGCCAAGCGCGGCCGTATAGCCGAGCGTCTCGGTGTCGAGTGCGCTTCGGGCCGCGGCGAGGGCGGCCGCGGGCGCCGGCGTGCCGGGCTGCCCGACCTCCATATGAATGACCGAGCGGCCTTTGGCCTCGAGCTCGGCGGCAGCGCGCATGACGTCCATGACGATGAAGCTTGCAATGTCGCTCCGCGCGGCGGGGGCGCGCTCCTTCCGGGGCGCAGCCACGAAACGGGCGGGGTTTTCTTGTGTCATCGCTCCGAAACCTAACCAAAGGTGTTACTGCAGGGCGCGCGCCGCGAGCGCCTTTGTTTGGCCGTATTGAAACGGACCCATGGACCGCGAAACGCGGTTCTAACGCTCTATCTACCGCAGTTTTCACGCAGCGCCATATGCTCCGGTGCCGGCTTCCGCGCCGGGGATGCCGAACTCGCTTTGACCGGCGCGCCGTGACCGTTTAACGCTTTGATCGAGACTTCTGACGGCACCGCGCGAGCAAACCGGACGATCTAGCAGAATGACAATATCGACCTCGAGATTCTCTCTTCGCATTTCGGTATTCGGTCTCGCCGCCGGGCTGATTCTCGGCCTGCTGCCGGCCAAGCGTGCCGAGGCCCAGGGGCTTCCGCTCATCCGCGATACCGAGATCGAGCTGCTGCTCAACGATTATTCCCAGGGTATCTTCCGCGCGGCGGGGCTCGGCACGGGGCGCGTCACCGTGCGGATCGTCAACAACGAATCCTTTAACGCGTTCGTCATCGACGGACGCAACGTGTTCATGCACACCGGAACGCTGACGCAGGCCGAGACGCCGAACGAGGTGATCGGCGTGCTCGCGCACGAGGCAGGCCACATCGCGGGCGGGCACATGGCGGCGCTCAGGGCGCGCATCGCCAAGGATCAGACCCGGGCCCTGCTCATTCAGCTTCTCGGCATCGGCGCCATGATCGGCGGTGCGGCATCGGGCGGCGACACCGGACGCGAGATCGGCAGCGCCGGGCAGGGCGTCATGATGGGTGGAAACGAGCTCATCATGCGCGGCCTGACAGCCGAGCGGCGCTCGCAGGAATCGGCCGCCGACCAGGCCGGACTCAAGTATCTCAATGCAACTCAGCAATCCGGTCGCGGCATGCTGGCGACGTTCGAGCGGTTCGCCGGGCAGGAGCTCTTCTCCGACGCGCATCGCGACGCGTTCGCGCGCACGCACCCGGTGGCGACGGACCGCCTGGCGCGGCTGCGCCAGATCGTCGAGACCAGTCCGTATTACAACAAGAAGGATCCGCCCGAGCTGCAGCATCGGCATGACATGATGCGCGCCAAGCTGTCGGGCTATATGGAAGCCCCCACGCTCGTGTTCAACAGGTATCCGGCTTCCAACACCAGCCTGCCGGCGCGCTATGCGCGAACGATCGCGTCGTTCCGGCAAGGCGCCGGTGGGTTCGAGCAGGGCCTTGCCGGTATCAACGGACTGATCTCGGCGCAGCCGAACAATCCATATTTCTGGGAAGTGAAGGGCGACTTCCTGCAGAAGGCCGGCCGCCCGAAGGAGGCCATCGCGCCGCTGCGTAAGGCGTTGCAACTCCATAAGGGCGATGCGCCGCTGGTCGGCGTTCAGCTCGCTCAGGCGCTGCTGCAGACCAAGGAGCGGCAGTATTCGGACGAGGCCATCGGGCTCTTGCGCAAGGCTGTGCAGCGGGAGCCGGATAACGCCACGGCTTACAACACCCTCGGACAGGCCTATTATGACAAAGGCATGCTGCCCCAATCGGAACTGGCGCGCGCGCAGGGTCTTTTTTATTTTGGTGCCTTGAAGCAGGCGCAGGAGTTTGCCAAACGGGCGCAAGCGGGGCTGAAGGCCGGCTCGCCCGATTGGGTCAAGGCCGACGACATCATCAACTACAAGCCTCAGAGCTGAGGCGGCCTCTTTATCTCCCATGCGGGCGGACAAACCGTCCGGCAGAGGCCAGGACATGGAGCATTCATGACGCAATCCGGTTCTCATACGCCGAGCGCATTCCCGCGCGCGAGGCTTGCCGCCCTCATTCTGGCCCCGCTGCTGCTGGTCGGCGGCGTCTGGTTCGTGCAGGCCGATGCGCAGCAGGAAAGCGGTACGGCGGCTCCGGCTGCGGCGGCCGGCTCCGCTGCCTTCTCGGCGGACCAGAAAAGCGCGATCGAGACGATCGTGAAAGATTATCTCGTGCAGAATCCAGAAATCTTGTTCGAGGTGCAGACGGCCCTCGAGGTCAAGATGGCGCAGCAGGAGATGGAGCGCACGAAGTCGCTCGTGGCGGAGCACGCTAAGGAGATCTACCGCGCAGCCAACGCGCCGGTGGCGGGCAACCCGAACGGGGACATCACGGTCGTCGAGTTCTTCGACTATAACTGCGGCTACTGTAAGCGCGGCTTCAGCGAGATCCTAAAGCTCATCGAGAAGGACAAGAACGTCCGCGTCGTGTTCAAGGAATTCCCCATCCTGCGGGATGAGTCCGAGCAGGCGGCCCGCGTTGCCCTGGCGGCGCGCATGCAAGGCAAGTACTGGGAGGTGCATCGCGACCTGATCTCCACCAAGGGCCTCGTCAATGAGGCCGTGGGGCTCAAGGTTGCCGAGAAGCACGGACTCGACATGGCGAAGCTCAAGGCGGACATGGCCTCTCCCGAGGTGAAGGCCGAGTTGGACCGGGTCAAGGCGCTGGCGCAGACGCTCCAGATCAACGGCACGCCCCATTTCCTCGTCGGCGACAGGGCGATCGGAGGAGCACCGGAGAACCTGTTCGACGTTCTCGAGGAGCATGTTGCCGAGCTGCGGAAAGAGGGGTGCGCCTACTGCTGAGGCGTGACTTCCAGGAACGTAGCGGGCCGGCGTCCGGTGCGTGGCGGATCCGTGGAGCGCAGTCCGCAGGCTGAGCAGCCGGACGATCGGCTCCCATTTTTCGGGAGACGCTTTGCCTGGCAGGGCCGAGATCGGCTCTGCCGCAACCTTTGGCTTGGCCTCCTTTCGCGCGTGCGTTAAAGCTGATAGGAAGCCTTGCTAGGCTCCCCACGCGGGGCCTTCCTCGTGCTCGCGGGCGACAACCTGCGAGGCAAGGCGAAAATTCCCGACATCCTCAGTCCGATCTTGTCCATGGCCAAACCGGTATTTGTCCTCAACGGCCCGAACCTCAACATGCTCGGCCTTCGCGAGCCTGAGATCTATGGCCGCGACACGCTTGACGACGTGCGCGTGCGGGTGGAAGCGCGCGCGGCAACGCTTGGCCTCGCGGTGGCCTTCCGCCAGTCGAACCATGAGGGCGAGCTGATCGGATGGATTCAGGAGGCGCGGGAGGCTGCGTCGGGTATCATTCTCAATGCGGGGTCGCTGACGCATACGTCGATCGGTATCCTGGATGCGCTTTCGGCTGCCGAGCTACCGGTGATCGAGGTGCATCTGTCCAACATCTTCCGACGAGAGACATTCCGTCAGCACTCCTATGTGTCGCTCGCTGCGAAGGGCGTTATTTGCGGCCTGGGGGTGCCGGGCTACGAGCTTGCGCTCGAAGCCATGGCGGGGCTTGTGACGTAGGTCTCCCGTGAACAAGAAAACCAAGCACAGCGACAAGAAGCCGAAAGGGAAAGGGCTAGCGCGCATGACGGCGAAAGACGAGGCCGAAAAGCCGAGTGGGGAGCAGCAGCTTATCCGGGAGCTGGCGCAGCTCCTGAACGATACGGGGCTTTCTGAAATCGAGATCGAGAAAAGCGGTCTCAAGATCCGGGTGGCTCGCTCGCTTTCGGTTGCGGCGTCCGTTCCTTCGGCGCCGGTGCCGTTCGCGCCTGTGGCCGCCCCGGCGCCTTCCGCGCCGGAGCCAGCCCCAGCAGCGGGCGCAGCCGATCCGGCGAAGCATCCCGGTGCGGTCAAGTCACCGATGGTCGGCACGGCCTACCGCTCGCCGGACCCCAAGGCTCCGCCGTTTGTCGAGGTCGGCAGCCGTGTCCAGCAGGGCGATACGCTGCTCATCATCGAAGCGATGAAGACCATGAACCAGATTCCCGCTCCGCGCGCCGGAACCGTCTCGGCCATTCTGATCGAGAACGGCCAGCCGGTCGAGTTCGGAGAGCCGTTGGTGATCATTGAATAGGGAGAAGGGCAGCAGGCTGCGAGCCGCAGGCAGAGGCGAGACAGAGCTCTCTCCGCTGCCGGCAGCCCCGCTCACCGTTGCCGCGACAACAATGTTCGATAAGGTTCTGATAGCCAACCGGGGTGAGATCGCGCTGCGTATCCAGCGCGCGTGCAAGGAGCTCGGCATCGCCACCGTCGCCGTGCATTCGACGGCGGACGCGGACGCCATGCATGTGCGGCTTGCGGACGAGAGCGTGTGCATCGGCTCGCCGCCGGCAAGCGACAGTTATCTCAACATTCCTCGCCTGCTGGCCGCCTGCGAGATCACCGGCGCCGACGCCGTGCATCCAGGCTACGGCTTCCTTTCCGAGAACGCGCGCTTCGCCGAGATCCTCGAGGAGCATTCGATCACGTTCATCGGGCCGACGTCCGAGCACATCCGGATCATGGGCGATAAGATCGAAGCCAAGGAGACGGCCCGGAAGCTCGGGATCCCCGTCGTTCCGGGCTCAGACGGCGCGGTCGAGACCGAAGCGCAGGCGATGGAGATCGCCAAGGAGATTGGATTCCCGGTCCTTATCAAGGCCACTGCCGGCGGCGGGGGACGGGGCATGAAAGTGGCGCATTCGGCGGCTGATCTAGGCCTCGCCCTGGCCACGGCCCGCTCCGAGGCCAAGGCGGCGTTCGGCAACGATTCCGTCTATATCGAGAAGTTCCTGCAGAAGCCCCGGCACATCGAGATCCAGGTCTTTGGCGATGGGCGTGGCAACGCCATCCACCTCGGCGAGCGAGACTGCTCGCTGCAGCGGCGCCACCAGAAGGTCCTCGAGGAAAGCCCGTCTCCCGCGCTCAATGCCGCCTCGCGAAAGAAGATCGGCGAGATCGTCGCCGCGGCCATGCGCAAGATCAAATATCGCGGCGCGGGCACGGTCGAGTTCCTTTACGAGGACGGCGAATTCTACTTCATCGAGATGAACACGCGGCTCCAGGTCGAGCATCCGGTGACGGAGCAGATTACCGGCATCGATCTCGTGCTCGAGCAGATCCGTGTCGCCTCGGGCGCGAACCTCTCCTACAAGCAGGAGGAGATCACGTTCTCGGGCCATGCCATCGAGTGCCGCATCAACGCCGAGAACCCGCGCACCTTCCGCCCCTCTCCGGGACAGATCACCTATTGGCACCCGCCGGGCGGCCTCGGGGTGCGTGTCGATAGCGGCGTCTATCACGGCTACCGTATTCCGCCGTTCTACGACAGCCTGATCGGCAAGCTGATCGTGCACGGCAAGACTCGTAACGAATGCCTGATGCGGCTCCGCCGGGCGCTGTCCGAGTTCGTCATCGACGGGATCGAAACCACGATACCGCTGTTTAGCGAACTCGTGCGCCAGCCCGACATCGCCAACGGGCTGTACGACATCCATTGGCTCGAGAAATATCTCGCGGGGACCAATTAGAGCCGTTCCGGTTTAAGTGGAATCGGGGAACGGCTCCAAGTTCCTTGTTTGATCGGTCTTCGTTTCGGACACTCGGCGCGCATGGCTCCGCAATGACCGGTTCCCACTTTTCCGGAAGCAGCTAGAGCCGACCCGGTTTGGGTTGGCTGCGGGCTATCGGTTACGGGCTCCCTGGTGGCGACCATTCGGATCGGGGTGCTTGCGCGCAACGCTCCATTCAGGGCCTCGATCGCCCGGCGGGCGGGTCCATGGTCTCGGAGACCCGGCGGCGTGACAGCGCGCGGGGCGGAGGGCTATCCCGGACGCTCCTTCTTTTGATCTGGATACCGTTTCCGGCTCGGGTTGCTGGCTTGCTACTCGCATCTCGTGCGAACAAGCTCTAAGTTCTTGTCCGGGAGTCTATTTCAGCTCTCGATGCGAATGCTCTGACCCTTGCTGTCCGGCAAGATCGCTCGGACCCAAACGGCCAGGCTGTCGCCGAGCCAGGAGTGTTCACTGATGGCGTCGCGCGACGACATCATGATCGAGATCACGCCGCAGGTCCTGCTCAAGGCCTATAGCTGCGGTATCTTTCCCATGGCCGAGAGCGCCGACGATCCGGCTCTCTACTGGATCGAGCCGCAGCACCGCGGGATCCTTCCGCTGGATAATCTGCACATCCCGCGGCGGCTCGCGCGGACGGTGCGGCAGGGATCGCTGCGGGTGACCATCGATACCGATTACGAAGGGGTCATCGAAGGTTGCGCGGCCGAGCGGGCCGGGCGGCGCTCCACCTGGATCAATACCCGTATCCGCGGGCTCTACCGGGAGCTGTTCCGGCTGGGGCACTGCCATACGGTGGAGGTGTGGGACGAAGAGCGCCTCGTGGGCGGCCTTTACGGCGTGGCGCTCGGCGGCGTGTTCTTCGGGGAGAGCATGTTCTCCTATATGCGCGACGCATCGAAGATCGCGCTCGTGCATCTGGCGGGTCGGCTGATCGCGGGCGGGTTCACGCTCCTCGATACGCAGTTCGTCACCGACCATTTGCGCCAGTTCGGCACCATCGAGATCAATCGCGACGATTTTCATCGCTACCTCGACGACGCCCTCGGAGAGCCCGCGGATTTCATGCGACTCCCGCTCGATGCTTCGGGCACCGACATTCTCGAAATCATTGAAAAGGCGCAGGGCAGGACCCGCTGAGGCGGCTCTGCCCTATCGCGCCCCAAAACGCGGGATCCATCCGAAACGTGAGCAGAAGCGACGGGCAAAGAGCCGAACGGGGCGGGCGTGTGCTGGCGAGAGCCGAGGGGCTGGAGCTCATCCGTACCGCGGGGCCAAAGGATTACGCGCTGATCGACAGCGGCAACGGGCGCAAGCTCGAGCGCTTTGGCAAGATCGTCATCGATCGGCCGGAACCCCAGGCGCTGTGGCAGCGACGGCGGCCGGCCGGAGTCTGGAAAGAGGCGCACGCCGTGTTCTCGCCATCGGCCGACGACGAGGAAAAGGGCAAGTGGCGTATCGACAAGCCGGTGCCTGAGAGCTGGCCGGTCCGCGTCGGCGACGTGGCAGTCACATGCCGCTTGCAAGGGCTCTGGCATGTGGGCCTTTTCCCGGAGCAGGTTCCGCACTGGGAGTGGATGCAGGAGCAGATCCGGCGCGTTCGGGGCGAACGGCCGCGTGTGCTCAATCTCTTCGCCTATACGGGCGCTGCTTCGCTGCTCGCCGCGCACGCGGGAGCGGAGGTGACCCACGTCGATGCATCGAAGAAGGCCATTCAATGGGCCAAGGAGAACAAGGTGGCCTCGCATCTCGCGGATGCGCCGATCCGCTGGATTCTCGAGGATGCGGCCAAGTTCGTGGCGCGCGAGGTGCGGCGCGGCAAGACCTACCACGCGATCCTCATCGATCCGCCGAAGTTCGGCCGTGGCCCTGATGGCGAGGTGTGGGATCTGTTCGAGGGACTGCCGGCCCTGATGCGCAACGCCGCGCAATTGCTGGCGACGGACTCGGCGTCGCTGGTGCTCACGGTCTATGCCATCCGCGCCTCTGCGCTGGCGTTCGAGCAACTTGCGGCCGACGTTCTGGCGGAGCGCGGCGGACGCCTCTCCGCGGGCGAGCTTGCGCTCGCGGCCCGAGACGGGGGCGCTGTGGTGCCGACATCTCTCTTCGTGCGGTGGGCGTCATGAGGGAGGTGCGCTCTATCACGAGCCTCTCCAACGAGAGGATCAAGGCGATCCGCGCGCTCGAGATGCGCAAGGTGCGCCGCGAGACGGGATTGTTCGTGGCGGAAGGCGTGTCGATCCTCGTCACCGCGCGCGAAGCTGGCTTTGTGCCGACGAGCCTCGTCTATCAGTCCGCGTCGGCAGGCACTCCGATGACGCGCGCCCTCAACGACTGGGCGCTTCGCGAAGGAGCGGAGGTGCTCGAAGTCTCCGAGGCGGTGATCGGCAAGATCTCCGGTAAGGACAATCCGCAGACGATGCTCGGCGTCTTCCAGCAGCGCTGGACCGAACTGCCGCGCACGGCGGGGCGCGGAGACTGCTGGCTGGCGCTGGAAGAGATCCGCGACCCCGGCAATCTCGGCACCATCATCCGTACGGCGGATGCGGTTGGCGTGAAGGGGATCATTCTGATCGGCAACACATGCGATCCCTATTCGCGCGAGGCGGTGCGGGCGACGATGGGATCGGTGTTCGCCGTGCCGCTCGTGAAGACCACGCGCGAGGCGTTTCTTGCGTGGCGCGCGGAGTGGACGGGGGACGTTGTCGGCACGCATCTCGATGCGCATGAAGATTTTCGGCATGCGGCCTACAAGGGGCCTGTGCTGCTCGTCATGGGAAGCGAGGGGCCGGGGCTTTCCGACAGCCTGACGCGGGCCTGCTCGCGGCTCGTCAAGATCCCGATGGCGGGAAAGCTCGACAGCCTCAACCTTGCGGTCGCCACAGCGCTGACGCTTTATCAGATCCGCGGCGATGCGCTGAAGATCTGATGGCGCCGCAAGTCGGACCTGTGTCGACACGACGGCGCCTTTACGGCCGTCGCCGATAGGGGAGGAAATGCCGGTCGCGGTATTCGATGCCGTCGACTGGCTCTGCTCCGTTGTGAAAGCGAAGGCCGGCGCCGAGGCGCACCAAGGTTTCGATGCCCTGGGGGATGCCCGTGGCCGTGCTGATCCAATGCCGCTGCAGGACCTGGCCCGCGACGATGCACTCGAGAAACGGCACGATCCGATCCGGCGAATCGAATGCGAATGCGGGATAGGTCTCTCCGGCGAGGACGATGTCGAAGCGGCCATCCTCCCGCAGCGCCAGGCTCACCGGGCAGGCTGCTATAGCGTGGGGAATGATCGAGAGTATCCAGCCCTCTCCATCCTCGCCGTGTTCCGAGATGTGCGCCACGTCGCCGATCGTCGGCGCCCAGTAACGGACCTGCTCGATCGTCGCCGTGAGAGAGGGCTGCCGGAGATCTTCTGAAATCGGGGCCATGGAACGAAGCCTGCGCAAGGAGTGAGCGGGCAAGATCTCTCAAAATTCCGGCGCCCTCAAGGACGCGCGTGCGTCAGTGAGCAGCAGGGATCGCAGCGGCCGATGGTTGCGATCCTTCAGCCGGCGACCGCTGCCCGGTGAGCAACCTTGAGATCGAAAGCCGCCGCCAGCAGCGCCTTCGTGTAAGCCTCTTTCGGCGCCGTGAAGATCTCATCGGCGGGGCCTTCCTCGACGGCGCGGCCATTGCGCATGACGATCACGTAGTTGCAGAGCGCGCGCACGACTTTGAGATCGTGGCTGATGAACACGTAGGCGAGATTGCGCTTGGCTTGCAGCTCGCGCAGCAGATCGACGATCTGCGCCTGCACGCTCATGTCGAGCGCGCTCGTTGGCTCATCGAGCACGATGAAGTTGGGCTCGAGTGCCATGGCGCGGGCAATCGCGATGCGCTGGCGCTGGCCGCCGGAGAACTCGTGCGGATAACGGTCGAGCGCGGAGGCGTCGAGCCCGACTTCCTCAAGAGCTGCGGCCGCCCGTTCGCGCCGCTGGGCCTCGTTCCATTCCGGCTTCTGGATCAGAAGCCCTTCCTCGATGATGCCGAAGATCGAGAGGCGTGGCGAGAGCGAGCCGTATGGGTCCTGGAATACGATCTGCATCTCGCGGCGGAGCGGCCGCATCTCCTTTGATGAGAGGCCGTCGATGCGCTGGCCCATGTAGACGATCGGTCCCTCGGACGAGATCAGCCGCAGGATCGCGAGCCCGAGCGTTGTCTTGCCGGAGCCGGATTCTCCCACGACGCCGACCGTCTGCCCGGCCAGGATCTTGACGGAGAGGCCATCGACCGCCTTCACGTGGTCCACGGTCCGCTGCAGGAAGCCGCGCTTGATCGGAAACCACACCTTGAGATCCGTCGTCTCGGCAATGACCGGGGCGCCGGCGTGGAACCCAGGCGGCTCGCCCTTCGGCTCGGCGGCGAGAAGGTGCTGCGTGTAGGGGTGCTGCGGCGAGGTGAACAGAGCTTCCGTCGGCTGCTCCTCGACGATCTCGCCACGCTGCATGACATAGACGCGCTCGGCCATGCGGCGCACGATGCCGAGGTCGTGCGTGATGAGGAGCATCGCCATGCCCATCTCGTGCTGGAGATCGCGCAGCAGCTCGAGGATCTGCGCCTGGATCGTTACGTCGAGCGCCGTCGTCGGCTCGTCGGCGATGAGCAGGTCCGGCTCATTGGCTAGCGCCATGGCGATCATGACGCGCTGTCGTTGTCCGCCGGAAAGCTGATGTGGAAACGCGTCGAGCCGCTTCTCCGGCTCGGTGATGCCGACCTTGGTTAGAAGCTCGACGATGCGCGCCCGAAGTGCCGCGCCGTTCAGCCCGCGATGCAGGCGCAGCATCTCGCCGACCTGCCGCTCGATCGAGTGCAGCGGATTGAGCGATGTCATGGGCTCCTGGAAGATCATCGAGATGCGCCCGCCCCGGGTGCGCTTCAGCTCCGCATCCGATGCTTCAAGAAGATCCCTTCCCTCGAAGAAGATCTCGCCCGAGGGGTGCGAGGCCGAGGGGTAGGGCAGCAGGCGCAGGATCGAGAGCGCGGAGACGGATTTTCCGCTGCCGGACTCGCCGACGAGGGCCACCGTCTCGCCCTTGTTGATGTGGAACGAGACGCCTTTCACCGCCGTGGTCGTGACGCCCCCCGAGCGGAACGCGACGGACAGGTTTTTGACGTTGACCAGCACTTCCCTCGACATGGCGCTTCGGCTCCTTAAGCGAAGGTCTTGCGGGGATCGAGCGCATCTCTGACACCCTCGAAGATGAAGATCAGCAGCGACAGCATGATCGCGATCGAGAAGAACGCGCTCATGCCGAGCCAGGGCGCGCCGAGGTCTCCCTTGCCCTGAAGGAGCAGTTCGCCGAGCGAGGGCGATCCTGGCGGCAGGCCAAGGCCTAGGAAATCGAGCGAGGTGAGCGTCGTGATCGAGCCCGAGAGCTGGAACGGCATGAAGGTGACCGTGGCGACGGCCGCGTTCGGCAGAACGTGCTTCCACATGATGGTGAAGTTCGAGAGGCCGAGAGCGCGTGCGGCGCGTACATATTCGAAGTTTCGCGCGCGCAGGAACTCGGCGCGCACCACGCCGACGAGGCTCGTCCATTGGAAAGCGAGCAGCACGAAGAGCAGGGTCCAGAATCCGGGCACCAGCACGGCCGCGATGATGATCAGCACGTAGAGGGTCGGGATGTTGCCCCAGATCTCGAGGAAGCGCTGCATGCCAAGGTCGAGCCAGCCTCCGTAGTAGCCCTGCACAGCGCCGGCCGCGACGCCGACCACGCTCGAGAGAATGGTGAGGATGAGGCCGAACAGAACCGAGATGCGGAAGCCATAGATGACCCGCGCCATCACGTCCCGGCCCTGGTTGTCGAGCCCGAGCCAGTTCCAGTTTCCGATGGCGAGATAGCGGGCCATCTGGTCGGGCGGCGCGTCGCAAAGCTTGGCTCGCGCTGCCCATTGCGGCGGCGCCGGGTAGCCGAGGCCGCCTTGATGCGCGACGCCGTCGCGCTCGATGGTGCATCGGCCCTCCGAATCGACGCGGTTCGGATAGTCCTTGTTGATGGTATCGTAGGAATAGCGGATGGGCGGCCAGACCATCCAGCCGTGAGCCTGGATCTCGTCGATGATGACGGGATCGCGGTAGTCGGTCACGGCGAGGAAGCCGCCGAACTTCGATTCCGGATAATCGACGAGCACCGGGAACAGCGTCTCGCCCTTGTAGCTCACGATCAGCGGCCGGTCGTTGGCGATCAGCTCCGCAAAGAGGGTCACGAAGAACAGCGCGAGGAAGATGACGAGGCTCCAGTAGCCGCGCCGGTTGGCCTTGAAGTTCTCCCAACGGCGCTCGTTGATCGGCGACAGCTTGAGCCGTGGCAGCATGCGCGTGTAGAGCGGCGGCCGTACCAGATCGGTCCTGACCTCCTGCTCAACGCTTTCTTCGCGGCGGGCGTCCAAGGCTCAGACCTCCCTGCTCTCGAAGTCGATGCGCGGATCGACCAGCGTGTAGACGAAATCCGTGACCACGTTCACCACAAGTCCGAGCAGCGCGAAGATATAGAGCGTGGCAAACACCACGGCATAGTCGCGCTTGATCGCGGATTCGAAGCCGAGAAGCCCCAGCCCGTCGAGAGAGAAGATGGTCTCGATCAGAAGGGAACCCGAGAAAAACGCGCTGACGAATGCTGCCGGAAAGCCGGCGATGATGAGGAGCATGGCGTTGCGGAAGATATGCCCGTAAAGCACCTCGCGCTCGCCGAGCCCTTTCGAGCGCGCCGTGATCACGTACTGCTTTCGGATTTCGTCCAGGAAGCAGTTCTTGGTCAGGAAGGCCATGGTGGTGAAGGCGCCGAGCGCCATGGCGATGATCGGCAGCGTGAGATGCCAGAAGTAATCAGCCACCTTGCCGATGAGCGAAAGCTGGTCCCAGTTGTCGGAGGTGAGGCCTCGCGAGGGGAAGATCTGGAAGAACGACGAGCCCGCGAACACGATGAGCAGCAGCACGGCGATCAGGAAGCCCGGCACCGCGTAGCCGATGACGAGCACCGTGCTCGTCCAGGTATCGAAGCGCTCCCCGTCGCGCACGGCCTTATGGATGCCGAGCGGGATCGCGATCAGATAGGTGATCAGCGTCATCCAGAGCCCGAGCGAGATGGAGACCGGCAGCTTCTCCTTGATCAGATCGATGACCGACACGTCGCGAAAGTAGCTCTTGCCGAAATCGAACATCAGATAGTTTTTCATCATGAGCAGGAAGCGTTCGTGTGCGGGTTTGTCGAAGCCGAACTGCTTCTCGAGGCTCTTGATGAACTCGGGGTCGAGACCTTGGGCGCCGCGGTACTTCGAGGTGACGCTGTCGCCGGCGCCGTGGCCGAGCTGGTTGCCGCCGCCAAGCGTGTCACGCGCACCGCCGCCTATCCGGTCAGAGATCGACGTGTCGCTGCCCGTGAGCTTGGCGATCATCTGCTCGACAGGCCCACCGGGTGCGAACTGAATGATCACAAAGCTGATCAGCATGATGCCGATCATGGTTGGCACGATCAGAAGCAGTCTCTTGAGGAGATAAGCACCCATCGTTCGATCATAGCCTCATGTGCGAGATGCGCGTTCGGCGCACCCGTCGCTATCGCTTGAGCCTCGCGGCCTTCTCGGCGTCATACCACCAGGTGTCGAGCGCGCCCCGCTCATACTTGGGCTTCGTTTCGGGCCAGCCGAATTTGTCCCAGAAGGCAAGGTTGTGCGCACCCTTATACCACTGCGGCACCCAGTAGTATCCGGCGCGCAGCACGCGGTCGGCGGCGCGCGTGGCGGCGACGAGCTCGGCGCGCGACTTGGCGGCAACCACCTTGTCGATCAGCTCGTCGAGCACCGGATCGGCGATGCCGGCAAGGTTGAAGCTGCCCGTCGTGGCGGCGGCCTGCGAGCCCCAGAAGTTCTTGAGCTCGATACCAGGCGTAAGCCTCAAGGCGTAGCGCTGCGTCGTGAGATCGAAGTCGAAATCCTTCATGCGCCGCTCGTATTGGGCCGCATCGACGCGCCGCATGGTGGCGTCGATGCCGATCGCCTTGAGGTTCTTGAGGTAGGGCGCGACGATGCGCTCGAAGGCCGGAGACTCGATCAGGATCTCGATCGAGAGCGGCTCCCCGGCGGCGTTGCGCAAGCCTTGCGGCGTCTGCTGCCAGCCCGCCTCGTTGAGCAGTCGCACGGCCTCGCGCAGCTGTGCGCGGTTGTTGCCGCTGCCGTCGGTCACCGGGGGAGAGACGGCCTCGCCAAACACGGCTTCGGGCAACTTGTCGCGGAACGGTTCCAAAAGCGCCAGCTCTTCGGGAGACGGCATGCCGCTCGCCTTGAGATCGGAGTTCTCGAAATAGCTCGCGGTGCGCGTATAGAGCCCGAAGAAGAGGTTCTTGTTGCTCCACTCGAAGTCGAAGGCGTAGTTCAGCGCCTGTCGTACGCGCACGTCCTTGAACTTCTCGCGCCGCGTGTTGATGAAGAAGCCCTGCGCGCCGGACGGACGCTCGTCGGGGATGGTGAGCAGCTTGATGCGGCCGTCCTTCACCGCCGGCACGTTATAGCCGCCGGCCCAGTCCTTCGACGTGAACTCCTCGCGGAAGTCGAAGTTGCCCGATAGCAGGTTCTCGAGCTCGAGCGAGCGGTCGCGGTAGTATTCGAAGCGCAGCTCGTCGAAGTTGCTCTGTCCGACGTTCACCGGCAGGTCCTTGGCCCAGTAGTCGGGGCGGCGGATGTAGGTGACGTAGGTTCCGGCCTTGTAAGGACCGACCTTGTAGGGGCCGGAGCCGAGCGGCGGCTCGAGCGTCGTCTTGTCGAACTCGTTGGCCGTGTAATAGGCCTTCGACAGCACCGGGAGCATGGCCACCGTAATCGGCAGATCGCGCACCAGCGTGCCCTCGAACGTGTAGCGCACGGTGGCGGGATCGAGCGCCTCCGCCGACTTGACATCGCGGAGCGGCATGGCGAGGGCCGGGTGGCCCTTCGCCTTGATGGTTTCGAACGAGAACACGACGTCTTCTGCGGCGACGGGGCTGCCGTCTGCGAACTTGGCCTCAGGCCTCAATTTAAAGGTGACGGACATGCCGTCCGCCGCCACGTCCGCCGTTTCCGCGACGAGTCCGTAGACGGCGTCCGGCTCGTCGAGGGCGCGTGCCATCAGGCTGTCGAACACGAGCGTCATGCCCTGGGCCGCATCACCCTTCAGGATGAAAGGATTGAAGCTGTCGAAGGTCGTGAGCCCTGCGGTTCCGATCTGCGAGGCACGCCCGCCCTTCGGTGCGTCCGGGTTGACGTAATCGAAATGCTTGAAGCCGGCGGGGTATTTGAGATCGCCGAAAACCGAGAGCCCGTGGCGCGGCTCTGCGCCGGCGGAAACGGGCAATCCGAATGCCAGCGCGAAGGCCAGACAGGCTGCGGTGCCAAGGCGCGCCGCTTCGAAATATCTCATCCCACCTCCGCCAAGCACGTGGCTCCCCCCGTTATTTCCGCTGCGCGGAAAGCGCCTTCTCCTTATCAGGATCGACCCACCACACCTGCGTGAACGCGCTCGTCAGAGACGGCAGCTTCTCCGGCCGGCCAAAGATGTCCCACGTCGCAATCCACTCGTAGGGATTGTACCATTGGGGCACCAGGTAGTAGCCCCACAGGAGGACGCGATCGAGGGCGCGTGTGTGGGCGACCACCTCGTCACGGTCCTTCGCCAGGATGAGCTGCTCAATGAGCGCATCGATCACCGGATCCTTGATGCCGATGGTGTTGCGCGATCCCTGCTGATCGGCCGCGGCCGAGCCCCAGAAGTCACGCTGCTCGTTGCCCGGCGACATCGATTGCGGGAAACTGTCGACGATGATGTCGAAATCGAAGGTCGTCTCGCGACGCTCGTACTGAGCGGGGTCGACCACGCGCACGTTCGCCTTAACTCCGATCTTGGAGAGGTTCGAGATGTATTGCGCGACGTGCCTCTGGAAGGCGTCCGATCCGAGCAGGAACTCCACCGTGAAGGGCTCGCCTTTGGCGTTGCGCAGCACGGTTTCGGTGCGGGCGGAGCCGAGGCCCACGGCGCGCGCCGCTTTGCAGAAAACGCCGCAATCGGGATCGTCGACCTCTTCCTGGCGCACCTCCCAACCGGCCTCCTTGAAGAGGCGCATGGCTTCGGCGAGGTTCTTGCGCAGGTCCTCGCGCGAGGCGAAGACGGGGTTCTTCCATTCGGTGGTGAACACCTCCGGCGGAAGGTCCTTCTCGAACGGCTTCAGGATCTCGAGCTCGCGCCCTTCGGGCAGCCCCTTGGCCGCTAGCTCCGAATTGTCGAAGTAGCTCGCGACGCGCGTATATTGTCCGAACAGAACACTTCTGTTCAGCTCTTCGAAATCGAAGGCGTAGTTGAATGCCTCGCGCACGCGCCGGTCCTTGAACTTGTCGCGGCGGGTGTTGAACACGAAGCCCTGCATGCGTGCGACGCCCTTGGTCGGGATCGCCTCCTTCTTCACCCAGCCCTTCTTGATGGCGTCGAAATCGAACTGCGTCGCCCATGCGCTCGCGGTGTTCTCACGCCAGAAGTCGGCGCGGCCGCTCTTGAAATCCTCGAAGGCCGCGGTCCGCTCACGGAAATACTGGAATCTCAATTCATCGAAGTTGAACTGGCCGATGCGGACGGGAAGATCTTTGGCCCAGTAGTCGGCGACGCGCTCGAGCACGATCCGGTTGCCGGTATCGACCGATTTCACTTTGTACGGTCCCGAGCCGAGCGGCACCTCAAGGGTGCTCTTCGCAAGATCCCGCGGTTCGCCGTTGCGGCCGGTCGCCTCCCAGAAGTGCTTCGGGAACACGGTGAGCTGGCCGAGGATCTGCGGCAGCTCGCGGTTGCCCGTGATATCGAAGGTGAAGGTGACCTCGCGCTCGCCGGTCTTCTCGGCCTTGACCACGTTCTTGTAATAGCGGGCGTACATCGGATGCGCCTTCTTGATCGCATCCAGGCTGAAGATGACGTCCTCGGGCGTGATCGGCGTGCCGTCATGGAAGCGCGCTTCGGGCCGAAGACC
Source organism: Hyphomicrobium sp. (assembly GCF_036780825.1). Classification (GTDB taxonomy): domain Bacteria; phylum Pseudomonadota; class Alphaproteobacteria; order Rhizobiales; family Hyphomicrobiaceae; genus Hyphomicrobium_C. Next base: position 7,977 of record NZ_DAIQCD010000026.1, on the reverse strand, counting down.
GAACTTCGCCCATGAGTAGTCGGGCGGATAGGAAATCCATTCGGCGATGAGGCCGTATTCGGCTGATTCCTCGTCCGGGCTGCCGGTCATCAGCGAGTCGTAGATCATGCCGACGGCGCCTGCGGGCACGCCCCTGATCGAGTACGGGTTGAGCGAGTCGAAGGTGCCTTCCGTCGCGAAGCGGACGACGCCGCCCTTCGGAGCATCCGGGTTGACCCAGTCGAAATGCTTGAAGTCGAGGCCGAACTTCGGCTCGCCAATGAGCGACAATGCATGACGGCGGACCGGCTCGCCAGCCTCTGGGGTGAGAGGTGTCGTTTGTGCGGAGGGTATCGGCTCTGCCGACTCGGCCGGCTGCGGCGTGCCGGCATCCTGGGCCAGCGCGCTCGAGGCGAAGATTGCGGCCATGGCGAGGCCTGCAAACGCGGAGACTGAGGGAATCGCGTGCCGGTAAACCCTGTGTTCCGCTGCCATCGTCACGACCGTCCCTTATGAGGAGAAGGAGGGGGCAGCGGGTCCACATCGCAAAGGGCCGCCCCCACGAGACCGCCGCCGGGGAAGCGCGCCGACCTCCAGGAAAGCTCAGTTCCTAGCATGGCTTCTCTAGGTTTCGGATTAAAGATCGGCAAGCTCGAGCGCGAAGGCTCCCGATGAGCGAAGTCTACGGGCCATGCCGCGGGCAGGCGGGACCGGACGCGTGGCAGCGCACCGAACCCGGGAGGACGAGGCGGGTGCGATGGGGCCGTTCCGGCCGCCGTAGGCCTCTGCCGGTTTACGGGAGCGGCGCGGGGTTATCCGAAAGCGTGCGGATGTAGGCGATGAGGTCTGCAAGCTCGGCCGGATCCGAGACGCCGGCGAAGATCATCTTCGTGCCGGGCAGCCACTCCTTGGGCTTGTGCAAGAAGGATGCGAGATCAGCGAAGTTCCAGTCGCCGCCCTTGGTCTTCATCGCTTCCGAGTAGCCTTTGAAATCGGCTTCGGAGCCGTGTGGACGGCCGACGACATTCCAAAGGTTCGGCCCAACCTTGCTCGCGGCGCCCTTCTCGGCCGAATGGCAGGCGAGACATTTTTTGAACGTTGCGGCGCCGTTGTCGGCGTTGGCGGTTGGCAGTGCCGCCACAACTTGTGCGGGATCGAACGCGGCAGGCGCCGCGGCGCCGCCCTCCGGGGAGGCCTCGCCCGTCTCGGCCGGCGCCGGAAGCGTGTAGCCGCCCGTGACCTCGCCGTGGGGCTGCTGCGCGATGTCGATGAGGGCTTTCGGGAGGAAAATGACGAGCAGCGCTGACAGCACGCCCCCTGCGATCTTGCTCAGCTCAAATGAATCCAGCATCCCATCCACCCTGCAACCGCTTTTCGCCCATCCTCAATCGAGCACGCCTTCATAACGCTGCGCCCCGCGCCGGAGCAAGTACCGGGTTGGGCCGATCGTCAGCGGGCGTATTTCTCATGAACGCATCTACAAGATGCCGGCCCCGCCTTGCAACCCCGCGTTCCGGCGGTCTACAGCTCATTTCAGTGTGCGCCGGCCGACGGCATCGCGGCTGCTGGCCGGTCCGGCGCCCGAATCGCGTCACATTCCGTCACGGAACGTCTCCTCCACACGCCCACACGTCGGGAGGCCTCCGAGAGCAGCGAGGGCGACATCACGATGATGAGAGCATTGATCATCATTCCGGCGCGCATGGCCTCGACCAGGCTGCCCGAGAAACCGCTCGCCGATATCGAGGGCGAGCCGATGATCGTGCGCGTCTGGCGGCAGGCTCACGCCGCGGAGATGGGACGCGTCGTCGTGGCAGCCGATTCGGATGCGGTCTGCAACGCTGTCCGGGCCGCGGGCGGGGAGGCGCTGATGACGCGCCCCGATCACGCATCCGGCTCCGACCGCATCTTCGAGGCGTTGAACCGCGTCGATCCCAACGCCGAGACCGATATCGTCGTCAATCTGCAGGGAGATTTGCCGACCATCGATCCGGCCCTGATCCGCACCTGCGCGGCTCTGCTCGAAGCTAGGGGCCCCCATATCGCAACGCTTGCAGCCGAGATCTCGGACGCGAGCGAGCGCACAAACCCGAACGTCGTGAAGGTCGTGGGAACGCCGCTCCCCGAGCCGAGCCGCCTGCGCGCGCTCTATTTCACACGCGCCACGGCTCCCTATGGCGATGGTCCGCACTACCATCATATCGGGCTCTATGCTTACCGGCGCACGGCGCTCGAGCGCTTTGTCTCGCTGCCTCCGTCTCCTCTCGAGATGCGTGAGCGGCTGGAGCAGCTGCGCGCCCTCGAGGACGGCATGCGGATCGATGTGGCCGTCGTTGACACCGTTCCACTCGGTGTCGATACTCCGGCCGATCTCGAGCGGGCCCGCGAGCTCATCAGAACGGCGCATCGGGCATGACGTTCCTTATCGTCCTTCCTCGCCCGCATCAGACGCCCGACGCAAGCGCCTGAGACCGGCTTCCTTCTGTCCTTCATCGACGAGCGCTGCACATGCCCACAGAACGCCCTGCCTCACGCATCGCCTACCAGGGCGAGCCGGGAGCCAACTCGCACATTGCCGCGGCCGAGGTCTATCCTGACTTCGAGCCCGTCGCGCATCCGACCTTCGAGGACGCCTTGGCGGCCGTGAAGTCCGGCGACGTGCTCTATGCGATGATCCCGATCGAGAACTCGGTCGCGGGACGTGTGGCGGACATTCACCACCTTCTTCCCAACGCCAATCTCTACATCGTGGGTGAGCATTTCCTTCGGGTCCGCCACCAGCTGATGGCTGTGCCCGGGGCGTCTCTCGAGACCATCAAGAAAGCGATGAGCCATACGCAGGCGCTTGGCCAATGCCGCAAGACGCTGCGCACGCTGGGTCTGACGCCCGTTCCGGAGGCCGACACCGCGGGCTCCGCGCGCCTCGTCGCCGAGCAGAACGACCCGACGCTGGCGGCGATCGCAACCTCGCTCGCCGCCGAGATCTACGGTCTCAAGGTGCTACGCTCCGACATCGAGGACGAGGCGCACAACACGACGCGCTTTCTCATCCTCGCCAAGGATCCGGACGATGCCGAGCCCGACGAGGATCAGCCGGTCATCACCACGTTCCTGTTCCGTGTGCGCAACGTGCCGGCGGCCCTCTACAAGGCGCTCGGAGGATTCGCGACGAATGGCGTCAACATGACGAAGCTCGAGAGCTATCAGCTCGAAGGCACCTTCAACGCCACCATGTTTCACGCCGATATCGAAGGCCACCCGGCAGAGCGGCCGGTTCAGCTTGCGCTTGAGGAGCTGTCGTTCTTCTCGAACGAAGTGCGCGTGCTCGGAACTTATCCCGCGAGCCCATACAGGATCGAGGCTGCGCGCGCCGCAGCGCCGCCGATCGGTACGATCGGCAACGGCCGCTAGAGTGCTTCACGCGTTATGTGCGCGGAACCCGCTCGCTTCGCTTATGCGTTCTCCGTGGCGCGCTGCGTGATGCGGCGGATGGCGGTGATGGGCGCCGATTGCCGCGCGATGCGGCTGGAGGCTTCGGGCAGGGTCTCGGCGGCGACGGCCATGTGATGCGCGTTGGCGTGCACGAGCATGATGCCGTCGCTCATGATGCCGACATGCCCGGGCCAGAAGATAAGATCGCCGCGTACAAGTCCCTCGAAGTCCGCAGGAATGGGAATGGCCTGGCCGAGCTCCGTGACCTGCATGTCGGTGTCGCGCGGGGCCGGGATGCCTGCCGCTTCAAGAGCGATCTGCACAAGCCCCGAGCAGTCGATGCCGATGCGGGTGCGCCCTCCCCACAAATACGGGGAGCCGATCAGGCGCTCGGCAACGTCCACAAAATCCCGCTCGAAGCGATCGCGTTCGGCAAGATGGCGGGTGATGACGAACCCGCCGCGCTCAAGGCGCGAGAAGCGCTCGCCCCATTCCGCGACGCGCACCTGGGCATTGAGCGGCAGGTGCATGATGGGCGTCGTCTTGATGTCGGCCGTTGGATAGATGAACGTTCCGAGAGCCGCCACGCGGTGCGTCGCGGGCATGATCTCGGCGGTGAGTGCGGAAGAGGGCAGGTAGCCGACGTAACGATCGCGCTCGAGCTGCACCCAGGCCCAGCCGTCCGCTTCGTCGTAAACTTTCACCAACTCGCCATAAAGGGCTTCGGTAGCGAGGCCGAGCCGCGTGTCCGGCTCGCGCCGGAGCGGCACGGCCGGCCGGACCACCTGGCGGACGATGCCGGCCGCGTAGCGCGGCGCGGCCACCTGACTGCGCAAGGAGAGGGCGGCGAGGTCCGGGCGCACCGCGTGGCGCCGCGGATCGAGAGGTGACGCCTGTTGCCGCTGCTGCGCGCCGGTGCCTGGCGCGTCCTCCTGTCCGTTTCCAGCTTTCCCGTCCGTCATGCGGAGAGTTCCTTCGCAAGCAGCGAGAAGATGGCGCGGGCCGTCTGAGGCTCGCCGCCCTTGGGGCCGAGGGGGCGCGCGGCGGGACGCCATCCGTAGAGATCGAAGTGCGCAAAGCGGCGCGCTTTCGAGACGAAGCGCTTGAGGAACAGCGCCGCCGTGATCGAGCCCGCGAAGGGTGATTCATAGACGTTGTTCATGTCCGCGATCTCGCTATCGAGATGACGCTCGTAACCGGGCCAGAGCGGCATGCGCCAGAGCGGATCTCCCACGGCGGCCGCCTCTGCGACGAGATCGGCTGCAAAGGCGTCATCGTCCGTGAAGAAGGCCGGCAAATCCGGGCCGAGCGCGACGCGGGCGGCGCCGGTCAAGGTCGCGAAGACGAGGACGCTGTCGGGGGCTTCGTCGTCGGCGAGCGAGAGCGCATCGGCAAGCACGAGGCGTCCTTCTGCGTCGGTGTTGCCGATCTCGACAGTCTTGCCGGCGCGGCTCAGCAGCACGTCGCCCGGACGGAAGGCGTCGCCGGCGATGCTGTTCTCGGCGGCGGCGATCAGGACACGAAGCCGAACGTCGAGGCCGGCGCTCATGATCAGCTCGGCAAGCGTCAACGCCGTAGCGGCGCCGCCCATGTCCTTTTTCATGAGCAGCATGCCGGAGGCCGGCTTGATGTCGAGCCCGCCGGTGTCGAACGTGATGCCTTTGCCGACGAGAGTCAGCGTCGGCGCCGTAGCCGAACCGCCGGGCTTCTGCCAGCGCAGATCAATCAGCCGCGGCGCACGCGGACTTGCTCGCCCGACGGCATGGATCATGCGGAAGCCCTTAGCGAGAAGCTCGTCGCCGACGGTGCTCTCGAGGGTCGCGCCGTGGTCGCGCGCAAGGCGTGCCGCGGCGGCCTCGATCTCCTCCGGTCCGAGATCGGAGGCCGGCGTGTTGATGAGGTCGCGGCCCTTCCAGACCGCGTCCACCTGGCTGACGATGGCTTGATAGTCGAGGCCGGCGGGAATCTTGAGGCGCGGCGGCGCGCCGTTTTGCGTCCCGCTCTTGTAGCGGCGGAAGCGATAGGCGCCGAGCCCCCAGGCGATGGCCGCCAGCGCGGCGTGCGGCGTCTCTTCGGCAAGATGGTAGAGGCCCGGCGGCAGGCTTGCGGAGAGCTGTCCGACGAGAAGCTCGGAAGGGCCGGAGGGATCGCCCGCCGCGCCGTTCCCGAGGCCGAAGGCGACGGCGGCGAGGGTGCCATCTCCGTTAGGAATTAGCGCCTGCTTTTTTGCCGCCTTCGTGAAGCGTGTCGCCTCGAGCCATCGCTTGGCCGCATCATCGAACGCGTCGCTTTCCGAGACCGGTGCGGCGTCGGAGACGAGCCGGATGGGAATGCTTGGGTCCGCAGTGTCGTGGAGGATTAGCACATCGGTTGGAGACAGCGTGTTCGCCGCGGCATTGGTCTCTGTCATGAATGTGTTCTTTGGTCCTGGAAGAAATGGCGCCTTGGACGGGCCCTGTCTGATGGGGCATTATCCCTTTCAACGCAGGGAAACTCAATTGCAAGAGGGCTCGCGGAATGGCAGGCGACGGCTATCGACTCGTGATCGGCAACAAGAACACCTCGAGCTGGAGCCTCAGGCCATGGCTGGCGCTCAAGCAGGCGGGCATTCCGTTCGAGGAAGTCGGCATCGACCTGCGCGCCTCCGACATGAAGGAAAAGATCCTGGCCCATTCACCAGCCGGGAAAGTGCCGGTGCTGTGGGCAGGGGACCTCATGATCTGGGACAGCCTCGCCATCCTGGAATTTCTGGCCGAGCGGCATGCGGACAAGGACTTGTGGCCGGCCGATGATGACGCCCGTGCGGTCGCCCGCTCGGCCGCCGCGGAGATGCATTCCGGTTTCCAGGCGCTGCGCGAGCATTGCCCGATGAAAATCCTGGCTTCGGAGCCGAAGGACGACCTTCTCGGGCCGGTGGAAGCGGACATCCGTCGCGTCGTGTCGCTGTGGACGGACTGCCGCGCGCGGTTCGGCGCACAAGGTCCCTATCTCTTCTCACGCTTCTCCATCGCCGATGCAATGTATGCGCCGGTGGCCTCCCGCTTCCGCACCTATGTGCCAGACCTTGCCGCGTTTGGCGACGACGGCACGGCCGCCGCCTACATCGACACGCTGTTCGCCATGCCGGAGATAGCCGATTGGATCGACGGCGCGCGGAGTGAGGGCAAGGCCGCCGGTTAACGGATTGTTGTGCTCCGTTAATGCTTTATTGACCGCTGTATCAGAAAGTGACGGCACGACGGGCATCCGCCCGTGCATTCCGTCACAGACGAGCAGTGGAGACGTTGATGGCTGCCGATCGCGACGTGCCGCGGATCAAGCCGGGTCGCTCCTACGGCGTTCTTGCTGCGATGACGGCGAGCCTTCTGCTGGGGGCGTGCGCACAAGGCGGCGGCGAGGATGCGGGCCTTTTCGCGGCGCTAATGCCGGACTCGCCGCAACAGACCGCGCGAGAGGCAGCGCCGACCGAGCCGCGCGAGGCAGCCGAATACTGGAGCCGGATCTACGCTCAGAATCCGAAGGATCTCGAAGCGGCGCTCTTCTACGCGCGCAATCTGAAGCTCATTGGCCAGAAGCGCGAAGCTCTTGCGGTGCTGCAGCAGGCTTCGCTGATCCATGGCGCCAATCGCGAGCTGGCAGCCGACTATGGCCGCCTTGCGCTCGAGCTTGATCAGGTCAGCGTTGCAAAGAAGCTTCTCGAGCTTGCCGACGATCCCGCGAGCCCGGACTGGCGCATCGTGCTGGCGCGTGGGACGGCGCTCGCCAAGGAAGGACGCTATCGGGATGCGATCGGTTTCTACGAGCGGGCTCAGGCGCTCAATCCGGAGCATCCGTCGGTGCTCAACAACCTCGCGCTCGCTTATACGATGAGCGGTGAGCCCGAGCGCGGCGAGCAGCTCTTGCGGCAGGCTTCGGCGACGGGTGCCGAAAGCGTCAAGGTGCGCCAGAACCTTGCGCTCGTCCTCGGCCTTCAGGGCAAATATGACGAGGCCACCCGCGTCGCCTCGGTGGACCTGACGTCGGAGGATGCGCGGGCGAATGCCTCGTTGCTCCGGCAAATGGTGAAGCTCGACGCGAAGCAGGCGCCTTCGGCCGCGCCGGTCCGCGAGCCGCCCGCCATGGCGACATGGGCGCCCGCCGTGGCGGATGCGCAAGTGAAACCCAAGGCGCCCGCGCCGGTGCAAGCGGCGCGCGCATCGGCTCCTCCACTGCGCGCAAGCACGATCGAAAACAGCTCCGGCGCATCGGCTCCCGATAGCCGCGCCGCGAACCTCTTCAGCGCCGAGTAGCGCGCTCACTCACGTTGAACGGCGAATGGCTTCTTGTTCGTCTCCGCAATGCGATTGCCATTGCGCGGCGGAACAGGAGCCGCTCGGCGTTGGCGTAGGCAGCATTGGAGGCGATGCGTGAGGGTGCTTCCTCAGGAAACCGCTGCCGCTTGTCCTCTACCGGTTTAAGTGGAATCGAGGAACGGCTCTAGAGCCTGTTCATCTCGTACGGACGCATAGCCGGCGTTGATGAGGTAGTTTGCGCATTCGCGGCTGGAGAAGACGGGCAGCAGGGCGG
>NZ_DAIQCD010000025.1:0-39569 GCF_036780825.1 Hyphomicrobium sp. | reverse complement strand
TTAATAAAGGTATTCTATGAGCCTATCGATTTCGCGCAAGTCATAAAAATTCATCGACAGGAAATGTAGGTGTTATTTTCCGCAGGTGCACAATGAGTTTTTCATTGTTTTTCCGGCACTCATATTGTCATTGCTGCGCCTGCAAACCTAAATTGGTGTTTTTTGGTCTAAATTGGTGCAAATGACGCCAGAAGCCCGCTAAATGCTCCGGTTTCTGAGGGTTCGAACCGGCGTTTCGAATAGGAATCCTGGGAGGAGGCGTCAGGTGCGCGTCGATGGAAAGAGAGTGGCGGGACGTCATTCTTGATGCCCCGGACGCGCGAATCGCACTCAGCCGTATTCGTCTCGAAAGACGCGGTTCCGGGCCTGGGAATAGCGGCGTGCGAGCGGATGATCGTGCGGGCGCGTGTCCGCACCGATGGCAAACGATCGGGCTCTATGGTCGACGCGAAACTTCAAAAACGACCAGCGCCTGACGTGTTTCCGCTCGCCGGGAAGCACTTTAACCCGTCTGAGCCGGTCCAATCAGGCGCTGAGGATGCTGACATCCGCGCGTCGCACCGCGAGTGCGGCGAGGGCCTTCTCGTCCATCAGCGTGCCCGCTGTGGAGAGGGCATCGGCGGTGGCGGCGTCATTCGCCACCACGGTCAAAGCGCGCGAAGGCGCCGCGCAGCCACCCGTCGCGGGGTTGAAGAGGTGGTTGCACCGCGCATCGGGCGTGAAGCGGAACCCATCCGCCGCTGACGTAGCCACGGCTTTGTCGACGAGATCGAGCGAGCGCTGCGGTTCGCCCTGCGCAGCCCCCTCGATGGCTGCGCGCCATGGCTGTCCGTCCGGACGCGGGCCGAGGGCGCTGATCTCGCCCATGTCGACGAGGGAGCTCTCGATGCCCTCCTCTCGTAGGAGGCGCACCACGCGGTCGGTAATATAGCCCTGTGCGATGCCGTTGAGCGTCAAGCCCATGCCGCGTCTTGCGAAAACGATGCGATCGCGGCTTGCCTTCACGTTCCGCCAGCCGACGAGTTCGAGGGCCGCTGCCAACCGTTCAGGCGCAGGCCCCCGCGGATCGGCGCCCGTGGCAGAGAAGTGATCGGCGTAGCAGCGCCACAGCGGCTGCACGCTTGGGTCGAAGGTCCCGTCCGTGTCGTGCCAGAGACGGTCGCAGAGGTCGAGCAACTCCACGAGCTCAGCCGGCGGGGCGACGAGAACGCCGCGCCGGTTCAATTCCGAAAGGGCAGTGTCGGTGCGGTAGAGGCTGAAGATGCCCTCGAGCCGGTGGGCTTCGGCGACCGCGCGCTGGATGATGCGCTTGCCGGCCTCCCGGTCCGGGTGGTGCAGGCGCATGGTGGAGAGAGCGCCGAGGACGACGCCTGTCCACTCGACGGGAGGCGCTGCGGCGGCCGCGGCCCGCGAGGACCCGAGCGGAACCAGCCCGGCGCCGCCCGCCGCAGCACTGAGCACGATGAACTTTCGGCGGCTTATGAGGTCTCGCATGTCGTTATCCTAAATCAGCAGCGAGAATGGAAAAGGCGAGGGGCGCACGAGGCGATCCCGGAGTGTTATCGCTGGCTCGCCTCATCCTTCGGTCCCGTGTCCTCCGCCGTCGATCTCCGCCGGCTCCGAGTTCAGCACATACTCGTAGGGCACCTCGCCGAAGGAGACGACGCGACCGCCGTGCTCGGCTGCAAAGCGCTCAGCCGCGCTCCGGTCCGAGAATGGGATTGTCTCGGCAGCTCCCATTCCGCCCGCCCTGCGGCTTTCGATGACGAACAGCGCTTGCCGAGCATCGATCCAGTTGTCGTCGCCGGGCTTATCCCAGGTCGGCGCCTTACCCATGTCGGAAACGTAGATGGCGCGAACGTCCTTCGCTTCCTCGTCGAGCATCGTATACGCGAAGGCATCGCGCGCCGAGGAGAACCAGACGGGCGTGCTTTGGCTCTTGAGCAAAATCTGGCCTTTGGGGCCGGTGTGCTCGGCCAGGCCCATGCCGCAGTAGTGCCCCGCCGCGTCCGCGGTCAGCCGGTGAGGCGGCGGGGGAGGGCCAGACGCCTGCTCCGAGCACGCCGTGAGCACGAAGGCGAGGAGGACGGGTGCAATCAACGATCTCAGCATCACAGCTCCCTCCGGGAAAATGCGGCGACAGCCAGCCCAAGCGGCACGAGCATCCAGCCAACCAGGGCCAGGAGCAGTGTCAAGGTTCCGAGCGGCACCGTTTCCGCAAGTCCGGACATACCGGACAAGGCCCCGACGCTTTCGGTACCCGCGAGATTGAGGAGGCGGTAGGCGTCGGTCGGGTTGAGCAGAAGTAGAACGTTCAGCACGTCCGCCGAGACCAGCCGGCTCTGATCGACGACGAGGAAGGCGAGCAGCGCCATGTCGTAGAGCACAACGAGGCCGAGCCAGATGCCGATGGCGATGCCCGCCGCCGTCGCGCGCGCACGCACCACCGCGCTCACCATGTAGCCGATGGCGAGGAAGACCGCCCCGAGCAGCACCGACGATCCGATCATGCCGGCGAATGCGCGCCAGCTCTCTCCGTCGATCGCCGCGCCTGTGAGCGCCAGCGCCGCGGCCGCCGCGCCGTAGCCGAGCGCGGTTGCGAACGCCAGCACGGCGAGATGCCCGAGAAACTTGCCGATCACCACCTGCCACCGGCTGATTGGATAGCTGAGAAGCAGAAGCAGCGTGCCGCGCTCGCGCTCGCCAGCGATGGCGTCGTGCGAGATGAGCAGCGCCACCAGGGGAATGAGGAAGATCGTGAGGCTGGACAGGCTGACGATCACGACATCGAGCGGCCGCACGCCGACGCTGCCGGTCGGTGCGCTGCCGAGGAAGGTGAGCGTCAGGGCGAGGCCGGCGAGCAGCAGCGTCGCCGCCAGCACCCAGCGGTTGCGCAGGCTCTCGAGGATCTCCTTGCCGGCGATCACGGCCATCTTTCGCATGCCCATCACGTCGTCGGCGCTCCCTGCTTGAGGAAGAAGGCGTAGAGCTCGTCGAGCGTCGGCGGGATCACGGCAACGTCCTCGGCGGCAGCCCCCGGCTCCGTGGCGCGGCGCACGAGCGCGATCTTCTCGCCCGGGCCTGCCTCGAACTCCACCATGCGGCCGTTGACCTTGCGCAGGCCGGCCACCGGCCCCAGGGCGCCCATAAGCGCTTCGGCCTTGTCGGGCGCGATGGTGAGGCGGATCCGCGCCGGCAGCTTCGCGATGCGGCGCAACTCCTCCATGGTGCCGTCCGCGACGACGCGTCCCCTGCTCATGATGATGACGCGCTCGGCGCGGTCCTCGATCTCGGTCAGGGCGTGCGAGGAGAGCACGACCGTGGCCCCGCCGTCGCGCAGTTCGCCCACGATGCCGTAGAATTCCTGGCGCAGCGCAGGATCGAGGCCGCTCGTCGGCTCATCGAGCAGGAGAAGCTGGGGCGAGCCGATGAGCGCCTGGGCCAGGCCGAGGCGCTGGCGCATCCCCTTCGAGTAGGTGCCGACGGCGCGGCTGGCCGCATCCTTCAGCCCGACGCGGTCGAGGAGGCCGAAGGCGGCCGCTGGCGTCACGTCCTTGAGGCGGGCGTAGAAGGCAAGGATCTCGCGTCCGGTCAGCGCCGGGTTGAAGGAGACGCTTTCAGGTAAATATCCGATGCGCCGCCGGGCGGCTGACGCGCGCGCCGCGGGATCCGCCCCGAGCACGTGGATCGTCCCTGCCGTGGGATGGGCGAGGCCGAGCATGAGTTTCATGAGCGTCGTCTTGCCGGCGCCGTTATGGCCGACGAGCGCCACGGTTTCGGGGCCGGCAAGGGTGAATGATACGTCGCGCACGGCTGCGATCGCGCCGTAGTGCTTGCTCACATTGAGAACGTCGGCGATCGCCGTCACGGCCGGTGGTCCTCGCTGTTGGATGACGCTGGCGGCAAGGGCGGGGGCGTCATCAGCGGATGGCTGTCGACGACACCGCCCGGCAGGATGGCCGGGAATTGGGCCTGTGCCCAGCGGATGATCTGCACTGCGGGGCTGTTCACCAGCACCTTGGCTTGCGGCACGGTCCACAGCACGCGGTCGACGACGTCGTTGGGCCGGTAGGCCGTGTCCCCGATGCCGTCGCCGTCGAGATCGAAGGCAGGATTGTCGCTCCAGTAATTGCCGCGCCCGTCCGTTGACCAGTCGAGATGGCGGCTGCCGACGTACTTCACTTGGTTGCGGTTTCTGATGAATGCATTGCCGGTGATTTCGTTGCCCTCCGATCCCGCCGTGAAATGCACGCCGATCGAGCAGCCCTCGAAGCGATTGTTGCGGAATTTGTTCTTGTTGGCATTGTAGATGAAGACGCACTTCTCGGGGCCGATGCGGCTGGCTCCCGGCTGCGCGTTTGTTGGCTCGTCTGCGGAGGGTAGACCGTGCTCGCGCGCTTCCTTCCCGCGCAGGCCTGGGCTTGCCCACCGCCGCGCCGGAAGAAGCTGCCCCCGCACCACGTTGCCGCTGATCTCGGAATAATTTGCGAAGTTGAACAGCAGGCCGTGATTGAGGTCACCCTCGGAGCGGTTGCCGCGCACGACGAGGCGGTGGGAGAACATGATGGCGAAGCCAACGGTGTTCCCCGTCGACACGTTATCGGAGACCTCGCTGTCGTTCGTGTACATGTAGTGGATGGCGAAGCGCAGGTCGCGGAAACGGTTTCCGCGGAACACGTTGCGCTTGCTGGTGACGACGAAGATGCCGTCCCGGCCGAAGCGGATGTCGTTCTCCTCGACGCGCGCGCCCGGTGCGTTCCACACCGACACGCCGTTGCCGGCCTCGTTGACGCGCCCTTCCTCGATCCCGACGATGATGTTTTTGCGCGCGACGGCATTCTCGGCGCCGTGCAGGTAGACGCCGTAGAGATTGTTCTCGATGCGATTGGCTTCGACGAGCGCGCCTGTCGCGCTCTGCTTGACGAAAACACCGGCATCCATGGCCTCGAGGTCGCGCCCCGAGCCGCGCACGGTGAGCCCGCGAATGACCGCGCCCGGCGCCGTGACGGTCACCACGCTGCCCTGACCGGCACCGGCCAGGATGGCGCCGGGTGCCCCTTCGAGCGTAATGGCGCGCTCGATCTGGACGGGTCCGCGGTGTGTGCCCTCCGAAAGCACGACCGTATCGCCCGGCAAAGCCTGATCGAGCGCGGCCTGCACGTCTTCGCCGGGCGAGACGGTCCGCTGTTCGGCGGCAGCGGGTGCGGCGAGGATGGCGCAGAGGAGCGCCGCCACGCCGCAACCGGTCTTCATCGTGAGGTGACGCACGCCGTCAGTCTCATACGTTGCGAGGCTCGACGAGCATGCGTCCCTGCATCTCCATGTGCATGGCATGGCAGAACCACGAGCAGTAGTACCAGTGAACGCCGGCCTTGTCGGCGGTGAAGGTGACGGACGAGGTCTGCTGGGGGCTGATCTCCATGTTGATGCCGTAGTTAACGATGCAGAACCCGTGCGTCAGGTCCTCCACGTCGTCCACGTTGGTGACGAACACGGTCACCTCGTCGCCCTGCTTCACAGTGAAGGACGAAAGGCCGAAGGCCGGCGCGGCCGAGGTCATGTAGACGCGAACCTTGTCGCCGTCACGGATGACCTTGTCGTCGGTCTCGAGCTTGATGCCGTCAGCTTCGGCCTGCTTCACGCAATCGGCGAAGAACGTATCGTCGCGGTTCCAGACGTGCAGTGGGTTGATCTTCGAGCGGTGGACGATGGTTGCGTCATGCGGCTCGGCGAAGCTCGGGCCGTCATGGACCAGAACCATCTGATCGCCGGAGATGTCGATAAGCTGATCGTTCTCTGGCTTGAGCGGCCCCACATTGAGGAACCGGTCTTTAGAGAACTTGTTCAGCGAAATCAGCCACTTTCCGTCGGCCTCGCTCGTCTGCCCCATGGACGTATGATTGTGCCCGGGCTGATAGTGGACGTCGAGCTTCTGAATGACGGGGTCCACCTTCTCGCCCTGATAAGCCTTGCGGGCGAGGTCGATGTTCCACTTCACGATCTGGCTGTCGAGGAACAGCGTCGTGAAAGCGTTGCCCTTGCCGTCGTAGGCCGTATGGAGCGGCCCCAGCCCGAGCTCGGGCTCCGCCACGACCACGTCGCGCGGCTTGATCTTGTCGTTGAAGAGGTCGGGCAGCTTGCGCGCATCGAACACCGTAACGGTTGGTGAGAGCTTGCCGGCAGCTACGAAGTGAATACCGTCCGGCGCGGTGTTGATGCCGTGCGGGCTGTTCGGAACGGGGATGTAGCGCGTGTAGGGCGATCCGTGGCGCCCGTCGAGCACCGGCACGCCGCTGATGGTTTGGAAGTCGCCTTTCTTGACGCCTTCTTCGATGCGCTCCAGATCGAAGATGACCACCCAGTCCTGCTCCTTGGCCATCATCTCGGCGAGGGTCACGCCCTCTTCGGAGTTGTAGCACGTGGACCAAGCATACTTGCCCTGGTAGTCGGCATCGACGTTATCGAGGTTGCCGTCGACGCGGATCTGCCAGGCGACCTCCATGGTCTCACCGTCGACTGCCGTGAACAGCGACATGTACTGCTTGGGATCGTCGAGGATCTTGCCGTCGTTGGGCACCGGCACGCGATCCTCGCCGTTGCAGAAGACGTATCCGGTCTTCGGATACTTCTGCACGCGCAGTCCATGCACCGTCGACTGATTCGGAAGCTGGATGATCTTGTCGCACTTCATGATGTCGAGGCGGATACGGCAGACGCGCGTATTCGCCTTGTCGTTGGCATAGAGGTAGCGCCCGTCATAGGTGCCGTCGGTGAACGACGGATGCGGGTGATGCAGGTCGCCGTTGAGATAGATGCCGCCGCGGGTCTTGAGGAACTCGCGCGCCTCGGGCGTAAGTCCTTCAGTCAGAACCTTGAGGCTCTCGTTGGTCTGGCCCCAGCCGGTGGCGCTGCAGCGGTTGAAGACCGGGATGCGCATCAGTTCGCGCATGGAGGGCAAGCCGAGGATGCGGACCTCGCCCGTCTGGCCGCTTGACGCGAAGACGTAGTACTCGTCGAGTTCGCCGGGCTTGACCTCGATCGAGGCATGTCCACCTTTGGACGATGCTGCCTGGGCCTCCGCCTGCCTGCCGTCACTGAAGCCGACGAGGCTGAGACCACCCGCCGTTCCGGCAACCCCCGCCGCCGCGGCGACGGTGCTTCGGCCCAACATGTCCCGGCGCGTCAAACCGGTTTTTTTATCATTGCTTGGCATTGCAACCTCCTGGCGTGCGCTTTTTTGCTCCTGATCCTTTCGGCGGGCGCACGATCCGGCCGACGTAGCTGATCAGCGGCCGCCCGGGTTCAGGCAGTCCGCGTTGTGAGGGGGGAAGCAGCGCATCGCGCTTTTCGCGCTTGAGGCGCACCTGGATCATGTGCGGGCACCGGTGGTCGTCCCAGTAGAGTTCCTGGCAGTGCATGCAGTAGATGCACTCGTTGACGTTGATGCGTCCGTTGGGATGGATCGACTGGACCGGACATTCGTTGGCGCAACGCTGGCAGGGAGAGCCGCATTCCGGCCAGCGCCTCAGCCACTCGAACATGCGCATGCGGCCCGGAATGGCGAGCGCCGCCCCGAGCGGGCACAGATAGCGGCAGTAGAAGCGCTCGACGAAAAGCCCGGCCGCGAGCAGCGCCAGCGCGAACACGACGAACGGCCAGTCGCGCATGAACTTGAGGATGATGGCGGTCTTGAAGGGTTCGACCTCGGCGAACTGCTCGGCGGCGCCGATCGAATAGAGCGACATGCCGAACAGGAAGAGGAAGATCACATACTTGATCGGCCACAGGCGCTCATGCAGGTCCCAGGCCACGTTGAGCTGCGGCACGCGCAGCGCCTTGGCGATGGTGTTGGTCAGCTCCTGCAGGGCGCCGAACGGGCAGAGCCAGCCGCAGAATGGGCCGCGTCCCCAGAACAGCAGCGAGACGGCGACTGCCGACCATAAAATGAAGATGAGCGGCGCCGTTAGAAAATATTCCCAGCTGAAGCCGGTGACGAGCGCGTTCGTGAACGTCAGGACGTTGACGACGGAGAGCTGCGCGTTGGCATACCAGCCAAGCCAGAGCAGGGTGAAGGTGAGAAAGCCGCGCCGCACCCAGGTGTAGACGACAGGCCGGCGGACGAGCGCATTCTGGAAGAAGAAGATGCCGGTCAGCACCGCGATCGCGGCCGCGGTGATCGCGACAGAGGTCCCTTCGCGCCGCCACATCTGCTTCCAGAGCGGGTCCTCCTCGGCGGCGCTCGCATCCGCCGCAAGGCCGGATGCCGCGACGTCCGCTGGAGGCGCCTTCGCGCTGGCGGGAGGCTCCACGACCGGCGGCGGAGGTTTTTCGACCTTCACGTAGAGATCGGGCAGCGTGTACGCGAGCTCGAAGCTGAGGAACGCCTTGTCGCGCGGGCCGATCGCGCGCTGAGCCAGAAGCTCGAGCGTCCACGGTTCGGTGAGATCGAGGGCGAAGTCCTCGGGCACTGTGAACAGGCTGATCTCGGGGAACGCTGGCGCACCCGCGGCGACAATGTCGCCGAGCCGTTCATGATTGCGGTCGCGGAACCGTACGCCCGATCCATTCTGCTCGAGCTCGATGCGGTCGAAGATGCCGCCGCGCACATAGCCTGAGCCCTTGAAGGAGTAGAGCCCGCGCCCGGCGACGAGAAGCGCCTGTTGGCCGGGTTTCAGCCGTTTGGTGAGACGCGCGTAGCCCGCATCTCCCAGGAGGCTTTTGCCGATTCCGGGGACACTGACCGGCGCGGCGTAGAGGTCGATGAAGGTCTCGGCCGGATCGGCGGATTCGGGATTGCTGGCCGCAGCCGCATTGCCGGCGCGCTCGAAGGCGGCGTTCACCTCGCCGACGGTGAGCGTAAGACGGCGCACCGAGCCATCCCCGATCAGGCTTTCCCAGTCGCGCACGGCGTCCTGGGTCATGTCCACGGTTCGCGTCTCGACCGGACCGGCAGGGCCGGCGCTTTGAGCGGCGCCTTGCGGCGAAAGCCGGCCGCTGCGCAGCAGGCGAACGGCGGAGCGCACGACGCTGTCGGCCATCACCAGCACGGTGACGGTCGCACCGCTCACGATGTCCGGTTGCGGCGGACGCTTTTCACCCGCCGCGATTGGTCCGATCTGCGTTCCAATGAGCGTGTTGACGGCTTCGACGACGCGCTTCTCCGGAACGCCGACGAGGACGATCGGCTCCTTATGCTCGACAAGCTTGAGGGCCGTAACGACACCTGCGGGGTCGATGCCGACGAGAATGTGGATTGGCTTGCCGGAATAGCCGATCGAACCTGTGAAGTCGGAGTTCAGGTAGACATAGCCGAGAAGCGTATCGCCCTCGTAGGCTGGTATGATGGGCGGATCGCCTTGTGGATCTCCGAAGCGTGTCGCTTGCGGAAAGAACTCCTGCGGCGTTGCCGTCTCCATGAAGGTCGCGAGCCGCGATTGCGCATTGGCCGGCGCAGCCGCGCTCAGCGCGGCAAAGGCGGCCAATGCCATGATCACCCAACGCACCAGGTTCGCCGCCAAGAAGCACCTCGTCCCGTCTATTCGCCTAACGTGTATCCAGCATATATCTTACTGGTGTTGATCTCCCTCAAGGGCGAATAGAGTTCGTCATCGGCATTCTCGCCTGTCAATGGAGATATGATGTCATGACCTCTTTGAAAGCGGAGCCTGCCGGTCGCATCAGATCGATGGGTGAATTTTTTGCGATGGCGCGTGCCATGGAGCTGGATGCGGCCTCGCGCTACACCGAGATTGCCCGTCAGCTGGCGCTGCAGGGCGAGACGGCGCTCGCCGAGGTGTTCACGGGGCTGGCAGAGACCGAGCGGGGCCATGTCGGCGAGGTTGATCAATGGGCGGACCGTACGGGCACGCAGGAGGACGCCACTCTGCCGTGGCCGATCCCGGACACCTTCGATGCACCGCCCGACGAGGTGGCGCGCTCCAACCTCCTCACGCCTTATCTCGCCCTTGCATCGGCCGTGCGTCACGAGGAGCGCTCGTTCGCCTTCTGGGCCTATGTGGCAGCCAACACGGACAACGAGGAGGTGCGGGTCGCGTCGGAGCGGATGGCGCATGACGAGCTTGAGCACATGTCTCTCCTGCGCCGGGAACGGCGCAAGGCCTATCATGCGAGCCAGCCGGACCGGACGGCGGGCGACAGCCAGGTGACGCTCGCGGCACTCGCCGCGAGCGAGCGGCGTCTCGCGGATCTTCTGATGCGGCAGCCGGATGGCGGCACGGACGCCCCTGCGACTGCGACCTCCCTGGCGGAGGCTGCGCGCGCCGCCGCTGCAAGGCTCGAGGCCGTATCTGCGAACCATACGATCCTGGTTCCCGAACTGCCGGCAAGCCGTACCGATGATATACCGTCGCTGTGTGAATATCTGGCGGAAGCCTATTTGAGGCTTGCCGAATCATCCTCGCAGGATGACTTGC
The DNA here is from genome assembly GCF_036780825.1 of Hyphomicrobium sp. Taxonomy (GTDB): domain Bacteria; phylum Pseudomonadota; class Alphaproteobacteria; order Rhizobiales; family Hyphomicrobiaceae; genus Hyphomicrobium_C. The sequence continues at coordinate 29,136 of NZ_DAIQCD010000025.1, read as the reverse complement.
TCGGCCTCGCACAGGAACTCGGCGACACGGCCATCCGCCGTTTGGCGTTCATCGCTTCGGAACCGGCGACGGAAAAATAACCCGCTTGGGAACGCCAGCGCTTGTGGCACCATTGGAAGTTAAAGATAAAGAAGCATGGCTCTGGCACGTGCACACAGCGTTGCCGGAACGGACGAGATTGGGCCGGTCGATCGCATCGACGGCCTGGTTTCTTTAAAGGCAACTCTTGTGCCTGGTACGAAACTCGGGCTTAATGATCCGGCTGTGGAGCCGGTCCTGGTTCCGCGGCCAAAAAATCTGTGCAGCCGAAAAAGGGCGGACGCCAACGGTGAACGTTCGCTGACGTAGAAGGGCCGCCCGCGGGAGAGGACGGTCGGCCGACATGCAACCCGTTCAGCGAAAAGATCCGTCTCCTCCCTGAAATGCACACCTGAGGAGCGCGCCGAGGGCTGCGATGGATAAGCTCGAAGCTATGAACGTGCTGACCAAGGTGGTGTCGGGAGGCAGCTTCGCCGAAGCTGCCCGGCGCCTCGGCGTGACGCGCAGTGCGGTGAGCAAGGCGATCACGCAGCTCGAGCAGGAGCTCGGCGCGCGCCTTCTCGATCGGACGACCCGCCGCGTGACGCCGACCGAAGCGGGCCTTGCCTATTACGAGCGCTGCCTTTCGATCATGGCCCAGATCGCGGAGACGGAGGCGCAGATCGCGCGGCTGCATGACGAGCCCAAGGGCTTGCTCAAGGTGAACGCGCCGATGTCGTTTGGCACGCTCTATCTTGGCGCGGCGGTGGCGGACTTTATGGACCGCTATCGGGAGCTTAAGGTCGAGCTTGTGCTGACGGACCGGATGATCGATCCGCTCGAGGAGGGCGTGGACGTCACCGTGCGCATCGGCGCGATGATCGATTCGAGCCTGATCGCCCGGCGCATCTCTGCCGCCCGCGTGCTGCTCGTCGCAAGCCCGGACTATATCGCCCGCCACGGCGAGCCTACGGAGCCGGGCGACCTCGCAAACCACAAGTGCCTCCATTACGGCCACTCGACGACCGTGCCGCGCTGGCAGCTCACCGAGCAAGGTGCGCCGCTCTCCGTACCGGTTTCGGCCTGTCTCAGCTCCAACAACGGCGACACGCTGCGCGAAGCGGCCATCAAGGGCATCGGCATTGCGCGGCTGCCGAGCTTCCTCGTCGGCGCCGACATCGCGGCGGAGCGGCTCGTCGTGGTGTTGCCGGAGTACCCGCCGCAGGAGATCACGATCCACGCACTCTATGCGCCAAATCGGTTCCTCGCCGCCAAGTCGCGCGTGTTCATCGATTTTCTGGTCGAGCGCTTCGGCCGTCCGGCGTGGGAGCGGTTCGATACGGTGAAGGTCGCGTCGTAACGCGGCCATCACGCGTAACCGCGCTCCAGCACCGGCTCAAGGCATCGGCATTCCGGGCGGCAGGCCCGGCGGTGTTCCAGGTGCGGGCTGGGCGCTTTCCTGCGCCGGCGTCTCGGGCTCGATGTCCTCGAGAAGCTCAGCCTCTGTCTTGAGCATGGTGTCGGCCTTGGAGGGCGTGATCTCGAACTCCCAGCCTTCGGCGCGTGAACGGATGTCGTCCGCCGCTGTCTTGGCGTCGCCGTCTCCGCTTGCATCGACCGTCACCCAAACGCCGTCCGGCTCACGGCGGACGTCGAGCACGATCTTGAGCTTGCCGTCGGTCGTGAACGTGACCGTGCCGGCCTTGCCATCGTTGCTGCCGGACGCCTTGCGCACGCGCTCGAAGTCGAGGAACGACGCGGCCTCGACGATGTTGTCGACGAGGTTCACGTATTTGATCTTCTTTCCGGCCGGGATGGCGTCGAGCTCGTGCCCGCTCCCGGCGCTGCGCTTGATCGTGTAGGCCGGCTCTCCGGCAACCTCGACCGTGAGATTCGCGATCTTTTCCGTCTCGGTCTCGAAGACGCGCGGGTTCGCCCAATCTTTGAGTGTGGCCCCACCGGCAATGGTGCCGCTTGCAAGCCAGCTCTGCTCATCGCCTGGGCGCCGCACGTAGGTTCCGGCGCCGCCGCTCGCCCCGGGCGTGACGGCGCTGCCGGGTCTCTGCTTGCCGGCGATGACTTCCGCGAGCACGGTGCCATCCGCCGCTTCGAGCTTGAAGAGGCGCGCATTGGATGTTTTGCTCGCGGGATCGTCGACTTCGAGATGCGCGTAACGCGCCGCAGCTTTCGTTTTCGGCTCGAGGAGCACCGCTTCATCGAGCGCATGCACGAGCGCCCGGATCTTGCCCAGGTCGGCCGGATAGCCGTCCTGGCTCGCGACCTGCCACGCGTCTCCCGATTTCTCGAGCGTGAGCGTGGTTTCGCCCTGCGTGATGGCGATCCGCGCGAGCTTTCCGATGTCGGCCCCAAGGCGCGGGAAAAGCTTGCCGGAGCTGGCCGCCTCGGTGGTCCACGGACTGCGCACGGCGTGGACGACGAGAGCCGTTGCCAGAGAGACGGCCGCGACGGCGGCGAGGGTGGCGAAAGTCCTAGGTGTCATCGAAGCATCTCCAGCCGTCACGATTTGCGCGGTTTGCGGCGGCGGGCGCGCCAAAGCGTCCAGCCAACGCCTCCGGCCGCGATCAGGAGGGGAACGAGGGCGATGTTCGCGAACTTGAGCCAGCCGTCGAGGCTGTCGATGCTCTGGCTGAGGGCGAGCTTGACCTGCCTGAGTTCGCGCCGCGTCTCGAGCATCTCGCGCGTGAACCTCTCGATGGCCGCGCGTTCCTGGTCGGACGCGATCACGTTGCCGCCGGTCCCTGTCGTCTGCAGCTTTTCGAGTTCCTGCTCGACGGACTTGAGCCTCGCGGTCAGCGCCTCTTCCTTCTCGCGGAACTTGCGTTCCGCGTCGCGGCGCAGATCCTCCACGAGAGTGAAGGTGCGCTCCTTGATGCCCCGGCCGCGCAGCGCGATCAGCGCATCGCTGCCGGTGAGGTTTTCGAGCGCGCCGAGGATGAAGGCGCCGTTGCTTGCCGTGGGCATCGCGAACTCCTGCCCGAGCATCTGCCGGCTCTCGACCCAGAAGCGGTCCGCAAGGAAATCCGTGTCGGCGACGACGATGGCGTTGACGCGCCCTGATGCGACGTGGGCGGGCGCCCGCTTCTCGTCGTCCTTGGCGGCCGCCTTGCTCTCGTCCGGCTTATCTGCCGCGGCCCCATCCGTGTCGGCCGGCTTGGCATCGTCCTTCTTCGCATCCGGATCGGAGACGCCGTCCGGGAACGCGGACTTTGCCTCGCCCGAGATGCGCGCGGCCAGCATGAGAGGCTTGCCGCCCGGCGCATAGCTGCGGAGCAGGGCCACCGGGTCGGCAGCCATGCCGACCTTTTGCGTGTCGATCTCCATGGCTTCGGGAGAGGTTGTGATGACCGGCGTGACGGTGGTGGTGGCGCCGTCGATGGGCGTCAGGACCCCCGCTGACGCAAGATTGAGGGTCTCGATGCCGCTCGAGAGCACGTCGCGCTGGTCGATGGCGGATTTGTCGAGCGTTAGCCAGGCGACGAAGTCCGTGACCGCGCCTTCGCTGCCGCGGCCGAACTGGACACGGCGCGCATAGCGGATGTCGGCGGCCGTCTTCTTGGGATCGAAGTCGAGCCCCCAGGACTTGAGCAGCTTGGCGAGCTCGGCGCGGCCTTCGCCCTGCTTCTCCATCAGCTCGAACTGGGCCGTCTCGGCCGCGGGGTCGATGAGAGCAAGAAGCTTGCCGCCCTTCAGCACATACTGATCGATGGCGTAGGCCGCCTCCGGCGTGAGCTGCGTCGGCTGGGCGACGAGCAACACGTCGATGCGCGCCGGAATTTCCTTCGCCGCCTGGTCGATGACCTCGACGTCGAAGAACTCCCGGATCTGGCTCATGATGATCCAGGGTGGCGTCGGCTGCTGCGTCATCGGGTTCTGCCCGCCGTCGAGAGGCAGCGATGTCATGAGGCCGACGAGGTGCTTCTTCGGGTTGGAGAGCGAGTGCACGAGCTTGGTGATGTCGTACTCGACGAAGTTCTCCCGATCCGGCGAGAAGAAGCCGATCACTTCCCGGTCGTCGGTCGAGTTCGCGGCGGTAAGGCCGAAATAGCCCATCTCGCCCTCGGCGTTCAGGCGTCGGCCGCTGAGCCCTGTAGCGACCGCCTGGTCTTCGGCATCGGAGAAAGGTTCGGGATCGAGGATCTCAAGCTCGAGCTTGCCGCCGGAGATGCGCTGGAAATCTTCGAGCAGTGTGCGAATGCGGTCGAAATAGCGGGCATAGGAGGGCGCCATCTCGCCGAGCTTCTTTGAGAAGTAGAGCCGCGCCTTGATCGGCTCGTCCATGGCCTTGAGCACGGCGACTGAGCCGGGCGAGATTGAGTAGAGCTTGTCCTCGGTGAGATCCGCCTTCCAGTTGCCGAGCGTTTCGGACGCGATGAGGTTGACCGAAAGCAGCGTGACGGCGGCGAGCGCGAGGCCGCCCCAGGCAAGGTGCGCCGGTGAGAGGCGGGATGCGCGCGCCACGAGGCGCGAGAAGGCGGAGGAGAGGGGGGAGCGTGAGCTGGTGGAAGGGTCGGTCATGGTGCGGCCCTCAAGCGGATTTCTTCTGGCTGATGGCGATCACGTTCGCAAACAGTGCGAAAGCGATGAGGGAGACGAAGAACACGATCGTATCGAGGCTGATGACGCCGCGCGTGATCCGCTCATAGTGCGTGAGGAAGCTCATGCTGGAGACCGCGTCGGCGACGAGGGTCGGCGCCCAGGTGCGCAGCGTGTTCTGCACAATCTCCATTCCGCTCGTCACGAGCAGGAAGCAGACGGTTGCCGAAAGAATGAAGGCGATGACCTGGTTCTTGGTGAGCGCCGAGATGAAGGCGCCGATGGCGAGAAACGCTCCCGCGAGCAGGAAGCTCGCGAGATAGCTCGCGATGATGACGCCGTTGTCGGGATCGCCAAGCACGTTGACGGTGATCCAGATCGGGAACGTGAGGACGAGGGCGAGCCCGATGAAGGCCCACGCAGCCGCGAACTTTCCGAGGATGGCCTCCGTTGGAGAGACGGGCAGCGTCATGAGCAGCTCGATGGTGCCCGTCTTGCGCTCCTCTGCCCATAGCCGCATGGCGACGGCGGGGACGAGCAGGAGATAGAGCCACGGGTGATAGGCGAAGAAGGCATCGAGGTTCGCCTGTCCGCGCACGAAGAAGCCGCCGATATAGAACGCGAACGCGCCCGTCGCGGCGACGAAGATGGTGAGGAACACGGCCGCCAGTGGCGTGGCGAAATAAGCGGCGAACTCCCGCTTGGCGATGACGTAGGCGGTCTTGAAACTGAATGTGTCGCGCATGGATCCTTCGCTCACTCTCAAGCCTCGGACGACATGGTGATCTCGCGGAAGACGTCGTCGAGCCTACCCCGTTCGACGACGAGCTCATCGACGGGAAGGCTCTCGCGCAGAAGCAGCTCGCCGATGGCTTTGGCCGGCGGGATGGTGCTCTTGGGGAGGGCGCGTATGCGCACATGCCCATCCGACTTCTCCGCCGTTTCGACGCCGGCGATCGTGGAAAGTCCCGCGAGCGCCCGCGACACCCGCGCCGCATCCGCCTCCGGCACCCGGATCGACACGGCACCATGATTGCGCGCGCGCCGCAAAAGATCCTCGGCGGTGCCGTCGGCTACGATGCGCCCACGATTGATGATCACGGCGCGTGTGCAAACGGCCTCGACCTCCTCGAGGATGTGGGTCGAGACGATGATCGCCTTTTCGGAGGCCATCTCCCGGATGAGCTCCCGCACGTGATGCTTCTGGTTGGGATCGAGCCCGTCCGTCGGCTCGTCCATGATGAGCACCGGCGGGTCATGCAGAATGGCCTGCGCAAGGCCGACGCGGCGCTTGAAGCCTTTCGACAGCGTCTCGATGCGCTGGTCGAGCACACCGCCGAGCCCGGCCCGTGAAACGGCCGTGGAGACACGGGCGTCGGCCTCGTGCTTCCCGTAGCCGCGTATCTCGGCCACGAAGGAGAGAAAGCTTGCCGCCGTCATGTCGCCGTAGGCGGGCGCGCCTTCGGGAAGGTAGCCGAGCATCGCCTTCGCGGTTTTCGGCGAGGTCTGCACGTCGGCCCCGCACACGGTGGCCGATCCGGCATCGGGCTCGAGGAAGCCGGTGATCATCTTCATGGTGGTGGATTTGCCGGCGCCGTTGGGGCCGAGGAAACCGAGCACCTCACCTTTTTCGACGGCGAGAGAAATGCCGTCCACGGCCGTGATGGCGCCGAACGCCTTGCGCAGGCTGTTCGCCTCAATGAGCGCTGACATCGTGCGAGCCTCCCCTTGGCGCTTGCGTCGATCCGCTGCACCGCGTGCCTGCCTGCCGAGCGCCGCAGCGCCAGCATGTTGCCGGCAGCACTGACGATGGCTCCAGCGCAGGTCGACGTCCGAGCGATGCGATTTTCGGGAGCGAAAATAGTCCGATAGCGCCACGTTTCAAGAGGGGAAGTACCTGATAACGCTTATCTTAAGAAAAGTTCATCTTGCAGAGAGCATAAGCGCGTTCGCGCACCGCTGGTAGCGACAGGCTTGGCTTTGAGGGACACGCGCGTCCCGCGCTGTTCTGTCTTGCCAGCAGCCACCAGCGAAATGGTGACACGTCTTCAAAAAGCGTGGGCGGGGAGCGCCGCGCGCTTGTCCCACCGTCATGAATTTGTCATGTGTGACGAAGCGTTGACAACGTGCCTTGCTCACCAATTCCGAGGTTCGATGATGGTCGCATCCGCGTCGCCGGCACTTCCGCAACCCCTTGAGGTCATTCCCCGGCGTGCGTGGGAGCCTGGCCTTTCGGACGCCTGGTGGTGGTGCGGAATTCCGCTGGCGATGCTCGCCGGCGTGCTCGTCATTCATTATGCGGATCCCGACTTCTACCGCGAGCACATCCTGCCCGAAGGCTTCGGGTTTCTCGAGCTTGCGCAATTCTGCTTTGCGCTCGCCGCGGCAGTGCTGTGTTTCCACGCGCTCGGCTTCAAAATTGTGAAGGAGAGCCGTCTGCTCTGGTTCGTCGTGCTCTTTTTCGCACTGGCGGCCTTTTACATCGCCGGCGAGGAGCACAGCTGGGGCCAGCATTTCTTCAACTGGAATACGCCGTCCTATTGGTCGGATATCAACCGCCAGCAAGAGACGAACCTGCACAACACGTCGGCCTGGTTCAATCAGCGGCCGAAGCTGGTGTTCAATACGGCAATGTTCATTGGCGGGCTGCTCGTTCCGCTGATTCAGCTGTGGACCGGTCCGTTCCGCAGGCCGCTCCTGGCCCTGCTGACGCCGGCGCTCGCGATCGCACCGGCCGCCGCGATCGCGCTGGCGTTCAAGATCGTCGACGATCTCGGCAAGAGTGTTGTCGGAACGCCGCTCTTCACCCGTCCAAGCGAGGTGGTGGAGACGTTCCAATACCTTTACATGCTCTACTACGTCATCGTGCTGCGGCGCCGGCTTCTCGCGCTCGACAGGGCAGGGGTTCGCCAGATCACACTTTGACGAGACGCCATCGAGCCATACAGTCTCCGGATGGGCGTGTGACGCGCCTGCCTCGCGCTGCGGAGACGCCCCGATGTCGTTCGATTTTCTCTCGCTGATTTGGATCGCCATCATCGTCATGGCATTGCAGCCGCTGCTCATGGGGCGGTGGTTCGCGCTGCGCCGCGCTCGCGCCATTGGAGTGATCGAGAAGGCGCATGGCACGCGCGTCATCACGATGATCCATCGCCAAGAGCAGCGTCGCCTGTTCGGCTTCTCCTTCGCGCGCCATATCGACCTCGAGGACGCCCAGACGATCATCGCGGCGATCAAGGAGACGCCCGACACGGTGCCGATCGACCTCATCCTGCATACGCCGGGCGGGCTCGTGCTGGCCGCCATGCAGATCGCCCGCGCGGTCGAAGCCCATCCCGCCAAGGTCACCGTCTACGTACCGGTCTACGCCATGTCGGGCGGCACGCTGATCGCACTCGCCGCCGACGAGATCGTGCTCGGGGAGTTCTCGGTCCTGGGACCGATCGATCCACAAATTCTGGGGTTGCCGGCGGCGAGCCTCGTCAAGGCGCGCGACAGCAAGCCCGTGTCGGAAGTCTGGGATCTGACGCTGGTGCTCGCCGATGTCAGCGAGAAGGCGCTGGCGCAAGTGAAGCGCGGAGCGGTCGAACTTCTGACCCCGCGGCTCGACGAGACGGCGGCCGAAGCCATCGCAGACCAGCTTGCGGGCGGCCACTGGACGCACGATTACGCCCTGACCGCCACGGAGGCGAAGGAGCTTGGGCTGCCCGTCAAGGTCGGCATGCCGATCGACGTCATGGAGCTGATGAAGCTCTATCCGCAGCCGGTTCAACAGTCCGGCGTCGAGTTCCTGCCGCTCACCATTCCGCCGCGCCGCCCCCGCGTGTGAGGCACAAGAATGACCCGGCGGCGGCTTACCGCACGCGCGAGCGTTGGTTGCCGTGCACGGCGATGGTCCGGCTCGCGGCCCTGCGATCACGCAGCGCCACCCACTTGCGGCAGCTGGCGCGCGTCATCGAGCAAGGAGGCGGCGGCGCTTTGGCAGCGGCGGCGGCCTCCGCAGACATGCTCTCTTCGGTCGCCGCATCCGTGCCATCGGCGCTCGCGATCACAGAGCGATCCTCCGGACAGAGCGCGACCGGCCCGGGTACGTCGTCTGCGCCCGTCGCCGCACGCACGTGATAGCGATGCGCGCACACGCTCACGTGCGGCGGCAGGTGCGTGCGCTCGAACGTATCATAGGCTTGTTTGAGGTCGCTCCAGAATGTGGTCCACGGCCCGGCTGGCGCTGCGCCGAGCTTGGCGTCCGTCATGCGGAACGGGAAGACGTGCACCGGAACATGGCGAGCGCCGGCTTCCAGGGCGGCTGCGACGAGATCGTAGAGCTCGGCGTTGACCGGGTCCGTCATGGCGAAGCAACCCGTGGAATCGCAACCCCCGTGCACCAGGATGGCGGAGCCGGTGCGGCGGTGGGCGCGATCGAAGGCGTTTGGATACCCGATGTCGAGAGAGCGCCGCCAGCGCCCGCTGTGATGGAGCTGGCGGGGTGTGATTGTGTAGAGGCCCTCGGGCGTCTGGCGGTCTCCCTCGCGCAGCTTGGGCCCGACCGTGCCGGACCAGTAGCAAATTGGATACGTGGCGATGCGGATGTAGGAAGCGTCCTTCTTCATCCAGACTTCGAGCTCGGATTCAGCCTTGAAGATCCGGATCAAGAGCGGCGCGCCGAGCACGACGCCGCCCGCGGCCAGACGCTGGGGAAGCTTCGTCACGTCTGGCGTACCGGGCAGCGGAAGGCTTAGGGCTCCGCTCCGCGCCGCGCGCCAACGCAGCTGGCGCTCGGTAGAACCCGGATCCTGCAACGGGGACGCCGCCGCAACCATGGGCGCCGCCGTGAGAAGTATGGCGGCCGGGATGAGGCCTACGCGAAATATCCGCCGCGCTCCCCGCATGGAATGATTTTCCTTTCGCTTCGCGACTGGCTCCCGTCCTCGCGGCCAGGGCCAGTGTTTGATCATGATAGCGACCGTCGCGGTGACATTTGGGCCGTGCCGCCGACGCCCGGCTGAGAACCGGCACAAAGCGCCCGCGCGCCGCAGCCGGTAGCGATCAGCCTTCACGAAGAGCGTTCTGGCATTTTGGCATGGAAGGGCCACCCGAACCAAGGAACCTGCCCGAGGCTCAAGTGTTCCCATGCAAGAACATGGGAGACTGGCCATGATCGGTGATGCCCTATCGGGACGGCCAAGGCACGCCCGGCAGCCTGCAGCAGGCGGGCGCGCAATCGCCGTTTCCGTCGCGCTGTCGCGGCATAGTGGAGGCGATACGATGTGGAACTCGATCCAGCGCGGTTACATGGTGTTTCTGGCGGAAGGACAAGAAGGCATCGGCGCGGTGCGCGAGGTCGGTCCGGTATCGATCAGCGTCTATGTCGAGAGTTTCGGCGAGTTCATGGTGCCGATGGACGCCGTGACCTCCGTCCATGATCAGAAAGTCCTGCTCGACCGGACGCACGTGAGCCGCAAGCTTCTGCGCGCCGCGGCCCATGCCCATGACAACGAGGACCCGAAGCTAGCCGGATAACGCACGCACCGGCGGACGGGGTGGCTTGAGGCCGGCCCTTATCCGAGCACGGTCAACGGAGCCACCAGGGACCACCGGACGCCCGCCGGATCGAAATCCAGGTCGACCCTGCCACCGGTCGAGGCCTCCACCAGTTCGACGATCACGCGCTGCCCGAACCCGCGATGCTTGGGGGCGGCGACTCTCGGTCCCCCGCTTTCCTGCCAGGTCATGTGAAAAACCTGCCTGCTGTAATCGGTGGACCAACTCATTGCGATCCGGCCTGCTGGCGATGCCAGGGCGCCGTATTTGCAGGAGTTCGTCGCGAGTTCATGGAGCGCCATTCCAATGGCGCGCGACGCGGCGGGAGAGAAAGCAAGATCCGGGCCTTCGAACACGATCTGCGTGCTGTTCGGATCAATGAAAGCCGCCAATTGGCTTTGCACCAAATCTCTAATGTGCGCGCGCTTATTCGCAGTGATAAGCAATGCGTCCTGCACGGCTCCCAGGGCAGTAACGCGGTCGAGCAGCAAAGTCTCGAGCTCGCCGACCGATGTCGCGTCGATCGCCGAATAACGGATGATAGAGCGAATGACGCAGAGCAAATTCTTTGTTCGGTGGGAGGCTTCTCCCATCAAGAGAACAAGGTGCTCCTTTTCCATCCGTTGCCGCGTGATATCGGTGATGATGGATACGAGTCTCAGGGGGCGGCCGTTAGGATCGCGAATAGCGGAAACGCTCAAGTCCGCCCAGAAGACCTTCCCGTCGGTCCTCACATATCTTTTTTCCAGCCGGTAGCCTGAAATCTCTCCGCGGAGGAGCCGTTCGAGTTGTTCCAGGTTTCGGACGAGATCATCAGGGTAGGTAATATCGGTGAACTTGATCGTCGGAACGTCGCTTTTGGAGATATTGATCATCTCGCAAAAGCGTGCGTTGGCCTCGAGGAGTTTTCCGGAAACGTCGACCTGGGCGATGCCCGCTCCCGCGTTGTCGAAAGCCTCTCTATATCCAGCATATCCGGCGTTGAGACGGGCAGCCTCGGTCTTGAAGTGACGGAGCTTGCCTTTAAGCCGCATGATGCGGCGTTGAAGCTCGGCATCCATCTGCGACTTGCTGTTCACCATATGACCCACTCCTGACGGAAGTCTCGGGTAAGGTGCCAGGGCGGGCCGGGTCGACAACCTTACCCATTTATAAGTAGTGCAAGTACATATCGAGAAGTTCCGCCATGCGACTTTAGCCGAACGGAGTATGTGCGAGGGAAGGCGAGGGCTTTCAGCCGCCTCGAAGCGACGCTCAAGAGCGCGCGTACCGCATCCAGCCGCAGAAAGGCCACGCGGCGCATTGAGGGAAGAATTGAAGTTCGAGAAATTTGGTAGCGGGAGGCGGACTTGAACCGCCGACCTACGGATTATGAGACCGTCGCTCTAACCACCTGAGCTATCCCGCCGAGAATGCCGGCTCGCTGCTGGCGATCCGGTTGCTCCGAGCCTCGCCGGCCGAAGCGCGAAGCTGGTCTATATGAATGGGCGAAGAGCGCGTCAAGCGCTACCAGCTATTCGGCCGCGATCGGCTGTTCGCTCTGCGCGCTTTTCCTGAATCGCATCATCGTAAAGATGCCCCACGGCCTGAGCGCCTTGCGCTCCGCCAGTACGAGATCGTCGCAGACCATGACACGCGACTGGTCGAACACGGACCGCCAGCCGATGATCTCCGCGAACGGCGCCATCCGCCGCTCGACCCAGCCGCGGACGCCCTCCGTCTGACTGAAGTGATTGACGAGCAGCACCTCGCCTCCGGGCTTCGTGACGCGCGCGAGCTCGCGCATGACGCGCTCCGGCTCGGGGACGACCGTCATGACGAACATGGCCGTCACGATGTCGAAGGAGTTGTCCGGAAACTTGAGATCGCCCGCATCCATCTCGTAGAGGCCGGCCACATGACTAAGGCCTTCCGCGGCGACGCGCTCGTGCGCCTTCTCCAGCATCTCCGGCGAAAGATCGATGCCGACGACCTCGAGGTGGGGCTTGTAGTCGGCGAGCGCCAGGCCGGTGCCGACGCCGACCTCGAGCACACGCCCCTGGGCGAGGCTGGAATTGATCACCTCCGCCGCGTGCTTGCGGCCTTCCGTGGAGACACGGCCGAATGTGTGATCGTAGATCGGCGCCCACCGGCGATACGCGACCTTGACGACATCTTCCTCGATGCGCCCGATGCCGACGATGCGGCCGTTGGAGCGTTCGAGATCCTCAACACGCAGGCGGGGTTTCATCCGAGGCCTCATGTTCTGCACGCGATTGTCTCCCACAGAAAACGTTCCGCCAGGGAAGCGGCCCAGAAGGGCTTTATGTCCTGCCGCGTGCCTGCCGAGTTCCGCGAGCCCGGCCGCCGTCAGGCCGGCGATTCCAAGCGATGCATTTTATCGGCAGCGGTCGCCTGTGCAATCCATCCGCCGCCGAGGATACGCGCCTCGGTGCTTCCGTCAGCATAGAGCACGCAGGCCTGACCGGCAGCCGCGCCAAGCTCCCCATCGCGAAGCGTGACCTTGACGGTTCCGTCCTGTTCGACCGTGACCGTCGCCGGCTGCGGCGCCTGTGACGACCGGATGCGTGCGTAGACTTGCGCTCCCCTCTCGGCGGCGGCTTCTTCGAGCGTGCCGTCTCCGAGCCAGTTGACGTTTCTAAGAACAAGCGTCCGGATGTGCAAGAAGGTACGTGGCCCCACCACAACTTCGTTGCGCTTGGCATCGAGGGAGAGAACGTAGAGCGGCTCGGACGAGGCGATCCCGAGGCCCCGCCGCTGGCCGATGGTGTAATTGACGATTCCAGCATGGCGGCCGAGCTTGCGCCCGTCGATGTGGACAATATCGCCGGAGCGTAGCGCGCCGGGCTTCAGCCGCTCGATGACGTCGCTATAGCGGCCCTTCTGGACGAAGCAAATGTCCTGGCTGTCGGATTTATCGGCGACGAGCAGGCCGAACTCGTGGGCCAGCGCCCGCACCTCGTTCTTCGGCATGCCGCCGAGCGGAAACCAGAGACTTGCAAGCTGCTCGCGCGTGGTGGCGAACAGAAAGTAGCTCTGGTCTCGCTCCACATCGTTCGCGCGAAACATGGCCGGCCCGTCGCGCCCCGGGCGCCGCTGGACGTAATGGCCGGTGGCCAAGAGGTCCGCGCCGAGTTCGCGTGCCGTGCCGAGGAGATCCTGGAACTTGATGGTCTGATTGCAGGTGACGCATGGAATGGGCGTTTCGCCCGCCACGTAGCTCTCCGCGAACGACTTCATCACAGCGTCCGAAAAGCGCTTCTCGTAGTCGAGAACGTAGTAGGGAATGTCGAGCTTCTGAGCCACCCGGCGCGCGTCCTGCACGTCTTGACCGGCGCAGCAGGCGCCCTTGCGGCCTACGGCTTCGCCGTGATCGTACAATTGAAGGGTGATGCCGATGACGTCGTGGCCGGAACGGGCCAGGAGGGCTGCGACGACGGACGAGTCGACCCCGCCGGACATGGCGACGACGACGCGCTTCCTCCCGCCGTCTCCAATAGGTGTCTCAAGGTATGGCGCTGCCACGTGCTTGTCCCGTTGAGCTGGCGTTCTGGAGTGCTTCCGGAAACGTAGAAATCCGATTTTCCAAACGAAGCACGATCAGACAAAAACTTAGGGCCGTTCTCAGATTCCACTACGGTATCTGGGCTGCGGCCGGAAAGCGGAACCCGTTCACGGTACTGAAACCGGAATAGTCCTTCATGCACAAAATTGCGCATCGCGGAAAGCCGCGGCGCCCGGTCCGAACGCCGCATGATAAGGGCCAGTTCATCCCCTATGCAAGCCGGGCGGGGAAGCGGCCGCCCGGGCCTTCGCCCGTCAACCATACCCGTCGTGGTTGCGTGTTTTATGGCACCATTTTATGATATGTTTACTCAATGGCTTAGGCCATGTTTAAGAGAAACAGGTTAGCCTTACGGCTGGTCAGTAGCAGTATCGAGTATCATGACCGAACATCAGATGAGAGCGCGCGTGCGCTATGTCATCGGGCCCGATGGAAGCCCGTTGACCGTTGCCGATCTCCCGCCTCGGGACACGAAACGCTGGGTCATCCGCCGCAAGGCGGAGGTGGTCGCAGCGGTGCGCGGCGGGCTGATCAGCATCGAGGAAGCCTGTGATCGTTACAAGCTGACGGTGGATGAGTTCCTATCCTGGCAGCGCTCGATCGATAAGCATGGGCTTCCTGGCCTGCGCGCGACACGGATCCAGGAATATCGGAGCTGACGTGCGGAGAAGCACGCGCTCCTGACGCGCCGGCGCCGCCGCTGTGCGCGCGTTCACCTATCCTGTGGCCGGATCTCGAAGCCCGAATGCGCGCTAAGTCATTGATGAGCAAGATTATTATGCTAGCGAAGTCGGGAGCGATCAAGCGTCGCCGCGTTCATCTCAAAACGACCGGGCTTTAAGGCTTCCTCGTGCCGGCCGCGCTGTTTTGGCCGCCGGCCGCGGGCGTGGCCTCCTCAGCCGACCATCCCGCAGTCACCGCGCCTTCGCCGCAGCCCGGCTCGTCCCGCGACCAGCGCGTCACATCGGTTTTGAGCTGGGCCGCGAGGGGCTCGGGAAGGCGCACGTTCTCGACCTCGACGCGCGTCCTGCCGTCCGAGGGTTGGATGACGATCCGATAGGCCCGGAGCGCGCGTGGATCCTCGGCCTCACGGTCGCGCGTCATGATCTTGATCTCCGATCGTCCGCCCTTGGAGGCGGGCTCGGCTTCCGCATGATAAATGAAGCGGGCTTTCAAAGGCCCGTCGGCGCCGAACCAGCAGGTGAGCACGCCGCGCGCGACGCGCGTGTAGACCTCGATGGGCGTTCCTACAACCAGATCTTGAGGCAAGAGGACGCCTTGAAGCGCGGCGGCGGCACTCGGCGCACCCGGATCGTAAGTCCCGGCAGATGGCGTCGGCTGGACCGGCTGTGTCGCGGAGGAGGGCTCCCCGATCACTGGAGCCGTGCCGGCGCAGCCTCCCCCTCCGCAGGCCAAGGCCATCGCCACGGCGGCAGTCGCGAAAAATCGCCCGCGGCCGGCCGGTTTTACAAGCCGACGCGCCGTATCGCTCTGCATCTGGATGTGACGCCCGGCCCCGCAGGACGCGGACCTGCCGCGCTTCGAACGGTCGGGCTCTGATCGATGCCGGCCGCGCATCGTAGGCTCCCCTGGCGGGCGGTCCGCGTCTGCGGCCCTGGCCCCGTCCTTTTCAAGCGATTGGCATGGGAAAGAGGCGAAGGCAAGCCGGACGGAGAGAGGCGGGGCCGCTCTCTCACCCTGAGAGCACGAGCAGCCTACCTTCGCTGGCATATGTCGCCGAGACCGGACTTGGTGACGACATCGCGCACGATGCAGCACGCCGGGGTTTTCACGGAAAAGCCTGAATGAACGTCCTCGATGCAACCCGAGGACCGCACCGCGAAAATCAGCCTTCAGCGCATCGCGAAACCGGTCGGCCGCTCATGGCGGCGACGGCCTCTTATTCCCTCGCGCGGTTGATCGGCGGAAAAACGGTCGACCTGTTGTTTGGCGGCATCGTAGTCCTGCTGCGCGGCCTCGAGCTTCACGCGCAACTCTGCGATCGAGGCCCGAAGGTTGTCGCGACGCAGCGCGGCCGACTTGGCGAACGTCGAGTAGGCGAAGTGCTTGGCATCCCTGACGCCGGTCCGGTCTTCCTCCGCCCGGATCTGCCGGTCCAAATCGCCGGCGATCGTCTCGAACTCCCGGATCATCAATTCCAGATCGTCGACCTTGCGCGACTTCTCGTTCAGTTCGAAGCGCTTAAGCCTCAGCGCCGTCTCGCGTGCTTTCATCGTACTTACCCCTACTCGAGAACACAGTACACGCGTACTCAAGAAACATGCCATCCTGCATTAGTCTCATGCCGAGCTTCGTGTTCCACATCGCCGGCCATCCGGGCAACTGCCCGCCAAACCTTAAGGTTCGCCGGCTTGTAACCTTCAAAGTTTACCTTATCGTGACCGCATTAAGTTGCGGTAAAGCAACGCGTTGGCTATGTTAGTTAAACTCGCGTGTTTGGCTCCAGTTGTAGTTGTTTTCTGGGCCTAGGGCTAGCCGGCGAATTCTGCTAACTCTTGACTCGCGTCTGTGATGGTCTCCTCGAGCACGGTCCGGAGGCGTGTATCCCAATGTTTGCACACCCTGAAGGTGCGGTCCGCATCGGCGTTCCCGTCCTGAAACGGGATTGTCCCAATGTGCGTTAAGGTTGCGCACGCTGCCCAGTGGCGTGTTTCGAAACGAAAATTAGGATTTGTTAACCTGTGATCGTTACTTTTGTACTGAGAGTTCAGGCTCGGCTTTTCGGCCACTGGAAGCGTTCTGTTAACCATGGCGGCGCGCCTTGTGATGGGGCAAGGAAGAGGGAATTGGCATGCGGGTCCTTCTGATCGAGGACGATAGCGCGACGGCGCAGAGCATCGAGCTGATGCTACAATCCGAGGGTTTCAACGTTTATATGACGGACCTCGGCGAAGAGGGCGTCGACCTCGGTAAGCTTTACGACTACGACATTATTCTCTTGGATCTCAATCTGCCGGACATGAGCGGATATGAGGTCCTGAAGATGCTCCGCGTCGCTAAGGTTCAGACCCCAATCCTCATTCTTTCCGGGTTGGCGCAGATCGAGGACAAGGTGCGCGGGCTCGGTTTCGGCGCCGATGATTACATGACCAAACCGTTCCACAAGGACGAGCTCGTCGCGCGCATTCACGCCATCGTTCGCCGCTCGAAAGGGCATGCGCAGTCGATCATCGAAACGGGCGACCTTAAGGTCAACCTCGACACCAAGACGGTCGAGGTCAACGGGCAGCGCGTCCATCTCACGGGCAAGGAGTACCAGATGCTGGAGCTCCTTTCGCTGCGCAAAGGCACGACGCTCACCAAGGAGATGTTCCTCAATCATCTCTATGGCGGCATGGACGAGCCGGAGCTCAAGATCATCGACGTGTTCATCTGCAAGTTGCGGAAGAAGCTCCAGGCGGCAACAGGCGGCCACCATTACATCGAGACGGTGTGGGGACGCGGTTACGTGCTGCGCAATCCGGGCGAGGACAACAGCGCCGCCGCTTGAGTGGCGCCTCCCCCTCGTGTCGGGGTGGATCGCCAACCCTTCAGGACAATAAAAGAATGTAACGGGACGCAGTTTGCGTCCCGTTTTTTATGCGCCATGCACCGGCCTTCTGCTTCGTATCGCCTCAACTCTGCGCTGTGGCCATGCTGCCTGCTCGCGCCACGAGCGCAATTTGTGGCGAAAATTTTCACGCTCGCGCCGGTTCGGCCCCAACTGCGTCTTTTTTGATGCCGATGCTCGCCTCGGGGCAGATAGCTTGTAACGATGGCTTTTTCACTGGCACGAAACACGCGGCCATGCGGCCGGCTGGTTTGTTCGCGAGGGCGCCGGGGGGCGTTGGCCGCGCTCGGCCTGACTGCGTTCTTCAGCGGTGCGGTCGCGCTTGCGAACGAGGATGACGCGGATTCGCCGGCTCTCCGTCCCGCCGCTACCCTGCCGTCCGGCTGGGCGGTGGAGATCGAGATCGCGCCCGATCCCAGCTTCGAAGCGGATCCGTGGCGCGCCCGCACCATCGCCTTCGGATCGCCAGCACTCTCCGAGACCCACGTCCGTTGGCTCGACGGCTTCCAGGAGCAAGCCTCCCATCTCGGGATGGTGTTCGGGCGGTCCGCTGCCCGAGGCGAGGGTGTCCACACCTTCGGCCTGACGCAATTCGTCAAGAACGTCGCGGCTTATACGTTCGGCGGCCCCGAGAGCGCGGGCTCACTGCCGACGCGCCTTGGCCCGGAAAAAGGTCCGCACGTGGTGTCGAGCCTCCCGGCACCGGACCGCACCCACAAGGACGCAAGTCTCGACCACGGCATGTTCACCGATCGCCCGGCGCACGGCGGCACGGGCATCGGTCCTCTTCCGGGGAGTGACAGGCTCCTCAAGGCGACGCCCGCATCTGAAAAGCCGTGCTCGGATGCGATCTGTTTCGGCCGGGAACTCGTGGGCTGGAGCGATACGCTGCGTGAGTGCACGCGCAACGTCCGCATCGGTCTCATCGACACCTCGTTCGACATCTCGCATCCCACCTTCAAGAGGCTCAGGGCCGTGCGGAAGGAGTTCCTCGACGACGTGACGCCGTCTGAGGATGACTGGCACGGCACTGCGATCCTCTCACTGCTCGCGGGTGACCCCGAAAGCGGTACGCCGGGCCTCGTGCCGGATGCGACCTTTCTGCTGGCAACAGCCTTCAAGAGCGATGAGGCTGGCAACGCCTCGGCGGACACGGGGCGACTTCTCGAGGCCCTCGAGTGGCTCGACAAGCTGGATGTGGACGTCGTCAACATGAGCTTCGCGGGCCCGCAGGATCCAGCGATTGCGCGGGCGATCGCGGAGATGAGCCTCAAGGGCGTGGTCTTCGTCGCCGCCGCGGGGAACATGGGCCCCACCGCACCGCCGAGCTATCCGGCGGCCTATCCGCACGTCATCGCCGTCACGGCCGTGAACCGCAACGGCGAGAGCTATCGCAACGCCAACCGCGGAGCCTACGTCGACATCGCTGCCCCGGGTGTCGAGGTTCTGACGGCTCTGCCAAAAGGAAAGCAGGGCTTTCAGACAGGCACCTCCTTCGCCGCGCCGTTCGTGACGGCGATCATGGCAGCGCGCGTTTCGAACGGTATCATCGAAGGGGCCGAGCAGCATCTCTTGGAGCAGATCGCGGTGCGCGACCTGGGCGCGCCGGGCCGTGATCCGATTTACGGCGTAGGCCTCGCGATGGCGCCAAAAAAATGCCCGCTGGGTACCGACATGGTCGCACAGGGGCAGAAAGCCGGAACGCGGGCCAAGCGGGGCAAGCTCACCCGCGCGAGCAGCGTCGTGTGGTAAGCCGGGCGGGGCGAGGCGCTAGAGTGCTTCCGGAAAAGTGGGAGCCGGTTTTCCGATGAGAAGCACGCAACAGAAAAGTGCTTCCGGAAAAGTGGGAGCCGGTTTTCCGATGAGAAGGACGCAACAGAAAAGTGCTTCCAGAAAAGTGGACCCGGTCATGGCGGAGCTATGCAAGCTAGGTGTCCGAAAAGAAGCACGATCAAGCAAAAGCTTAGAGCCGTTCCCCGATTCCGCCTAAAGCGGAACGGCTCTAAATAAGCTCGGTCCGCCGCACGGCAAAGAGGCCGCACAATCACCTTCCTGGCGCTGCGGCCTTCTGCCAACCGTTGCTGAGCAGCACCGCTTCCTCATCCCGTCCGAAGGCGTCGCCCTTGATAAGCGTTTCGGTGAGCGCGTCGACGGCAGCGACTTTCGAGGAGGTGGCTGTCTGGTACGGACCCTGGTCCGCCGGCGCGCCGGGAGTCTCCACGTGCATCGCCACGTGCCAGGTCCCGTCCTCCATCCGGCAGGCGAGGCCGGCAAAATCGCGGCCGCTGGCAGCGCCGGTGACACGGTATTCACGGCAAAGATTGTTGGCCTGCGTGCGGAAAGACAGCACGGGCACGACCGACGCGCCCCCAGTGCGCGCGTCGATCGCGATGCCGCTGGGGCTGCTTTCGAGCGCGCGGGCGAGGGAGCCGGAAGCAATGAGCTGCGGCCCGGCCACTTCGATCAGACCAGAGGGCGCGCTGATGCGCCCGCCGATCCAGCCAATGGCGAGTCCCGCCACGGCCAGGGCGGCGCTGGCCGCTGCAACCCCTGAGGTGAAACCGCTCGGAAAGGCCGACGCCCAGGCGCTCATCACCCCTTCCCGCAGACGCTCATAGAGCGGCGGAGGGCTCGTCGCGCGGGCGGATTGTGTGCGGGATTGCGCGCCAGCCACCGGAGCCCGCGCGATCGCTGCGATCAGGCGGTCCGGCACCGGCTCGTGCAGTTTCTCCTCGAAGGCGTAGGAGATGCGGATACGCGTCTCGACGAACGGCTCGAGCCGCGTGCGCAGGTCCGGATCCTGATTGAGGAGGTGCTCGATGGCTCCCGCCTCTTCGGGCGTGAGCTCACCATCGGCATAGGCCATCAGCAACTCGTCAGGGACGCTCACCATGTCAGTTCCCCTGTCCTGGCGTTGCGCGAGCGGAGATGGAGGGCCCTTCGGTCATCGCCGCGAAAAGGCTCTGGCGTGCCCGCGAAAGCCGGCTCATGACCGTCCCGATGGGAATGTCGAGGATGTTCGCCGCCTCTTTATACGGCACGCCCTCGACGCACACCATTGCGACGAGGACCTGCTGCTCCGGCGGCAGCTTCCCGATACATTCCACGACCCATGTCAGGGTCAGCCTATTCTCCGTGATGTTCCGCCCGTCCACGCCGGCCAGGTTCGCAATCTCGTCAAGCTGGCGTTGGTCGCCCTGCACCTTGCGGCTGCGGTGGTGGTCGACCCAGATGTTCTGTGCAATCCGGTACATCCAACTATCGAGGCTCGTTCCGGGCTTCCATTGGTCCAAGCGTGCCAGAGCGCGCTCGCACGTGTCTTGTACGAGATCGTCTGCCTTGTCCTTGTCGCCTGTCAACGCGAGCGCAAACCGGCGCAGGCGCGGCAGAAGCTGGATCATCCGCGACTGGACTTCATCCACCTCGGCCCCCTCCCGCGACTATCCGATACAACGAAATCTCCCCGAGATTATTCCCCACGGCGGTCATTTTGGGGCGCTGCCGGCGGCCGGGGCAGTTAGGCACAGCGCTTTGCATTCTTTTGCTTAAGGCTTTGCTGACCCATGTTCCTCTTCGGGACCGGTGGCTTTTTCCGGGCAAGCTACCCAAGAAGTCGGTCTTCGAGCTGGATGATACAACTCTCAAGATTGTGCAGAATTTCGTCCATCCGGTCGCGCTCTCTCCTGACAGCCGCGAGGTCGGGCAGGGCATCGCCCCGCAGGAGCGCCCGTGAGGCTTGCCGCAGGGCAGCCTAGCGAGCCGCGCCGCCGGGCCTCGCGGGCGGCCACGTCCTCTGTTTCTGACGTTCGACGCGCACGTCGGCGCCCTCGATGCGGGCGAAACTATCTCTCTGTCGCGGCGCGTGCGCGCCTCCCCCGGAACGCCGTCGGCGGATCCTACACGCTGTAGAAGAGGCCCCGCCAGGGGAGCGGGGTGGCCGCGTGAGAGAAAATCTTCTAGTGTGGCGGGCGAAAAATCCGCTCGGAACGTTGCCCCAGCGTGATACGCGCTTCGAAAGCGCGACACGGCGTACCTGAAACGTTCCGCATGGGCATTCCAGCCAAACAGCAGGCCCCGTTCAATGACCGCATCGACCACCGAGGCCCGCAGCCTCAAGGCCGCCATCGTACCGGTGACGCCGTTCCAGCAGAATTGCACCTTGCTTTGGGACGAGGCGAGCAAGAAGGGCGCCGTCATCGATCCAGGGGGAGACCTTGACGACCTGCGCAAAGCCATTGGCGAGCTCGGCGTGGAAATCGAGAAGATCCTGCTCACGCATGGACATATCGACCATGCGGGCGGCGCGGCGGACCTCAGGGACGCTCTCGGCGTCCCCGTCGAGGGTCCACATCCAGCCGACAAGTTCCTGCTCCACAATCTGATCAGGCAGGGGGAAGCCTACGGCATTCCCGCGCGCCCCGTGACCCCCGATCGCTGGCTCGAGGAAGGCGAGACGGTGGATGTCGCCGGCCACGTGTTCGAAATTTTACATTGCCCGGGGCATTCGCCAGGCTCGGTGGTCATGGTCAACCATCCGCACCGGCTGATCCTGATGGGGGACGTGCTGTTCCGCGGCTCCATCGGACGTACCGATTTCCCTTACGGGGATCACGAGGCGCTGATTGCGGCAATCACCGGAAAGCTCCTGCCGCTTGCCGACGACTACACGTTCATCTGCGGGCATGGACCGGCCAGCACGATCGGCGAGGAGCGGCGCACCAACCCGTTCCTGCCCCGGTAGATCGGAAGGCCCTGCTCAGTGTGGGGCTTTCGTGCGCTTCGTCAGCGCGGCCAGCGGAAATCGAGGCAGCCGAAAATCCCGCATTCATTGGCCGCGGTGCCGTATCCGGCCAAGCTGCCCTCGTTCTCGTAGAAGTCCACGGTCTCGACCCGAAGGGTCTCGGCGCAGCTCCGGCGGCAGGCGATCCAGGTGCCGTTGGGCTTGCGCACCTCGTATCCGGTGCGCGTCGTACGGACGGGGCCCGTGACGCTGCCGTTGCCGTACCGGCTCATAGCGACGGCCACATCGCCCTCCGGCGCGCGGCGCAGGAAGCGGCCCCCGGCATCGGCCGGAAGGCTGGCCGCGAGACAGAGCGGACCGGCACCAAGGAGTGCCAGCGCCAGGATGGCGGCGGATTTCTTGAGGCGGAGCATCAGGGCGCGTTCTCCTTAGAGTGCTTCCGGAAAAGTGGGAATCGGCCATGGCGAAGCCATGCAAGTTAGAGTGTCCGACCATAAGCACGAAGAAACAAAAGCTTAGAGCCGTTTCCGGTTTCCACTTAAATCGGAACGGCTCTAGGGCAGCGTGATTCGAATCTATCAGCCGCTCTTGGCGAACTGAAGATTGACGTTGGTGAAGCCCGGGCCCCCGGTGGATATGGAGACGGTCTGCCGCGATCCCTTCATGGACACGGTCATTGAGCCTGTGATCGGTCCGGAGAACCTCAGGCTGAAGCCACTAGCCGTGCGCCGGCCTGCAATGCTGCCGGTCTGGTTGAACTCCCGCTCTTCCCAGGTCCCGGAAATGTCGTTGCCGACGCTCCTCAGGTTGGCGCGCATGTGGATCTTGAGGGAAGCGTTGTTGCAATTGATGGCCATGCCGAGCGTGTTGCCGGCCTTGGCATTGTAATAGCCTCGGCACCGCAGGCGCTCGGTTTTGCCATTGTCGAGCCGGACGCTCCCGGCGCCCGCCCAGGCGCCGTCGAGCACGGCAAAGGTGCCTTCCAGGGCCGATGCGGGAGCGGTCAGCACGATCGCCGCCAGGCTCAGGGCGGCCAGACACATCCGTTTCACGTACGTCTCCTAGAGCAGTGAGTGGTGTCGAAAGCGGACCAGCCCGATTCGTCCGGCCGCCGCCGCGTGAATCCAAATGAGCATAAGGCTTGCGGAGAGCTTTGGCGATGCTCCCCAAGCCACAGATGTGCCCTACACGCGCCGGCATTAGGTTTCGGCTAAAGGGCATGTTCAAATTTTCAATGCACTTTCATTGCATCGCAGCAACCCGGTTCAAATCGGCGCCACGGGGTTCGGCGCGCTTTCGCCGGAAGCGGACTTGGGCTGCAGATCGGCACGCTCCTCTCGGGCCAGGGCATACTCGTTGCGCACGCGCGCGATCTTGCCGGACGGACCACGCGGAAGCTCAGTGTGGATTTCGATGTCGACGTCGAGCAGGGATTCGAGCCCTTCGGTGCGCATATGGGCCGTGACGAGCTTCCGGATACGGTCCGCGGAGAGCGTTTTTCCCGTGAGGGGCACGGCGCGGATCACGAACCGACGCGGACCCGTCTGCACGATCTGGTGCTCGGCGAGATCGAGCAGATGATGCAGGGGGGTGAGGAACACGTAGTAGGGAATTTCGCGGCGCTCGCCAGCCTCCTCGATCCAGAGCTGATCTTTGGTGCGCCCCGCAATACGCGCAACCCGCGGCAAGGGACTGCCGCATGGACAGGGCTCCGCACTCATGGTGACGCGATCGTCGACCTCGTAACGGATGAACGGCTGCACGTGATTGTAGAGGTTGGTGACCAGAACCTTGCTGCCCTCTACCCCGGGCGGCACCGGCTGGTTGTTCGCATCGACCACCTCAAGGATGGCGAGGTCCGCGTTGACGTGTGCGCCGGGCCCGGCGATGCAGCCGGACGTCAGTGCCATGCATTCGCCCATCGCATATTCGTTTGAGACGTGGACGCCGAACACCTCCTCCAGCCACGCGCTCGCAGCGTCAGTCAGTGGCTCGGCAACATTGGTAATCTGCTTGAGGCAGCCGAGCTCTCGTAAATTCATGCGGCCTTCGGTCTCCTCGCGTGCGAGCGCCTCGAGAGCGCTGGCGTAGCCCGTGATGTACTCGGGACGGAAGCTTTCGATCTTGCGGATGTTCAGAGGCATCGGATCCGAATAGGTGAGGCGCAGCACCTTGAACACGAACGCCAGATAGCTCGGCATGTAGGCAAACGCAGCCGCGCTTGGATAGAAACCGGGCTTCACGGTCATGACCGCCATGCGGGCCGGGCTGAGAAAGCGTCCGAGGTGGGGGAGAAAGCGGCGCTTGAGCTCCGTCGCGCGCGCAAACTGTACGCCGAACACGAGCGCGAGAGCATCCTTGTCCTGGACGATGAGCGCCGGTTGGCCCTGGCTGCCGGACGTATGGCTGATGCCGTAGCGCCCGCGGTACAAGCGGCCGAGATTGTTGAGATCGCCGACAAAAGCTCCGAGATCGGCCTTCTTTAAGCTGCGATCGGTCACCAGGTCATCGAAATGAAGCATCATATCGGCCTTGGTCAGCACGGGCAGATCGGCAAGGGCGCATCGGGTGATGTCGATCCCCGCCAGGCGGCGCCGATAGTACGGGGAGTGGGCGACTGCATGCGCCAGCAGGGCACGCAGCCGCCGTTCCTGCTTTACCTTCACTGTCTCCGCATCGAGCCCGAATGGATAGAGTCCCTGCAGCTTCGCCGCGAAGCGTATGGGTCCGAGCATCGAGCCTCTCCCGGTTCGTGGGTCTCTTAAGGACTTAGAGCGCGCTCATGAGTGAAATCCGATTCCGTGAAGGGCGAGCGTTCCAAGTCAAAGCCATATGCAGCCGTTCCGGTCTCATGTCGTGGCGCAGGCGCGGCAAAGCAAGACCATCCCAGCTCCGCCGCAGCCGGGACGGAGCTTCGCCTGCCACGCGCGACCTCCTCAACGCCCGTTCACGAGCCCGGCCGGCCGGTCTTGCGCGGTCGTCCGCGACGGGCCTTCGTCTCTGCCGGATCGTTGAACTCACGGGTGCGCGTCGGCCGCGCCAGACGCGCAGGGCTGTCCTCGCCTTTCGGCTCGGCGCCGTCGTCCTCACGACCGCTCGCGCGCACGGAGAGGTCGGGCTTTTTCGGCAGCGGGCCGGAAGATTGCTTCATCGGCAGCGAAGCATGCGGCCCCATCTCGTCGAGGGTCGGCTTATGTGGACCACGGATCGCTTCGCCGAACGCACCGGCCTTGGTGCGGGGATCGACCGGAATGGGACGGCCGATGGGGATCGCCCGGTCCGTGCCAGGGCCCATGTCGTCGAGCGATGGTTTCTTCACGCGCGACGAGGGCCGCACCGTGGCTTGGGCATAGGTCGGCTGCACCGGCTCGTAGTCGGTGGCGATGCGCGACGGCGTGCTGCCCGCCCTCCGATCCTCCTCCACAACGGAGGTGGAACTCTGTCGGGTCGAAGGACGGCGATCGTTTTCTCCCTCCCCCTTGTGGGAAGGGCCGGGGTGGGAGGAATCCCGGTGTTTGGGTGACGGCGGAACATTCGCCTTCTTGCCGTATTTGCGGTCGCCCTCGAAGCGGCCGGCCTTGTCCTCGACCGCGGTCTGGCGCGCCAAAGGATCGTCGGCCACGGCCAGCTCCGTTTCGCGCAGCCGCTTGATCTCGTCACGCAGGCGCGCCGCGGTTTCGAACTCGAGGTCTGCGGCCGCCTCTTTCATGCGCCGCTCCATATCCTCGATGACGGCCGCGAGATTGTGGCCCACGGCCGGACCATCGGCGAGGCCGGCGTCCACCGAGACGTGATCCTGCTCGTAGACGGAGGCCAGAACGTCGGCGATGTTCTTCTTCACGCTTTCGGGCGTGATGCCGTGCTCGGTATTGTAGGCGAGTTGCTTCTCGCGCCGCCGATCAGTCTCGGCCATGGCGCGCGCCATCGAGCCCGTGATGGTGTCGGCGTAGAGGATGACGCGGCCGTCGACGTTGCGTGCCGCACGGCCGATGGTTTGCACGAGCGAGGTCTCGCTGCGCAGGAATCCCTCCTTGTCGGCGTCGAGGATGGCCACGAGGGCGCACTCCGGGATGTCGAGCCCCTCGCGCAAGAGGTTGATGCCGATCAGCACGTCGAACGCACCGAGGCGCAGGTCGCGGATGATCTCGATGCGCTCCAGCGTCTCAATGTCCGAATGCATGTAGCGCACGCGGATGCCGGCCTCGTGCATGTACTCGGTGAGGTCTTCGGCCATACGCTTGGTGAGCGTGGTGACGAGTGAGCGATAGCCGCGCTTCGCCACTTCGCGAACCTCGTGCAGAAGGTCGTCCACCTGGCTGCCCGCAGGGCGCACCTCGACGGGCGGATCGATGAGGCCCGTGGGACGGATCACCTGCTCGGCGAATGCGCCGCCCGTCTCGTTCAGCTCCCAGCCGCCGGGCGTCGCCGAGACCGCGACGGTCTGCGGCCGCATGGCGTCCCATTCCTCGAACCGCAGCGGACGGTTGTCCATGCAGGAGGGGAGGCGGAAGCCGTATTCGGCGAGCGTCGCCTTGCGCCGGTAGTCGCCACGGAACATGCCGCCGATCTGCGGGATGGTGACGTGGCTCTCGTCGACGAACACGAGCGCGTTGTCGGGGAGATATTCGAACAGAGTAGGCGGTGGATCGCCCGGATTGCGTCCGGTGAGGTAACGCGAGTAGTTCTCGATGCCGGCGCAGCTTCCGGTCGCCTCCATCATTTCCATGTCGAACACCGTGCGCTGCTCGAGCCGCTGAGCCTCCAGCAGCTTGCCGGTGTCATACAACTCTTCGAGGCGCTGCTTGAGTTCCTTCTTGATGCTCTGGATTGCCTGCTGCAGCGTCGGCTTAGGTGTCACGTAGTGCGAGTTGGCATAGATCTTCACCAGCGCCAGGTCGTCGGTCTTCTGGCCGGTCAGCGGATCGAATTCCGTGATGCTCTCCACCTCGTCGCCGAACAGCGAGATGCGCCACGCGCGATCCTCGTAGTGGGCGGGAAAGACTTCGACGGTATCGCCGCGCACGCGGAAGCTGCCGCGCACGAAGGCGGCGTCGTTGCGCCGGTAATGCAGGGCCACGAGGTCGGCGAGAAGCTGGTCGCGCGAGAGACGCTCGCCGAGCTTCACTGCGAAGGTCATGGCCGTGTAGGTCTCGACCGAGCCGATACCGTAGATGCAGGAAACGGACGCCACGATGATCACGTCGTCCCGTTCCAGCAGCGCCCGCGTCGCCGCGTGGCGCATGCGGTCGATCTGCTCGTTGATGTCGGCTTCTTTCTCGATGTAGGTGTCCGTCCGCGGGACGTACGCCTCCGGCTGGTAGTAGTCGTAGTAGGAGACGAAGTATTCGACCGCGTTCTCGGGGAAGAAGCTTTTCATCTCACCGTAGAGCTGGGCGGCCAGGGTCTTGTTCGGTGCGAGAACGAGAGCCGGGCGCTGGGTGGCGGCGATGACCTGCGCCATGGTGAAGGTCTTGCCCGATCCGGTGACGCCGAGCAGCACCTGCGTGCGCTCATTCTCGTTCACGCCGGCGACGAGATCGGCGATGGCCTGCGGTTGGTCGCCTTTGGGCTCGAACTCGGAGACGATCTCAAAGGGGCGGCCGCCTTCGCTTTTTTCGGGGCGCTCAGGCCGGTGCGGCGTGAACGGCCGGTTTTCACCCGACACGAGCGGGTGCGAGGCGATCATCGGCTGGCGCGCAAGAAGTGCGTTGGCCTTCTCCGAGCGCTCGTTTGGCCGCGTTAAAAGCGCGGCGAGGCTGTCGCCCAGGCTCTCGCCGGCCGCGACGCGTGGTGGTAGCGGGCCCTGTTGCCGAAGCGCAGGGAGCACGGGACGACTCCCTCCCTCCCCGGCAGGGGAGAGCTGGGGAGGGGACCCCCATTCATCAGGGTGAGGAGAAAAACCGGCCTGCGGAGCTTCCGCGAAGCCGCGTGGGGCAGGGACTCCCGCCGAGGTCTCGGCCGGCGGCGGTGTCGGTTTGCCGGAGCGTCCGCGCGAGGGCCGCGGTTTTTTTGCTGAATTCTTTGGTGGCTTTGCCATGCGCCGGAATATGGCGCGCCCGAGGCGGCGAGGGAAGGGTGCGTGCCGAGGGGCATCGCCCCTTTCGAGCTCTTGCGCACGCGCCTTGCCGGTGATGCCGAGCTTATTAGCAGTGGACGACGCGGTTGAGACGCCCCGCGCCCCTTGTGTCTACAGCCGCGAGCGCCGACTTAATGTCGAGGTAAGCACAACGTTGAGGCAATGCACAGATAGCCTGGAGGTATGTGCCATGAGAAGCCTGCTTGTTCCCTTAGCATTGGCATCGGCAGCGGTTCTGCCAACGCTCGCCACGGTGTCGCCGGCCGAGGCTCGCATCGTCTGCAAGGATGGTTTCCAGCTTTCCGGAGGCGCCTGGATCTCGACCCCCTACTGTAATGACGAGTATCTGGCGACGGTCGCGCGCCGGCACGGCGTCAACGTTTCGGGCAACGAGCTGCGCTCGGATCAGGGTGCGAAGGATGAGGTCTGCCGCTTTTTGAGTGGAAACCCGACGGCACGGGACTATTGCCCTGACGATGGCTCCTCCAGCCGCGGCCGCTAAGCGCCTGCAGAGGCGTGACCTATCTGACACACTTGGAGAAATTGGGCGGCGCCAGGGCCAGGGCGGGTCGATGCGCCCTTTGTTTGCCTCGATTCATGTACCATGTAGGGCACACGGGATCGAATTGGATGAATTGGCGATGAGATCGTTGATTTTTGCTGCGGTAGGCGGTGTCTTTTTCGGCGTCGGCGCGTCCGGTGCGCTGGCGTTCACTTACGAGAACCAGGGCACGACGCAACCCTCGGCCTCGCCGCAGGCACAAGCGGCGCCGCAGATGGGCTTCTCGGGCATGGATCCGGGCTCCGTCCTGCCGCCGATCGGGCAGTCGATTTCCGATAAAGGATTCGATTTCGGGCCGGGCGCGTTCAACAACGGCCTCGCATCGCAGCCCACGCGCGGCAGCTCCGTGGGACCAAGCTGGCTCTATCCACCCGGCCGCTGAGCCGCCGCACAGCCAAAAGCCACGTCAAGCGCCCCTCGCGGGCGCTTTTTTTTGCGCGGCGCGAGAGGCCAGCGAATGGCTCGCATACGGAAAGAGCCATTCCCAGTCGCTAGGCTTCGGAGTTAG
>NZ_DAIQCD010000024.1:0-40775 GCF_036780825.1 Hyphomicrobium sp. | reverse complement strand
TGAGCGCGGGGGGCGCGGCTGAAAGACGGACGGGCCGTAGAAGCTTCTGATTTATAAGCAAACAGCCATGCCGTTGCCACCGGAAGCGGGCGGGCTGCGGTGGAACGGCGCTGCTATGCAGTTTTCGATGGTTTACCCCTGAGCGATATCAAATAATCGCAAAGCTCGGCAATTATACGTGTGCAGGCAAAGCGCATCGGGCGCCGGCCGGCGCCAGCGGAAATGGTATCATGGATTGGGATAAGCTTCGGATTTTCCACGCGGCGGCGGCCGCCGGCAGCTTCACGCACGCCGGGGAGGCTCTCCACATGAGCCAGTCGGCTGTGAGCCGTCAGGTATCGGCGCTCGAGAGGGATCTCAAGGTCTCGTTGTTCCATCGCCATGCGCGCGGCCTCGTGCTGACGGAGCAGGGCGAGCTCCTCTATGCCACCGTGGCGGAGGTGATGACCAAGCTGCAGACGGCGGAAACTCTGCTCGCCGACACGACGACGAAGCCGTCCGGCCTCCTTTCCGTCGCCTCTCCGGTCGGCCTCGGTACGGTGTGGGTGTCGCAGCGTCTCCGGGAGTTCATGGATCTCTATCCGGAAATCCGGATCGAGCTTCTGCTCGACGACGATCAGATCGATATCGCCATGCGCGCCGCGGATGTGGCCATCTGGACGCGAGAGCCGGAGCAAGCGGATCTCATCCGCCGGCCGCTTTTCACCGCCAGCGTACGGCCGATGGCCTCGACCAAATACACCCGCCGCTTCGGCGTGCCGGAGACCTTCGCGGATCTCGATAGCGGGGGCCATCGGGTGTTGTCGTATAGCGGCCAGACGGCGCAGCTCCTGCCGGCGATCAGCTGGCTTGAGAGGGCTGGACGGGAAGGGGAAGAGCTGCGTGAGCCGGTGTTCCGAACCAACAGCGTGGTGGCCATCAAGCAGGCCGTGCTGGCGGGCATCGGCATCGGCATGATTCCCGATTACATGAGCGAGCAGGATGGCGATCTGGTGCCCGTGCTGACCAAATGCGGGACCGAGAAGCCGACCCTGCCGGTTCTATTCGTCTATCCGGAGGAGCTCAAGGGCTCGAAGAAGGTGCAGGTGCTGCGCGACTTCCTGGTTGCGAAGGCCCGCCATTGGCGCGATTGACGGCGCCGCCCACCGGTGTGGGCCGCTCAGCCTTGGGCTGATTTGCCGGAGGTTCGTGCTTCGGCCTACAGGACGCGGCTTATTGGCATCTTAAGGGCGGCTAATTTGCAACCCGGCGGCCGAAACGCTATTTGAGACGAGGATTTCCCTTATTTCGAGCCCGCATCATGGCCAAGACGCTCTACGACAAGATCTTCGACGATCACATCGTTGACCAGCAACCCGACGGCACCTGCCTCATCTATATCGATCGCCATCTCGTGCATGAGGTGACGAGCCCGCAGGCGTTCGAGGGGCTGCGCATGACGGGCCGCAAGGTGCGGGCGCCCGAGAAGACGCTGGCCGTCGTGGATCATAACGTGCCGACGACGGACCGTACGCGCGGCATCGCGGATGAGGACAGCCGGATCCAGGTGGAGACGCTGGCCGCCAACGCCCGCGATTTCGGCGTCGAATACTTCAACGAGCTCGATAAGCGGCAGGGGATCGTGCACGTCGTCGGCCCCGAGCAGGGCTTCACGCTGCCCGGCACGACGATCGTCTGCGGTGACAGCCACACGTCGACGCACGGCGCCTTCGGAGCGCTGGCGCACGGCATCGGCACCAGCGAGGTGGAGCACGTGCTCGCCACGCAGACCCTGGTGCAGAAGAAGGCCAAGAACATGCGCGTGACCGTGGACGGCGCGCTGCCGCCCCACATCACCGCCAAGGACATCATCCTCGCCATCATCGGGGAGATCGGCACCGCGGGCGGCACGGGCTCCGTCATCGAGTATGCGGGCGAGGCCATCCGCAGCCTGTCCATGGAAGGCCGCATGACCGTCTGCAACATGTCGATCGAGGGCGGTGCGCGCGCCGGTATGATCGCGCCGGACGAAAAGACGTTCGCCTTCATCAAGGACCGTCCCAAGGCCCCCAAGGGTGCCGCCTGGGACATGGCCATGAAGTATTGGGAGACGCTCTATTCGGACGAGGGCGCGCACTTCGATCGTGAGGTAAAGCTCGACGCGGCCAAGCTGCCGCCCATCGTCTCCTGGGGCACGAGCCCCGAGGACGTGGTCTCCGTCGCCGGCACGGTGCCGAACCCGGATGACGTCGCCGACGAGAACAAGCGCGCCTCGATGCAGCGCGCGCTCGAATACATGGGGCTCACGTCCGGCACGAAGATGACGGACATCCCGCTCGACGTGGTGTGGATCGGCTCATGCACCAACGGGCGTATGGAGGATCTGCGCGAGGTGGCGAAGATCGTCGAGGGCCGCAAGATCGCAAGCCGGCTCGCCTACGCGATGATCGTGCCGGGCTCGGGCCTCGTGAAGCAGCAGGCCGAAGCCGAGGGACTCGACAAGATCTTCAAGGCAGCCGGGTTCGAATGGCGTGAGCCTGGTTGCTCGATGTGCCTCGGCATGAACCCGGACCAGTTGAAGCCGGGGCAGCGCTGCGCCTCGACGTCGAATCGCAACTTCGAGGGCCGGCAGGGCTATAAGGGCCGCACGCATCTGGTGTCGCCCGCCATGGCGGCCGCGGCGGCGCTGGAAGGCCATTTCGTCGACATCCGGACGTGGCAGCCGGCGTAGGATCTGCTTGCGCGCTTTCCGAAGCCCGCAAGATGCCCCGCTCGGGCTTGCGGTTATCGGCGCAAAATGCCTATCTCTCCCGTCGCATAATCACTTCGGCGGGAGAGCGCTATGGCGGGAGAGCGAGACTGGAGAACGGCGACACCGCCGACGCTCGCGGATTTCGAGAACATGGCTGCGGCGGCGTGGGAGCGGATCGAGCCCCAGTTCCGTGACGTGTGCGGCGATCTCGTCATCCGCATCGAGGATTTCGCCCTCGATGAGGTGCTGGACGAACTCGGCATCGATAGCCCGTTCGATCTCATGGGGCTTTATCAGGGCCTCTCGCTCGACAAGAAGAGCGTGCTCGACGCGCCGCGCGAGCCGGACATGGTTTTCCTCTACCGGCGCGCGATCCTCGATTATTGGACGGAGAGCGGCGAGCCGCTGGGCGATATCATTGCGCACGTCCTCGTTCATGAGATCGGCCACCATTTCGGCTTCTCCGACGACGACATGGAAGACATCGAGCAGCAGGTCGCGCATTAGAGCCGCGCCGATTCTGGCCGACTTTTCCGGAAGCGCGCGCGGTTGCGACTTCGCTTCTCGTAGAGCGGTGCGATGCGGGCGGTAATTCCGCCACAGCGGACGAGCGCTCTTGCCGCTTCCGGAATATCGGGCCGGGTGTTAACTTTTGCCCGCCATGTTCGTGCTGCTAGGTAGTCCTCAGGGCGCGCGGGGTGTCGCGTAGAGGTGATCATTTGACGACCGTTTGCCGTTCGGCGAGCCGACGCTTTCTCAACATTTCTTTTGGCATAGCTTTTTTGATCGCCGCGCTTCTGCCGGCGACGGCCTTCGCCGACGATATTCCAACTCCGGAGGAGTATGCGGAGCACGTGGGCGGGGATGCGCATGTGGTGCCGCCGGGAGAACTCACGCTCGATGGCCGCCAGCAGATCTGCGGACAGCGGCCGACTGTGATCGACAGCCAGCTCGACGACTATGGCGCAGCCTATCCGGGCTTCCTCATCCTCAACCCGCGGCTACTGGCCAAGGTCTCGACGCCGGTCAAGATGTGGATCTATGCGCACGAATGCGGGCATCAATTCCGCGGACCTGATGAGGAAACCGCGGATTGCTTCGCCGTGCAGCGCGGGCGGCGACAGGGATGGCTGGATGAAAACGGCCTCGAGGAAATCTGCGCGTTCATCTCCCCGTCCAAGGGCGACAGCATGCATTTCTCTGGCTCGCATCGCTGTGAGTACATGCGCAAGTGCTTCGCCGACCCGGCGATACGCTAGAGCCGTTTCCAGTTTCCACTTTTCCGCTAGCCGGGAATCGTTTCCGGCCGGCGCAGCGGTGCGTGTTGCATTCGCTTAGGGTGTTTTATCCCCACGGGCAGGGGCGCGCCTATGCTCGGGCTTTTCAGGTTACCGATCGGCTCGGCGCATGTACCCCGTGGAATTTGCCAAGCGGCTGCTGCTCATCGCTGAGACCGTCAATCGCTGGGGCGGTGCGCTGGCGGCGCTCGACCGCAAGCGGCGCGCCAAGGTGGCCCGCTATGCCGAGGCGATCGCCGATACGCTCGGCCGGGCAGCGCAGTTCTCGGCGCGGCTCGCAAAAGCGCCGAGCGATAAGGCGGCGCAACGGGGGCTCATTCGGGAGTTCGGACGCATCACCGGCTATCTCGAAACGCTGGTGGGCGTGCTGCAACACCATCTTGACGGGCGAAAGCTGGCGGGCGTTAAAAGGCGGCTTGAGCAACTCGGCCCAAATCCGGGGAATGCTGCGGGCGACACGGCGGCTACCGGAAAGCGGGTTGACCGGCTGCTCGCGGCCGAGGGGTACTTCCGGGCGCTTGCCGACAGCCTCAACGTGTAATCCGGCATTTGAAATACGCGCGGCAAGCTCGTATCGAAGGGGCTGCGAGCGGTTCTCGAACCAGGTCGCGGCGCGTCCTCGGAAGAAGAACGAGTTATGGCGTGCTTCGAGTTTCGTTGGAGAGACTGATTTCCATTCTCGATGCGAGCCCAAAAGAGCGCTCGCCTTACAGTCGATCGGGCTTCAGACCTGCGGGAAAAGAAAGAATGCAGAAATTTACCAAGCTGACGGGTGTTGCCGCTCCCTTTCCGCTCCGGAACGTGGATACCGACATGATCATCCCGAAGCAGTTCCTGAAGACAATCAAGCGCACGGGGCTCGGCAAAGCGCTATTCTATGAGCTGCGCTACGATCAGAACGGCAACGAGATCTCGGAGTTCGTGCTCAACAAGCCTGCCTACCGGGGCGCTGAGATCCTGATTGCGGGCGAGAATTTCGGCTGCGGCTCCTCCCGCGAGCATGCGCCGTGGGCGCTCCTCGATTTCGGCTTCCGCTGCATCATCGCGCCGGATTTCGCCGACATTTTCTACAACAACTGCTTCCAGAACGGCATCCTGGCCATCAAGCTGCCGCAGGCCGAAGTCGACAAGCTCATGGATGACGCGGAGCGGGGCGCCAATGCGCGGCTCACCGTCGACCTTGAGGCGCAGGAAATTCGCGGCCCCGACGGCGGCGTCATCCGCTTCGAGATCGATCCCTTCCGCAAGCATTGCCTTCTTAACGGATTGGACAGCATCGGCCTGACGCTCGAGAAAGAGAAGGCGATCCAGGATTTCGAAAGCCGCAATGCGGCAGCCCGGCCGTGGGCCTGACGCCCGGTCCTCCCATCCAGGACACCGCACGTCGTCTATGGGGACTGAGGGGTGCCTCGGATTGCGGCGCCCCTGCCGAATGTGGTAGGGGCCGAACTGGTTCAGGCAGCAGCAGGACAGCCATGCGCGTGGGATGGTTCTCCGCCGCCGTGTCGGCGCTGACGCTTCTTGCCGGGGGCCCCGCCCTCGCAGGTGGGCCAGCCCTCGTGTTCGATCCTTCCGACGGAATGGTGCTCTATGCGGAGGGTGCCGACGATCATTGGCACCCGGCGTCTCTGACCAAGATCATGACGGCCTACGTGACGTTCGAGGCCCTCAAGAGCGGCAAGCTCACGCTCGCGCAGCGTATCCCTTACAGCGAGAGAGCCCAGAGCCAGCCGCCGAGCAAGCTCGGGCTGCATGTCGGCGCGACGCTCACCATCGATCAGGCGCTCAAGGCGCTGATCATCAAGTCCGCCAACGATGTCGCGGTGATGCTTGCCGAAGCGATTGATGGATCGCCGGCGGCCTTCGTTGCGCATATGAACCGCACGGCGCAGCGGCTCGGCATGACGCGCACAATGTTCGTCAATCCCAACGGGTTGCCGGCTCCGGAGCAGGTCACGACAGCACGCGATCTCGCCAAGCTCGCGCGGGCGACTATCAGGGATTATCCCGAGCATCTCGCCTACTGGTCGATGTTCAATGCCAAGATCGGAAAGATCCTGATCGGATCGCACAACGGGCTTCTGCGCTCCTTCCAGGGCGCGGACGGTATGAAGACGGGCTTCATCTGCGATTCGGGGTTCAATGTCGTCGCTAGCGCGACCCGGGACGGGCGTCAGATCATGGCGATCGTGCTCGGCGAGCCGACGAGCGGGCAGCGAACGCTTCGTGCGGCAAGCCTGCTCGAGCATGGGTTCGAAAGCTATCCTTGGAAGCAGCTCTTCAACCATGCCCGCAGCATCGATGCTATGCCGATCGCCAGCGATGCGAAGGCGGTCATGAGCGTGCGCAGGGACGTGCGTTCGTTTGAGTGCGGAACCGCGCGCCGTAACAAGGCGCCGGCCAGGAAAATCAAGAAGAAGGCTCCGCCGGCTGATACCGCTGCTGGGCAGAAGCACCCGCGGGCGGACGTCCCACCCAAAGCGGCGAGCGTGGCGGCCGGAGCTGGCGCGAGCGCGAACTGAGGCTTGACGGCGCCGGACAGAGCCGGTGCCAACCTGAGACAGTCGGCGCGTGACCTCATCTTCCCTCCCTCAAATTGGGACAGCCGTTCTTCCGGCCCTCCCGCCCCCGCCTTGAAATACCCGGGAAATCAACCGCTTCGCTGGTGCCGCTGCAAGGGCCTGGCTGGCGCTGAATTTGCTTCCATTTCTTCGTCCGCCAACGGTTTCCAGGATCTGCAATGCCGCGCGCACGTCGAACGAAGAAAAAAGATGGAGTGTCCAAGGTGAAGGACGCCGAGCTCATGGCCGTCGTGCTCGAGGGACGGCACGGTGTATTCGCGGCGGAGGTCGCGGATTTTTTCGCTCTCCTGCATCGCCAGCTTGGCGATGCGGGACGCTCGCAGGCATGGGGGGGCGTGGCGCGGACCGTGCGACGGCGGGAATACGATCGCTTGCACGTTGCGTAGCAACGCTGGGTGCTTCGCGCGTTTCAATCCACGTTAGACCGCGCCATGGGCGCGTGCGTTGTTTCCGGTAGCGCGCCCAAGGCGTGACCTGAATCTTGCCGCCTCTCCCGCCGCATGCGAGACTCGCCGCTTCAGAAGAAGCCGGTTCTGCGCCCGCGGAGAGGAATGCCAGGATGTCGTCGATCGCGCTGCCAGATCCCGATCCCGAGATCGTCGGGCGGCGGGACCAGATCGTAAAGGACCTCGTGGCGATCAGCGGCGCCGAGAGCGTGATCGCTGACGACGATGGGCGGCGCGCCTTCGAGACCGATGCGCTGACAGCCTATCGCCAGATGCCGCTGGCGGTGGTGCTTCCGACCACGACCGAAGCGGTCGCCAAGGTTCTGAGGTATGCGCGCGCCAACGGTATCCGCGTCGTGCCGCGGGGTGCGGGCACCTCGCTTTGTGGCGGGGCGCTGCCGCTTCAGGATTCCATCGTGATCGGCGTCTCGAAAATGAGCCGCGTGCTCGAGATCGATTACGAGAACCGCTTCGCGCGCGTCGAGGCGGGTATCACGAACCTCGCGATCTCGGATGCGGTGGCGCCGGAGGGCTTCTTCTATGCGCCGGACCCGTCGAGCCAGCTCGCCTGCACGCTGGCCGGCAATTTGGGGATGAACTCAGGAGGCGCCCACTGCCTCAAATACGGCGTCACCACCAACAACGTGCTCGGCATCAAAATGGTGACCATCGATGGCGAGATCATCGAGATTGGGGGCACGCATCTCGACGCTGAAGGCTACGATCTTCTGGCGCTCGTCATCGGATCGGAAGGGCAGCTCGGCCTCATAACGGAGGCGACCGTGCGCATCCTGAGAGCGGCCGAGGGGGCGCGGCCCATGATGATCGGTTTCGATTCCTCTTCGAAAGCCGGCATGTGCGTGGCGAGGATCATCGCATCGGGAATCATTCCGGTGGCGATCGAATTCATGGACAGGCCGGCCATCGAAGTCTGCGAAGCCTTTGCGAAGGCCGGCTATCCGACCGACGCCGAAGCCCTGCTGATCATCGAGGTCGAGGGGTCCGAGCAGGAGATCTCCGATCGGCTCGCCTATATCGCCAGCATCGCACACGAGCTCAATCCGCTGTCGCTCGTGGTCAGTGCATCGGAGGAGCAGAGCGCGAAGATCTGGAAAGGGCGCAAATCGGCGTTTGGGGCCCTCGGGAGGTTGGGCGATTACTACTGCATGGACGGCACCATACCGCTGGCCCACCTGCCGCATGTCCTCGATGAGATCGCCGAGATCTGCCGGCGCCATGGACTTTCGGTGGCCAATATCTTCCACGCCGGCGATGGCAACCTGCATCCGCTCATCATGTACGATGGGGGCAAGCCGGGCGAGACGGAGCGGGCGGAGGCAGCGGGAGCGGAGATCCTGAAGCTCTGCGTCGCTTCGGGGGGATGCCTCACGGGCGAGCATGGCGTCGGCATCGAAAAGCGCGATCTCATGCGCACGCAATTCACGGATGAGGACATCGCCGTGCAACTGCGCATCAAGTCTGTGTTCGATCCCGAATGGCTTCTCAACTTTGGCAAGGTGTTTCCGCTCGATGCGGTTGAGGCTGTCCTGACGCGGCGCACCGAGGAGGCATCTCTCGGGACATCCGAAGGCCATCCGGCGGAGGCGGCGTGACGACGATGGCGTCCGACATAACACACATGGCTTGCGCTCCGCTGCGCGAACCGGATGACGTGATCCGGCGGCCCCACCATCCGGGGCTGCGCGCATGAACGACATCATGCGGCCTGCGACCGAGTGGGAGCTGAAGAGCATGATGGCGGCGCTTGCCGAGCGCGCGATCCCGGTCGAGGTCCTCGGGGCGGGATCCAAGCGCGGCATCGGCCGCCCCGTGATCGCGCCGGTTGCGCTCACCACGGGCGCCATGCGCGGCATCTCGCTCTATGAGCCGGCTGAGCTGGTGATGAGCGCGCGCGCGGGCACGCCGCTGGCGCAGATCGAAACGGAACTCGCCTCGCGTGGGCAGATGCTGGCGTTCGAGCCGATCGACATCGGGGCCGCGCTGGGAGTCGGAGTTGGACTGCAGACCATCGGCGCCGTGTTTGCGACGAACCTTTCGGGATCGAGACGCATCGCTGCGGGCGCGGCGCGCGACCATCTGATCGGAATGCGCGGCGTCAACGGGCGCGCGGAGATCTTCAAATCCGGCGGGCGCGTCATGAAGAACGTCACCGGCTATGATGTGGCGCGTGGGCTCGCCGGGAGCTGGGGGACGCTGGCCGTCATCTCAGAGGTCACCTTCAAGGTTCTGCCGCTGCCGGACGATGTGGCGACGCTCGTCTATCCCGACCTGACGGAAGATCTCGCGGTCGAGCTGATGAGCAGTGCGCTCATGCAGCCGTATGAAGTGTCGGGCACGGTGCACCTGGCGC
This sequence comes from Hyphomicrobium sp., assembly GCF_036780825.1. Classification (GTDB taxonomy): domain Bacteria; phylum Pseudomonadota; class Alphaproteobacteria; order Rhizobiales; family Hyphomicrobiaceae; genus Hyphomicrobium_C. The sequence continues at coordinate 31,347 of NZ_DAIQCD010000024.1, read as the reverse complement.
CGGCGCTCGCCTCGCGTCTTGGCCACAAGGCGCTCGGCGGGGAGGCCCGCGCCCTGACGGCGATCCGCGTCGAGAACTTCGCGCGCTCGGTCGCCTACCGCAAGGGGAAGCTCAGGGATGCGCTGAAAGTCTTTGGCGCGCCGCTTGAGCTCGATCTTGAAAGCTCTCTCGCATTCTGGGGCGAGGTGAGGCGGCTCTCCTTCTTCCCGGCAAACGGAGCGCATCTCTGGCGGATCTCGACAACGCCGAGCAGGGCGGCGGCTCTCGTCGCGGCGGTGCGCCGCCATATGCGGGTCGAGACGTTCTACGATTGGTCGGGGGGCCTCGTGTGGCTGGAGACGCCGGCATCGGCCGATGCGGCGAGCGCCGATATCCGCCGCGCCGTTGCCAGCCATGGCGGCCATGCGACGCTGATCCGCGCCGATGAGACGGTTCGCCAGTCCGTCGACGTGTTCCAGCCGCTCGGGCCCGCGGTCGACCGGATCACGCGCGGAATCAAACACGCGTTCGATCCGATGCGGCTGCTCAATCCTGGACGGATGTACGCTACGGTTTAAAGCATGTTCACTCGCGTTGGAATGTAAGAGACGCCGGCCCGATCAAGGGTCACCGCCCGAAAGACGGACGATGCAAACGAACTTCGCGCCTGAGCAGCTTTCCGATCCGCGCATCGCCGAGGCCGAGCGGATCCTGAGGCGCTGCGTGCATTGCGGGCTCTGCACGGCGGTATGTCCGACGTATGTGCTTTTCGGCGACGAGCGCGACAGCCCGCGCGGGCGCATCTACCTGATCAAGGATATGCTGGAGCGCGGGCGGGAAAAGCCGCCGACGCCGCAGGTGCGCCACCATGTCGATCGCTGCCTGACATGCCTTTCATGCATGACGACGTGTCCGAGCGGCGTCGATTACATGCACCTCGTCGATATCGCGCGGGCCGAGATCGCGGAGCGCACGACCCGCAGCTCCAAGGAGCGGATGCTGCGGCGGCTCCTCACCTTCGTCATTCCGTATCCGCGCCGCTTCCGATTCGCGCTCAAGATGGCGCCGCTGGCACGGCCGCTGATCCCGCTCCTGGAGCGCTTTGGTCTCAAGGAGGCGGCGGCCATGCTGGCGCTGGCACCCGTTTCGCCAGCTCTGCGCAGTGGCCGCTTCCTCGGCCCCGGCACGGCGGTGACGCACGGCACGCGGCGCGCGCGCGTGATCTTGATGACGGGTTGCGTGCAGCAGGTTCTCCGGCCCGACATCAACGACGCCACCATTCGCCTGCTCGCGCGCCGCGGCGTGGATGTCGTCGTCGCGGATGGCGCCGGCTGCTGCGGGGCGGTGGTTCAGCACATGGGCGAGGCCGAGGAGGCGAAAGCCTTCGCGCGGCGCAACGTGGATGCCTGGTGGAAGGAAATCGCACGCGGCGAGGTGGACGCCATCATCGTCAATGCTTCGGGGTGTGGAACGACGGTGAAGGACTATGGGCACATGCTGCGCCACGATCCGGCCTACGCCGAGAAGGCGAAGCGTGTCTCGAGTTTGGCCAGGGACGTTGCGGAGTTTCTCTTCGACTACAAGCTTGGCGCGCCGGAGCGGTGGTCGGGGCTGCGGGTGGCCTACCATTCGGCGTGCTCGCTGCAGCATGGGCAGCAGATTCACGATGAGCCGAGGGCCCTCTTGAAGCAGGCGGGCTTTGCGGTCGTGGATGTGCCGGAAGGGCACCTCTGCTGCGGCTCGGCCGGCACTTACAACATCCTGCAGTCCGAGATCGCCGGGCAGCTCAAGGCGCGCAAGCTCGACAACATCCGCGCCACCCGGGCCGATGTGGTGGCAGCCGGCAACATCGGCTGCATCACGCACCTTGAAAATGCGAGCGACACGCCGTTCGCCCACACCGTCGAGCTCATCGATTGGGCCTATGGCGGGCCCGTGCCCGTTGGGCTCGAGCATCTCGCCGGCTATATGACCGATGTGCCGAAACCCAGGCGGCAGGTCGAGGACTTCATCGAGACGTAATGGTTGGCGCTTACACGATGCGCGCGGCGCCCCGCCGTGGAGCGATGTGCCGCTTTGCAGCGCAGGGATGGAGCAGGCTCGTCGGATATATCTTCAACTTTTCCGGAATTGCGCTACATGAGCAACCGCATGACCGGAACTGAAATCGACGACAGGGCTTTCGACCGCTGCGATTTGCGCGCAGACAGCGGTCCATTCGACATCATCGGAGACGTGCACGGATGCGCGGGCGAACTCGAGGCCCTGCTCGCCGCGCTCGGCTATCGCGTGCGCTGGAGCGGGACGCACGGCGACGTCCGGGTCTCGGTCGTGCCGCCTCTCGGGCGCAAGGCTGTGTTCGTCGGCGATCTCGTCGACCGTGGACCTCGCGCACCGGATGTGCTGCGCCTCGTCATGAGTATGGTGCGGGGCGGCTCGGCCCTCGCAGTGCCTGGCAACCATGACGTGAAGTTCCAGCGCTGGCTCGACGGAGCCGACGTGAAGGCAAGCCACGGCCTCGACCGCACCATCCAACAGCTTGCGCACGACCCCAAGACGTTCCGGATTGCTGTCCGCGATTTTCTCAAAGAGCTGCCGATCTATCTCTGGCTCGATGGAGGGCGGCTTGCCGTGGCGCATGCGGGCATCAAGGAAGGAATGATCGGCCGCCTCACAGGTGAAATTCGCCGCTTCTGCCTTTACGGGGAGACATCCGGCGAGACTGACAAATTCGGCCTGCCGATCCGCTATCATTGGGCGGCGGAGTACAAGGGGCGAACGTCGATCGTCTACGGACATACGCCGGTGCCGGATGCCGGCTGGGTCAACAATACCATCTGCATCGATACGGGATGCTGCTTCGGCGGCAAGCTCACGGCGCTGCGCTGGCCGGAAAGGGAGATTGTGACGGTTCCGGCGGCCAACGTCTACACAATGCCAGTGCGCCCCTTCGGGCATCCTCCGCTGCGGCCGGGCGCGGTGGTGGCCTAAGAGGATTTGGGAGAGCGTAATGAGAGACGCGCCTCCGAGAGGTTGGATCCCGATGAACGTCAGCTCAGTTCGTTGACGCCTTGGTCGGGGACGGAACAGTCTTGGCTGGCGCCGGTGCGGCCGTGCTGATCGTCTTGTCCTTCTCAGGCGCGGCGTTCTTGCTCCGGTCGACGACCGCGGCGGGCTTGGTCGGAGGCTGGTGTCCGCCCGCAGTCAGCACCGCCCCGCAGTCGGGCGGCAGATCGGCAAGCGTGATCTCCGGCTTCGGCGGCGCGGGCTTGGCGGGCTTCACCGGCGGCTTGGCTGCGGTCGGGGGAGGCTTCGGCTTGGGCGCAACGCGCTTCAGCCAGTCGGCCAGCTCCGTTCCGCATCCGTCGCCGCTCGGAACGGGAGCCTGGCTCCGGCAGTTGGACGAGCCCTTCGGGCAGCCGATACGCACATGGAAATGATAGTAGTGGCCGAAATAGGGGCGAACCTTGTTGAGCCAGCCACGGTCGGTTCCGGCTGCTTCGCAGAGGGCCTTTTTCAAAGCCGGGTGAACGAGTATGCGCTCGACCTCCGGGTAGGATGCGGCGCGCTTGATCAGCTTCACCTGCCCTTCGCCCCAGACCTTGGGATCCACTTCCCCGGCGTTCCTCAGCATGGAGACAGCCGACATGTCCTCCCGCTCGCGGCGGGTGAGCTTGCGGTCGGGCATCGGCGTGAGCCAGATGTCGGCGTCGAGGCCGACCTGATGGCTCGCGTGGCCGGAGATCATGGGGCCGCCGCGCGGCTGGGACATGTCGCCCACCAGAAGACCCGGCCATTCACCGGCAGCGGTGGTCTCGCGTGCGAGGCGCTCGATCAAGGCGACGAGGTTCGGGTGCCCCCAGTTGCGGTTGCGCGAAAGGCGCATCACCTGCCATCCCGGTCCGTTGACGGCGATCGGCTCGCCGCCGGCGAGGCAGCCCTTGGCGTACCAGCCGATGGCCCGGGCTTCGAGAGGGGCGGCGGTCTTCACCGTGCCGAAGAGTTGCTTCGCAGTGAGAGCCGGCTTGGCGGGCTTGCTCGACGCCGCCGGCTTGTCCGGTGTGATGGCGGCGGCTTTTGCAGCCGGAGGCGGGGGCTTCGGCATGGGGACGCCCACGGCGCTTGCCGGTGGTGATGCTGCTGGGCGTTGGGCTGGCTTTGGAAGCGGCGGCACGATCGCGTCGCCGGCTGCGTGCTCCGCAGCGGCTTCCGCCGTCATGGCAGCCGGCGCGTGCCATGTGCGGCCGAGCTCGGCATGAACAGGATCCGGAGGCGCTGGCGCGTCCGCGCTCCATGCGGCGCTGGAAAAAAGCGCAAATGGGACTGCCAGCAACCATGCCGGCGCTACTGCCAGCCGCGCCGAAGGCGGCCGTGTCATGTTGCGTCGGGCCAAGGGCACGATCCCCCGCGTCAAATCACATAGCGCATCTTAGCCGAGGGCAGGGCCAAAATGCGACCCTATAGCGTATGCGCTCTGGTCGGCATGGAATGGGCCCCCGTGAACGCCGTCCAAGCTTGCGCGGATTCGACCCGTCCTATCGGAGGCGCTCATGACAACGTTCCTTATCGCGGGTGAGACGAATGCGGGGGCGACGCTGTTGCTGGCTCCCGGCGCCGGTGCACCGGTGACGAGCCCCTGGATGAGCCGGATGTCGGATCTCCTGGCTGGGATGGGCCTCAGGGTGCTTCGCTTCGATTTTGAGTATATGGCGGAGCGGGAGACCTCAGGATCCCGCCGCCCGCCGCCAAAAGCAGAGCGCCTCGTTCCTGAGTATGAAGCCGCCGTTGCGGCCGCCCGTGAGTCTTTCGGCCGCGGCGGGCCTCTGCTGATCGGCGGCAAGTCGCTCGGCGGGCGGGTGGCGAGCCTCGCGGCCCAATCGCTGTTCGATTGCGACTCTATCGCTGGGCTCGTCTGCCTTGGCTATCCGTTCCATCCGCCGAAGAAGCCGGATCAGCTCAGGACCCGACATCTCATTCCCCTGTCATGCCCCACTTTGATCGTGCAAGGCGAGCGCGATCCGTTCGGTGGGCCTGAGGAGGTGGCCGGCTATGGCCTGTCACCCGCAATCACCGTGTGCTGGGCCGCTGATGGCGATCATGACCTCGCGCCCCGGCGCCGCTCCGGTGCAACGCTTGACGGGAACCTCGAGCGGGCGGCGCAGGAGATCCTCCGGTTTGTGGAAACGCTTGGTTAAGCAAACAAGCCTGCGCTAGGACGACGGTGTTGCTTGCGGCGTGGTGCCGCGCCGCCGTTAAGCATGACGGTGGCTTGACCTTATCGGCGCGCGCAATTTCCCGGGCTATTCTTTTCCTTTCCCCCGGGGGCGACTATGTTAAGGAAGCCCCCGCCCTACGGGGTTCTTCGTCGGCGTCCCCGTGTGGCCGCCTTTCCTTCAAATTCTGATCCGGAGCCAACGTGCGCGCGTATTGTTCGCGTCGACCAATAAGGCTCCACGGGACATAGGCAAACGCCCCAGCCATGAAAAACAAGCTCGTCAATATTTCAACTTCAGAGGCACCGGCGCCAACGCGCGAAGAGGCGGAGGCAGCCGTTCGCACGCTTCTTCGCTGGGCGGGCGACAATCCTGAACGCGACGGGCTGATCGAGACGCCGAAGCGTGTGGCCAAGGCGTTCGAGGAGTATTTCCGGGGCTACCGCGACGATCCCGAGGCGATCCTGCAGAAGACTTTCGAGGAGACCGAAGGCTACGACGAGATGATCGTGCTGCGCGGCATCCGGTTCGAGAGCCATTGTGAGCACCATATGGCGCCGATTATCGGCCGGGCGTGGGTCGGCTATATTCCGAACGGCCGCGTCGTCGGCATCTCGAAGCTTGCGCGCGTGGTGGAAGTCTATGCGAAGCGCCTGCAGATCCAGGAGAAGATGACGGCGCAGATTGCCAACGCCATTGAGTCCGCGCTGCAGCCCCAGGGTGTGGCGGTGGTGATCAAGGCCGAGCACCATTGCATGACGACGCGTGGCATCCATAAGCCTGGCACGGACATGGTGACGAGCCGCATGCTTGGCATCTTCCGCGACAGCGCGATCACGCGGCAGGAATTCCTGACGATGATCGATTAAGGGCGTTCACTCCGCATCCGATCGCAACGTGAACGCGCTGCGGGACTTTGCTTGAGAGTATCACGCACCTCGATGCGGGCTCTCCAGTCTCTGCTTGTCTCCCGAGGACGGCTGTTCCCGCTCGCTTCCGGCAAGACGGCTCGCATCTCACTCGATCAGCTACCTGAGCCTTTCCATCAGTCCCAACACCGCCGGGCTGTCTCGGCGGCCTTGTTACACCGAGGATCCGCGTTGAACGCCGCTAATAAAACCGTGCTGATTACAGGCGCCTCGACCGGGATCGGACGGGCTGCGGCAGAACTGTTCGCCGCCAAGGGCTGGACCGTCGCTGCCACGATGCGGACGCCGGAGAAAAGCAACCTCGGCACCGTGTCGGACCGCATCAAGCTGCTCAAGCTCGACGTGACAGATCCTGCTTCGGTCGAGCGCGCCGTCGAGGACGTGATCGCCCAATGCGGTGGCATCGACGTTGTGGTCAACAACGCGGGCTATGGGCTGATCGGGCCGTTCGAGGCGCAGAGCGACGATCAAATCCGCCGCCAGTTCGAAACCAACGTCTTCGGGGTCATGAACGTCACGCGCGCCGTTCTCCCGCATATGCGCGAACGGCGGCAGGGGCGCATCGTCAACGTCGGGTCTGCGGCGGGGCGACTGACGCTGCCGCTCTATTCTATGTATTGCGCGACGAAGTGGGCCTTGGAAGGCTTCTCCGAGGCGCTTTGGCTCGAGCTGCGCCAGCACAATATTAAGGTCAAGATCATAGAGCCCGGCATGATCAAGACCGACTTCTTCGAGCGCTCGCGCGAGGTGGCGACAAAGCCGGGCCTCACAGCCTACGACGAGTTCGTGTCTCTCGTGATGCCCAATCTCCAGGCCTGGGAGGATGCGGGCGCCGAGGTCGACGTCGTGGCGCGCAGCATCTGGCGCGCCTCCACCAGCATCTGGCCGCGGCTCAGGTATCAGCCCAACGCCACGCTCGCGGTGTGGGCGCGCGGGTGGGTGCCCGGCCATCTCGCCGTGCGGCTGGTACGGCGGCTCTTCAATGCGTGGTAGAACTGAACAATCGCGCTAACTCTTTATAGCAACTAATAAACTCGTCAGATTGCGCTCGATCGGCGGCATTGACCTTGCGCAATGTCGCTTGCCACGTCGCGTGAGATCATTTTACCCTGAATAAACAAATATACATCCAACGAAAGAGGGTCGGAAAATGATCAAGGTTCTTTGCGCTATTGACGACACCGAGCACAGCCTGCCCGCCATCGATTTTGCCGCCAAGCTTGCCAAAGGATTGGGTGGGGAACTGACGCTCGTGGCGGTCAATCAGCTCATCGGCGGATACGGCCGCGGCGGCCCTCCGGTTCTGCTCTGGACCGAAAGCGACGCAAGGCGCGTCCTTGCCGATGCTGCGGCAGAAGCCCAGAAGCGGGGCGCGCCTGATGTTCGCACGGAGCTGATCGAAAGCCGCGATCCGGCTCAGGCGATCATCTTCCATGCGGAGCAGAATGGGTTCGGCCATATCGTGGTCGGGACGGGCGGCAAGGGCGCTGTGCAGCGTCTCGTACTCGGATCGGTATCGCGTGACGTCGTCTATCGCGCCCATTGCCCGGTCACGGTTGTCCGCTGAGCGCGGTTTCATTGCTGAAAGACGAAACTCTGAAGCCGTTCCAGTCTCATTGCGGAGCGGCTTTAGAGCCGTTCCGCTTTAGATGGAATCGGGGAGCGGTTCTAAGTTTTTGTTTGGTCGTGCGCCCGCCGCGGGAACGGCCGATAGCTTGCGCTTCCGCCCCTCTTTTCCGCCGGCTGCCGAGCGGTGCGTCTTGGCGGTTGTCGAGTCGATGCTGTGAAACGCGTCCGCCGAGACCTCACGTAAAGCCTCGAACAAGCGGCGCCAGACGGCACGGCGCGACCATCGGTTCCAGCGATTGTAGAGCGTCGCGTGAGGCCCGTATTCCGGCGGACAGTCACGCCAGCGGCAGCCCGATTGCAGCACATGGATAATGCCGCTCAGCACGCGCCGGTCGTCAACGCGGCGCGCGCCCGGCTGGTTCTTGGGAAGATGCGGTTCGATCGCTTTCCACTGCGCGTCGCTCAGCCAAAATCCGTTCGCCATGATCCAAGCTCCGATGTTTCAGAGCTTGAACCACTGTTCGTTGGAAAAGCAAAGGCCTGATTGGGTTCGGAGCCTAGCGGTGCGCGCGGACATACGCATCGATGGGGCGCCTGGGCGGAGCTCTCAGCGGATGGGCACGATGAAATCCGTGTAGGCTCCGGTTTCGTTGCCGATCCCGAGGTCCGAGATGACGAGAGAGGAGCCGGGCTTCATCACGTCGGCAATCTCGGCGCGCACGTCCTCGGAGATCGTGAGCCGATCGAGGGCTGCGGCAGCGGTCTGGGCCTTCGGATCGAAGATGGGCTCGGGAGCCGGCCGGCTCGCTTCCTTGCCGGTCTTGCGCCGTGCTTTCCGGGAAGGGTCGTGGGGAACCGTCACCACGTTCCAGACCATGTCCATCCTGTTCTCCGTAAAGTCCAGCGCGGTAAAGACGTGTGTTCCGATTGGCTCGTCCGGGCGGTCGATCGTCACCGGCGCATCGAGCACGTCGTCGTACCCCTGGCGGATGTAGAGCCTCTGCTTGGCGCGGCTGATGAACACCGAGACGGGACGGTCCCGTATGGCGTCGCGCTTCTCTGCCGCTTTCTCCTTGGCCAGCCCCTGCTTGAGCGCGGTTTCGGCCTCGTCCAGCGCATCCGTTGCGGCGCTTAGGCCGATCTCGGCCTCACGTGCGGCGGCTTCGGCCTTCTGTAGTTCCGCCTGGGCTCTTATGTGGGCGTCCCGAACCGCTTCGATCTCGCCCGGAAGGCGGGCGACCCGCTCCTCGAGCGCTAGCCGGCGGGCGATACGCTTGGAGGCCTCTGAGGCCTCGGCCTTGCGGTCGGACGTCTTTCGTTCCGAAGCGGTTGTAGGGAGATCGGCGAGGGCCGCTTCTCCCTCCGCGAGCGAAGCCTCCAGCGTGCCAAGCTGCTCCTCGAGCCGGGCCGCCTCTTCGCGCGCGTCAGCCAGGGTCCGGTGCGCCGCATCGGCGGTCTTGTTCGCCATGGCGAGACGTATGTCCCGCTCGGCCCTCGCGTAGCCGGCGGCGCGGATGTCGGCCAGGAGCTTTCCGGCCTCGAGGCGGCGGCGCTCGCGGAACCGGTGTTCCATCGCATGGGCGTCCGTCCAACCCTCGAAATCCGTCGCGGATCCCGTCGCCGCCACGACAACGCTCCCTGAGGCGTCTGCAACCTTCGTTGTCTGGGCAACATCGGTTCCGGCGGCGATATCGTCTTCGGGCGGGAACGCGGTGAAAAGTCGTGCGTGCACGATCGGCTTCGGCGCCACCGGATCGCGGGTGACGATGACGCGCGTACCGAGCTTGGTCATCCCGAAAAGCTTCTTCGAGAAGCCTTGCGGAAGCCGAATGCAGCCGTGCGAGGCCGGATAGCCCGGCAGAACGCCGGCGTGCAGCGCTACGCCCGACCACGTGAGGCGCTGCATATTGGGCATGGGCGCGCCCTGATAGATGTTCGAATAGTGCATCCGGCGCTTCTGAAGGATCGTGAAGACGCCGGTCGGCGTGGCGTAGCCCGCCCGGCCGGACGAAACGGGCGCGGAGGCCACCGGACCGTGTGCATCGTAAATCGTGAGGCGTTGGCGCGAGAGCGAGATGTTGACGACGAGCGGGCCTTCGGCGCGGCGGCTGGCACTCTCCTCTTCTCTCGGCTGGGGCTTCTCCTGGGAGGCTTTGGAGCGGGCTGTGGCGGTTGGCTTTTTCCGGGCCGTATAGGAGGAGGGCGCATCCCAAAAGCCAAACAAATCCTGCGCGCTGGCCGGCGGAACGGGGGAGCCCGCGCCCATGGCGAGAAAGGCTGTGCTAAGCATAGAGAGCGAGGCGGCGCCTAGCGCGCGGGCGAGCCTGGTGGACCGATGCGGTCTCGCGAAAACATGCACCACCATGCAACCATCCCTGCAGCCGTTACGCAAAAATCAGCCGTCACAAGGATTGACATAAATCGGCTAACGCTCAGTTAGCGGGCCTTTAAGGTTATCATCGGCACGCTTGCGCAAGCAATTTGCGCGGCCTCGCCAAAGGCTGATCTTGCGGGATGGTGTTGCCCAATCTCAACTGCGGAGGTCTCGCAAGCGCGTGGCGTCCGCAGGAGACGCCATACTTTGTTCGGGTCACGGCCGAGTGGCGTTCCAAAGCGGTGAGGTTTAGATTCCGCATGCATACCAGGAGACGCTGACGACATGTCGCTGCACGCGCAGACCCATCGCCTGATGGCACCCGATATCGCCGCCATGAAACGGGTGAAGCCGATCGTCGCGCTGACCTCGTATCATGCGCACACGGCCGCGATCGCCGACAAGTACTGTGATCTCCTGATCGTGGGAGACAGCCTCGGCATGGTCATGCACGGCTTCGAGACGACCGTGCCAGTGACGCTCGATATGATGATCGTGCACGGCCGGGCAGTCGTTCGCGGAGCCAGGCGCGCGCTGGTCGTCGTGGACATGCCGTTCGGGTCCTATGAGGAAAGCCCTTCCGTTGCGTTCCGGAACGCCGCGCGCGTCATGAAGGAGACGGATTGCGGGGCGGTGAAGCTCGAAGGTGGGCGGCGCATGGCGGAAACTACACGCTATCTCGTCGATCGAGGCATCCCGGTGATGGGGCATATCGGGCTTACGCCGCAGTCCATCAATGTTCTCGGGGGCTTTAAGACCCAGGGTCGGACGCGCGACGAATGGCCTGCCATCGAGGCCGACGCGCTCGCGCTTTCAGATGCCGGGGCCTTCGCGGTGGTGCTCGAGGCGATGTCGGCGCCGCTGGCCGCCCGGATCACGGAGCAGGTTCCAATCCCGACCATCGGCATCGGCGCCTCTTCGCACTGCGACGGGCAGGTCCTGGTCATGGAGGATATGCTGGGCCTTTCGCCCAGAGTACCAAAGTTCGTGAAAAAGTTCGGCGCCGTGGCGACGGCCATCGAGGATGCCATCCGCGCCTACGCGGAGGAGGTGGGCGCGCGCCGCTTTCCGGGGACCGAGCATACTTATGCCATGAAGGATGAGCCGCGAGACCTCGCCGCAGTCACGAAAAAGCCGAAAAAGTTGAGCACTTAGAGCCGTCCCCGATTCCACTTAAAGCGGGACGGCTCTAAGAACGGCGGCAGACTGGAGAGCCTTGGCGTCGGTTCTCTGCTCCCAGATCGGAGACAACCTGGCGGAGAAGGTGGGGGAACCGTCCACTCGCCATTTGCCCTTGCGGGCGCTGCCGCGCTATCAAGCGTGTCCTGATTGGCCCAATCAAGGGGCCACCGCGCTGCCAGCCTATCGTCGGGCATTCGGCAGCCAGCCTGCCAACCCATAGCTGAGGCACGGAGCTTCATGGTCGACAATAACGACGCGCTGTTCCGCGAGGTGGAAGAGGAACTGCGCCGCGAGCAGTACGCAAAGCTCTGGCAGCGCTACGGGACCTACTTCATCTTGGCGGCCATCGCCATCGTGGCGGTGGTCGCAGGCAGCAAGATCTGGGAGGCCCAGCGTCATGCCAACGCCAACGCGGCCGGCGCCCGGTACGAGGTCGCGGCCCAGCTCATGAACTCGGGCAAAACCGAGGAGGCGGCGAAGGAATTCGCGGAGCTGGCGGAAGCTGGGCCGAGAGGGTATGCCACGCTGGCCAGCCTTTCCGAAGCCGGCGCGTACCTCAAGCTCGACAAGCGGGCGGAAGCGCTGGCGGTTTTCGACAAGTTGGCCAACGATTCCAGCGCCGATCCTCTCCTTGCGAACTTCGCGCGCCTGCAGGCGGCATCGCTGCGTCTGGGGCAGGCCGACTTTACGGAGATGGAGAATCGGCTCAAGCCTCTGACAGCGGCAGAGAATCCCTGGCGTTTCACGGCGAGCGAGCTGCTTGCCACCGCGGCACTCGAAGCTGGCAAGCGTGACGAGGCGCGCAGTCTGCTCACCCCGCTTCTCGCCGATCCGGGGCTCGGCCAGGGCGCCAGTGAAAGGGTCCATCGCCTGATGGCCAAGATCGCGAGCGAGGATCTGGCCAATTCGAGCGCTCCGGCGCCGGCTGCAAATGCTGATGCAGCCAAGAGCACAGAGACACCTGCTCCGGCCCCCTGATGGCCGGCTTCCGAGGTTTCAATATGGTGCGCGATCGCTTGGGCCGGATTGCAACATGCGTGGCGGTCGCCATGGCCGCGGCCACGCCGCTTGCCATCAGCGGCTGCTCGGAGAGCTTGCCGAGCCTGCCCAAGGTCGGCGAGCTCAATCCATTCAAGGAGACGACGCCGCCGCTGCCGGGGAAACGGATTGCGGTGCTGCCGGCGCAAGAGCGCAACGTGGGTGAGCTGGCGGAGGCGTCGGGGCCCATCGCGCTCCCGCCGCCGCAGCTCAACGAGGTTTGGGCGCAGCCGGGGGGCGTGCCGAGCAACGCGCCGGGGCATCTTGCTCTTTCCGGCAGCAGCCTGCGCCAGGCCTGGACCGCGAGCGCCGGCCGCGGCACCAGCAAGGTGGGCCGGGTCTCGGCCAGTCCGATCGTCTATGACGGCAAAATCTTCGCGCTCGATTCTGGCGGCGTCGTTGCCGCGTTCTCCCTCTCGGGCGGATCGGCGCTGTGGACGGCCTCCCTCAAGCCCACCACGGACAAAACGGCGGGCCCCAGCGGCCTCACGGTGGCGGCGCAGAACATCCTCTACCTCACGGCGGAGGACGGCGGCGGGTATGGCGGCGGTATTGCGGCCGAGGGAGGACGCCTGTTTGCGGCCAGCGGTTACGGCACCGTCATTGCGCTCGATCCGGCTTCGGGCAACCGCATCTGGGAGAAGAATCTCGGCGTGCCGGTGCGCGTCGCACCGACCGTGACGCAGGACCGCGTGTTCGTGCTGACCGTGGAGGGTCGCCTCTACTGCCTTTCGACCATCGATGGAGCCGAGCTGTGGGTCGTGCGCGGGCTGCCACAGTCGGCGAGCCTCGGTCTCAACGCCAGCCCGGCGGTGGACGGCGACGTTGTCGTCGTGCCGTATCCGACGGGCGACCTCGTCGCCTTGCGCGTGGCCGACGGCAGCGGTCTGTGGTCCGAAAGCCTTTCGCGCTCGCGCACCACGTCGCAGCTTGCGTCCATGAGCGACGCTGCCCGCCCGGTCATCGATAACGGCATCGTTTTCGCCATTGGCCATGGCGGGCGCATGGTCGCCACGAACGCCAAGAGCGGTGAGCGCCTCTGGTCGCTCACCATCCCCGGCGTGCAACCGCCGTTCGTTGCCGGTGACAGCGTGTTCGTCGTCGATACGTCGGGGCTGCTGATGGCCCTTCACCGCACGGACGGGCGCACGCAATGGACGCTCAAGCTGCCCGGTTCCAAGACGTGGGCGGGACCGGTGCTCGCGAACGGTACGCTGTGGCTCGCCTCTAAGGAGGGACAGCTCGCCGGCGTGGACGCCGCCACGGGACGCGTCACGGGCCAGATGGCCATCGGCGGCGCGGTCTACATTCCGCCGGTCGTCGCGCAGGGCAAGATGTTCGTGCTGACCGACGAGGCCAAGCTCGTCGCCTTCAATTAGAGTGCTTCCGGAAAAGTGGGAACCGGTTTTCCGAGAAGAAGCACGATTAAACAAAAACTTAGAGCCGTTCCCCGATTCCACTTAAAGCGGAACGGTTCTAGACCAACTTCCCCCAGGTAGGGTCATCAGGGTTCAAACGTGTGTCCCGCCCGGTCAGGCGCATGCGGCCAAGCGGACGGTGTTGGAGCCGTCGTGTGTCGGCATGTGCGGGGAAGGCGCATGCTGCTGCGGCTCGCGCATGGGCCGCCCGGCCTGGAAAGGTGGCTGGCCGCCAAGGGCGCTGCTCACGATCTCCTGGTCCATCCCGTGCTCAAGGCATTCGTGGGCGAGATCGTGGGCGTACTTCACCAGCGCCTCGTGGGTCGCGGCATGGAATGCCTCGATGAACGCCGCGCGGGCACGGCTGCCGCCCACGAAGCCCTCATTGCCGATCAGTTCGATCGTATATTCGGTGCCGGAAAGCCGCGTGACGCCGAGGATCAGGTTACGCACGGCGCGCAATTCCCGCTCGAACTCGAACGCCAAGTCCCGTTTCATGGCCATGTAGATCGAAAGCTTGCCCATCTCGCAGCTCCTCAGAATCATTGCGATTCACTTAACTCGAAGCTCCGCTGAATGGCTTTACAAACCGTTAAATCCGGACCCGGATTGATACGATTTTTCGCTGCTATATCATATGTTTGATAGCTCACATGCGAGCCTAAGGGGGCATAAAAAGGAGATTTTTCAGGTCCTTTTTCACCGCAACCGGCGCTTGAAATCACGAATGATTTCGCGTGCTGCATTGTGCCCCGGAACACCGGTGACGCCACCGCCGGGGTGGGCACCGGACGCGCAAAGATAGAGGCCGGGCAAAGGCATGCGGTAATCGGCGTGGCCAAGGACGGGACGAAGCGCGAAGAGCTGATCGAGCGAAAGGGCGCCATGGAAAATGTCGCCGTCCATCATGCCGAAGCGCTCCTCGAGATCGAGCGGCGAAAGCACTTGGCGGGCGAGGACAGCCGAGCGGAAGTTCGGCGCATGCCGCGTCACCGTGTCGATAACGAGATCGGCGAATCGTTCCTTCTCGGCAGGATCGGCCCAGGAGCGCGGCGCCGGCAGGTGGGGCGCCACATGTTGCACGAACAGGCTTGCCACGTGGCGGCCAGGCGGCGCGAGCGTGTGGTCGAGCGTCGAGGGGATCAGCATCTCGACCACCGGCTCTCTTGACCAGCCCTCGATGCGGGCGTCGAGCCAGGCGCGCTCCAGGTAATCGAGTGTCGGGCCGATGACGATACCGGACCCGAGGTGCTCGGTTCCGTTGCGGTTCGGGCGGCAGGTGAAGTCGGGCAGCTCCGACAGCGCGACGTTCATGCGGAACGTGCCGGAGCCCGATTTCAGCGTCGCGAGGCGGCGGTGGATCGCGGGCGCGACGGCGCCCTCGGGCACGAGGCGCGAGAACAGGAGCTTTGGCGGCACGGCGGCAGCGATGGCGCGCGCACGGATAAGCTCTCCATCGGCCAAGACGATACCTGCGGCGCGGCCCTTCTCAACCGCGATTTCACGCACAGGCGCAGAGGTGCGGATGGTGACGCCCCGTTCGACGGCAGTGGCGGCAATGGCGGCGCTGATGGCGCCCATGCCGCCGACGGCATGCCCCCACACGCCGGCCTTGCCGTTCACCTCGCCGAAGCAATGGTGGAGCAGCACGTAGGCGGTGCCCGGCGTCGACGGTGCGGCATAGGTGCCGACAATGCCATCGAAGGCGAATGCGGCTTTGACGATGTCGCTCTCGAACCAGCGGGCGAGGAAATCCGAGGCGCTTTCCGTGAAAAGGCCCGCGAGGTCACGTTGCGCCTCACGGGGCAGCTTGAGGATCGAGCGGGAGAGCCGCGCGGACTTCCAAAACGCCGGCAAGCCGCCGCCGGCATTGGGTGGCGTTTCGAGAACGAGCCCCTTCAACACGGCGGCCGCGCGGTCGAGGGCGGCGTCGTAATCGGGAAGGCGCGCCGCGTCGTGCTCGGAAAAGGCGGCAATGGCGCGCTGGCGCGCGGCGAGGCCGTAGGGCATCAGCAAGGCGCGCTCCGCATCCACCGGCCAGAAATTGGCCACCGGACGCTCGACGACGCGAAGTCCATGGCGCGGCAGGTCGAGGTCGCGGATGACCTTCGGGTTCAGAAGGCTCACGGTGTAGGCGGCAACCGAGTTGCGGAACCCGGGCGCGAACTCCTCCGTGAAAGCGGCGCCGCCGACGTTCGCATTCTTTTCCAGCACGACGACCTTGAGGCCCGCGCCCGCCAGATACGCCGCCGCGGTGAGACCGTTGTGGCCGCCGCCGATAATCGCCACGTCATGCACGCTTCGCTGCCCTCCCGGTTGCTTCCGAGAGGACTACATCGGGGCGAGCCTCAAGTGCAATCAGCCCCAGGTGCAAACGGAGGTGAGACAGCGCCGGCCGTTGCCGCCGGTGGCGCATTTCGTGGCCACATAGCGGCAGACGCGGCAGCTATAAGAAGAGAGGCAGCCGCGGTAGCTTCCGCCCTTGGTGAAGCGGCAGGTGGTGATGGTCTGACAGTCGCGGCCAGGATTAATGGCGCCGCCGGGCCCTTCCTGCGCCATACCGGGGCCTGCCGTCAGCATGGCCGCCCCGAGAACGATGGCCAAAGTCGCGCCGCCGTATACGGCTTTTTGCAGGATCGCCATGACTTCACTCCGTGGCCAGACCCCATGGCGCCTACTTTCTGCCACTTTTCGGCATCGGGCAAGCGGAGACAGGCGCGAAGCGCGGCGAGAGGTGCCGACAGATGCCGTCACCTGTAAATGTGGATCGGATTTCGGGAAGCGGCGGCCTACTCGGCAGCGAGGGTCTTATCGGGCTGCACGAGCGCCATATAGTCGTTGAGCAGCGTCTCGGAGATCTGGCCAGGGGTAAACCGGAATTCGCCAATCTCGGAGACGGGCGTCACTTCGGCGGCCGTGCCGGTGATGAAGCACTCGGAGAACGAACCGAGCTCTTCGGGCATGATGGCGCGTTCGTGCACCTCGAACCCGCGCTTCTTGGCGAGCGCAATCACCGTACGGCGCGTGATGCCATCGAGGAAGCAATCCGCCTCGGGCGTATGCAGCACGCCGTCCTTGATCAGGAAGATGTTGGCGCCCGTGCACTCGGCAACGCGGCCGCGCCAGTCGAGCATCAAGGCATCGGCATAGCCCGCGCGCTCGGCGCGGTGCTTCTCGATGGTGCAGATCATGTAGAGGCCCGCGGCCTTGGCCCGGGTCGGCGCCGTTGCGGGGTCGGGGCGGCGGTACTTGGCGAAGCCGATGCGGATGCCCTTGAGGCGCTGCTCCATGGGGAAATAGGAGCCCCACTCCCAGGCCGCGACGGCGAGATGGATTTTCGTCTTCTGCGCCGAAACGCCCATCTGCTCGCTGCCGCGCCAGGCGATGGGGCGCACGTAGCAGTCGACGAGCTTGTTGGCGGCCATCACGTCGCGGCAAGCCTGATCGATCTCGGCCACGCTCTGGGTGATCTCGAATTCGAGGATGCGCCCGCTCTCGACAAGGCGCTCGGAATGCTCGGTGAGCTTGAAGATCTCGCCGCCGTAAGCCCGCAGGCCTTCGAAGACGGCGCTGCCGTAATGGAGCGCGTGCGTGAGGATGTGGACGTTGGCTTCGCGCCACGGTACGAGCTTGCCATCCATCCAGATGAAACCGTTGCGATCGTGGTAAGGAACGATTTCAGCCATGGCTACGTCCTGTTCGGTTTGCAAATCCTGGGCGGCGGGCAGGGCCACGATGACCCTCATCACCGGCAATCGCCGACGTTCGTGCGCCGTGCTCCTGCCGGGGCTCTTTGCCATGGGCCTTTTCGTGCCAGGCGCTCGCAGACCGCCGCGTCCTAGCCGCGGCGCGACCGATGGCCGGCAACGGAGCCTCGCTCCCACGCGGCCGCGATCCGATCGATCGCCCTGTCCGAAAATGACTTGCCAGACGTATCAATGGGCTTCAAATATGTCAACATGGCTGACATAACTCGCGCCTCCTCTCTCACACGCCGCGCCGGACGGCCACGCACCGGTTCGGAAGGCTTGCCGGCCGCTGGCAAGCAGCCGGATCTGATCGCGCACGTCGAACTCCTGTTTTTCGCCTACCGGGATTTCACCAGCGGTCCGGACGCCGCGCTGGCCCAATACGGGTTTGGGCGCGCGCACCATCGCGTGCTGCATTTCGTGCACCGGAACCCCGGCCTCAGAGTTGCCAACCTTCTCGAGATCCTGAAGATCACCAAGCAGTCGCTGGCGCGCGTGCTAAAGCAGCTCATCGGTGAAGGCTTCATCACGCAGAAGGCCGGGGCCCAGGACCGCCGCGAGAGGCTGCTCTACGTGACGCCCAAGGGGGCGCGGCTTTCCGATCGGATGACAGCCCTTCAGGTCGGGCGGATTGAAGCGGCGCTCGAGGCGGCGGGGCCGGAAGCGGAAGCCACCATCAAGCGCTTTCTCTGCGCCATGATCTCCGAGGAGGATCGCGCGCAGGTCGAGAGGCTGGTTCGCACGCCTCGAGAGAGCGAGAAGTTGAGCGAAGAGAACGGGTCATGACCTCGTTAGCCAGTCAACGCAGGGAGCCGCTCCCGGACGACGCGCCGCACGTTCTGATCGTGGACGACGATCAGAAAATCCGCGACCTGCTCGCGCGCTATCTTTATTCGCAGGGTTTCCGCGTGACGGCAGCGGCGGACGCTGAGACGGCCCAGGCCTCGCTCCGCGGGCTTGATTTCGATATCGTTCTGCTCGACGTCATGATGCCGGGCATCAGCGGGCTTGAGCTTGCGCGGGAGATCAAGGCTCAGCGCGACATCCCGATTTGCATGCTGACCGCGCGCGCCGAGCCGGAGCAGCGTATCGAGGGGCTCGAGGTCGGCGTGGACGACTACATCTCGAAGCCGTTCGAGCCGCGTGAGCTTCTCCTGCGGCTGCGCAATATCCTGCGGCGCGGACAGGCGGCACAGACCACGCCGGCCAACCAGTCCGACGAGCTGCGCATGGGCACCCTCGTGTTCCACATCGCGCGCGGCGAGCTCAAGCGGAACAATGAAACAATCAAGCTTACCGAGCGCGAGCGTGATCTTCTGCGCCAGTTCGCGCAGAAGCCGGGGGTGCCGATCCAGCGCCACGAGCTCTCGACGGAGGATGCGACGGGCAGCGACCGCGCCATCGACGTGCAGATCAACCGACTGCGCCGCAAAATAGAAACCGATCCCTCCAATCCGGTCTACCTGCAGACCGTGCGCGGCAAGGGCTACATTCTCTACGCGGACTAACACCTTGGATATGCCCGGCCCCTCAACGTCCGCATCGGGCCGCGCCGGCCGGGCGCTCCGCTCCGTCATGGACGCGTCGGCGCCGGCGCTGGCAACGCTCAAGTCCTGGTACAAGAGCGCCGTCGGCCTCATGGCCGAGAAAATGCCCAAGGGCCTCTATGCCCGCGCGCTCATCATCATCATCGCTCCCATCGTGGTGCTCGAAGGCGTGATCGCGTTTGTCTTCATGGAGCGCCACTGGCAGAACGTGACCCGGCGCCTCTCCGAGACGACGGCGCGCGACATTGCGGCGCTGATCGATTTCTACGACAAGGCGGAGACGAGCGAGTACGACGAGATCATTCGCATCGCCCGCGAGCGGCTTAGCCTTTCGATGCAGATCCTGCCGCCCGGTGACCTGCCCGAAGCGCGCCAGAAGCCGTTCTTCGATCTGCTCGACCGAGCGCTCTCGAAGGAGATCTCGCGGCAGGTCAAGCGTCCCTTTTGGATCGATACGGTGGGTCAGTCGCGCCATGTCGAAATCCGGGTGCAGCATACGGAATCGATCCTGCGCTTCCTCGCCGTGCGCACGCAGACCTACGCCTCGAACTCGCACATCTTCCTGCTCTGGATGGTGGGATCGAGCGTGATCCTGCTCACTGTCGCTATTCTGTTTCTCAGGAATCAGATCCGGCCGATCCTGCGTCTTGCCGATGCCGCCGATGCCTTCGGAAAGGGGCGGCCGATGGCAGACGACTTCCAGGTGCGCGGCGCCCGCGAGGTGCGTCAGGCGGCAACCGCCTTCATCGAAATGCGCAGCCGCATTCGCCAGCACGTCGAGCAGCGCACGACCATGCTCGCGGGCGTCAGCCACGATCTTCGTACCGTGCTCACGCGGTTCAAGCTCGAGCTCGCCTTCATGGGCGAGACGCCGGAGGTGCAGTCGCTCAAGTCCGACGTCGACGAAATGGCCCACATGCTCGAGGACTATCTCGCGTTTGCGCGCGGCGACGGCGGCGAGGAGGCGACGATGACGAACCTCACCGAACTTCTCGAGGAGGTGCACGAGGAAGCCCAGGTTTACGGTACGGCCATCGAGCTCAAGCTCCGGCGCCGGCGGGGCGACATCATGCTTCCGCTCAAGCGGCAGGCCTTCAAGCGCGCGATCACCAACCTGGTTTCGAACGCGGTGCGCTATGGCGACCAGATCGTGATCCGCGCGGCGACGGAGGGCTCATGGCTGCGCGTCGAGGTGGACGATAACGGGCCCGGCATTCCTCCGTCCGAGCGCGCCAACGTGTTCCGGCCATTCTACCGCATCGACCGCTCGCGCAACCAGGACGACGGTAACAGCGGCCTCGGTCTCGCGATCGCGCGCGATATCGCCAAGAGCCACGGTGGCGAGGTCACACTCGGCGAAAGCTCGATGGGGGGCCTGCGCGCCATCATCTCGGTGCCGCTCTGATGGTGCGCGCGCTCGCTCCGAAGCGAGCGTGGCTCTAGAGCGTGTTCACGCTTGGTGGACTTGGCTTTCTAGGTTGTTCGCTCGCACGAGGCGCCTCGTCCAGCGGCCGGTCATAGTCGACAGACATGAGATAGAGGCCGGCTGCGGGAGCCACCGGGCCGCAAGCGGCACGGTTCTGTGCCGCGAGCGCCTGCGCAAGATCCTCCTTCGACCATTTTCCGTCGCCGACAAGCTTCAGGCTGCCCACCATGGAGCGCACCTGATTGTGCAGGAACGAACGGGCCGAGGCGAAGATGCAGATCTCCTCGCCGTCTCGCGTAACGTCCAGGCGATCGAGCGTGCGGAGCGGAGACTTCGCCTGGCATTGGGACGCGCGGAAGGTCGTGAAGTCATGACGGCCGACGAGCACGGCGGCGGCCTCGCGCATGGCTTCCGCATTCAGGGTGCGCGGTATCCACCAGACACGATGACGCTCCAGGGCCGGCGGCGCGCGCCGGGGTAGGATGCGATAGAGATAATGGCGGGTTGTGGCGCTGAAGCGGGCATCGAAATCCGGTGACACGGAGGTGCAGTCGAGCACGACGATCGGTAGGGGCTTCAGGTAGAAGTTGAGTCCGTCGCGGATTTTGTCAGCGGGCCACGCCTTCTCGATATCGACATGGGCCACCTGCCCGCGCGCGTGAACGCCTGCGTCGGTGCGGCCGGCCCCGCGAATGCCGGCGGAAACGCCCGTCAGCTTGGTAATCGCGCTTTCAAGCGCTCCTTGCACGGACGTGCCCTCGGGCTGAATCTGCCAGCCGACGAAAGGCGTTCCATCGTATTCAATTGTCAGACGGTAGCGGGGCATGGGGCGCGTGAACTATCGCTTCTTGGCATCATGGCCCTGCCTAGCGGGCTCTGAGGCGCGCCTCAAGCTTCTCGTGCGCTCTATTGAGGAGACTGATTCACGTTCTCGATGGGTGCGTGTCCGCGCCACCCTCGAACGATCAGGCTCTAACGCCGCTCTTGCACGAACGGCACGCCAGGCTCGTAGATGTTGAGGCTGAGCGGTGTGCGATTGCCGGGGTTGACGATTACGTGCCCTTCGGGCGGCAGCGGGCGCGTGACGCGGACGCCCCGCTCGACGGTCACGGTGGCGCCGTAGACGTTTTGGGGAATGATGCGCGTCGTGGTGGACTCGCCGGCGCCTGCCGAGATGGCTGCGAAAGAAAGAAAAACGGTCGCCGAGGCGGCGGCAAGCATGCGGATCATCGATCTTCTCCAGAGAGCATGCTGGCAGAGTAAAAGGCAACGCTCCGATCGGAGGGGAAGTTCTGCGCGGATGCTTAATGCGCGTTCGGCTGCCCGAGGCGCGTGCCGGGCCGCATGGGAAAACCGCGCAGGAATTCCTGCGTGTTCATGGCACGCTTGCCGGCGCGCTGCACCTCGAGGAGGCGGATTGCCCCCTGGCCGCAGGCGATGGTCATTTCATCGTCCAGGATCTCACCTGGCGCACCAGTGCCTTCGGCGCGGGTCGAACGAAGCACCTTGATGCGCTCCGGTTTTCCATCCTGCGGGGTCGCTTCGAACCAGGCTCCCGGAAAGGGTGACAGGCCGCGGATATGGTTGTGCACCTCGGACGCCGATTTCGTGAAGTCGATCTCGGCTTCTTTCTTCTCGATCTTGGCGGCGTAGGTCACGCCATTCTCTGATTGCGGAACGGCCACGAATTTGCCCCGCTCCAACTCGGCCAGGGCATGCACGATCAGCGCAGCGCTGCGGCGCGCCAGGATATCGTGGAGCTGGCCGGCGGTCGTGTCCGGGCCGATGGGTACGCTTTTCGAAAGGTCGACGGGGCCGGTATCGAGCCCTTCGTCCATCTGCATCACCATCACGGCGGTCTCGGTGTCGCCGGCCATGATGGCGCGCTGGATGGGGGCTGCGCCGCGCCACCGCGGCAGGGCGGACGGGTGCACATTGAAACAGCCGAGCCGGGGGGCGGCGAGGATAGCCGGTGGCAGTATGAGACCGTACGCGATGACGACAGCGGCATCGGCCGCAAGGTCGGCAAAGAGCGTTTGCTGCTCCAGCTCCTTGAGCGAGCGCGGGGTGCGTACGGGGAGGCCCATAGCCTCGGCGCGAGCGTGGACAGGGGAGGGACGCTCCGCCATGCCACGTCCGGCGGGACGTGGCGGCTGGCTGTAGACGGCCACGATCTCGTGGCCCGCGTCGCGAATGGCATCGAGCGCCGGAACCGAGAAATCAGGCGTTCCCATGAATACGATCTTGAGCGGCATGGGGTGTTCCGGCGCGAGAGTGGGAGGAGAGGCTAGAGCATTTTCCGTTCGCTTGCGCTCACTGCAAAGTCTCTATCGTCTTGTTTGAGCGAACATCTTCAGCCATTTCGGGCGATCCCGCTTGAATGGGATTTGCTCTAGCTAATCGGCCGGCGCTTCGCGGGCCAGCTTCTTGAACTTGCGCACGACCATGTCGCGCTTCAGACGCGACAGGAAATCGATGATGAGCTTGCCGTTCAGATGGTCGATCTCGTGTTGGAGGGCGGTTGCGAGAAGACCCTCGGCAGGAAGCTCCCGCGGCTTTCCTTCGCGGTCCAGATAGCCCACGACGACGCTCGCCGGCCGCTCGATCTCGATGCGGACGTCGGGAATCGAGAGGCACCCCTCCTCGTGCACGTGCACCAGATCCCCGTCGATCTTGAGGATCTCAGGGTTGATGAGCGTCATCGGATCGGGCTGATCCTCGTCCTCGGAGACGTCAAGCACGATGAGCCGTTTCGGTACCCCCACCTGTATCGCCGCGAGGCCAATGCCCGGCGCGTCGTACATGGTTTCCAGCATGTCGTCGGCGAGCTTCAGGAGCTCAGCATCGACGCGCTCGACGGGCGCCGAGACCTGGCGAAGCAGGGGATCCGGTAGGCATATGATGGGTAAGGTGGACATGAAGATGAAATAAGGAAGTCCGCTTGGCGGGTCAATCCGAGGATCGACGCTACGGGACCCGCGGCTCTGGTCAGGAGACGCCGAGACTGCGGGCCAGGGCGGTGTTCACCCGCTTGGCGTCAAAACGGCGCTCGGCCTTGAGCCTGGCGGCGCGCGAGCCCGCCGGAAGCAGATGCGGGTTTCGGAGATAGCTTTCCATGGCGATGGCGAGGGCGGCCGTGTCTGCAGGCGGCACAAGGCAGCCCGAAACCTTTTCGTCCACGACGTCCGAGCAGCCCGGCGTATGCGTGGTGATGACCGGCCGGCCCGTCGCCAACGCCTCGAGCGCGGCGCGCGGCATGCCCTCACCATAGGACGGATAGACGAAGACATGGCAGGCTGCGAGGGCGGGGCGCACGTCCTCCAGCTCGCCGAGATATTCGACGGCCCCGCCGTCAGCGAGACTTTCGGGCGCAATGGCGTCGGGAGCCGTGCTCGGCGGCCCGGCGAAGCGGAACGACGCGTTGGGCCATTGCGCCTTGAGGTGCTCGGCGGCGGCCTTGTACTCGAGCACGCCGCGGCGGCGCTCGAGCCGGGCGAGCATGAGGAATACGAGCCCCTTCTCTTGCGGAGGCAAGGGCTTGGCGCGGAAGCGCTTGAGATCGACGCCGCTGCCAGGCACCACGAGCGTCTGCAGGTTCGGAGAGAGGAGGCCGAGATGCGTCAGCGTTGCCAAGTTTTCGCGGTTGTGGAACACGGCGGCGTCGCTGGCGCGGAGGGCGTGCGCAAAGCGCCGGCGGCCGAGACTTGCAATGCCGTCGTTCGGCAGGCCGTTGATAAGGCTCACGACGCGCCTCACGCCGGCGCGACGTGCCGCGAGGGCGGCGAACATGAGCGTGGGCAGGCCGGAGCCCAACACGATATTGGGCTGCCAATCGCGAAATTGTGCGGTGAGCGCGGTGATCTGCTGCCAGTCGGCCAGGATGCGCAGGGTGGGGTGCGGCAGCTCTACGACGCGATGTTGGGCGCCGATTGCACGCAAAGCGAGAATATGCCGGCCGGCGCCAGGCGGCGTGAGGCACAGCACACGGTGTCCGTGGCCGGTGAGCCAGGCGATGAAGTCGCGCCGCAGGATGGCGGCGGCTTCGAGAGAAGGCGCGACGATCGCGATCCGTTCCGAGATTGGCTGGGTCACTGCGCTGCGCGGGCCGATCATGCCGATTCGATTGCAGCCGAGCCTATATGAGCGGTGCGCCGATCAACAGGGCAGGGGGGCCTTGCCGGCGCAGCATGCACAGGTTCGAAGGCTCTGGATCCTCAGTGGAGGGACGCGCGGACGCTTTCTGCATCCTCGGCAAGCAGGCGTTCGAAGAGACGCAGGCAAAGCCATACGGCGATCACACCGAATACGACGCCCCCCGCCATGTGCGCGAAAAGAACGCCTTGAGCGCCCGCGAACCAGCCTCCCAGATGGACCAGTGGGATGGTGCCGATCGTCGCGCGGCCCCAGTTGAGCAGTGTTGCGTAATGGGGAAAGTCGAGCGTGTTGAAAACGGCGTTGACGACGAAGAGAGCGCCCATGAACGTGAACAAAGGCGCGAGCCAGATGCTGAAGAGATGGATCAGGCTCGCTGCCTCGCCTGTGGCGCTGAAGGCGCTGATGAGGCTCTGTGAGAATAAGGCCAGGAGCAACCAGGCAACGGCCGTGAAGGCAACGTTGACGGCCAGCGCGAGCTTGAATGCGTGGCGCATGCGCTGGCCTTCGCGGGCGCCGAAATTCTGCCCAATGATGGGGCCGATCGATGACGAAAGTGCGTAGATGGCGCCAAAGGCCACGGGGAGGATGCGTCCGATGATGGCCCAGCCGGCGACCGCTTCGTCGCCATAGATGGCGATGACTGCCGTGACATAGGCATTGGACACGGGTGTTGCGATGTTGGTCAGGATGGCGGGCACGGCAATGGCGGCGAACGCCGGCACGTCGGTGATGAACGCCTTCAGGCGCGGACGCGCTAGGAGGCCATGCACGCGGATCACGCCATAAAGTCCAACCGCCATGAAGACGAGGCGGGCGGTGACGGTGGCCCAGGCGGCACCGTCCATGCCAAGGCCGACGAAGAGAATGAGGATCGGATCCAGCGCCGTGTTGACGAGCGCACCGTAGAGCGTGACGTTCATGGCACGGCGTGCGTCACCCGCCGCGCGGAGCACGGCAGCGGACGCCATCGCAAGCGTGAGAGCGGGCGTCGACGGCGTCAGAATGTAGAGATAGCGCGCGGCAAGATCATGAGTGTGCCCCGTGGCGCCGAGCAGCGTCAGCAGCCACGGAATGGTCAGATAGATCAGGACCGCCGCGGCGACGCCGACGACCAGATTGGCAAGATGCGCATTCACCGAAAGGCGGCGAGCCATGACGGTTCGCCGGGCGCCGAGTGCACGCGAGACGAGGGCGCTCGTTGCAATGGCGAGGCCGATGCCGACCGATGTCATGAAGAACAGGATCGAGCTGGCGTATCCGACGGCCGCAAGCACCGCCTGGTCCTCGAGCCAGGATAGAAAGACGATATTGGCGAGGTCGCTCAGGAAGATGGCGCCGAGACCGACGCCACCGGCGCCGCTCATGACCAGAATGTGGCGCAGCAAAGAGCCCGAGGCGAATATCGGTGGCGCAGGCGGCTGCGCGGCCATCTCCGGTCGAGCGTCCATGAAAACCCTCTGGCTCCGCGGCCCGCGGACGGGAGCTTTAGAGCCGTTCCGGTTTCGGCGGAATCGGGGAACGGCTCTAAGTATTTATTTTCCCACTTTTCCGGAAGCACTCTAAGACCATTCCGGTTCAAGCAGGATGCCGGAACGGTTCCAAGCTTCTTGTTTGATCGTACGTCCCGGCCGGGCGCATTCTAGATGCGTTTACGAGCCTTGATTGCGGCAGCCAGCGTGCCTTCGTCTAGATAGTCGAGCTCGCCGCCGATTGGGACGCCCTGAGCGAGACGCGAGACGATGACGCCGGTGGGAGCCAGCTGCTCCGTCAGATAGTGGGCGGTCGACTGACCTTCAACAGTGGCATTAAGCGCCAGGATGATCTCCTTGACCGGGCCGGAGGCGGCGCGGTCGAGGAGACCCGCAATGTTGAGCCGCTCCGGACCGATGCCGTCGAGAGGCGATAGGTGGCCGCCGAGCACATGATACGTGCCGTTGACGACGGCCGCGCGCTCGAGGGCCCAGAGGTCGGCCATCTCCTCGACGACGACGATCACCTCCCGGTCGCGCCGCTCATCGCGGCAGATGGTGCAGGGCGACACCGTGTCGAGGCTGCCGCAGACCGGGCACATGACGATGGTGCGTACGGCGGTGGCGAGCGCTTCCGAGAGGGGGACGAGCAGATCCTCCCGGCGCTTCAAGAGTGCGAGCGCGGCCTTGCGCGCCGAGCGCGGCCCGAGGCCGGGCAGGCGGGCCAGAAGCTGAATGAGCCGCTCGATCTCGGGCCCGGCTATTTTCTTCGACATTCCAGTCTTGTTGATGATCTTGTGCGCGCTGCCAAGACCTTTCCGCTAGCTACCGGCCGCTCATCGCGTCGCACGCCGGCGAGGACAGGGCGGATAGGGGTCCGGTCAGCAGGATTCGCAGGGTCGTTTTTCCCGATTGCGGCGATTGGCGATGTCCGCAGCCGGAACCGGCCAATCCCCCCGCTGCTTGGCGGCCGCGGCTTCCGCCTGGCGCCGGTACTCCGTCGGAGTCATTCCATATCGGGCTTTGAAGCGGCGGCCGAAGTGCGAGAGGTCGGAAAACCCCCAGTTGAAGGCAATTTCGCCGATGGCGCGGTGGCTTTGCGTATGATCTTCGAGGGCACGGCGGCAGCGATCCAGGCGGCGGTCTGCGATGTAGCGCTCGATGGACGTATCCTCCTCGGCCAGCAGCGCATTGGCGTAGCGCACGGAAATCCCGGTTTCCGCTGCAACCCGCACGGGTTTGAGGCCGGGATCGATCAGGAGCCGCTCGATGGTCGCCTTGAGGCGGAGAAGTGCGGTCGCCCGTGCGGAGGACAGGGACGTGCCCATGTTCTCCTCAGCGGAAAATGCCAGCGCGGCAAGGTCCAAGGCCTGCGCGGCGATCTTCAGGCCCGCGATGTCGCCGACCTTGCCCGCTTCCTTCGGCAAGAGCTCGAGAAAGCCCATCGCCACAGACCCGACGCCGCTTGCGGTCGTGATCGGGCGCGCGGTCACACCGGCCAGATTGCCCATGCGGGCCTCGAGCTCGGCACGGGGCACCCGTACAACCACGTTCGAGCAAAAGGTCCGGAGGTCGATCTCGAACGGGCGCTGCGAATCAACGAGGAACATGGCCCGGCCGCGGACGATGGAATCGCGGCCATCCTGGGAAACGCGGCTTTCGCCGATCCGCTGCACGTTGATCAGAAGATCGCCATTGTCGGAGCGGGACGCGCTGCGCTCCGTGCGGCGGACGCGCGCGGACGTGGCGTCGAATGTCGCCAATCCGAGACCCGGCAACGCTGCGAGCGTCACGCGCCCAGAAAACGTCGCCGCATCGTCAGTTCCGAACTCGTGCTCGACGAAACCACGGGTCGCGACCTCGAGCCAATAGCTTATCCGTTCCCTAGGATGAACGTCGTGGGTTGAAAAGATCATCCGATTGCTCGTCTGCCCCCAGTGCCCCAGCAGTCGACATATAAAGCTGCGTGGTGCGAGCGCCGTCGCATCCTTTGCTATTTCAATACGTTTTCTCGACTGAGAAGTCGACGGAAGGTTTTCGACTTAAACGGAATACCACCTCGGCATGTAGCTATCTTTGCGAGCAAAAGGGGACGGTAGGGCAACTATGGCGTGCAATTCGATAGAAGCAGAACTTGGACAGTCGCCCCTCCATCTTTTCCACAGGGCCGTGCAGGTGGTGACTGAGATCTACCAGAACGATATGGCGAGCTACGATCTCACGCCGCGCCAATACGCCGTCCTCTTCTCCCTGGCATCCGGCGAGGGCCTTAGCCAGAGCAAGCTCGTAGACGCAACTGGCATCGATCGATCGACGATGGCCGACATTGTCCGGCGCATGCTGAAGAAGGGCATTATTCAGCGGCAGCGCGACCAGGATGATGCGAGGGCTTACGAGGTCAAGATCACCGAGGAGGGTTTGCGGCTTTTCCGGACGGTTTCGCCCATCGTCCGCCGGATCGAGGAGAAGCTCCTCTCGGCCCTCGACGGCCGGCATGTGGGCGAGTTCCTGACAAGTCTCGGCATGATCGTCGGCACGGTCTCCCAGCCGGCAGCCACGGCATCCCGCCAGTTCGCGGAAGCGGAAGCTCAGAAATAGCCCGGACGCACCCTCCGATGCGCCGTTAAGAGACCCGTTACAGCTTCGATCTAGACTCGATCCGCTCGGTCTGGCCGCGTTTCGGCGCGGCCTCGCCGACGCGCGGGCAGATTCGGATAAGCTCGCTCGGCCAAACTCGGCCGGCCGCAGCTGATTCGTGCAGAGAGCCGCGCGGCCGTGTCTGGTGTGCTTACACGCTTGATGGATTGCCGTTTTGGCGTGAACGCGCTCCAGGTCATTGTTTGAGAGGCTGATTCACGTTCTCAGTCAGTGCGTATCCGCACCGATCTCGGAGAATCAGGCTCGATCCGCAAGATTGCGTTACGGGGCCGGCGATGATCTCCACGTTTCTCTCCTACCGCATGTACACGGCCGATATCGTCAAATCGGTGCAGAGGACGCTCTCCGACGCGCAGGTGGCCAGAGAGCACGCCTATTACACGGAAAACATCGGCAAAGTTAAATCCGTCGACGACCTTCTCAAGGATCAGCGCCTCTACGCTTACGCGATGAAGGCCCATGGCCTGGAGGACATGACCTATGCCAAGGCGTTCATGCGCAAGGTGCTGGAGAGCGACCTTACGCAAGAGGACAGCTTCGTCCGCAAGCTCGTGGATACGCGGTACCTGGAATTTGCGCGCGCCTTCAACTTCGACGCCGATGGCAACGTGAAGACTGGCACGTTGGTTCTGCAGGACCCTTCGGACCTCGAAAGCATCGTGGGCCTTTATTCGGAGCAGCGGCTGCGGAAGGGCCAGGCGGCGGCGGAGGAAGTCGCATATTATCAGGCGCGCATGGCAACGATCTCGTCGGCGGACCAGTTCGTCAATGACGAACGGCTCTTCAAGTTCGCGCTGACAGCTTTTGGCATCGATGCGAGCATCGCGTCGGAGACGGCGATCAAAGCCGTGATCAGCGGCGACCTGTCCGTCGTCGAGGGCTCACCGAATTACGCCAAGTACGAAAAGCTCGCGGCGGCATTCTCATTCGAGAGTGACGGCAGCGTCGCGCCTGGCGGGCAGGCGCAGACGACGGCGCAACTGACCGAGACGATCTATTTCAACTACGAGGAGACGGGAGCCGGCGCATCCCCGCAAGCGGCTGCCTTCAAGACGAGCGTCTATACGAGCCTCATCGGAGGCGTGACGTCGGTCGATGATCTCGTTGGCAACCACATGCTGCGCGACTACGCGGTGGTCGCGGCGGGGATCGACCCGGTGCTCGTCTCTAGCCAGATGGTGCGGGACATCCTGACCAGCGACCTCTCGGATCCTGACAGCTACGCAAACAGCAAGCCGGAGTACGCGAAGCTTGCGGCGATGTTCAATTTCAATGCCGACGGCTCGCTCGATGCCGGCGTTTCAGCGCAGACGATCGAGCAGCAGGACAGCCTGATCGACGGATACTTCGCCAATTATGAGGCGAAGTCGCTTGAAAGCGAGGACCTGCACACGCGCGACTACCGGTTCGCCATGAGTGTATTTTTGTCGGTCGACGACATCCTCAAGGATGACCGAGTCTTCAGCTACGTCATGAGAGCGTTCGGGCTCGATCCCGACAATGAGTCGAAGACGAAGATCCGGCAGGTTCTGACGAGCGATACGAGCGATCCACTCAGCTACGCAAACCGGCTGCGGGATTCGCGTTATGTCGCGCTTGCGGAGGCGTTCAACTTCGGTGCCGATGGAAAGCCGCAGGGGGCGCTGCAGGCGCAGTTCGCGTCCCTCAAGTCGTCAACGATCGATCTCTATACAGCTACGCTCGGGCCTTATGATCATCAGAAGGCGGCCGGGCAGGTCGAGAGCGACTATTACAGCGAGACCATCGACACGATCGAGAGTGTGGAGCAACTTCTTTCGAATCAGCGTCTGGTCAGCTTCATTCGCACCGCCTACGGCCTCGGGAACGACGTTTCCGATGCGATGCTGCGGCAGGCGCTGATGAGTGATCTGGACGACCCGAAGAGCTTTGCTAATACAGCGAGCAACACGCGTCTTCGCGAGGTGGCCGAGGCGTTCAACTTCGGAACAGATGGCCGGGCGAGGCGGACGGCGCTTGGACTGGTGCAGGATCCCGCATCGCTGAAGGACACGCAGGATCTCTACATCCGCCAGACCATGGAGCAGAAGGCCGGCGATGATAATCAGGGCGTGCGTCTCGCCCTCTATTTCCAGCGCAAAGCCTCAAGCATCACCTCCGCCTACGGCATCCTGGCCGACAAGGCGCTGCTCGAGGTTGTGATGACGGCGCTCGGATTGCCGGATGAGGCCGCGCAGGCGGACATCGATGTTCTGGCGAAGATGATCTCGAGCCGCATCAATATCGAAGATTTCAAAGACCCGGCGAAGGTGGAGAAGTTCCTGGCCCGGTTTGCGGCGCTCTACGACATCGAGAACCCGCAGTCCGTTTCCTCCATCCCCTCCATGCTGTTGGGAGGACAGGAGGAGCTCGGCATTGGTATGGATCTGCTCACCAGCATCCAGTCCATGAAGGTTCGGATTTAGAAAGTTCCTGCGCGCGCCCGCAGTCTCGACCGCCGCCCCAAGCCCGCTCTCTGCGGGCTGCCGAAGCATAAGGGGCGATCTCCTCCAGATATTGCCGGTCAATTCTCCATGCTCTGGTCAATGGCGTTTTGTGCGTTTTCCCCGGTCCGTTACGTGTTCTCCTCATAGAGATGCAATCTGCAGTTGCATATTAATTT
>NZ_DAIQCD010000023.1:0-41178 GCF_036780825.1 Hyphomicrobium sp. | reverse complement strand
CTCTCAAACAAAGTGCTTCCGGAGCCACGCTACGCGAGCCGTGTGAACACCAGCCGGCTTCGAACGAAGTAAAGCGTGACGAAGCAGATGAGCATGGCCGCCGTCTTTGCGAGCACAGGCGCGAGGTTGGCGAGATGCACGCCCGCCGCCGTGACGGCCGCCGTGAGCACGATCCCGAGCACGCCTGTTGCCATGAACTCGGTAAACAGCCGCTTGTCGCTCTTGTGTGCGCCGTCGCCGACGAACACAAAAAGACGCGAGAGCTTGTAGTTGAGCGAGAAGGCCACCGCGTAGCCGGCGACGCTCGCCAGGACGGGCAATGCGGTGACGGCCATGACGGCGAAGAATACGCCGTAGTCCACCACGAGGCTGGCGACGTTGACGCCGGTGTATCGGATCAGGCGCCGGATGCGCTCGGCACGGGTGTGCGGCCTCACGGCGGGCAGATCCTCTGCGGATGTATGCAAGCTGTCCTCTTGCCTCTGATCGCGCACGCTATGCCCTGATACGGTCCCGTGCGCTTGATCGCTGCCGCCGTCGATGCGGATCTTCTGCAAAGCCGCTGTCACGTGCCGGCACAACCCAAGCGCCGTGAATCCAAGCCGCGCCTAACCTGCACGCTGCATACGGCGGCCGGCGCCGCGGGCCGGATGCGCCTTCGGGGCCTCCTCGAAGAGCTCCACGAGCTTGTCCGTCATGGCGCCGGCGAGCTCGCTCGGATCAGAGATGGTGACGGCGCGCGCGTAGTAGCGCGTCACGTCGTGACCGATGCCGATGGCGATGAGCTCCACCGGGGAGCGGGTCTCGATCTCCTCGATCACTTTGCGCAAGTGCTGCTCGAGGTACGTGCCGGAGTTGACGGATAGCGTCGAGTCGTCGACGGGCGCGCCGTCCGAGATCATCATCAGGATGCGCCGCTGCTCGGGCCGGGCCATCAGTCGCTGATGCGCCCACGCTAGCGCTTCGCCGTCGATGTTTTCCTTGAGCAGGCCCTCGCGCATCATCAGCGCTAGCGAGCGCTTGGCGCGCCGCCAGGGGGCGTCGGCCGTCTTGTAGACGATGTGCCGCAAATCGTTGAGGCGGCCCGGCGCCGGCGGCTTGCCGGCCGCGAGCCAATCCTCGCGCGAGCGGCCGCCTTTCCAGGCGCGCGTGGTGAAGCCCAGGATCTCCACCTTTACGCCGCACCGCTCGAGTGTGCGTGCCAGGATGTCGGCGCAGCAGGCCGCCACCATGATCGGCCGGCCGCGCATCGAGCCCGAGTTGTCGAGCAGCAGCGTGACGACCGTATCGCGGAAGTCGGTATCGCGCTCGCGCTTGAACGAGAGCGGATGCATCGGATCGGTGATGATGCGGGTGAGGCGCGCAGCATCGAGTGCGCCTTCCTCCAGATCGAAATCCCAGGCCCGGTTTTGCTGCGCGAGGAGGCGGCGCTGAAGGCGGTTGGCGAGGCGTGCAACAACGCTCGCGAGCGATTTCAGCTCCTTGTCCAGGAAGGTGCGAAGGCGTTCCAGCTCCTCGGAGTTGGAGATGTCGTCCGCGGCGACCTCCTCATCGTGGGCCCGCGTATAAACCTTGTAGCCAAAGGGCTCGGGGTTATCGAGCACGGAGACGTTGGGCCGCCAGGGCTCGCTCGTCTCGAGTCCGTCGGGCTCCTCTCCTTCGCTCTCGATGTCGTGCTGGTCGGAGGTCT
The DNA here is from genome assembly GCF_036780825.1 of Hyphomicrobium sp. Lineage (GTDB taxonomy): Bacteria > Pseudomonadota > Alphaproteobacteria > Rhizobiales > Hyphomicrobiaceae > Hyphomicrobium_C. The sequence continues at coordinate 39,488 of NZ_DAIQCD010000023.1, read as the reverse complement.
CGGTCGGCTGCTGCGCGTCTCCCGCCTCGCCCTCGAGGCGTTCCTGCTCGCGCTCTTGCTCCTCGCCGCCTTCGCCGCCTTGGTCCTCGCTCTCGGCCTCCGCTTCGCCCGCGTCCGGCTGGACCTCGGCGGCTTCCTCGGTTTCCTCAGCCTCGCTCTCCAGGAGGTCGTCGGCAAGGTTGAGCGCCTTGAGAAGGTCACGGGTGAGGCGCCCGAAGCTTTCCTGATCCTCGGCCACGTCCTTCAGTCGCCGGAACATCGCCTCGGCGCGATCGTCGATGCGCGGACGCCACAGATCGACCATGGCGCGGGCGCCTGCAGGCGGCGCTTGCCCCGTGAGGCGCTCGCGCACGAGAAGGGAGAGCACGCTGCTGATCGGCGCGTCGCTGGCGTCCGCCGGGCGCTCGAAACGGCCGTGGCCGAATTCATCCTCGCACTTGGCGGTGAGATTGGCGGCCATGCCGCTCATGCGATTGGCGCCGAGCGCTTCGATGCGCGCTCTCTCCATCGCTTCGAACACTTCGCGCGCCGGCCCCGCTGAGGGAGCGAGCCGCCGATGTACGGCGTCGTCATGGCATGCAGCCGTCAGCGCCAGGCTGTCGGCCCAGCCGCGCAGCACTGCGATCTCCGACCGCGTCGGTATGCGCGCCGGCGCGGTGAGGCGCACGTGCTTGCCTTCATAGACGGGCTTCGTGGGCCCATAGGTGACCTGGATGTCCGGATCGCCGGCGATGGCGCGCACGGTGAGCCCCAGCACGCGCTTGAGCGGCTCGGAGGGGGGCTCCTGGCGTCTCGGGTTGTGCGTCATGGATTCCTATCCGTGCTCTGTTGGCGCACGAGACGGCGCCACGCGCGATCCTCGACCTCCTCGCGTGCGTCGCGGTTGCCTCGGCGCACCTTTAGAAGACCGATCCAGATACCGAGCGCAGCACCGGAGGCTATGCCGAGCGCCGTATTCTCGGCCGGCGCATTGTCAGGGATGGCTAGGCCCCAGAGGATGGCGAACGCGACCGAACCGAACAGCGCGCCGACGATCGCCAGCAGCGTGCAGAAGAGCACAGCCCCCTTGGCCCCCGTGTATCCGGCGGCGGCCAAGGCCTGCCGATGCTCGCGGTCCCGGTCCATCAGCGCCAGAGCCAAGGCTCCCTCGTCAGGCCAGCGCGACGTTGGCGGCGCTTTCCGGCAGTTCCTCGCCAAACGCGCGCTGATAGAACTCGGCCACCAGCGGACGCTCGAGCTCGTCGCACTTGTTGAGGAAGGTGAGTCGGAAGGCGAAGCCGATGTCGCCGAAGATCTCCGCGTTCTCGGCCCACGTCATCACCGTGCGCGGGCTCATCACGGTCGACAGGTCACCGTTGATGAATGACTGGCGCGTGAGATCGGCAACGCGGACCATGGATGACACGGCCTTCCGCTTCGACTCCGATTTGTCCCAGCTCTTCACCTTCGAGAGGACGATCTTCGCCTCGTCGTCGTGCGGCAGATAGTTCAGAGTGGCGACGATGGACCAGCGGTCCATCTGCCCCTGGTTGATCTGCTGCGTGCCGTGATAGAGGCCCGAGGTATCGCCGAGGCCGATGGTGTTCGTGGTTGCGAACAGGCGAAAGGCCGGATGCGGGCGGATCACCTTCGACTGATCGAGCAGCGTCAGCTTGCCCGACACCTCGAGCACGCGCTGGATGACGAACATCACGTCCGGCCGCCCCGCGTCGTACTCATCGAAGACGAGCGCGGTGTTGCTTTGCAGCGCATAGGGCAGGATGCCCTCGCGGAACTCCGTCACCTGCATGCCGTCCTTGAGCACGATCGCGTCTTTGCCGACGAGATCGATGCGTGAGACGTGGCTGTCGAGGTTCACGCGGATGCATGGCCAGTTGAGGCGCGCAGCGACCTGCTCGATGTGGGTCGACTTGCCGGTGCCGTGATAGCCCTGGATCATCACGCGCCGGTTGAATTTGAAGCCGGCGAGGATGGCGAGCGTGACCTCGCGGTTGAAGAGGTAATCGGGATCGAGGTCGGGAACGTGCTCGTCCGCCTTCGAATAGGCGGGAACCTCGAGATCGGAATCGATCCCGAACACCTGGCGGACAGAGAGCTTCATGTCCGGCAGGCCGGCTGTAGGGGACGTGACTGTCGAATCTTGCGCGCGCATGAGGACCTGTTCTCGGGCAACGGACCGCTCTTTAACGAGCGCTCCCGGTGGGCTTGCGGACCGCTTCTGCAATGGTGCGCGGTGTCCGCAAGGCTACGACGAGGCTTGCGCCCTCCCCGGCGCTGCCCAAAGCGGCGGGCCGCGCCTGTAGATCAGACGAGGCCCGCCTTCTTCAGATAGTTATAGGCTTGGATAATTTCGCGCAACGTATCCGCCGAGCGCGTATCGCCGCCATTCGCGTCTGGATGATGGCGCTTCACCAGTTCCTTGAAGCGGGCTTTGATCTCCACCTTCGAGGCCGCTTCCGGCAAATGCAGAACCTCGAGCGACTTTTTTTCGATGGGCTTCAGCACCCGCCGGCCTGCCACCGGCTCCTCCCGAGCCTGTCGGGCACGCTCCGCAAAAAAGCCATGCGGATCATGCGCGCTGAACCCCGTGTCGGCACCGGTTTTGGCCATGCGCGCACTGGTTCCGTGGGCCCACGAGTTGGCGCCCACCTTCCACGTGGGGCGATGGCCGGTCATCGCATCCTTCTGGAAATCGGTAACCTCGGCGTCGCTCATGCCGTCGAAATAATTGTAGGCGGCATTGTATTCGCGCACGTGATCCATGCAGAAAGCGAAATACTCCCCGTCCCGGCCGCGACCTTTGGGCGCGCGATAGGGCGCCGGCCGGCCACACCCCTTCCATTGGCAAGGGGGATGGTCCGCTGCGGTCGCGCTCGCCGCTTGCCGCTTCGGGGCCACCCGGATCGAATCGAAGTATTTGGAATTCAGCTTCATGGCTCGGATTATGATCTGCTGGTCGCGACCAGACAAGACAAACGCCTCGGCAGACTGCCGCAGGATCTGGAGCGGATCCCGTTCGATCGCTTGCGCCCGGGCGGGAGAAGGCTCGCACAAATACCTAGACCATGATCGCTTCGGATCCTATCAGTCCGAAGCGTGAATCATCGGTCTCATCAAAGGGGTACAGCATCTGATCCGATTCCATGCGATCGGTGAGACGCTCGAGAGACTTCCCGATGAACGCAAGCGAACGAAGAGTGCTCTCGTCGCGCTCACATGCTCGGAGGGACTATTATGTCGGCGGAGAAACGTCTGCGTGAACAGCTCATGATCGCGCTCGAGCCAACGCGGCTCGACATCATCAACGAGAGCGAGTTGCATGCGGGACATCGCAGCTCCCCAGGAACAGGCGAGAGTCATTTTCGCGTGCTCATCGTCTCGCCGATGTTCACCGGCGTCTCTCGCGTCGGCCGCCATCGCATGGTCAACGACGCCATCGGCCACGAACTCAAGGATGCCATTCACGCTCTCGCGCTGGCGACCTATGCACCCGGCGAGCCCGTGCCGCAAGGCTGAAGGCCGGAGCGTCGTTCGGCGCGAGGCGAGAGAGCAAGTTTCAGCTCGCCGCTCATCTACGCTGCGATTTCGCGCGTGAGAAACTCGCGCACCTGCTTGGCCTCGATATCGTGCGAGATGAAGGCTTCGCCGATGCCGCGTGCGAGGATGAAGGTCAGCCGCCCGTCCCGCACCTTCTTGTCCTGGCCCATGAGGCGGACGAGCTCGTCCGCATCCGCGGTGCCGCCGGGGATATCGGCAATACGTGTCGGCAGGCCCACGGCCTCGATATGGCGCACGACCCGCTCCGCCGTGCCTTTTGGGCAAAGGCCGAGGCTCTCCGAGAAGCGGAAGGCCAAGCATATGCCGATGGCGACACCCTCGCCATGCAGCAGGCGATCAGAATAGCCGGTCCAGGCTTCGAGCGCGTGGCCGAAGGTATGGCCGAGATTGAGGAGCGCGCGCTCGCCGGTCTCGTGCTCGTCGCGCGCCACGATGGCGGCTTTCGCCTTGACGCTCGTCTCGATAGCGGTGGCGAGCGTCTCGTGGTCGAAAGAGAAGATGCCCTCATGAGCCTTCTCCAGCCAGGCGAAGAAGCCCGCATCCCCGAGAAGGCCATACTTGACCACCTCGGCGTACCCGGCGCGCATTTCGCGCGCGGGCAGCGTCTTGAGAGCATCCGTGTCGGCGATGACAAGGGCGGGCTGATGGAATACCCCGATCAGGTTCTTCCCCTGGCTCGTGTTGATGCCGGTCTTTCCGCCGACCGAGCTGTCGACCTGCGCGAGCAGCGACGTCGGGATCTGCACGAAGCGCACCCCACGGCGCAAGATGCCGGCCGCAAAACCGGCGAGGTCGCCGATGACGCCACCGCCGAGAGCGATGACGAGATCGCCGCGCTCGAGGCCCATCTCGAGGAGACGTTCGCAAAGGGGGGCCAGCGCACCGAAGCTTTTCGACGGCTCGCCTGCCGGCAGCACGATCGATCCCTTGTGGCGCCCTTCCGCCCGCAGGCTTGCCTCCATGAGCGGCAGGTAATGCTTGGCGACGTTCTCGTCCGTGACGATGCCGCAGCGCGCCTTGCCGAGGCGCCCGGCGACAAGCCGGCCCGCTTCAGCCAGAAGATCGGGGCCGATCAGCACGTCGTAGGCGCGCCCGCCGAGGGGCACGTGAACAGTGCGCGCTGCCCGGGTGGTCGCGGCCATGGAATGGGCAAGGGTCGGCATCGGTTTCAATCTTCTTGCTTGCGACTGCCCTCTGGTTTCGAGAGCGCCAGAGGTATCAGATCAGGTATCAGATCGCGATCGGTTGCGCCAACGCCGGATGCTCGGCAAGCGCGGTAATGATGTCGCCCACGATGCTGTCGTGGGGGGTGTCGCGGCTGTCAACTGTCAGGTCCGCCTCGGCGTAGATCGGATAGCGGGCCTGCATCAGCTCGCGCATGACGCGTTCGGGATCTCCGGCCTTGAGCAGCGGGCGGCAATCGCGCTTGCCGATGCGGCGCATGAGAACCGGCAGTTCGGCGCGGAGCCAGATCGAGAGGCCTCTCTCCCGCACGCGAGCGCGGGTCTCCGGGGTGATGAAGGCGCCGCCGCCGGTTGCCAGCACCTGCGGTCCGCTGCCGAGCAGGCGCGCGATCACCTTGGCCTCACGGTCCCGGAAGAACGCCTCCCCATGATCGGCAAAGATCTCGCTGATGGTCTTTTGCGCCACGCGCTCGATCTCCTCGTCGGCATCGACGAACGGGAGGCCAAGCCGCGTGGCGAGGCGCTTGCCGATCGAGGACTTGCCGCAGCCCATGAGGCCGACGAGAACGAGGGACCGCTCACCAAGGCCCTGGCGCACCCTGTCAACGATGTCCTTATCCTGCTCCATTTGTCCCCGGCGAACTCGTGTCGGCCTCAGCTGGCCTGATTCGGGAGACGCCGGCACCCCGGCGCTCACGGGGCTCACCTTAGCCCAATCTCCCGTTCGGAAGCGAGGTGTCTGGCTGCCGGCGGCGCGCTCTTCTAGAATGGTAACGATTTATGAGCCATAATCGCGCCACGTTGGGTCCGGACATAGCGGGCCATCTCCGCTCTATGTCCGTATCCGCCTTTTCGTCAGAGCGCTTTCCGCCGATGCCGAGCCTTTTTCGCTTCCTAATTACCTCGGGGTCAATGGCAGCGTTCTTTGGCGTCGGATTGTACATCCTCGCCCATAAGTTCGAGCCAGAGCAGCACGAAGTCGTGAAGGTGGTGCCGGGGGTCAAGATCCGCAAGCCTGACGCAGCCCCATGACAGGCCCGCTGTCCGCCTCGCGCATCGTGGCGGCAGGGTTTCGCCCCGCGGCCGGCTGGCCGATTTTCGCCGCCTTGATCCTCGCGTGCCTTATGATACCGGAAGCGGCCGCGCAGCGGCGGCCCCCGAGCGCATTCAATGAAATTCCGCCGGCGTCCTCTGCCTATGAGCGCCGGCCGCCGAGCGTTATCCGCGAGGAGCTCGATCCAGTGCTGGCGGCGGACGGATCGGGCCTGCCGCACGAGCTCTGGAACGGCTTGTCTGCCGCGCAATTTGCCGAAGCCATCTCGGCGCTCGCCCTCCCGCCGCGCTCGCCGGTGCTGCTCGGGCTGTGGCGGCGCCTCATAGGATCCGACACGGTTCCGGCGACAGGCGCCGATGGCGCCCGGTTTACGGCCCTGCGTGTCGAGGCCCTCGAGCAGTCGGGACTGATCGACGAGGTGGCCGCGGTGCTCGCACGCGATCTCGAGGCCGAGCACGATCCGCTGCTGCGTGCGCTCACGGCGCGCAGCGAGATCGGTCTCGGGAATGTGGAGCGCGGGTGCGAGATCGCGCACGGCCTGAGGACAGCGCAATCGGGTCTGCCGAAGCCCATCGAGGCCGACCTCATCCTCATCAGCGGCTATTGTGCGGCAGCTTCCGGAAATACCGCCGCAGCGTCGATCCAGGCCGGCCTCTTGCGTGAGCTGGAGTTTGGCGGGCTAGGCGCCGACCTCCTCGATGCCGTGTCCGGAGGGCTCAAGCCCGATATCCCTTCGGATGCCAGGCTCTCGCTGCTCGATTATCGCATCGCGGCGCTGGGCGGCGCGCCGGACAGCGCAAGGCTCATGTCCGCCGCGACGCCCGCGCTTCTTGCCGGCCTCGCCCATGATCCACGCCTCGCACCCGACGTGCGGCTCGCAGCCGGCGAGGCGGCGGCAAGGCTCAATGGGCTTGCCGCCGAAGACCTGGCGCCACTTTACCGCGCGGACGGCGCCGGAAGCGACGCCGGCTCGATCGAGCGCGCTGGCCTCTTCAAGGCCGCCGAACGTGAAGGGGCTGCGCTCAGCAAGGCGCGCATGATCCGCGCCTTCCTCGACGAGGCGCGGCGGTCTGGCCTTGATTGGCCGGCACTGCAATTGATGGCGGGGCCGGCGCGCGCGCTCGAGCCGGTGCCGGAAATCGGCTGGTTTGCGGAGACGGCCGTCGAGATCAACCTTGCGAGCGGAGATTATGGAGCGGCGCGCCGCTGGGCACAGTTCGTCGATGCGCCCTATACTGCGAACCGTCCGTCGCATTCCCTTGCCCATTGGATGGCGCTGATCGATCTCGCCGATCCCGCATCGGGCTCGGACCCAGGGCGCAGCTTCTCCGGTGTCGAGGCGCTCGCCGCGCAAGGCCGTGTCGATCCGGCTGTGCTGCATCGCTTGGTAACGGCGCTCGACGCGCTCGACATCGCGGTCCCGATGGGGCTGTGGGAGCTTGCCGGGCGCACGGCGCAGCCGGCGGGCGGTCATTTGCCCGAGACGGGCGTCCTCTCTGAGCTGGCGGAGGCTTCGGAGAAGAAGCAGTTCGGGCGCACCGTGCTTCTCGTCATGCGCGCGATCGGCCCGGGCACGGCGGAGAGCGCCCACATGCTGGCCCTCGGCGACGCAATCCGTGCGTTGAAGCGTGCCGGTCTCGCCACCGAAGCGCGCCGGCTCGCGCTCGAAAGCCTGTTTGGCCGCTGGCCGCGCGGCGTGCCTGCGAGGTGAGCCATGAGTGAGGATCAGCGCCACATCACCGCATTTCTGGAGATGATGGCGGCGGAGAAGGGAGCGGCTGCGAACACCCTCGACGCCTATCGGCGAGACCTTGCCGATTACACGGCGTTCCTCGCGCGATCCGCGATCGCCGTCGAGGGAGCGCTGCGCGCCGACGTTTCGCGCTACCTGCAGGAGCTGTCCGTCTCGGGATTGAAGCCAGCCTCACGCGCCCGCCGTCTCTCGGCCGTGCGCCAGCTCTACAAGTTTCTTGAGGCCGAGGGCGTCATCCCCGAAAATCCCGCGGACGGGCTTAGGGCGCCCGGCAAGAAGCGTACGCTGCCCAAGATCCTCTCCGTCGATGAGGTGGACCGCCTGATCGCGACGGCGGCGAGGGCGGCCGAGGGCCTCTCGGGCCGTGACCTCGTGCGCGCCGTGCGCCATCACTGCCTGCTCGAGATGCTCTATGCAACGGGTATGCGCGTCTCCGAGCTCGTCTCGCTGCCGCGCAGCGTGCTCACGGGCGATCCACGCCTGCTCACTATTCGCGGCAAGGGCGGGCGGGAGCGGCTGGTGCCGCTCAACGCTGGCGCCCGCGCAGCGCTCGCTCGCTACCTCGCCCTCGGCTCTGCGCCGGAGGACGGCGTGGCGCCGATGATCGCCACACGATATCTTTTTCCGTCGCGCGGCGGGCAGGGACATCTGACGCGGCAGCGCTTCGCCCAGGACTTGAAGGCGACGGCGCTGCTCGCCGGGCTCGACCCGGATCGGGTATCGCCGCACGTGCTGCGCCATGCCTTCGCGAGCCATCTCCTGGATCGGGGGGCGGATCTCCGCAGCGTGCAGAGCCTCCTTGGGCACGCAGACATCTCGACCACTGAGATTTATACCCACGTGCTCGAGGAGCGCCTGCGCCGGCTCGTGACCGAGCACCATCCGCTCGCCCGGAAGGGCGGGTAATGCCGATCGCCTCAGAGCGCTTTCTGTCAGCGCAGCTTAAATTCCGAACGGCCTTGATGCAGGTCGCTGTTCGCCCGCATGTTTATGAAAAGTTCCGCAGGGGTTGACAGAATTTCGGCGGCAGGGTCAACGTGCGGGCTCTTTTCCCGATAGTCTGACCGAACGCCCGCGTACCTCGCGCCAGGATGAGGCCCCGCTTGGAACCTACCAAACCCGAACGTACGATCGCTGTACGCACCTATCTCGATTTCGAGAAGCCGATTGCCGAGCTTGAAAGCAAGGTCTCCGAGCTGAAGACGCTCGAGGACGGCGAAGGCGTATCCATCGCCGATGAGATCAAGAAGCTCGAGCAGAAGGCCAAGGCGGCGCTCGTCGATACCTACGGCAAGCTGACGCCGTGGCAGAAGACGCAAGTGGCGCGCCACCCCGAACGCCCGCATTCTCTCGACTACATTGCGGAGCTCATTGAGGACTTCACGCCGCTCGCGGGCGACCGCTACTTCGCCGAGGATGAGGCGATCATGGGCGGCCTGGGCCGTTTCCGCGGCCGATCCGTCGTCATTATCGGGCATGAGAAGGGTTCCGATACGGAAGGGCGCATCCGGCACAATTTCGGCATGGCGCGGCCCGAGGGCTACCGCAAGGCCGTGCGGCTCATGGACATGGCCGACAGGTTCAACCTGCCGGTGGTGACCCTGGTGGATACGGCGGGCGCCTATCCCGGCATCGGCGCTGAGGAGCGCGGCCAGGCGGAGGCCATCGCCCGCTCGACGGATAAGTGCCTCTCTCTCGGCGTTCCCATCGTCGCCGTCGTCATCGGCGAGGGCGGCTCCGGCGGCGCCATCGCCATTGCGGCCGCCAACAAGATCCTGATGCTCGAGCACGCGATCTATACGGTCGCCTCGCCCGAAGCCGCCGCATCCATCCTTTGGCGTGATTCGTTGAAGGCGATCGACGCCGCCACGAACATGAAGATCACCGCCCAGGATCTCGATTCGCTTGGCGTGATCGATGTCATCATCCGCGAGCCTGTGGGCGGCGCTCACCGCGACCGGAAGCTCGCCATCCAGACGGCGGGCGATGCCATCGCCAAGGCGCTGGCGGAATTTGATGGAAAATCCCCGGCTGAGATCAGGCACTTACGCCACGAGCGGTTCCTCAACATCGGGCAGCAGCTTTAAGCTGCCCTCTTGCGCCGCACGCGCGCCCTATTCCGCGACGAGACTTGACTTTCCTCGGCCCGCGGAAAAATCTTGGCAGCCCGTAACGTTAATGAAAACTTTACGGTTGGGGCCGGATGGTCGTTCGTATGCGCCAAAGGGAAAGCGTGTGCGTCTAAGCATCCTCGGTAACAGGCTCGTTTCTCGCCTCAAGCTCGCGCTTGCAGGTGTGCTCGCGTGCGGCCTCGCGGCCTGCTCGAGCGCGCCGGGGCTGCTGCCGCCATCGGAGCAGCCGCTCGCTGCGGAGACGGTGTCGCTGCTCGGCAAGAAGGGCATGCAGCCGGGCGCGCCGATCTTCGTGCGCATCTTCAAGGAAGAGTCCGAGCTCGAAGTGTGGAAGATGCGCGATGATGGGCGCTTCTATCACTTCAAGACCTATCCGATCTGCAACTGGTCGGGCGAGCTCGGTCCGAAGCTGAGAGAAGGCGACAAACAGGCGCCCGAGGGCTTCTATACGATCGCCCAGAACCAGCTCAATCCGAACTCCAAGTACTATCTCGCCTTCAATCTCGGCTATCCGAACGCCTACGATCGTTCCCACGGGCGCACGGGACGAGCCTTGATGGTGCATGGTAAATGCAAGTCGGCTGGCTGCTATGCGATGACCGATGCGCTTGCCGAAGAGATCTACGCGCTCGCACGTGACGCGTTCCGCAGCGGCCAGCAGAGCTTCGAGGTGCATGCCTTCCCGTTCCGCATGACCGACGAGAAGCTCAACCGTTTCAAGTCGCATCAGTGGTACGCGTTCTGGAAGACGCTCAAGGAAGGCTACGATTTCTTTGAGGCAAATCGCATCCCGCCGGCGGTCGCTGTTTGCGAGCGCCGCTATGTGGTCAACGCCGTCCTCTCGGAGCCGCAGCGCATCGACCCCGAGGGCCGCTGCCCGCGCTTCCTGAAGCCATCGTTGCAGCCCTTCTCGCCGCGCCCCTCTGAATGGCAGCTCGCGTCCGAGCGGCTGACTGTGCCCGGGCCCAAGACGCGTGACGCAACCGAGGTCGCGTCGACGACGAGGGCCCAATCGCAGCCCGCCTACGCGACGACTGGCTCCATTCCGACGCTTCCCGGCATGTCTCCCGGCGCGTCCGCGCTCGGCTTCAACCCGTAGCGCAGACGGGTGAGCGGGCCGTCTCCACAAACGGATGCGCCCTCCTCGGAGGCATCGGCTCGGCCGCGCGGCCGCCGGCCTTTCCGATGGCTGGCGCGGACCGTTCGGCTGCTCGTGGTGCTGATGCTCGCGCTCGCGATTACGGTCGCGATCTACGCGCTGGTCCGCCCCGTCGAGGCGGAGCGGGTCTGGATCGGCATCGAGCGGCACTGGCGCTCCACGCTCGCCTCCTATGGCGTCACGCTTCCGGGAACGCCCGATCTCGCGAGCCTCGACCGCCGGTTGGCCGCCCAGGGCGTGAAGGTCGGAGATCCGATCTTTCTGCGCATCTTCAAGCGCGAGTTCGAGCTCGAGCTCTGGATGATGCGCGACGGCCGCTTTCACCGCTTCGCGACCTATCCGATCTGCAAATGGTCGGGCGAGCTTGGGCCGAAGCTCAAGACGGGAGACCGGCAGGCGCCAGAAGGCTTCTATACGGTGGACGCCGGCGCGCTCAATCCGAACAGCGCCTGGCACCGCTCGTTCAACCTCGGCTTTCCGAACGCCTTCGACCGCGCACACGGGCGCACGGGCTCCTTCCTCATGGTGCACGGCGGCTGCGGCTCCATCGGCTGCTATGCGATGACCAATCCCGTTATCGACGAGATCTGGCGCCTTGTGACGGGAGCGCTCAGCGGCGGCCAGCAGCGCTTCCAGGTGCAGGTCTTTCCGTTCCGCATGAACGAGCGCAATCTGGCGCGCCACAGCGGCTCACCGCTCGCGCCATTCTGGACCAGCCTCAAGCCGGGCTACGATCTTTTTGAGACGAGTGGGGTGCCGCCCAAGGTCAGCGTGTGCGGCAAGCAGTATGCGTTCGCACCGGGTCCGCAGGGCTCCGATGGCTCGGCCCCGATCGAGGCCGGATGCCCGGCTTCGCCCGTGCCGGCAGCCCGATAGCCCGCCGGAGCCGGGTTTATCCACACATCACCGATGGAACTGTGGCCGGGCAGATTCGCTTGAAAGGCTGAATTAGCGATTCGGGCATGTTGCGCTTCCTCCGCCGCGGCGCCCATGCTTTCAATCGGTTAATCGTCAGGCGTCCCTCTCGATTCGCCAGAGTGACATGGCTCGCGCAATGCCGGTATGGAAACGAAACTTATCCCGGTGGCCGGCGGCAAGCCTGGCGTTGGCAGCGGCCGTCATCCTGTCGGCGGCCCACGAGGCGGCGGCGATCAGCATCGAGCTCAAGGATGTGGCCTCCGACCGCATCGAGCGCCAGCGTGCCGCGGGGGAGGGAAGGCTGCCGCTTGCCGACACGCCGGATGTTGGCCGCCTGGAGCAGCGCCTTACCGAAGCCGGTCTCAAGTCCGGCGCACCGATGCTGATGCGCATGTTCAAGGAGACGAGCGAGCTCGAGATCTGGCTCGAGAAGGGAGACCGCTTCGTTCTCTTTGCAACCTATCCGGTCTGCCACTGGGCCGGGACGCTCGGGCCCAAGTTGCGCGAGGGCGACAAGCAGACGCCCGAAGGTTTCTACACGATCACCAACCGCCAGATGCGCCATCTCGGCCGCTGGCAGCGCGCCATCAACATCGGCTTTCCCAACATCTACGATCGCGCCCATGATCGCAGCGGCTCCTATATCCTGATGCATGGCGGCTGCTCTTCGGTCGGCTGCTTCGCAATGACCAATCCCGTGATGAACGAGATCCACGGTCTCGCCGCGGCGGCGATTCGCGACGGGCAGCGGTACATCCCGCTGCATATCTTTCCCTTCCGCCTGACGGACGCGGCGCTCGCGGCGCGAAGCGAGAGCCCGTGGCACGACTTCTGGTCGTCGCTCAAGGAAGGCTACGTGTCGTTCGAGCGGACGCGCCGTCCGCCGCGCGTCGCCGTTTGCGAGGGGCGCTACCACGTCGAGGACGCGCCGCTCAAGTCGGCTTCATCCGAAACGCAGAGCGGTGCACATCGGAAAAATCGGCGGACAAGTACGCGGGCCGACTGGGCTTTCGGCGCGCTACGCTCGGGCTGTCCGGCGCCTCGCGTGGTGACGGCGGAGGGCCCGGAGCATGCCGCGACATCGGGCCGCGCAGAGCTTGGCGGCAGATCCGTCACTCAGCGTTGAGGAACGGTTGCGGCGCTCTCCCGGTGCATGTCATACACCGCTCCGTTCAAGCGCAATCAGCGGAGTGGCTACATGTCAGACACGCTTCCCGGCAGAATCGAGAAGGGGCTCGAGACCGCCATTTTTGCCAGCCGCTGGATTCTGGCGCCGTTTTATCTCGGGCTTGCCGTCTCGATCCTCATCGTCTTCATCAAGTTCGCTGGCGAGCTGTTTCACCTCGCGACGCACGCTTTCACCTCGACCGAGAGCGAGGTCATCCTCGGTGTCCTGGCACTTGTCGACCTGACGCTGACCGGCTCGCTGCTGATCATCGTCATCTTCTCGGGCTACGAAAACTTCGTCTCCAAGATCGATCATAGCGAGCACAAGGACTGGCCCGAGTGGATGGGAACCATCGACTTCTCGGGCCTCAAGCTCAAGCTCCTGTCGTCGATCGTCGCCATCTCGGCGATTCAGCTCCTGAAGCAGTTCATGTCGATCCAGAACGTGTCCGAGCGCGAGATCTTCTGGCTCGTCGTCGTGCATGTGGTGTTCGTGGTGTCGAGCGTGTTGCTCGCGCTGTCCGACCGCATCGCAGGCCATGGCAGCCACAATGACGCCAATGGGTCGAAGGCCGATAAAGGCGGGCACTGACGAACTGGAAGCATGCGCCGCAAAGGTCTGCGGCGCATGCTCAAAACCTGATCATTCGGGCACAAGTGAAGCGCTCTCGCGCTTCAGGTCCGCCAGGGATGCTCCGGAAGATCGGAGACGCCCACGGGCTTGACGCCAGCCGCAGCTACGCGGTGATCGTTATCGACCGAACTGCCCGAGACCCCGATGGCGCCGACCATGACGCCATCCTTGTCGACGATCGGGAGGCCGCCGGGGAACGTGATCAGGCCGTCGTTCGAATGCTCGATGCCGAACAGCGGGCCGCCCGGCTGCGAGAGCTGTCCGATCTGCCCCGTCGGCATGCCGAAGAACACGGCGGTTTTCGCCTTCTTGATGGCGATGTCGATGGAGCCCACCCACGCATCGTCCATGCGGTGGAACGCTTTCAGGTTGGCGCCGCTATCGACGACGGCAATGCACATCTTGGTTTTGGTTTTCTCGGCCTCTTTGCGGGCGGCGGCGATGATCTTCTGGGCGTCGTCGATGGTCACATGCATGGTTTTTTCTCCGATACGCGAAAGACGTGCCGTTTCGCATATTGCGAGAGGCGCGGCGGATTTCAATGACGGTACGTGCCTGCCGGGAACGTGCGTCATCTGACGGACGTTGAGATGATGGCACGCGCACCTGCCGGGAAGCCTGCAAAAGATCAGCCAGGTGACTTGATCCCTCGCGTTGCGCCGCGCGGCCGGGAGGAGTAAGGCGGGATGTCTCGTCTCGGCATGGATCGGCTGTGGCGCGGCCCGCCGACCGACGAGCACCAGCACGGGGTTGAGGAATGTCACGACTGAGCCTTCCGGCGAGTGCGCTGAAGCCGCGTTACGACGTCATCGTCGTCGGCTCGGGCTATGGCGGCGGCGTTACCGCTTCGCGCCTTGCGCGGGCCGGTAAGCGTGTCGCCGTGCTCGAGCGGGGCCGCGAGTTCGCCACCGGCGAGTTTCCGCAGAAATTCTCGGCGCTCAAGGATGAGTTCCAGGTCACGGGACGGAGCTTCCGCAACGGCTCCGAGCAGGCGCTCTACGATGTGCGGCTCGGGCGCGACATGCACGTGCTCGTGGCGTGCGGCCTCGGCGGCGGCTCGCTCGTCAACGCCGGCGTCGCGCTGGTGCCGGATCCGCGCGTTTTTGCCGACGCCGCATGGCCGGCGCCGATTGCACGGGACGGAACGCTCGAGGAAGGCTTCCGCCGCGCCGAGCAGTGGCTGCGGCCGGCGACGGATCCTCGTGCGCGCGAGATGACAAAATTCAGCGTGCTGGAAGCGGCCGGGCGCGGCACCGAAGGACGCCTCGTTGATTCGCGTGTCGTCGTGAGCTTCGAGGACACGATCAATCCGGCAGGCATTCGGCAACTGGCCTGCACGCGCTGCGGCGACTGCTGCGCCGGTTGCAACGTCGGCGCCAAGAATACGGTCGCGGTGACGTACCTGCCGGATGCCGTGAGAACCGGCGCCGAGGTCTTCACCGGAATCAAGGTTGATCGCGTTCGCAAGCGCGCTGATGGCCGATGGCAGGTGGCAGCGCGTTCGCTCGGAGCGCCCCGCAACGCGCCGGACATTGCGATCGAAGCGCCCGTTGTCGTGCTCGCCGCGGGCACGCTCGGGTCGACGGAAATCCTCCTGCGCTCCCGCGAGGCGGGGCTCGCTCTTTCGGACCGGCTCGGCCATCGCTTTTCGGCCAACGGCGACATCATCGCGTTCGGCTATGGCGCCACGCCCGTCGTCAACGGTGTCGGCGTCGGCCACCCGCCGAAGGTGGACGGCCTCGAGATCGGCGCTGCGGTGACGGGCCAGATCGAGTTTCGCGACGCCGAGCACCTCGCGAACGAGCTCAACGTGCAGGAGGGCGCGCTGCCGTCCGCCTTCGCCTCCGCGCTGCCCGTTCTGTTTTTGCCGAACGGCCGCCTGCTCGGCGCGCTCTCGAGCCTGGTCAAGGGCGTCTACAAGGGGCCGTTCGCCCATCTCCAGACGTTCTTCGCCGTCTCGCATGACAGTGCGTCAGGGCGCTTCGCGCTCGAAGATGGGCAGCTCTCGCTCGCCTGGCCGGGTGCGAGCGATGAGCCGGTCTACGCGCGCCTTGATGCCATCCTCTCCCGCCTCGTCGCCAAGAGTGGCGGCTCCTACGTCAAGAACCCGCTGGCGGGAACCATCATGGGCCACCAGCCGGCCACCGCGCATCCTCTCGGCGGCTGCGGCATGGCAGCCGAGCGCGGCGAGGGCGTCGTCGATCACAAGTGCCGCGTGTTCGATGGCACGCCGGGTGCCGAAGCGACCGCCGTGCACGACGGCCTTTACGTGATCGACGGGGCCGTCATCCCGCGCTCGCTCGGTGTTAATCCGTTGCTCACCATCACGGCGCTCGCCGAACGGGCTATGCTGCACTTTGCAGAGGATCGCGGATTGCGCTTTACGACGGCACCCGCGTCTCCCGCCGCCCACGCCTGATCCCGCGTTAAAATCAAACCATACGCTCGAGGCCAATCCAGGGACCCGTATGCGCATCGAATATCATCGCACGCTGATTGCAGACCGCATCCGCAATCAGGCCTTTCATGACGCGCTCGCCCGCGTGATCCGGCCCGATGAGACGACGGTCGCCGACATCGGCGCCGGAACCGGGCTGATCGGCCTCATGGCGGCCAAGCTCGGCGCGCGCGAGGTGCTGCTCTACGAGGCGGCCGAAGTTGCGGGCGTGGCGGATGCCGTGATCAGGCGAAACCGCGCCCGCGTCTGCCATCTCATGCCGTGCCATTCGATGGAGATGGAGGATCCGCCGCGCGTCGACGTGGTGGTCTCGGAGACGCTCGGCAACTACGCGTTCGAGGAGAACATCATCGATACGCTTGCTGATGCCCGCCGCCGGCACTTGAAGGACGGAGGCCTGATGATCCCGGCCCGCGTCCGCCAATACGCCGTGCCTGTGATCTCGGACCGCATCCACCGCGAGCTCACGATCTGGGACGAGGTCGGTTTCGGGATCGATCTCGCCGATGCCCGTGAGATGAGCCTCAACAACGTCTACGTCAGAAGCTTCACGGCGGGGGAGCTCTTGGAGGACGGGGCGGCGGCCAAGGTCTGGGACAGCGTCACGCTCGGCTCCGACAGGAAAGGCACCCGCAGGGGCGAGGCGTCCTGGAAGCTTGGGTCGGCGCAGACAGTCTATGGGTTCGCCTACTGGTGGGAGGCGGACTTGATCGAAGGCATCACGCTGTCGACTGCGCCCGACGCGCCGCGCACGCATTGGGAGCAGCTTTACTTTCCACTCCGCACGCCGATGCACCTCGCAGCCGGCGAAACCGTGCTCGTGACGCTGCGCTCGCGCTCGTCGGAAGAAACCGGCACGCACCTCGCGTGGACCGCCGTGCATTTCGACCGCGATGGCGCATCGAAGGCGCGCCAGGCCATGGATCTCGACAAGGGATGGATACCCTGAACCGTTCCCCTTCCACTTGAACCGAAACGGCTCTAGAGCCTGATCGTTTGAGGTGGATGCGGACACGAGAACGTGAATCAGTCTTTCAAACAAAAACTTAGAGCGCGTTCACGTCGCGCAATCCTATTCCGATAAAAGTGAACGCGCTCTAGCGGCCTCGCACCGGATGCGCCGCAGGTCCCGCATCGTTGGCGGCCGCGAAGGTGAAGGCCACGTCCGCCGGATCATGGCCGGCTGCCAATTGCGCGGCCATGCCCCGGCGTGGAGTGACGGGGCGTGTCAGGATCAGCTTGGAGCGCGGATCGAAGACGCGCACGAACTGTGCGATGCGAGGTGCGATTTCGGCGCGGAAGCGGGAGCCATTGAACACTCCGTAATGGCCGACGCCGTCGCACGCGACGTGTATCTTCCGCTCGGCCGGCAACCCCGCGCAAAGATCGAGCGCGGCCCGGCACTGGCCGAGGCCGGTGATGTCGTCCTTCTCGCCCTCGATGGTCATCAGCGCGGCGCGGCGAATGCGGCTTGGATCAATCCGCCGGCCTCGATGCATCATCTCGCCCTTCGGCAGCGCGTGGCGCACGAACACCTGATCGATTGTGTCGAGATAGAATTCGGCCGTGAGATCCATGACGGCGAGATACTCGTCGTAGAACTCACGGTGCTTCTCCGCCGAGCAGCCGTCGCCGGTCACGAGATGGTGGAAGAGGTCCTTGTGGGCTTTCGCGTGACGGTCGAGGTTCATCGACATGAAGCCCGAGAGCTGCAGGAAGCCCGGATAGACGCGTCGCCCCGCGCCCGCGTACGGCCAGGGAACGATGGTGACCGCGTGGCGCGCGAACCAGTCGGTCCCGCGGGACACTGCAACGTCATTGACGGCGGTCGGGCTCTCGCGTGTGTCGATGGGCCCGCCGGCGAAGATCATGCTGAGCGGGATGGACGGATCTCCATCTTCCTCCATCAGCGAGACCGCAGCGAGCACGGGAACCGCCGACTGGCAAACGGCAAAGACATGCACATCGCCGTGAAAGACGGCGAGCATCTCACGCACGTATTCGATGTAGTCGTCGAGACCGAAGCGGCCGCACGCCGCCGGAACGGAGCGCGCATCCTGCCAATCGGTGATGTAGACCTCGTGGTTCGGCAGCAGCGTCTCGACCGTGCCGCGCAGCAGCGTCGCAAAGTGGCCCGACATTGGGGCGACGAGCAGGATGCGGGGATCGGCGGCGCGCTGAGCGGCCGGCATGTCGCGCTGGAAGTGCGTTAGGCGACAGAACGGCCGCTCCCAAACGACGTCTTCACGCACTGCCACGCTACGATGGCCGATTCGCGTCGAGGTGAGGCCGAACGCCGGCTTCTCGTAGCGGCGCGTGGTGCGCTCGAACACCTCGCAGGCGGCCGAGGCGTGACGCCCCACCGGCGTCTGCGAGATAGGATTGAAGGGGCTTTCGACCAGATAGCGCATCTGCTCGGCGATGGCGCGTAGCGGCCCTAGCGCGGCGTGGCCCATCTCATACCAGTGATACAGCACGAGCTTGCTCCGATCGCGATCAGGGCGCCCGCGCCCCGCTACGATGCGCAGGCTCGCCCGCTTCATCAACGGGGGATGCGGCTAAAAGCCGTCGAACCCTGTTCAATCGGATCTTGCTGCTCCCCCGAAAAAAGAATGCACTGATTCGATCTTGAAGGCTAAGCATCCGGAGCGGCGGCAGGATTGTCGATTGCCTTGGCGAGCACGTCGGCAAGCTCCGCCGCGTCGACGCTGTGAAGGAAGTGGCGCCTATATTCGCCGTTGCCATCCATCAGATACATGAACGAGCTGTGGTCGACGCTGTAGTCGTTCGGGCTGGAAGGATCGGGCACCTTCTTGACGAAGACCCGATAGGCCTTGGTCACGGCGGCGATGTCCTCCGGTGAGCCCGACAGCGCGACGATATCCTTGTGGAAGGAGGCGACGTACTTGCCAAGCACCTCGGGTGTGTCGCGGTCCGGATCGACCGTGATGAAGACAGCCGTCATGTCCTTGGCCTTGTCGCCGAGCTGGTCGAGCGCCGCAGCGATGACCTGCAGGCCTGCCGGGCATACGTCGGGGCAGTGAGTGAAGCCGAAATAGACGAGCAGCGGGCGTCCCGCGAAGTCCTTTTCGGTGACGCGCTTGCCGGAGGGCTCGGTGAGCGTGAACGGCCCGCCGACGAGGGCTTTGCCGGCAGTCTGTACTTTCGGAGACTCCGCCGATGGGGCAAAGATCAGCACGGCGCTTAACACGCCGGCCGCGAGTCCGATAAGAAGTGCGAGGAGAAGCGTGCGGCGCGAGGCCCCCGCGAATTTCGGTCCAGTCGTCTCACCGCTCATCCCGATCTCTCCATCCTGGCGCAGCCGCCTGCCTTCGGACCGACGAGGTTCAGTCTCGCCGTTTCCAGATGTCCGCCCCTATCTGGAGCACACAACAGGCACTTGCAAGCTGTGCTACAGTCCCTGATCTTGAGGCAAATGCACAAGGAACAAGTCACCCCCGTGCCCGCACACCTGAACAAGGTTTTCGAAAGCAAGCTGCTGCTGACCGGCGAAAGCCAGCTCCGCCTGCAGACGATCGTTCGTCTGAGGTGGGTTGGCGTCATCGGCCAGATTCTCGCGCTCGGGGTCGTTTATTTCTGGCTTGGGTTCGATCTCCCGATCGGGCCGTGCCTGACGATCATCGCCGTTTCGGCCTGGGTCAACGTTTTCCTTGCCATCCGCTACCCGGCGCGCCACCGCCTGTCGGTCAACTTCGCGACCGCGCTGCTTGCCTACGATATCATCCAGCTCGCCTCGCTGCTCTATCTTACAGGCGGTGTGGACAATCCGTTCACCATGCTCATCGTCGCACCGGTAACGGTCTCCGCGGCCACTCTGCCGCTTGCCTATACCGTCGGCCTCGGCCTGCTGGCGCTCGGGTGCACCTGGCTTCTGGCCTTCAATGCCATGCCGTTGCCCTGGTATGTGGATCCGCCGCTGGCCTTTCCGTTCCTCTACAAGGCGGGCATCCTGGCGGCCGTCACCGCGTCGATGCCGTTCCTCGCGCTTTATGTCTGGCGGCTGACGCAGGAAGGCCGGCAGATGTCGGCCGCGCTGGCCGCGACCGAGCTCGTGCTTTCGCGCGAGCAGAAGCTGCATGCGCTGGACGGCCTCGCCGCCGCTGCCGCCCATGAGCTCGGCACGCCGCTGTCCACCATCACGCTGGTTACCAACGAGCTCGACCGTCAGGTCGAAAAGGACAGCCCTCATCGGGACGACATCCTGCTGCTCCGCAGCCAGGCGCAGCGCTGCCGCGAGATTTTGCAGAAGCTGACCCGCCATCCCCCCGATGAGGATCCGCTGCACGGCAGCCTCACGGTGAAGGAGATGCTGCATGAGGCGGCCGCCCCCTATATGGACGGGCTGACCAAGATCGCGATCCGCACCGGGCCGTCCGAGGCCGCGACGGGGCCGGCCGCCCGCGAGCCGGTAACCATCCGGCGTCCCGGCGTCATCTATGGCCTTGGGAACATCATCGAGAACGCCGCCGACTATGCTCAAGGCCGCGTCGAGATCACGGGCGAATGGGATGGCCAGGCCCTCACCGTACTGATCGCGGACGATGGGCCCGGCTTCAAGCCCGACCTCATCGATAACATCGGCGAGCCCTATGTTACGACACGCTCCCAGGGGCGCAAGGAGCGCCGGAGCGGAAATAAGATCTCGGGGCTCGGGCTTGGCTTCTTTATCGCCAAGACGCTTCTCGAGCGGTCCGAGGCGCGGATTACGCTGGAGAATCGGCCGGTGCCCCAGCACGGGGCCATCGTGCGCATCACTTGGCCGAGACCCGCCTTCGAAGCGCCTGCCGAGGCGCAGGAGGCGCAGATCCCCCGCCCGGTCCGCAGGCTCGAGCCGCCAGGGCCGAACGATCCTATTTCTGATGCGATTTGAGTGGCTTAAAAGATAACGGTGAGGCCGGGATAGGAGGCCCGCAAACAACTCTCCTTAACCGGTCATCCCAAAATTCTTTCCATTTATTATGCCTTTTCGTGCAACTCCTGTTTGCGAACAAGTCTCCGCTAATATAAGTCGAGGACCCGGGAGGTGTACCGTGGTGACTGAAGACCTATCGTTCCAGAAAGACGAGCTGCCCGAGGACCGGTCGCTGATCATCGTCGATGACGATCGGCCGTTCCTTCAGAGGTTGGCGCGCGCTATGGAGCTGCGCGGCTTCGAGGTTCGCAGCGCCCATTCGATCGCCGAGGGCATCGACCTGATTAGGCAGCAGGCGCCGGCATTCGCGGTCGTGGACATGCGCCTCGAGGATGGCAACGGGCTCGAGATCATCGCCGAGCTGACGAAGGTCAGGCCCGATACGCGCATCATCGTGCTCACCGGGTATGGCAACATCGCGACCGCGGTCTCGGCCGTGAAGCTTGGTGCCATCGACTATCTGGCCAAGCCCGCCGACGCCGATGACGTGACGGACGCGCTGCTCGCGCCCCACAACGCCAAGGCGGCCCCGCCTGAGAACCCGATGTCGGCGGATCGCGTCCGCTGGGAGCACATCCAGCGCGTCTACGAGCTCTGCAACCGCAACGTCTCGGAAACCGCGCGGCGCCTCAACATGCATCGGCGGACGTTGCAGCGCATCCTCGCCAAGCGTGCCCCGAAGTAATCCTCCGCACATCCTGGCCGCGCTCCAATCGGAGAGCGCTTTGGCTTGCCGCGACCGCGTGCCCGCGTAACTAAGCGCTGGAAATATCGCGGCCGACGCTGGCCGGAAGCGTAGGGTCGAGCAGAGTTGAAAGGCGCATTGCCGAGGCCCGCGCGAGACGCAAGGTCATGGCTTTCCGCTTCGGGGCGGCCAGACGGGCCTCCGCAGCCGGCCGAAGGATCTCGCCGCCATAGCGATCGGCGACGATGAGGCCCGCGTCCCGGGGCAGAATCTCGCAGGGAAATCCCACGCCGACGGCAAAGAAAAGCCGGTCCGAGAACTCGCGGTACTCCGGCCATTTCCGATCGCTTCTGAAATCCTCGAGACAGGATTTGATCTCGACGATCCAGATCATGCCGTCGGGGCCGAGCCCCACAACGTCCGCGCGGCGGCCATTGGGCAGCGGAAGCTCGGCAACCGCCGCCAGTCCATGTGCCGCGAGAACGCGCACGACCCCGCGGCAGATATCGCGCGCCACCGGCGACTGCGGACCGCCGAACGCGGGCAGCGGAATTTCCGGATGATTCGTGCCGTTCTCCACATAGCCCTCCGTGATGGTCATCGATCTGCCATCAGCGCCTGATCGTTTTGGACGCAAGCAGCCTTGCCGGAGGCAAGCAAGACGCCGGGCGCATCGGAGCATGCGCTCTGCGGCCGCATCGGCTTGCCTTCCGCCTTCATCCGAGCCCGCCGGGGAAGCGTGCCCGTCCTCATCATGTCCTCATCATACCCGTGAGACCGACATTCCGATGTTCTTCAAACGGCTGACAAAGACCAAATCGGCACCGGCGTCGATGCCGGCCGACAGCAAGACGAAGGACGGCGACTCCGCGCAGCGTGCCTCCAGCGCGGTTGCCGAGATCGCGTCCAAGCTAAAGCCGCTCGCACCCTCGGAGTTGCACCGTGCTGTCGACCGGCAAGGGCTCGGTTTCGATACGACCGCCGACCTTGAGCCGGCGAGCGGCCTGGCTGGCCAGGAGCGGGCGCAGGCGGCAATCGAATTCGGCCTCAGCATGCGGGCACGGGACTTCAACATCTTCATCGTCGGCGCGCCGTCCGCCGGAAGAAGCGCCGCGGTCCGCGCGCATCTTGCCAAGATCGCCGCGGCCTCGCAAACGCCGCCGGATTGGGTCTACGTGCACAATTTCGAAGATCCGCGCCGCCCGCGGGCCCTCCCGCTTCCGCCCGGGCGGGCGAAAGAGCTTGCGCACGGCATGGAGCGGGCGATGCGCGAGCTGGCCGGAGCTCTTCCCGCCGCGTTCGCCTCCGAGGACTACAGGGCGCGGCGGCGCGCCATAGAGGAGGCGTTCCGCGCCGGCCATCAGAGTGCGCTCGAGATGCTCGAGGGGCGGGCCGCCGAGCAGAACATTGCCGTGCTGCGCACCCCGCTCGGTTTCGCTATGGCGCCCATGCACGATGGCAAGGTGGTGCGGCCAGAGGTGTTCCGCCAGCTTCCCGAGGCCATGCGCGTGGATGTGGAAAGGCGTATCGCGGCGTTCGAGGCGGAGCTTGAAGCCACCCTTGCCAACAGACCGGATGCGGATAAGCGCCGCCGCGGCCAAACGGCCGAGCTCGACGGCGAGGTTCTGCGCCATGTTCTGGATGACACGCTGGCCGAGCTCACACAGACCTTCGCGGACGTCCCGGATGTGGTCGCGTTCCTGGCCGACGTCGAGAAGGATCTGATACGCAGCGCGTCGCAATTCGCGCTGCCCGATCCCGAGCGCATTGCCATCGCCGCGCAGATTGAGCCCGCGCAGGATGCCCGCCTGCGCCGCTATCTCGTGAACGTGCTCGTCTCGCGCCCGGACGACAAGACCGGCGCGCCGGTCTGCGAGACACCGGCCCCGACACTCGCAAGCCTCGTCGGCGCCGTGGAGCACAGCGCATACAGCGGCGGCCTTGTTGCCGATGTGCTGTCCATCCGGCCCGGCGTGCTGCACAAGGCCAACGGCGGCGCCCTGATTGTCGACGCGCGCCGCCTTATTGCCGAGCCCGAGGCATGGAACGGCCTGAAGCGCGTGCTCGAGGCGGGAGAGATTTCCATCCATCGGCCGCCGAGGTCCGCAAGCGGTGCTGCGCCCCCAATGGATACGCTCGAGCCGGAGCCGATCCCACTCGCCATCAAGGTGGTGCTGATGATCGATCCGGAAACGCTCGAACGGCTTGAGCGAAGCGATCCGGAGTTCCCACAGCTCTTCAAGGTGCAGGCGGACTTCGACGAAAGCATCGCGCGAAGCACGGAGAATGATCGCGTCTATGCGCGGCTTGTCGCCTCCATCGTTCAGGCGCACGGGCTGAAGCCGATCGATTCCGGTGGCGTTGCGCGCCTCATGGAAGAGGCGCAGCGCGTGAGCGAGGACCGCGACAAGCTTGCTCTCGAGACCGGACGCATCGCCGATATCGTTCGCGAGGCGGATTACTGGTCGGACGCGGACAGCCGCAAGGTAACGACAGCCGCCGATGTCTCGCGTGCGCTCAAAGAATGGGCTCGCCGCCGAGACCGGATGCGCGAGCAGGCGCAGGAGACGGTGGAGCGTGGCCTCGTCAAGATCGACACGGGCGGCCGCAAGGTCGGGCAGATCAATGCGCTCTCGCTCGTGCAGAAGGGGTCTCTCGCATTTGGCCGCCCGGCGCGCATCACTGCCCGAGTCCACCTCGGCCAGGGTGGCGTGATCGATATCGAGCGCGAGGTCGCTCTTGGCGGTCCGCTGCACGCGAAAGGAGTCATGATCCTTTCGGGCTATCTCGCGGGACGCTTCGCGCGAGAGGTGCCGCTGGCGCTCGCCGCGACGCTCGTGTTCGAGCAATCCTATGACACGGTGGAAGGCGACAGCGCCTCGGCGGCCGAGTTGTTTGCGCTCATGTCGGCCTTGGCCGACGCGCCGTTGCGCCAGGATATGGCGGTCACAGGCTCGCTCAATCAGTGGGGCGAGATCCAGGCCGTGGGCGGCGTCAACGAGAAGATCGAGGCGTTCTTTGATCTGTGCGTGGCGCGTGGGCTGACCGGCTCGCAGGGTGTCCTCATTCCAGAGGCTAACTGCCACAGCCTCATGCTGCGCGAGGACGTGGTTGCGGCAGCGCGCGAGGGGCGCTTCGCCGTCTATGCCATCCGCACGGTGGACGAGGGCATCGCGCTCCTGACCGGGCTCGATGCAGGTGAGCGCAGTGCGGACGGCCGCTTCGCTCCCGAGACGGTGAACGGGCGCATCGACGCCCGTCTCCGCTCATTCGCCGAGCGCGCACGCGCTTTCGCCGTGGCCGGTGCGCCCGGAAGTGCTGCCAAGGAGACGGTATGATCGCGCACGTCGCCGAGGCGGAGGAGCAGAGCGGCCGCGTCGTGCTGTGGCTGGGAGCCTCCGAAGAGCCGCAGGAAGCGGCCGTGGATGCCGCTTTGCGGCTGGCGCAGGCCTTCGGCTCCGAGATCGAGAGCCTTTTCATCGAGGATCGCCAGCTCTTCGATCTTGCGGATCTGCCGTTCGCGCGCGAGGTCTCTTTTTCGGGACGCCGGACGCGGGCCATGTCGCAAGCTGTGCTGGCGGGCGATCTCGAAGCGCATGCAGCCGCACAGCAGCGGCGCGTGCTTGCAAAGGCGCGCGCAGCGGAGGTGAAGGCGGCGGTGCGCGTCGTGCGCGCGGATCCGCTCCAGGCCCTTGCCGAGACGTGCGCCGAGATGGGCCCCTGGAACGTTGTGACGGTCGGCGTTCCGGTACGCAACGGCACGGCCACGGGTCACATGGGAGCCGGGCTCGCGCAGGTGTTCAATACCGTGCATGCGGCCACCGGCATCGTCGTCGCCGGCCCGGAGGCGCGGCGCACCCGCGGGCCGGTGATCGCCGTCGCCGAGGAATTGGAGCGCGCCGTCCCGATGATGCGCGCGGCCGAGCGGATCGCGTCGGCCGTCGGAGGCGAGGCGCGCCTCTGGCTGCTCGACGATGATCGGGGACGTCAGGATTGGCTGGAAGGCCAGGTTCGCCTTGCGCTCGGCGCAGCGGCTCCGTACGGGAGGCTCGAGGTGCTCGATATGTCCATGCACACGCCGCAGAGCGTCGCATGCCTGTTGCGGCATGCCGGCGCGGGGTTTGTCATCACCCGCTTCGGCGGTGCGCTCGCGCGGCGCGAAGAGGACGTTGCGCCATTGGCGGAGATGCTTGACGGTCCGCTGTTCCTGGTGCGGTAGCGTTGGACTGGCCGCGCCAGAAGATGCGGCGCAAGCCTTGTCCCATTGCATCACTCCCGTTACTAGCTCCCAGGCTCGATACTGGGACGATAGCGCATGCCGGAGTTGCCTGAGGTTGAAACCGTCCGCATTGGGCTCGCATCCTTGCTCGAAGGCGGTACGTTCCGGCGCGTCACGACGCGGCGGGCAGACCTGCGCTTTCCTTTTCCGGAACGCTTCGCAGAGCGTCTGGCAGGCGCGCGCGTGCTCCGCCTTGAGCGGCGCGCAAAATACCTCATCGCACACCTTTCGACGGATGAA
This sequence comes from Hyphomicrobium sp., assembly GCF_036780825.1. GTDB lineage: Bacteria > Pseudomonadota > Alphaproteobacteria > Rhizobiales > Hyphomicrobiaceae > Hyphomicrobium_C. The sequence goes on along the minus strand of NZ_DAIQCD010000023.1, from coordinate 13,334 downwards.
GCTCTCGTCATGCACCTCGGCATGACGGGGCGCTTTCACATCCAGGCGCCCGGCGAGGCGAAACCCCATCTCATCGGCGATTATGAGTACAGCACCGGCGCCGCGCCCAAACACGAGCACGCCGTGTTCGAGATGCAGGGCGGCGGGCGCATCACATACGCGGACCCAAGGCGGTTCGGCTACATGCTGCTGGTGCCGGAAGCCGAGCTTGCCGCGCATGCGATGATGAGGGCTCTCGGCGTCGAGCCGCTCTCGGCTGAGCTGACGCCCGCCTATCTCGCTTCGCGCGCAGCCGGGCGGCGGAGTGACCTCAAGGCATTCCTCATGGATCAGCGGATCGTGGCCGGTCTCGGCAACATCTATGTCTGCGAAGCGCTGTTCCGCGCGGGGCTCAAGCCGGGGCGGCCTGCCTCCGTGCTGGCGACACCCACCGGCAAGCCGACTGCACACGCGACCCGACTCGTGGCCGCCATCAAGGCCGTGCTCGAAGCTGCGATCGCGGCTGGCGGCTCGACGCTGCGTGACTATCGCCAAGCAGATGGCCAGGCCGGCGCCTTTCAGGAGACGTTCTGCGTCTATGGCCGCGAGGGGGAGCCTTGCGTTCGGCCGGGCTGCCGAGGCATTGTGCGACGCAACACGCAGGCCGGGCGCTCGAGCTTCTTCTGCCCAGTCTGCCAGCGCTGACGAAAAGGAGCGGGCGCGATGGCCAACGAAACGGCTTACGAAACCATTCTTGCCGAAACCCGAGGCCGTGTCGGCCTCATCACGCTCAACCGCCCGGCACAGCTCAATGCGCTCAATGATCAGCTCATCGCCGAGCTGAACAAGGCGCTCGATGCCTTCGAGGCGGACGACGGGATCGGCGCCATTGTCCTCACCGGATCGGAGAAAGCGTTCGCGGCCGGCGCCGACATCAAGGAGATGCAGGCCAGGACCTACATCGCGGCCTACAAGGAGGACTTCATTGCCAGCTGGGAGCGCATATCCCGCGTCCGCAAGCCGGTGATCGCGGCCGTTGCAGGCTTTGCGCTCGGCGGCGGCTGCGAGCTGGCCATGAGCTGCGACCTAATCCTCGCCGCCGACAGCGCCCGGTTCGGACAGCCGGAGATCAAGCTCGGCATCATGCCCGGCGCTGGCGGTACGCAGCGTCTGATCCGCGCCGTTGGCAAGTCGAAGGCCATGGAGCTCATTCTCACCGGACGGCTGATGGACGCGGCGGAGGCGGAGCGCTCCGGTCTTGTTGCTCGCGTTGTGCCCGTGGCGGATCTCCTCGCCGATGCGCTGAAGACGGCGGAGACCATCGCCTCCATGTCGCTTCCGTCCGTGATGATGGCCAAGGACTGCGTGAACCGCGCCTATGAGACGACGCTCTCCGAGGGTATGCGCTATGAGCGGCGCACCTTCCACGCTCTCTTCGCCACCGAGGATCAGAAGGAAGGCATGGCCGCCTTCATCGAGAAGCGGCAGCCCGGGTTCAAGAATGCCTAGAGCCTGATCGTTTGAGGTGGATGCGGACACGCATTCACCGAGAACGTGAATCAGTCTCTCAAATAAAAACTTAAAGCGCGTTCACGTTGCGCAATCCGATTCCGATAAGAGTGAACGCGCTCTAAAGTGCTTCCGGAAAAGTGGAAACCGGTCATGGCGGAGCCATGCAGGCCAAGTGTCCGATGAGAAGCACTCTCACGTTTTCACGTGAGTCGCTGGGCGCGCGGCACCGCTACTACATCGGCGTTCCGATGACGAGCGTCCAGAACGACTTGAACTCCGTCTTCGGATCCTGCACCAGGGCAAGCCCCATCTCGCGCGCATCGCCAAGCAGCAGGTTCTTGTTGTGCCCCGGGCTTTCCTTCCAGCCTCTCAGCACCTCGTTGAACGAGACTTGGCCGGTTCCGACGTTCTCGGCGGCGAGCTTGGGCTTATAGCCGGTGCGCTTCACGCGGTCCCACGGGTTCGAGCCATCCGAGCCGTAATGGGAGATGCGGTCCCATTTGGCGAGATCGCGCGCGTGGGCCTTGGCCGCGTCGGTCAGCGCCAGGTTCAGCTTGAGCGGCTTGAGCTTATGCTCGGCGCGATACTGGTTGATGAGATCGCGGGCGCGGTTGGGATCGAGCGTCGTGCTTGAGTAGTCGCGGTCCGAGAGTGCGCCCCGCGGCGCTTTCTCGAATGAGCCCTTAGGAGCCTTGTCGGCGGGGTAGGCAGCGACCTGTGTTGCGGCCGGCGCGGAGCTGGCGCTACGCGCGTTGTGGCCGATGGAGCCCGTGGCGCCGAGGCCGGAGCTTCCCTGAGGCGTAAGCGAGGCCGTGTCGCCGAGGTCGTTGTAGCCCGACGAGATGGCACCCGTATTGAGGCTGCAGGCCCCAAGGGCGAAAGAGGCCGCAAGGAGGAGAGCCGGTAGGGCGACGCGATACATTCCCTGAACTCCCGCAGATGGATGCGCGGTATGAAGAGCCAACATCTCAATAAGGAGTTAACTCGCCGTTAACACTAAGCTGGGGTTTACCCTGAGGAATGAGCGGAGAAAACGCGCCCCCATCTGATCCATCCCCCGGAGCCGGTTCGGAATTTTGCGGATGAAGGTGTCGCCAATTGGGCGTTCCCAAGGCAAAAGCCTGATCAGGTGAGGCGGAGATGCAACTTTTTCAAAAATGAGACGGGCGCAGTGTTGAATCCCTTGGAATTCAAGGTGTTTTCCCTCAGACTCCCGGAATCTTGCCGCTGATTCGCGCGTGCGGCTGCCAATCATCATCAAGCCGGAGGCTTACGGGAATGTCGGCGCTTGGCAACGGTGCTCCCCTTGCCGGCTCGCGGCGCATAGGCGCAACGGAGATCGGCCATTTGATCCTTGCCCGTCTGGCAACCCCGAACGGTGCCAGCCGAGCGCAGGTGACTTCGGACCTTGCGCCGCTCTTTACGCACAAGCTCTCGTCCGCCGACTGGCGCCGGCTTGCGGAAAAGGAGATCGGCCGTCTCGTCGCCACGGGGCTCGCCCTCGAAGAAAAGAACCGCCTCGTCCCCTCTGAAGAAGGCCACGCTGTCCTTGCCCGTTATCTCGGACGGAAAACCACCGAGCCGCAGCCGTGGCCGGAACTGCGCGACATCGCGCTCGTCGCCAAGGGCCTCGGCGTCGAGAAGGAGACGGCCGAGCGGCTTCGCATGCTGGCGCGCCTCGAAGGCTTGCGCACGGTGATTGTGCAGAAGGCGTTCGGGCTGCCCTTGAGGCGGAATGTGCCGCCGACGAAGCTGCGTGCGCAGCTTGCGGTCGTGGCGCTCGAGCACGCTTTCGGTAACCGCATCAAGGCGGGCTTCGGCAAAGGGTCGGCCCTCTCCGCCAAGGCGGGGCGGTTGCTCGCGGGTCAGCTCTCGAAAAACCCCCGCGCGTTCGCAACCGATGCCAAGCTGATCGCGGAGCTTGCCGCCGAGCACGCGGGCGCCCGGGATGCGACGCTCGAAGGCTTGCGCATGGGTGTTCTGCGCGGCCTCGGCGCGCGCGCTCTTGAAGCGGCGTTGGCGGAGGCGGAAACCGCCGAGCGCACGGTGATGCCGGTCCTCGTGGCCGCGGCGCCGGCGCTCAAGCCTGCGGCCAACGATCCGGCGCCCGCGGCGAAAGCTGGGCCGCCGAGTTCCGCGCGGCCCGATCTTGCGGAGTTCGCCCGCACCGTGAAGCAGGCGGCTGCAGAGCGCGCCGAGGGCTGGGCGGGCAGCCGCAAGGCCTACATCTCCCATGTCTGGGAAACCATCCGCCTGAACCGCCCGAACTGGGAGGTCTCCGAGATCGAGTTCAAATGCATGCTGGCGGAAGCGCATCGTGCGGGCGCGCTCGTCCTCGCCAATGCCGACCTCAAGGACAAGCGGAGCAGGGAGGATCTCGAGAGTTCAGCCGTCCTCTACAAGAATATGGTTTGGCATTTCGTTCGGGTCGAGGAATAGCGCGCCCCGTTTGGTTTTTTGATTTTTGCGTTGGAGATTGTTGACGCATGCAGCACGACGTCGCCGAGGCCGGAGCCGTGGACAAGCTGTCCCAGGCTTTTGAGCACAGCATCACTTGGGAGGACGATATCTGGCGGGCCGATCCCGTCGATGTCCCCGAAGTGCATGTCAAGGCACGCCGTAAATTCTCCGACCTCTTGGCGCAGGTGACGGCGGGGGGCAGCCAGGCCGCCGCGCAGTCGCGCATCCTGCTCTTCCACGGCCAGTCCGGCGCCGGCAAAACGCACCTTCTGCGCGCCCTCCGCACGTCGGCGCATCGCGAGGGCAGGGCCTACTTCGGCTATGCGCAGATGACGCCCGACGTCTCGAACTATGCCGACTATTATCTGCGCCGTATCGTGCACTCTCTCGAGAAGCCCTACGATCCGGATAGCGAAGGCGAGGGCGAGAGCGCCCTGTCCCGCCTCACGACGCGCCTCGTCGAGGATGCGGAGGTCCTCTCCAAGACTGACCTCAAGGCGCTGCGCGACAGCTCGCTTTCGGATGAGGACCTGGCGGTGCTGATCTTGCGCCTCAGTGACGCCATCGTCGCCAGCCCGAAATTCCGCGACCTCGATCTCGACATCAATATCGTGCGCGCTCTGCTTTACCTTGAGCGCCGCGACCCGCGCATCGATCAGCGCGTGCGCCAGTATATGTTCGGGCGCCAGTTGACGCAGCTCGCCCATCAGGCCGTCGCGGCCCTCGATCCCAATACCGGCGAGGATCGTGCCTTTGAGATCATCACGGCGCTGGGTGCGCTGGTATGGACGGTCGAGCGCGCCGCGTTCGTGTTCGCCATCGACCAGGTCGAGGACCTGCGTTTCTTCGATGATGCGGAGGAACGCTTCCAGAAGGCTGCGCGCGATCTCATCCAGATCGCCAACCGCCTGCCGAACGCCATCATCATCATCTCGTGCCTCGAGGATTTTTACGGTCAGGTGCGCGGCGTCCTCGCGCAGTCTTACGTTGACCGCATCGAGAAATCCGGCCCCGTGCCGCTGCTCGAGAGTCGCACACCGGAAGAAGCGCGCCTGATCATCGCGCGGCGCCTCGAGCATATCGCCGAGCAGGGCGGCGGGCTCGATTTTCCGGATCCGGCGCAGTACTTCGGCCCCGACTTCTTCGAGGAGTTCGGCGGCCTTTCCACGCGCCGCCTCTTGGAGCATGCGCAGAGCCGCTTGCGCGACAAGGCGTCTCCCGAGGCCGGCGATGAGCCGGCAGAGGACCAGGGCTCGTGGACGTCGACGCTTGCGTCCGTGCTTGGCGGCATCTTCGGCGGCCCGGACGCGGGCGGTGACGCATCGCGCCCGCTCTCTCCCTCGATCAATTACCGCGACGCCTGGGAGCGCTTCCAGAACGCCTCCGAAGCGGAGATCCCCTCCGACGAGAATGAGCTTATGGATGTGTTCGCGTCCGCGCTCGCGCTCGCCAGGGACGAGTGGGGCAGCGCCGTCAAGCTCAGCGTCGGCGGGCTCGAGGTGTCCGACGAGGTTCCGGGCATCGATGTTCGCGTGACCCATAAGTCTGGCCACATGAGCGAGCTGCGCGTCTTTCTCTGCAACCGTCCGACGCAGGGCGGAGGCTTGAAGCGGCAGCTCGATAAAGTGTTGCCCATGACGGCCGGCCGCACCTGCGTGATGCTGCGCGCCAGCGACTATCCGACCAACAAGAAGAACCAGACGGCGCAGGCGTTCCGGAAGTTCCGCGAAGGCGGCGGCCGCCTCTTCACCATTCCGATCCCCGAATGGGAGCGGATGATGATGGTGCGCGAGTTCCACGCCCACTATCGGAACGATCCCGGCTTCCAGGCCTGGTTCGAGGATGCCAAGCTGCTGTCGAACATCATTTCGATCATCAGCGTTCTGCGCCTCGATCTGCTCGGCCGTGCGCTGCCGCGTACCGCGGGCGCTGTGCGCGCGGCGGAAGCTGAGGCTCCGCCGGAGATGCCCACTCCGCTTTCTCCTCCTCCGCTGCCGCCGGTCGACGTCGCCGAGCACCGGACTGATCCGGCGCTGCCTCCGCCCTGGTCTCTCGGTCGCGGCGCGCCTGCGGAGCCGCTCCCTGCGAACGACGACGAGCTGCCGCTCTCCGTGATCCTGGACGAAACCGGCACGACCGGCACCAGCATCCTCGCCGGCCGGGAGCTCGGCGGCCCCGCCAAGCCTGTCACACTCAACATGAACGTGCTGAAGCGTCACTCCGCGGTGCTCGGCGGCTCCGGCTCCGGTAAGACGACGCTGGCGCTTTGCCTGATCGAGCAGCTTCTCCTGAAGGGCATCCCGGCGGTGCTGATCGACCGCAAGGGCGACCTCTGCAGCTACGCCAATCCCGACGTCTGGCGCGCCAACGACGACGAGTTCGGAGAGCGCCGTGGCGAGCGCGAGCGCTTGGCGGACGCGATCGATGTTGCCGTCTATACACCTGGCCGCTCGTCGGGCCGGCCGATCTCGATCACGCTCCTGCCGAACAGCATCAACGAGCTGCCCGACCACGAGCAGCAGCTTCTCGCCAACCTGTCGGCCGCGGCCCTCGGCGACATGCTGCATCTCAAGAACTCGGCGACCCACCAGAAGCAGTCCGGCACGCTGTCGGTGGCGCTGCGCATTCTGGGCTCGCGCCACAGCCGTGAGGTGACGCTCGGCGATCTCATCAATCTGCTCGAAGACGAGGATCCGGAGCTGACCGACCTCACCCAGCGGATGGATCCTTCGGGCAGGCTGCGCCGTGATCTCGTCGCCCAGCTCGATAGCCTCCGCCATCGCAACGCGGCCCTGTTCGAGGGCGGTGGCGAGAGCCTGAGCATGGAGAGCCTGCTCGGCCTCGGCCCTTACGCACGCGACGGCCGCACGCGGCTCTCGATCATCTACACGGGTTTCCTCGGCGACAACGAGAACATCCTCTTCTGGGTCTCGCAGTTTCTGTCCGAGGCGCTGCGCTTCTGTCAGCGCAACCCGAACGACGAACTGCAGGCCGTCGTCATGTTCGACGAGGCCGACCTCTACATCCCGGCCAACGCCAAGCCGGCCACCGCGGAGCCGCTCCAGAGCCTGCTCAAGCGCGCCCGCTCTGCCGGTCTCGGCCTGATGCTGGCCACGCAGTCGCCCGGCGACCTCGATTACAAGAGCCGCGACCAGATCACGAGCTGGTTCATCGGCCGCGTGCGTGAAGATACGGCGCTGCGCAAGCTGAAGGCCGCGTTCCAGAGCGAGAGCGGCCTCGATCCGGCAGCCGTCCTCCCGGGCCAGACGGTCGGTGAGTTCCATCTCGTGCAGGAAGGGCTGGTGCGGGCCGTCAAGGCGCAGCGATCTCTGATCCTGGCAGAGCAGGTGCCGTTCGACCGTATCGAGCAGCTTGCCAGCGAAACCAAAGGTCAGGACGAGCGCCAGCTTCGCCTGTTCGATGCCCTGCGGATGTCCAGCGCGCGCCGCAGCTAGAGCCTGATCGTTTGAGGTGGATGCGGACACGCACTCACCGAGAACGTGAATCAGTCTCTCAAATAAAAACTTAGCGCGCGTTCTCGTCGCTCAATCCGACTCCGATAAGAGTGAACGCGCTCTAACCGGTTCATTATCCGGCCGTCGAAAATGGCGGAAACGTCGTTGCCATTTCGCAACTAACCTTAACAAAAGAAGCAGACCCGGCGTCCGTTTCCCGGCGCCGGAAGCCAATTCGACGTCCCTTTTCAATCCGGAAGCAACTTAGAACGTTTTGAATTTACGGAGTAAAAGCGTGCGTTCTCTCGCTGATGCCGCATTGCAGCAAATCAATTTGGCGGCGCTGACCACCATTATGGCGAAAATGAGGTTGCCTCTGGAGGGGATTTATTCCTTGCGTTATATTTCTGTCGTGACGCGTTGAGGGGCGCGAACATCGGAGGATGCCGGAGAAGGGAGGGGCTTCACGGCAAGTAAGTAGAGTGCGGGGTTTTGCGTGTTATGTTTGCGCGATCATTTTTGATGCTCGTAGCCGCCACATTGCTTGGACCGGCTGTCGGCGTTGGGCTCTTTGTTCTCCTCAACACGATGTAGCCAAGTGCGCGGAAAGCCGAGCTACGGCTGGGCTTTCAAGCCATATTCGTCATTTCCATACCGCTGGCGCAGCGTGAAATTCCCGCGCGCGCCGCTCCAATTAGATTTCGATGACGATAGCACCGCCAGTAAGGCCGGCGCCGGCAGCCGACATCAGAAGCCGCTCGCCGCTTCTGAACGGACGTTGCTCGGCTGCGAGCGAGAGGGTGAGCGGAATCGTGGCGGCCGAGCTGTTGGCGTAGAGTGCGATCGAGGAGAGCAGCTTTTCGTCCGGGATGCCGAGTTGCCGCTGTGCGGCGCCGATGATGCGCGCGTTCGCCTGATGCGGGATAAAATAGTCGATCTCGCCGGCTGTGAGCCCGGCCCGCGAAAGCGCTGCCTCCGCCGAGGCCGTCATGATCTTCACCGCGCGGCTGAACACGGCGCGGCCGTCGCGGATGTGCATGAGGGTTGCGTCGGGCGGGAGGCCTTCGGCAAAGGGCGTTCGGCTGCCGCCTGCCGGGATCTGGATCAGGTCGTAGGCGGCGCCGTCCGATGTCAGATGCACCCCGCGCACGCCTGAACCCTCGCGGTCGCTCGGCACGAGAAGCGCCGCGCCTGCGCCATCTCCGAACAGCACCGCGCTCACCGGATCGTCGAGGTTGAGGCGGCGCGAGAGAATGTTCGCCGCGATCACCAGCGCTGCGGATCGCTGCTGGCGCACGAAGCTGTCGGCGAAGGCCAGCGCATAGAGAAAGCCTCCGCAGGCGCCGGCCATGTCGATGGCGCCCGCCCGCGATAGTCCGAGTCGATGTGCGACGAGGGGCGCTGTGGGCGGCAGCAGATGATCGGGTGTAGAGGTGGCGAGGGCGAGCAGTCCGATCTCGGCGCGATCGATGCTCCCTTGCAGAAGCGCCATCTCCCCGGCTTTGACGGCGAGATCCGAAAGCGCCTCGCCAGGGGCCGCGAAGCGGCGCTCGCGGATCCCCGTGCGCTGCTCCGTCCAGCCCGCCTCGACGCCGAGCCGCGCTTCGATTTCCGCATTTGTCACGCGCCGGTCCGGCGCATAGTGTCCGAGAGCGTGAAGTGCCGATCCAGATGCCATGCTCCTTCCTACAGGCGGCCATTCCGCTCCGACAAGGTCCAAATCATCTCATGAGCAAGCCTATTCTTCTCGTCGCCGCGGCAGCGCTCGTCGATGCCGACAACCGTGTCCTGATCTCGAAGCGGCCGGAAGGCAAGCAACTTGCGGGGCTGTGGGAGTTTCCCGGCGGCAAGGTCGACGCAGGCGAGACGCCCGAGGTCGCGCTCTGCCGCGAGCTGCAGGAGGAGCTCGGTATCGAAGTTTGCGAGACATGCCTCGCCCCATTCACGTTCGCGAGCCACGCATATCCCGATTTCCACCTGCTGATGCCGCTCTTTCTCTGCCGCAATTGGGAGGGCGATGTAGAGCCGCGCGAGGGCCAGGAGATCGCCTGGGTCCGCGCCATGCGTCTCGCGGATTATCCCATGCCCCCCGCCGATGCGCCGCTCGTCCCCTGGCTACGCGATCTGCTCGGCTAGAGCCGTTCCGCTTTAAGTGGAATCGGGGAACGGCTCTAAGCTTTTGTTTCTCCGTGCTCCTTATCGGGCACTTTAACTCGCATAGTTTCGCCAATCACCGTTTCGCTTGCCGCGTCAGAACGCTGAGGGCTAGGCTTTCCGCTCCGGCACGCCGAGCGCATCGGCGAGGCGCGCCTGGGCAGAGCCCGGCTTGAGCGGCTTCTGCTGGCTCTCGTGGGGCACCCAGGCCGTCAGCGTCAGGATCTCGAACGTCGCCGCCACACGCCCGTCCGCGCGTCCGAACCGCTCTGCATAAATTTCAGCCGCCCGCATCAGGAGCCCGCGCGTGACCGGCACGCGTCGCCGGTCGCGCAGCATGTTGGACGCACCCATGGCCTTGATCTCACGCATCAGCGCGATCGGATCACTGTAGGTGACGGAGACCACGTCGGAATCGGCGACCGGCAGCGCGAAGCCCGCACGTTGCAGGAGGCCGCCGAGGTCGCGGACGTCAGCAAACGGCGCGACGCGCGGCGAAGCTCCACCCGTTATCTCCTCTTCGGCCGCGAGCCACGCTTCGCGCAGCTCCGCGAGCGTCCGCCCGCCGAGGAGGGAGGCGAGAAGAAGCCCATCCGGTTTCAGGGCGCGCCGGATCTGGACCAGCGCTCCCGGCAAGTCATCGACGAAATGCAGCGCCAGCCCCGATACGGCGAGATCCAGCGAAGCAGGTGCAAACGGCAGCGCCTCGAGGCTTGCCAGGACGCGCGGCGAGGGCGCCTGCGCGAGCAGCATCTCTGCCGGGTCGAGCGAGATCAGCCGCCCCACATTGGGCTGAGCCGCGATCTGACGGCCGACTATTCCATGATGCGATCCGAGATCGGCTGCCACCTCGAATTTGCGCCGGACGATCGAAAGCCGTTCGGCGAGATCGTCTGCGACCCGCTGCAGGAGAAAGTCATGCCCCGTCGCCGCACCGGCGGCGCGGTTGCGCCGGGCTGTCAGCAGGGATGCGTCGAATAGGGCGTGAGACTCAGGCATGCGGTTAGAAGCTTTGTGCTGGCGCGTCGGATGCGCGATCTAGTCTAACGGGTTTTCGCCGGTATCGGAACGAGGCGTTCCGTGACTGCGCCGGCCGCGAAGGCATTGCCGAGGCCGCCCGCTTCGCCGAAAGTTGGCGTGGGAGGCGAGCCGTGACGGAATGGAGCGCAGACGACAGCGAGAATTCGCGTGGCATCCGCGCGGCGCCCCGCCTCGTTCACCGCGCTCTCCAAGCGGTGTCCGACCTCATCATGCCGCCCGTCTGCCTCGTCTGCCGAGAGCCGCTGGGCGACCATGATGCCCTTTGTCCCCCCTGCTGGCGCGGCGTCGAGTTCATCCGTCCCCCGTTGTGCGATCGGCTCGGCATGCCGCTCCCGTTCGATACGGGCGGCGTCATGGTCTCGGCTGCCGCTCTTGCCGCTTCGCCGCCCTACGACAGGGCGCGTGCCGTCGCCGCGCATGCGGGGGCTGTCCGCACCCTCGTTCACGCGCTCAAGTTCCACGACCGCCATGACGTGCGTCGCTTGCTCGGCAGATGGCTTGTTGAGGCTGGCCGCGAGCTTCTCCTCGACACCGAGATCGTCGTTCCGGTGCCTCTGTCTCGGCGCCGGCTCCTCGCGCGGCGCTTCAACCAGGCCGCCATTCTGGCCCGCGAGGTGGCGCGTCTCACCGGCATCGGCTACGAGCCGCAGGTTCTCGAAAGGAAGCGGGCGACGCCGAGCCAGGTCGGCCTTTCGCGTCTTCAGCGCCAGCGCAATGTGGCCGGAGCTTTTGCAGTCCCGCCCCGATGCAGGCAGCGCGTCACGGGACGGCGTATCCTTCTTGTCGACGATGTGATCACGACGGGGTCGACCGCGAGTGCCTGCGCGCGTGTTCTGCGTCGGGCGGGCGCGGAGCGCGTGGATGTGCTCGTGGTCGCGATGGTCACCGATCGCGCGCTCGTTCCATCCTGAGGCGCAGGCACTGGAAAAAAGTTGCAAATCGTAGTGTCATGGCGCTGAGATGCCTTTGCGTCTCAAGATATACTGGCCAAACACGGGGACGACACGAGGCAGGGCCATTGAAGCCCTTGGGAGACATGGCGAAAGTCACGATCTACACCACTATGCTTTGTCCTTATTGCCACATGGCGAAGGAGCTATTGCGCGCAAAGAGCGTGCCTTTCGAAGAGGTGGATGTCACTGGCAAGTCCGCACTCCGGGCAGAGATGAGCGCCAAGGCCGGCGGGCGCAGCACGGTTCCGCAGATTTGGATCGGCGATCGTCATGTCGGCGGCTGCGACGATCTGATGTGCCTCGAGCGCAGCGGCGAGCTCGATCCCCTCCTTTCCGCGAGTCCCTAGCCCATGTCCTATGCTCACACGCCGGCGGCGTTCAGGGCCGGCCTCGTCCAGATGTGCTCGGGGCGCGACGTCGCGCGCAACCTTCGCGATGCATCGGCGCTGATCCGCGAGGCAGCAAGCGGCGGCGCGCAGTATGTGCAGACGCCCGAAGTCACCAATCTCATGGAGCTCGACCGCGAGCGCCTGTTCGCGGCCGCGGAGCCCGAGAGCACCAATGCCGGCCTTCAGCAATTTGCGGACCTCGCGCGGGAGCTCAGGATCTGGCTGCACCTCGGCTCGCTCGTGGTCAGGGCAAGCGAGACGAAGCTTGCCAACCGCGCTTTTTTAATCTCGCCCGCGGGCGCGGTGACGGCGCGCTACGACAAGATCCATATGTTCGACGTCGATCTCCCGAATGGCGAGGTCTATCGGGAGAGCGCGAACTATGAAGCCGGCGCGCACGCCGTCGTGGCCGACCTTCCGTGGGGGCGGCTCGGCCTTTCCATCTGCTATGATCTGCGCTTTCCCTATCTCTACCGCGCCCTTGCCAAGGGAGGGGCCTCTTTCCTTGCAGTGCCGGCGGCGTTCACACGTCTCACGGGCGAAGCCCATTGGACGACGCTTCTACGCGCGCGGGCGATCGAGGCGCAGTGCTTCGTTCTTGCGGCCGCACAGGGCGGTTTGCACGAGCATGGGCGCGAGACGTTCGGCCACAGCCTCGCAATCTCGCCGTGGGGCCATATTCTCGCCGAGGGCGGCGTTCACCCGTCAGTCATCTTCGCTGACATAGATCCGGCCGAGATCGCGAGCGTCCGCGCACGCGTGCCGTCCCTGCGGCATGACAGGACATTCGACGTTGTGGCGGCCTCGGAGAAGGCCGCGGAGATTTCGTCATGATCAAATACAGTCTCGTGTGCCGGGATGGCCACGAGTTCGAGGGCTGGTTCCAGGATGGCGCGGCGTATGAGGCACAAGTCGCCCGCGCGCAGATTGCCTGTCCGCACTGCGGCAGCAATGCCGTCGATAAGGCGATCATGGCCCCCGCGATCGCCAAGCGTGCGGAGCGCGATGGGAAGGCGGCGCCCGAGACGTCGTCTCCGCTGTCCGAGCATCATCAAATCCTACGCCGGATCCGCGACGAGATTCGTGCCAAGGCGGAATACGTAGGCCCGCGGTTTGCCGAAGAGGCACGCAGGATTCATTTCGATGAAAGTGAGCCCCGCGGCATCTATGGCGAAGCGAGCATTGAGGAGGCGCAAGGGCTTGCCGAGGACGGCATTCCCTTCCTGCCCGTGCCGCGCCTTCCGGATGATCTGAACTAGCACCCGAGCGCGGTGCGGATTCGCGGGCCGATCTGGTCGAGCGGCAGGATCTCGTTCGCCCCCCCCCGCTCGATTAGCGTGCGCGGCATTCCGTAGACAACGCAGGACGCCTGGTCCTGAGAGATATTGTAG
>NZ_DAIQCD010000022.1:0-45992 GCF_036780825.1 Hyphomicrobium sp. | reverse complement strand
GCCTCGCGGCGCTGCTACCTGAAAGCAGTGCGTCTACCAATTCCGCCATCTGGGCAAGCCGGTGAGCCGGCAAGCGCCTTGAGTTAGGGGGAGCCGCGGCCGTTGTCAATCGCGGCGCGCATCCCTGTCCGGTGCGCGATCACCGCAATGCGCTCGGTAGAGAGAGATTGGGCTGGCCAGGGTTCGGGCGCATGGGCTAGATCCTGCATGCGCGTCCAAGCCCGCCACCGCCGGCACGGCCGGGTCCAGGGTGCGCCATCTCTTGGCATGGGGTGCCAGGGCGGGAAAGAAAAATGGCGGCACAAGACAGCAGAAACGAGTTGGTTACGATATTCGGCGGATCAGGCTTCATCGGCCGCTACGCCGTCCGCGCGCTGGCGCGCAAAGGATACCGCATCCGGGCCGCCTGCCGGCGCCCGGACTTGGCGGGCTTCCTGCAGCCGATGGGGGACGTGGGCCAGATTCAGCCCGTGCAGGCAAATCTGCGCTTTCCTGATTCGGTGAACCGTGCCGTCGAAGGCGCTCATGTCGTCGTCAACTGTGTCGGCGTTCTTTCGCCAACCGGTGCGCAGACCTTCGACGCCGTGCACGACGAGGGCGCACGCGCCGTCGCCCGCGCCGCACGTGAAGCGGGCGCCCGCCGCCTCCTCCACATTTCGGCGATTGGCGCCTCCGCCACGTCTCCGTCGCGCTATGCGCAATCCAAGGCCGCCGGCGAGGCAGCCGTGCTCGAGGAATTCCCCGACGCCATCATCCTGCGGCCCTCAGTCGTGTTCGGGCCCGAGGATGACTTCTTCAATCGCTTCGCCTCCATGGCGCGGATTTCGCCGGTGCTGCCGCTGATCGGCGGCGGGCAGACGCAGTTTCAGCCGGTTTTCGTGGGCGACATCGCGGCCGCGCTCGCCGCGGCGGCCGAGGCTGATGGTGCCGGACGCCCGGGAACGATCTATGAGCTTGGCGGGCCGGAGGTACTCTCGTTCCGTGAGCTCCTCGAGCGGACGCTCGAGTATGCGGGGCGCCGCCGCGGCTTCCTTCCGCTCCCATTCTGGCTCGCCAAGCTACAGGCGCTGCTCACGTGGCCGCTGCCCAACACGCTGCGCCCGATCACGGTGGATCAGGTGCGCCTACTCCAGTCCGACAACGTGGTCAGCACGTCCGCCCGCGATGAGAAGCGCACCCTCGCCAGCCTCGGCGTCACCCCGGCCCAGTCGATCGGCTCAATCGTGCCGGCTTATCTCGAGCGCTTCAGGCCGAAGGGGCAATATTCCCGTTATAGAGGGTAACAGGCACCCGAAGCCCACTACAGAAGCCCGCGGGAGCACCACAGGCTCTCAAGGCGAAGCGAAGCTGGGATCCTAAGAAGCTGGGATCCTAAGATGTAGCGGCCCGGCATTCCTCGTCCGCCGGAAGCGGATCGCACGTCTTGGATGCGACACAGACTTCGAGAGCACGCCGCACGTCGCGTGTGTAAAGCCCATCGATGGGCCCCGTGTACACGCCGTTGGCCTCGAGCCCGCATTGATAGAGCTTGACCAGGTGCTCGCCGCCAAACCGCATGGCCTGCTCATAGTCGCGCAGCGCCGGACGAAGCTCGCCACGGGCCTGGCGAATGTGGGCCCGCGTATCGTGAGCATGCGGGCTCGCCGGCGAGAGCTCGAGTGCACGCTCCACGTCGGCCAGTGCGTCGCCCAGCCGGTCGAGCTTGTAGAGCACCCAGGCGCGATTGTTGAGCGCCATGGCGGAGGCCGGATCCAGCTTGATGGCCATGTCGTAGTCCGGCAGCGCCTGCGTCAATCCGCCCTCGAGCGAGAGAGCGAGCGCGCGCATGGCGTAGGCGAGGCTGCGGGTGCCGTCATCGAGCTGCGGCGTCTCGATCAGCGCCGAGCAGCCAGCGATCCGCTTCTCGTTGTTCTCGCTGAAACACTCCGCAATGGTGCTGGCCGGCGCCGCAACTGTCACGGAGTACGCTGCGAGAAGGATCGCAGCAACGCTGAGAGCTGCCAACCACCGATGATAATGATGCCGATCCCGGAGCGTCATTCGGTAACCATCCGGTTCCGCCCCCCGGAAAGATGAGGTGGCGATGTATGATATCATGGTATGATTTGAGTGAGCCGCAATTGCGGCACCCCACGGCAGCAGCCATACCTGCTAGCGATCAACCGATCTTTAACGACGCACTCCCTGCCTGAGATCCCTATGAAGCGCGTTCTGCTGGTCATCGGTGGTGGCATCGCCGCCTACAAATGCCTCGATTTGATCAGGCGTTTGCAGGAGCGCAGGATCGCCGTGCGCTGTGTCATGACCGGCGCGGCGCAGGCGTTCATCACGCCGCTCGCTGTCGGCGCCATCAGCAACGAGCGGGTCGCGACGGATCTTTTCGATCTCGAAGGCGAGCGCGAGATCGGGCACATCCGCATGGCTCGCGAAACGGATCTCATCGTCGTCGCGCCGGCGACAGCCGACCTTCTCGCACGCATGGCACACGGCCACGCGGACGATCTGGCGACTGCGGTGCTGCTCGCCACGCGCGTGCCCGTCCTTGTCGCCCCGGCCATGAACCCGGCGATGTGGGATCACCCCGCCACCCGGCGCAACGTGGCCCGCCTCGAAGCCGACGGCATCGCGTTCATCGGTCCGAACGCCGGTGAGATGGCGGAGAAGGGCGAGGCCGGCGTCGGTCGCATGGCCGAGGTTTCCGAGCTGGTGGCGCGCATCGAGAATCTCCTGACACCAGGCGCGGGCGGCAAGGGGGAGATCGGTTTTCTCAGCATCTCGGCGGCGAAGGGTGCGCGGCCCCTGCTCGCCGGGCGTCACGTGCTCGTGACCAGCGGTCCGACGCATGAGCCCATCGATCCCGTGCGCTACATCGCAAACCGGTCCTCGGGGAAACAGGGTCACGCCATCGCAGCCGCCGCACACCGGCTCGGTGCACGCGTGACGCTCATCTCCGGGCCGGTACAGATTCCCGTTCCTGAAGGCGTCGAGGTGCGCCACGTCGAGACAGCCTCCGAGATGCTCGACGCCGTCGAAGCCGCCCTTCCCGCCGACATCGCCGTCCTCGCCGCAGCGGTCGCCGATTGGCGCGCGGCCGAGCCCCAGCGCGGCAAGATCAAGAAGCGGCCAGACGCCCCGCCCCCGGCTTTGGCGCTTGCGGAAAACCCGGACATACTCGCCACCATCGCCAAACCTGGCCCCCAGCGTCCGCCGCTCGTGATCGGCTTCGCGGCCGAGACGCAGGACGTGATCGGGAGCGCCAAGGCCAAGCGCACGGCGAAGGCGGCCGACTGGATCGTCGCCAACGATGTGTCCGAGGCGAGACACGTGTTCGGCGCCGAGCGCAACACGGTGCACCTCTTGACGGCAGACAACGTCGAAAGCTGGCCCGAGCTGAGCAAGGCGGAAATCGCGGAGGCCCTGCTCCGCCGTGCGGCCCAGCACCTCGCTGCGCGCCGGGAAACGGCGTGACGCCCATGTCTGACGCACTCACGACCGAGCCCCATGGCACCCCGCACCCCTATGAGCAGGCGTTGCTGACCAAACGCGCTGCCGGCACCCACCATTCCTCCTGCTCCGCACCGAGGCGCGCATGACCGGAACACTCCCTCTCACGGTTCGCGCCGTCATGCTGCCGCACGCAGAGGGCCTGCCGCTGCCGGCCTATCACTCGGAGGAAGCCGCGGGCCTCGATCTGGCGGCCGCCGTCGGCGCGGATGAGCCGGTGACCATCGCACCCGGCGCGCGGGCACTCATTCCGACTGGCCTCACGCTCGAGCTTCCCGCGGGCTTCGAGGCGCAGGTCCGGCCGCGCTCGGGGCTTGCCCTGAAACACGGCATAACGGTTTTGAACAGCCCCGGGACGATCGATTCCGATTACCGGGGCGAGGTGAGCGTCATCCTCATAAATCTCGGAGACGCGCCGTTCGCAGTACGCCGCGGGGAGCGGATCGCGCAGCTCGTGGTCGCACCCGTGACCCGCGCGGAGCTGGTGCCGGCAGAGGCCCTTGGCGCCACTCGGCGCGGCAGCGGCGGCTTCGGCTCGACCCGCCTCGGCACGGCCCCCGCAGCCGCAGCGAACCCGGAAGATGCCGCGCATTCCGGCGCCGGGCCGCCACGAAAATAAGCCTCGAATCGCCCCGGCGATCACGGCGAAATGTGCGCCGCCGGCCTTTGGGCGCGTCTGAAAATATGCGACAAGAACGTGTTGAACATCATGACTAATCAAGGTGGAGTGCAACGATGACCCAGACGGCGGAGATCAGAACCCTGAACGCAACGAAGAGTTGGGGACGCGGAAGGGTCTACAATGACATCACAGAAACCATCGGGCACACTCCTCTGGTCCGCTTGGCGCGCATGGCGAAGGATGCCGGCGCCAAGGCGGACGTGCTGCTGAAGCTCGAGTTCTTCAATCCGCTGTCCTCGGTGAAGGACCGCATCGGCGTCGCCATGATCGACGTGCTCGAGGCCGAAGGAAAGATTGCACCCGATAAGACTGTCCTCGTCGAACCGACGTCGGGGAACACGGGCATCGGCCTCGCTTTCGTGGCGGCCGCGCGCGGCTACAGGCTGCTCCTGGTGATGCCGGAATCGATGTCCATCGAGCGGCGCAAGATCCTGACCCATCTCGGCGCCGAGCTGGTGCTCACGCCGGCCGCCGGCGGCATGGCAGGCGCCATCGACAAGGCCAATGAGTTGCTGGCCTCGATGCCTGGCGCGGTCCAGCCGAGCCAATTCGAGAATGAGGCCAACCCGCTCGTGCATCAGGTGACCACGGCCGAGGAGCTCTGGAACGATACCAACGGCAATCTCGATGTACTCGTCATCGGCGTCGGCACCGGTGGCACGCTGACGGGCTGCGGGCGGGCGCTCAAGCCGCGCAAGCCGTCGCTCAAGATCATCGCTGTCGAGCCGGAAGGAAGCGCGGTGCTCTCGGGTGGCGCACGCGGGCCTCACAAGATCCAGGGCCTCGGCGCCGGTTTCGTACCCAAGGTGCTCGATACGCAATACATCGACGAGGTCGTGCGCATCTCCAACGAGCAGGCCTTTGAAACGGCCCGGCTGCTGGCCCAGAAGGAAGGCATTCCCGGTGGAATCTCGACCGGCGCCAACGTTGCGGCGGCGCTCGAGATCGCATCGCGCGAGGAGCTTGCCGGCAAGACGGTGGCGACCGTCGCGCCATCGTGCGCGGAGCGCTACTTCTCGAGCGAGCTATTTATCGATCCGAAGTAAAAAGCGCCGCAATACGCAGTAAAGTGTGAGTCGTTTCATCCTATCGAACGGGGGGAAATACGGGTGAAGTCGTCACTCATCCTGAATGTCGTGCTCCTGACAGCGGTTTGCAGCGCCGGAAGCTCCGCCCTTGCGGAGGGTCCGCGCTGGACACCGCTGACGGGCCTTCTCGTGCCGGAGGGCGCAAGCGAGCCCGGCATGAAGATGTCCATCCCCACTGAGACATCCTCCACGCAGAAGCCGGAGGCGCCCGCCGCGCGCGAAGCACTGGCGGCGCATTCCCTCAAGGCCGTGCTCGAGAGTGTCGTCACGGACGGCCGGATGCACGGCGGTCTCGGCGTAGGGACGGTTGCAATCGACGCCGATCTTGCCGCAGCCCTCGATCTCGGCAGCGCACGTGGCGCCCTAGTCACGGACGCGGGCTCACGCGCGGCCGCCTCTGCCGGCATCCGTGTTGGCGACATCATTCAGAAGATCGATCGGCGCACCGTTAGCGACCCTGCGGCACTCGCACGGGAGCTGTTAAGCTTCCGCCCGGATCAGCAGGTGACGATCGACATCCGCCGCGCGGGCGATGGCGCAACGGATCTGAAGCGCCTCCTTGTCGAGCGGGCGGACGCCGGTAACGTCGCGGCGGCTGCGAGCCTCGGCCGGCTGCTCGCTCTGGGACACGTCTTCGGTTCGAAGCACTACGCCGAAGCCGCTACGTATTACCTCAAGGCAGCGGAAGCCGGACACGCCGCCTCGATGACGCGTTATGCGCTGTTCGCCAAAGACGGCGCCGGCATTCCCAAGGACGAAGCGCTCGCGGCCGAGTGGTTCCGCAAAGCGGCGGAGGCGGGACAGGATGCGGCTATGACCAACCTTGGCTCGCTGTACGAAGCCGGGCGCGGCGTGGAGGCCGACCTCACCGAGGCAGCGCGCTGGTACCGGGCGGCCGTGAGCAAGGGCGACAGGTTCGCCATGCACCGCCTGGCGCTTCTCTATGAAGCGGGCCGCGGCGTCCCCAAGGACGATCGGGAAGCCATACGTCTGCTGAACCAGGCATCCGAGCAGGGGCTTAGCGAGGCCACGTCTTGGCTTGCGGAAAAATACGAGCTCGGGCGGGGCATTGCCAAGGACGAGGCCGAAGCGAAGCGGCTCAACGCGCGCGCCGCCGAGCAGGTTCGCCATGCAGCCAACCAGGGCGACGCCGTGGCCACGTTCAACCTCGGCATCCTCTATCGCACTGGCCGGGGCGTCGAGCGAAGCGACACGGAAGCCACCTACTGGGTGCTCCGCTCTCTGAGGCTCGGCGATGCCTATCTGGTCTCCGAATTGATGCGCAATCCTGACCTGCTCACATCGGCCGACCGCAAGTGGCTTCAGGAGCTGCTGCGCAATGAAGGGACGTACAGCGGCCCCATAAACGGGACGTTCTCGCCCGAGATGCGCACCGCCATGGAAGCACTGGCAAGCCGCGCGTAGGCACATCTATCAAGCATTAAAAAAAACCGGCGACCTCATCGAGGCCGCCGGTTTTTTATATCCGAATATCACGGGTGGCTCTGCTATCCGCGCAGGCGAGACCGGATGATGCGCGGGAACTCCTCTTCATCTTCCGCATCGAACAGCGGCGGCGACTGCGGGGCTTGTGCCGACCAGCGGTCCGCCGGCTGCTGCTGGGCCGACGCCGGCGTGCGATAGCCTTGTGGCTCGGTCGCAGCCGTACGTACAGCTGGAGCCGAAGCGGGGGACGCCTGCTGCGCGATCCGCTGCGAAGCCGGCGCACCGCCGAACCAGGCGTCAATCAGATCGATCTCGTCGGCAGAAAGATTGAGCCCCTGCGTGCGGCAGCGCGCCACCACGAAATTGCGGAAGCGGCTGGCGAACAGGTTGGCGGAGGCGCCCTGCTCGAACCATGGGTCGGCTTCGCTCACCACCTCCAGCACGAAACGCGCGTCGTCGCGGCGCACATCGAGTCCCATATCACGCGCCCGCTCGGCGATGTTGATCAGGGTCTGCTGGCCGGACAGGTTGTTTGCTGTGATCTCCTCGGCCATCACCTCGAAGAGCACCCGATATTCCGGGGGCGAAAGAGGCGGCGCCTGGCAGGCTTCGTGGATGCGCGCGATCGATTGCTGGATCTGCGAGGCCTGATCGGCCGTTGCCCGCGCCACGGGCTGCGCCTGTGCCGGCTGGCGTGGCGGCGGGGGTGCCGCCTCGGCCCGCGGCATCGGCATGCCCAAAGGTGCGCGGTCCGGCGGCGGAGCAAAGAAACCGGATTGACCATAAGGGGCTGATGCAGGCGGCTCGGCCGGACGCGGCGACGGTGCGCTGCGCGGCTCCATGCGGGACAATGCGGGCGCGGCCCGCTCGTCGCGAGTCGGCGAGAAGCGCGGATCGTCGTAGCGGGGAGACGCCGCCCGCTCAGACTCCTGCGCCGGCGCCGGCGCTTCCCGATCGAGCGGCGGGCGCTCCGCGCGCTGCGGCTCGTAACCGGGCTCCGGACGGGTATCGCGGATAGGGTTGGCCCGGCGCTCGAGGCGCGGCGCGGCCGACTGAGGGGCCGGCGCATCGAAGCGAGCATCGTAGCGCTCGTCCTGCGTCTCGGGCCGGCGCTCACGCACGCTTTGAGGCTGCGCGGGCTTCGCCTCGACCGTCTGCGCGAGCTGGCGTGTTGGCTCATAGACGAAATAGGGCGGCTGATCCGTGAGCTTGATGTCCTTCGGCAAGGCACGGCTCAGGAGATCACGGAAGCTCCCGGCACCGCCCCATCCCGATCCGACCGTCTTATCGTGGCCGAGCGTGCGCACGGCGCGATCGGCCAGCGCCTCGAGCGGGACCGGCTGCCCCGCCGACCGCACGGTGCCCGTCACCTCGGCGACGATCGACTTGCGCATGGTCTCGAGTTCGGCCGACGTCGGGTCACGCAGCGCGCCGCCGGGCTTGGCCTCTCCGTCGATGCGTCCCTCGAGAAGCAGCGAGATGAGATCGGCCTCGCGCACCTCCCCGTCGCTAATGGCGGTGTAGGGCTGGGCGGTGTGATCATTGGCAAACACGACGGTGCGCCGCGCGTGCGCGCGCAGGCGGTGCAGCACCGGCGTGAAATCCGCATCTCCCGAAAGCAGGATGAACTCGTCGAAGCGCGTCTCGTGGTTGAGCACGTCGCGCACGTCCATCACCATGCGGATATCAGCCGAATTCTTGAGCTGAGCCGTGAGCGGCGGGCAGTCGACCACCTCGAAGCCAGCGCGTAGAAAATGATGGCGCACGAACGGGAAAGAATTCATGTCCGTCGAGTTGTCGGTCGCATTGCGGCGCGGAACGGGATTGCCGTAGCAGCGGCTCATGACGATGCGGCGCCGCCCGGCGGAGAAGTCCTGCCCGTGGGTGGGTGTGATCAGGCGTCCGCTTTCGATCTCGCGCAGCCAGAGCGCGGCGTCCTTCGCGAAGCGCTTGGCCGCTTCTTCATTTTTCCGCTTCAATGACAGATAAATGTTGTCGTAATCAACGAATACCGTACTGAGGACAGCTCCGGTCAACTCAACTTTCATCTTCTGCAACCCCCGCTGCGCGCACACTTTTTCTGAATCGAGTCGCACTGTCCCCGAGTCGTATTTGAGCGGCAAGCGCAGGCCGGACCCGGTCCCCAGGAATTGCGCGAAAACTTGATAAAACAAGCGCGCTGATGCCTTCGCGCACCCCATTGAACAGTGGAAAACCCGGTGCTAGCCGCGAAGCCGCCGTTCATGGGTGCAAGCGGCGTCAGCCTGGCTCAAACCCAGGCTCGGCGAGTTCGAACCCGGCGAAGTCGAAGCCCGGCGCCACCGTGCATCCAACGAGCGACCATGCACCAAGCGAGCGAGCCCGCTGCCAATGCCCCTTGGCTACAACGCCTTGCGGACGCTCGCCATCGAGGACAGCCGGGCCGAGCCGCGTTGCCATCTTCGCGCCAGCGGGTGCTGCCGTGACGAGCTCTAGAGGCGCGCCCGCATACCAATGCCAGACTTCCGTCGCATCGACACGATGCCAGCGCGAGACCTCGCCAGCCTTGAGCAGGAAATAGATCGCCGTGGAATAGGCTCGTCCGCCGTTGGGCTCGGCATCGCGGAACGTTTCGCGGAAGTAGCCGCCCTCGGGATGCGGCTCGAGCCCCAGCTCAGCGATGATCCGGTCGGCGTCCATACCTTGCCTCTCTGCATGAATGTGAGTTGAGTTGCGAAGCGCATCGGATGCGTCCCCCCCGAGCGCATGGCCGCGGCCCTATGAGCGGCCGCGCTGTCAGAACCGATTTTTGAGCTCGCGCAGATGAGCGAAGACCTTCCACGCCGGCGCATCCGGCAGCCCCACGCGGGCGCGGATGGCCTCGTTATCGGCACGCAGAAACACATTCGTGTCCAACTCAGCATCGAGCCGCGTCGGAAGCGTCGGCCGTCCCGCGGCGCGCGCCGCTTCGGCTTCGGCAAGCCGCTCCGAAACACGCGCATTCTCCGGCTCGACCGAGAGCCCGAACCGGGCGTTGGAAACGGTGTATTCGTGGCCGCAATAGATCTGCGTCTCCGCCGGCAGCGCCGCGATTTTCCTGAGCGAGGCCCACATCATCTCGGCGGAGCCTTCGAGCACGCGCCCGCAGCCCATGGCAAACAGCGTATCGCCGACAAAAGCCACGCCGGCCTCGGGCAGCCAATAGCTCACGTGGCCCATGGTATGGCCCGGCGTATCGAGAACCCGCACCTGGATCGCGCCGAGCGTCAGAACCTCGGGCTCACAAACACCGGTGTCGAGACCGGGAATACGCTCTGTTTCGCCATTCGGGCCGATCACCGTGCACCCGGTTTCCTTCTTGAGCGCCGGGATGCCCGCCGTATGATCAGCGTGATGATGCGTGACGAGGATATGCGTCAGGCTCCAGCCTTGCTGATCCAGCGCACGTCGCACGGCTGCCGCCTCAGGCGCATCGATCGAGAGCGTCACGCCCCCTTCCGCGTCATGAACGAGGACGCCATAATTGTCCTTGAGGCAGGGAAATTGATGAATTGCGAGCAGGGTCATATCCTTATGCAACCTGCCCGCGTCGGTCGCGGCAGGTCACCCACAGGCTAGCGGCGCGCCCTTGCCATTTCAATGCCGGCCGGGCGAAATGAATGACAAGCCTGCAACCCCTTGAGGCGAATGTATACGGACGTCGCAACGTTGAGGGATTTCTACGCGACGCCGCTCGGGCGCATCGCACGCCGCCTGCTGGCGCGCCGTGTCCGCGCCGTTTGGGGGCCGGCTGCCGGCGAGACGATCGCGAGTCTCGGCTTCGGCACGCCGTTTCTTGCGGCCTACCGCAGCGAGGCGCACACGCTCGCGGCCTTGATGCCCGCCCGCCAGGGCGTCCTGATCTGGCCGTCCTCGGCCCCCGCGCTCTCTGCGCTCGTCGAAGAGGACGAGCTTCCGCTTCGCGACAATTCCATCGACCGCCTGCTCGTCGTGCATAGCCTGGAACTTACGGAGCGGACAGCGCCCTTGCTGCGGGAATTATGGCGCATCCTGAAGCCGGAAGGGCGGCTGCTCATCATCGTGCCGAACCGTCGCGGACTGTGGGCCCACGTCGATACGACACCGTTCGGACGCGGCTGCTCCTACAGCCGCTCTCAACTGGACAAGCTTCTGCACCAATGCCTCTTCACGCCGCTGGCATTCGGCAGCGCGCTGCATTTGCCGCCGTTCGATCGCGGCATCGTGGTGCGATCTGCTCTGGCCTGGGAGCGGCTTGGCATGCGCGTGTCGCCGGGGCTTGGCGGCGTGCTGATCGTCGAGGCACGGAAAGAGATGATGGCGCCGATCAAAGGCACGCCGGCCCGTGCCAAGGCGCTGCAAGCCTTGGCACCGACGCGATGATCTCTCCGTCGGATGGGTGTTCCAGACCACGTGCAAAGCGCCTGCGCCGGCTAGAGCCGTTCCGGCTTAAGTGGAAGCGGGGAACGGCTCTAAGATTTTGTTTCTTCGTGCTTCTTTCCGGAAAACCGGTTCCCACTTTCCGGAAGCACTCTAAACTAAGCGCGCCGCCTGAGCTTGAAGACGGCTTTCTCGCCGAGCAGGTTCTGCAGCGATATCGAGTGCCGGATCGGCAGCCGCCGGCCCTTACTGTTGAACGCGACGGCCTCCTCCACCTCCGCATCGACCAGCGACACTAGATCGACGAAATCGGTGATGGTGCACAGGTGCGCATCTGCCGTGGAGTACCAGGGCTCGGGAAGGTTCGGCGTCACCGGCATGCGGCCTTTGAACAGCAGCGCCGCACGAATGCGCCAATGGCCGAAGTTGGGAAACGAGACGATGGCGTGGCGGCCGATGCGCAAAAGATTCTCGAGCACGGTCTTCGGGTCCCGCGTCGCCTGGATCGTGAGCGACAGGACGGCAACATCGAACGCTCCGTCCGGATAGTCCGCAAGGTCGCGGTCGGCATCGCCCTGGATGACCGACAGTCCGCTCTTCACGCACAGATTGACCTTCTCGCGCGAAAGCTCGACACCGCGCCCATCCACGTTCTTGGTTTCGGCGAGCAACTTCAGAAGCGCGCCGTCGCCGCAACCGACATCGAGCACCCGCGAGCCCGGCGCCACCATCTCGGCGATCAGCAGATGATCCGCCCGTAGGTCGCCCGTCAAAGGAACGACTTTCTGCATCAGCCAAGCCCCCGCTTGGCCGCGGCCGCTGAAAGGAAGCCGCGCACGGTCGCATGGAACTCGGGCTCCTCGAGCAGAAACGCATCGTGACCCTTGTCGCTCTCGATTTCGACGAACGACACGTTGGCCGCGACCGCATTCAGCGCCTTGACGATCGTCTTGCTGTCGCGCGTCGGATAGAGCCAGTCGCTGGTGAACGACACCACGCAGAATTGCGTCCGCGTGCGAAGGAACGCGTTGGCAAGCTTGCCCCCGTGCGCCGCTTCGAGATCGAAATAATCCATCGCCCGCGTGATGTAGAGATAGCTGTTGGCGTCGAAGCGGTCGACGAACGTCGAGCCCTGGTAGCGCAGATAGCTCTCGATCTTGAAGTCCGCATCGAACGAGAACGAGCGCGCGGCCCGGTCCTGCAAGTTGCGGCCGAACTTGCCCTGCAGCGCTCTTTCGGAGAGATACGTGATGTGCGCGGCCATACGCGCCACCGAGAGGCCGTTCTTCGGAACAACGCCCTGCTCGTAGTAGCTGCCGCCGCACCAATCGGGATCGGCCATCACCGCTTGCCTGCCGACTTCGTGGAAGGCGATGTTCTGCGCCGTGTGCCAGGGCGCCGTCGCGATCGGGATGGCGGTCGCCACCCGCTGCTTCTGGCGGGAGGCCCATTCGAGCACCTGCATGCCACCCATCGAGCCGCCGACCACCGAGAACAGCACATCGATGCCGAGGTGATCGATGAGACGCACCTGGGCGTCCACCATGTCGCCGATGGTGATCACGGGGAAGTCGAGCCCATAGGGCTTGCCCGTCTTCGGGTTAAGCGAGGCCGGCCCGGTGGAGCCCATGCAGCCGCCGAGGATGTTCGGGCAGATGATGAAGAAACGATCTGTATCGATGGGCTTGCCGGGCCCGACGAGCTTTTCCCACCAGCCAGGCTTTCCCGTTACTGGGTGGATGCTCGCCGCATGCTGGTCGCCCGTAAGCGCATGGCAGACGAGAATGGCGTTCGACTTGGCGGCGTTGAGGGTGCCGTACGTGTTGTATGCAATCGTCAGCGGCGCGATGAGCTGCCCCGATTCGAGCTTCAGGGGCTCGCTCTCGGGGAAATCAACGGAGAGGCTGGACGGGCTCAATACCTCCGGACGGCGCGCGATGCCCGCCGAGCACTGCAGCTTTTCCTCTCCGGTAGACATCGCGGTGGGCGCACCCATAGATCGTGCTCCGGCCCGCCGGACGTGCGGGCTTTCGAACACCGGCCTCGTCAAGCCGGCTCACCGAAATTTTCCGGGTGCGACGGCCCATTTAGCGACTTGTTTAACGTGGCTGCAAGCCGGCCGGCCAAATCACCACGATCGGAACGATAGGCCAATATCGGAGGTTGTCCGCAAGCGGTCAAGGCGCTTGGCATGCGGCGTGTTGAGCGGTTAACGGAGATTCAACGCCTTTCGAGCGATCTTGGCCTGGCCAAACCACCGGCTCTTGTAAGCGGGTGCCCGGCAGGTTCCGAAAGACACACCCCGGAGCCGAAAGCACGTCTCCACATCGACAGCCTTCCGGACCTGAGCTAAGTTAGCGCCATGAAAAAACTCGGTCTCTTCAAAATCGTGGCGGCTGCGGCCCTGCTTGCTCTGCCCCTGGCTCCGGCGCCCGCTGTGGCTCAATCCGGCGCCAAGACGAAGCCGTTGCGCGGCGTCGTCCGGCCGGCGCCCCGGCAAGGCGGCTATTCGTACAAATACTTGCAGGGTACCGATACCCGCAAGTTTACCGACCCTACGATGAGCAGCCAAACCCGATCGGGGCCGTTCGATAGTGGCTTCTTCTTCTCATCGCCCAACGCCCCGCAGGGCGGCGACAGTCCCTACCTTCAATAGGGGCGTGATGCGCCATTCCTGGCGCTGACTTTTTGATAAGTTCTTACGTCCAAGACGGAAAACGCCGCGTGCCCAGTCCTGATCAGCTCGGCGCGCGTCCCTACGATGTCTCCCCGTTGACCGCGAAATACACGCTCGCCGAGCCTTCCCACCGTGCACCCGCCGACGACATGATGGTGGCCGAGAACACCATGTAGCCCTCGACGTAGTTGAAGCTTTTCCAAAGCTCCTCGAGCGGCAGGAACCTGAAAGATATTTTTCGGCAAGAGTCCTCGAATTTGACATATTCGAGGAGTTGCCGATACGTCGCTTCAACCTCGCACGCATAGGACTGCGCCTCGGCCCCCGGCGCATAATCAACCGTCAGTTCTCCTTCTATCGGGCTCGCATTGCCTTTTACGAAGCGGAACGGCCTGTCCGGCGCCGTCAGCCCGATAATACCGAGACCATTATCCGCCCTGGTGCCGGCCGGTGTCGCCGAGCCACCCTTGATCAGGACGCCCGCGGCAAGCCCCAGCACCACGCCGACAATGAGAAAGATGAGGTCGCGCAAGCTCGGGCGGGGCAGACGCAGGCCGCCGCGACGGCCGTCGCCGCTCGGCTCCTCGCGCCGGCCCGGATCCAATGCTGGACCGGCCGCCGGGCGCCGCTCGAAACGCGCCTGCTGCTCGAAAAGAACGCGCGAGGCCGCCTCGTCGAATACCGCAAGGGTCTGCAGCCGGATTTGCTCATCGTAAGCGGGGTCCGCAACGATCCGCTGCCAGAGGGCATTCCGCTCGGTATGAACGAGATGCTCGACCTGGGCCAGATCACCGGCGGATGCGGCCAGCAGCCTCCCTCTCAGATACTCATAGTAGGTCGTCATTCACTCGCATGCCGTTGGCGGGCCGGGCCGCGGCCAACTTCCACCCGCCTGCTGCGGATACGGCGGCCCAACATCAGAAGCCGTAGAATTACGACAAAATTCGGAGAGGATTGGGTCCGCGTGGCGCGACATTCAGCCGTTGCAAGGCTGCCATGCCCACGGTGACCGGGTGCCAACAGCAGGCGCCGGCATGGTCCTAAAACGAAAGTTCCGACGCGTTATAATGTGAATACGTCATATTATAAATTCCACACCCCACCGATCTGTATGTTTCACCCTTAAAGCCCGAATATTTTGTGGGTCACTTTCAATTGAGATACGGAATTGGCGTCCGAATATCGGCGAGGAATATCAATTCGTTTTAAAGGAGTTTCCAGGATGAAAACGGCAGGCATTGCTTTTGCTGCAACTATCGCGTTGGCCATGTCGGCTCCGGCCGAAGCCGGCAGCCGCAGCTTCGGCGGCCACGGTGGTCATGGCGGCAGCTTCGGCAAACAGATCGGCCACGGTAGCGGCTTCGGTAAGCAAGTGGGATACGGGAAGGTCAGCCACGGCAAGCAGGTTGGTCACGGCAACAGCCATGGCGGGCATGTCAACAAAGTGACCAGCCATAGCAAGCAGGCGGCTGCCAAGCCGGCGAGCGGACCTGCCATCGGCGCCGCCGCCGGTGCCCAGGCTGGCGCCAAGCTCAACGTGCTCAATCTCGTCAAGCTGAACGCTGGCGTGGGTCTCGGCCTCGGGGTCGGCCTGCTCGGCGGCCGCTGATCTTCACCGGGCAGGCGATGACCTCGCCTGCCCTCATTGAACGGCAGCATAGGTGAGCCCCAGAGAAGCCGAGAAAGCATCCGTGCTCACGTCGTCGAAGCTGCTGCGATAGTCGAGATAGCTGACACGGGCGTTCATCGTCGTGCTTTCAGTGATCGGCAACTCTCCCGACAAAGCCATCTCGAACTTGCGATCGGCGCGCTCGATGAACATGAGATCGAGATCGTCATAGGTGCGCCACGTCTCCGACACCGCGA
This sequence comes from Hyphomicrobium sp., assembly GCF_036780825.1. Classification (GTDB taxonomy): domain Bacteria; phylum Pseudomonadota; class Alphaproteobacteria; order Rhizobiales; family Hyphomicrobiaceae; genus Hyphomicrobium_C. The sequence goes on along the minus strand of NZ_DAIQCD010000022.1, from coordinate 30,352 downwards.
ATGAGAGCGTCCCCTTTCCGACCGAGAGCGTCAGGCCGCCCACGGCTACCGCCTCGTAAGCCGAGCTTGCGACGAGAAAGTCGGTTTCATAGAAGCCATAGCGCACAGCGCCAAAGGCTTTGAGATCACTGGAAAGCTGTGCGCCGCCCTCCAGCGCGAAGGCATGCTTCCATCGGGATCGGAAGAGATCCTCTTCGTACGTTCGCCAGAGCGGCATATAAAGACCGCTCAGCGTAAAGGCCGTGCCGGTGTAGGTCAGTCCGATGACCGGAAACAGCGACACATTCCCTCTTCGCACGCCGAAGTCGTCGTATGTGTCGAGATAGCGCTTGCTGTCGGCACCCGCTCCGACTTCCATCTCTATATGATCCGTCAGCGTCAGCCGCAGACCGATCTGGGCACGGGACGAGATCCGGTCTCGATCGTCCTGATTGCTGAACGGGAGAAAAGCCCCCGGCACATCGTCGTAGTTGAGCAGTGCCACCTCGCCTTTGAAATAGGGCTTGGCCTGGCCGCTGGTCCACGCATGTGAGAGCGCAAGGCCCGTCTCCAGGATGCGTTCCTCCACGTCACGAGTCTTCGACATTGCGAAGGACAAGAGCGTTTGCTGGCCGCCCCAGTCCTTGGTCAGGTTCATCGCGAGGCCGCCAGATGCCTCATTCGCCTCGTCAAACGCGGCATACAGGCGATCGGAGAGAGTGACGCTGACATCCAGCCGCCCGAGCTCCGTCGCCCGCACGGCCGCAAAACCGAAAATACGGTCGATAAAGATACTGGATATCTCAGATAAGGTCGGCCCGGCGTTGGTCGTTGCGCCAATGTTGCTTCCGATTAGAAATGCCGAAGCCGCGTCCGTCTCGCTTGTAATTCTTCCTTTAAGCACCGGCTGTGTGGACGGCAGATTGCTGCCGCCGATTTTATCCGCCCAAGCCCCGGAGCCCCACGTGCCGGACGTTACGAGAGCAATCCAGGAAAGCCGATAAAATCCGGCGATGAAAGCGTGCAATTTCGTAGCTCCCCGGAACCGTATCCTTTAATGAATAAAGAACGCGTAGAAATCGATTTCCAGATGAGTATCGAAATATTACAACTAAGAGTTAGTAAATTTAGCTTCGTCACACGTTAGACGTGCTCGCTAGAATTGCTTCCAGCTAAGCTCGAGCCGCTCGCCGCCGCGCTTAAACCTTTGCGCTTTCGCGGTGCCCTCGGTATCACCACGACGCCGACGCGAAATGCCGGCAAACACCTCAATTTTCATCCGATCATCGTTGGCAGCCGAACCCATGGCCCCCCTTACTCTCAAGCCCCGCCCCGGCGTTCTCGATATCGAGGCCTATGTGCCGGGTGAATCACACCTGCCCGGCATCAAAACGATCAAGCTCTCATCCAACGAAACCCCGCTCGGGCCGAGCCCGAAGGCGGTCGCGGCATTCTCCGCCGCCGGCGCGGAGCTCGAGCGTTATCCGGACGGCCAAGCCACAGCGCTGCGCGCGGCCATCGCGCGCCGCTTCGGGCTCAATCCGCAGCACATCGTCTGCGGCGCCGGATCGGACGAGTTGATCAGCCTCATCGCGCACGCCTACCTGGGGCCGGGCGACGAGGGCATCTACACAGAGCACGGCTTCCTGCTGTACCGCATCGTGATCCTGGCGGCCGGCGCCACTCCGGTCGTGGCTCCCGAAACGGACCTCAGAACCGATGTCGATGCCATCCTGGCCCGCGTGACGGAGCGCACGCGCATCGTTTTCCTCGCCAACCCGAACAATCCCACGGGCACGTACCTCTCCATCGCCGAGGTGCGCCGCCTCCGCGCTGCACTGCCGGGCAATGTACTGCTCGTTCTCGACGCGGCCTACGCGGAATACGTCCGCAGAAACGATTACGAGGCCGGCCTCGAGCTCGTCGCCACCACCGAGAACACGGTGATGACGCGAACGTTCTCGAAGATCTTTGGCCTCGCTGGCCTGCGCATCGGCTGGGCGTACTGTCCCGCGGCCGTTGCCGATGCGCTGAACCGCATCCGAGGTCCGTTCAACCTCTCCGTGCCATCCATCGCGGCGGGTGCCGCCGCCATGGAGGATTGGCCGCACATCGAGGCTGCCGTCCGCCACAACGAGGAATGGCTTCCATGGCTGACGGGAGAGATCGAGAAGCTCGGCCTTGTCGTCACGCCGAGCGTCGCCAATTTCATCCTGGTGCACTTTCCGTCCACGCCGGGGCATGACGCGGCGGCATGCGATGCGTTCCTCAAGGAGCGCGGCATCATCCTTCGCCGCGTCACAGGCTATGGGCTGCCCGGCGCCCTTCGCATCACCATCGGGACAGAGGCCGAGAACCGCCAGCTCGTTGATGCTCTGGCCGCCTTCGTCGGAGCGCGCCCATGACGAAACCTCACGTAACGGCCTCGCACCACTCGTCGCAAATGTTCGAACGGATCGCGCTGATCGGTGTCGGCCTCATCGGCTCGTCAATCAGCCATGCCTGCCGCCGGGCAGGCCTTGCCGGCGAGATCGTCGGCTCGGCGCGCACGCCCGCTACCGTCGAGACGGCGGTGAAGCTCGGCCTGATCTCGCAAGGCTACGTCACGGCCGCAGAGGCTGCGGAGGGTGCCGATCTCGTGATCCTGTGCACGCCGGTCGGGCTTTGCGGGCCGATCGCCAAGGAGATCGCACACAGTCTCAAGCCGGGCGCCATTCTGACCGACGTGGGCTCCGTGAAGACAGCGATCGTGAACGATGTCGCGCCCCACGTGCCGGAAGGCGTGCACTTCGTGCCCGGACATCCGATCGCCGGCACGGAGCAATCTGGCCCTGAGGCGGGGTTTGCCGAGCTGTTCGACGGGCGCTGGTGCATTCTGACGCCAACGCCCAACACCGACGGCAAGGCCGTCGAAAAGCTCACCGCGTTCTGGGAAGCACTCGGCTCCAAGGTCGAGATCATGACGCCCGAGCACCATGACCTCGTACTCGCGATCACCAGCCACGTTCCGCACCTCATCGCCTACAACATCGTCAACACGGCCGCCAACCTCGAGCGCGTTACCGACAGCGAGGTGATCAAGTTCTCGGCTGGCGGCTTCCGCGACTTCACGCGCATCGCGGCCTCCGACCCCACGATGTGGCGCGATGTGTTCCTAAACAACAAAGACGCCGTGCTCGACATGCTCGGCCGCTTCACCGAGGATCTCACCGCGCTCCAGCGCGCCATTCGTTTTGGTGAAGGCGACACGTTGTTTGACATGTTCAGCAATGCGCGGGCCATTCGCCGTGGCATCGTTCAGGCGGGACAGGATACAGCCGCGCCCGATTTCGGCCGTACGCCCGCGCGAAGCGAGCCAGCGACCGCCAAAAGCAAGAGAGCTTAGAGCCTGATCGTTCGAGGTGGATGCAGACACGCACCCACCGAGAACGAGAATCCGTCTCTCAAACGCAGAAGCTCTTCGGAAACGAAGCAAGCGATCTGCTCTTGCCGCAGGCGAGCGGATTGAGCACGCTTGCATCGAAGGCGTGCATGCGTTCGAGCTTGGGGAGCAGCACGATGCCGGTCACCGCGGCCGAAGCATGGATATTCGGCTACGGGTCTCTGATGTGGAACCCGGGTTTTCCCTTCATCGAGGCGCGCCGCGCCCGGCTCACCGGCTATCATCGCGCTTTCTGCATCTATTCGATCCATTATCGCGGCACCGAGCGCCAACCCGGCCTCGTGCTCGGCCTCGATCGGGGCGGCGTGTGCGACGGCATGGCCTTCCGGATCGCGCCCGAAAAGCGGGATGAAGTTTTGGCCTACCTGCGCCGGCGCGAGCTGATCTATGGCGTCTACCGAGAGGCGCTCGTGCCGCTCGATCTTCACCACGAGCCAGCTTCGCCGCCGAGTGGCGAAGGACACAGCACCATGCCTCAACCCGTCGAGGATGCGCGCACGGTATGGGCCATCGCCTATATCGCCGAGCGCGCGCACCCCGCCTATGCCGGCATGCTGCCGCCTCAACAAGCGGCCAGCCTGATCCGGCGCTCGGCTGGCCACGGCGGCACGAACCTCGACTATCTCCTGAGCACGCTTTGCCATCTCGAGACGCTCGGCATTGCCGAGCCGCGGCTTTCCCGTCTGCTCGCGCTCACGGGCGCACAAGCTGCGCGCCGGCGCACGGTGGCAGGGGGCGCCCACGTGCCAACGATCGCTCTAACGCGGGCCTGGGCCAAACGCCCGCTCCTCGCTCCGCGCCCGGTTCGGGCGAACCGCTTCGGCTACCGTGCCAAGCTCGGGTGAGGCTTGCCAGGGCCGCGCGCACGGGCCAAATTATGTGAGATGGGAATGGGGCCTCCCGACAACCGCCGCAAGGCTGATGGCACCTACCGGGCGCTTTCGCGCGGGTAGGAGTATGTCGTCTTATCCTCCGAAGAACGCCATAACGACAACCAAAATGCGGAGGTGCGCATGCCGTCGTCCATGATCGTGTTCCTGGGTGCAGGTCTTGGCGGCGTGCTCCGGCACGTGATGAATATTTGGATCACCGCGCTGCTCGGCAGCGGGTTCCCCTACGGCATTCTAACCATCAACGTCCTTGGCTCGACGGCCATGGGACTCGTTGCCGGATGGTTTGCATTCCGCGGCGGTGGCCCGTCCGAGCTGAGCCTGTTCCTTGCCACCGGAATTCTCGGCGGCTTTACGACGTTCTCGGCGTTTTCACTCGACACCGCGCTGCTGATCGAGCGTGGCGAAACACTTGCCGCCGCCGCTTATGTGATCGGCAGTGTCGCTCTCTCCGTGCTCGGGCTCTTCCTCGCACTTTGGGCGATGCGCGCGGCACTCGGATGAGGAATATAAATCGCGCCGTCTCCGAGAGATCGGCGCGACTTTGAAATGGCGTGGGCGGCGTTCGGTTCAGTGCCGCGTCGCCGAGATGATCTCATCCGGATCGCAATCGATGCGGCCGGCGCGAAGGTCCAACTCGACCATGCAGCGCTCGTGCGCCGAGAGCGCCAGCAAATGGACATGAACCTCGTTGGCGCCAAGCCGCGCCGCGCGGTGGCGGATCTCGGCGAGATTGAGCGACGCCGCCTTATGCTTCAGGTGGCCGATGGCCAGGACCGAGCGATCGCCTGAGCCGTCCCGGCGGACGAGCAGAAAATTTGCCGCAGGGATCTCGGGGCAATCGAGAAGATCGTAGACCGTGTGAACGTAGCGCCGGCCTGACGCACCACTCCAGAACTGGAAGCGATCGCGGCCTCCGGCCCGGTCGTCCGCCTCGTCTCTCACGTGCAACGGCTCGAGCTCGGGAGCCGGGTTGCGGCGGGCTCTGACATCAGCGAGTTGAATGACGCGCGCTCCCATCTCGGTGTTCCTGCCGTTTACGCGGCTCTCCATGCAACCGAACTCATGCCTCGAGAATGCTCAATGTTTTCAGCCTAAATATGGCTCGATCTCAGTGATTTTGCGGCATCTCTCCTTGTGTGTTGCGTACTGACCCAAGCGCCATCGACGCGCGCCCGCTAAAAGAAGCGCACTGAGGAATCAGTGCCTTAATCGGCCGGAGCTGTCAGCTTCCGAAACATGACCCGATGCGCCAGATCTCGGCCGTCACGAAACCGACACGTTCGAGGATCGATGGAGACACGCCTCTTGCCTCAGTCGCAGCGGGAGAAGCCGCACGCCCGGCAGGTCCAGCACCCTTCCTCGTTCACGAACGCCCGCACCGCACAACGCGGGCAGCTGCGGCCGAGGGACCGGCTCTCGCCCGCCAGCGCTTCCGGGACGAGGCCCTGGCCTTCCGCGCCCTCGCCCCCGGTGCGCGCGACCGCCACAGAGGAAGCGAGCGGTTCCGCGATCGCATCAGGATCGGAAAGAAAACCGATGCGCTTCATGTGCGCCTCGATCACCTCGCCGATGGCGGCGAGCAGGCTCGGCACGTAGCGCCCTCCCATCCAGCGTCCGCCCTGCGGATCGAATACGGCCTTCAACTCTTCGGCAACGAAGGCCACGTCGCCCCCTCGGCGGAATACCGCGCTGATCATGCGCGTCAGCGCCACCGTCCACGCGTAGTGCTCAAGGTTTCGCGTATTGATGAAAATCTCGAAGGGGCGCCGCCGGCCATTGCTCTCGATATCGTTGATCGTGACGTAGAGCGCATGATCGCTCTCCGGCCATTTGAGCTTGTAAGTATAGCCTCCGAGCACGGGATCACGGTCGAGGGGCTTCGCCATATAGACGACGTCGCCCTGGCGCGCCGCCACGGCTTCCATGTGCGGAGCCGCCCCGGATGCGGGCGCCGCGGCAAACTTCTGCTCGGCGGCAGCGACCTCCGATTCGGCTTCCGTATCCGCCTCTGCCCCGGCCGCAGCGTTGCCGTTCGTAACCGGAGCCGTCGCCAGCTTGAGCGCCGACAGCACCGCGCCCGTCACCGGATTTGGCCTATAGGCCGTGCAGCCTTTGAGACCGAGATCGAAGGCTTCGAGGTAGACCGACTTGAACGCGTCGAACGAAATGTCTGCCGGGCAGTTGATCGTCTTCGAAATCGAGCTATCGACATGCCGTTGCAGCGCGGCCTGCATCACGAGATGCTCACGCGGCGTGAGGTCCGCAGCTTTGACAAAGGCGTCCGGAAGCGGCGCATCCCGACCGGCAAGACGGCGGAAGCGCGCATGCGCGAGGTCCTCCACCTCCTCGATCGCCGCCGTCCCATCCCGGCGAAGAACACGGCGCGCGTAGCGGAAGTCGAACACCGGCTCGACGCCTGACGACACGTTGCCCGCAAACAGCGAGATGGTGCCCGTAGGCGCAATCGAGGTGAGGCAGCCGTTGCGGATGCCCTTCTCGGAAATGGCGTTTCGCACATCCGCCGGCAGCCGCTGCACATTGGGCGAAGCAAGAAACTGCTCCCGATCGTAGAGTGGGAAAGCCCCCTTTTCCGCCGCGAGATCGGCGCTCGCCAGATACGCCATGCACTCGATGGTGCGCATCCAGCTTTCTGCAAGGCGTTCCGCCTCCGGCGAGCCATAGCGCACGCCGAGCGCGATCAACGCATCCGCCAGTCCCGTCACGCCGAGCCCGATGCGCCGCTTGGCCATGGCCTCCTGCCGTTGTGCGGGCAGGGGATAGCCGGACACGTCGATGATGTTGTCGAGAAAGCGAACCGCAATCCGTGTCCGCTCCTCGAGACGCGAAAAATTGAGGCTCGCGGTCTCCGAGAACGGCGCCTCCACCAGCTCGGCCAGATTGATGGAGCCGAGCAGGCATGCGCCATAGGGTGGCAGCGGCTGCTCGCCGCAAGGATTCGTCGCGGTAATCTCCTCGCAGTAGGCGAGATTGTTCCGCGCATTGACGCGGTCGATGAAGATCACACCCGGCTCAGCATAATCGTAGGCCGCACGCATGATGCGATCCCACAGCGCGCGCGCCTCGACCGTTCTGAACACCTTGCCGCCGAACACGAGGTCCCAAGGCTTCCCGGCGCGCACGGCCGTGATGAAGGCATCCGTCACCAGCACCGACAGGTTGAAATTGCGCAGCTTCAACGGATCGGCCTTGGCGTCGATAAAAGCCTCGATATCCGGATGATCGCAGCGAAGCGTGCCCATCATGGCGCCGCGGCGCGCGCCTGCCGACATGATTGTACGGCACATGGCATCCCACACGTCCATGAAGCTCACCGGCCCGGACGCATCCGCGCCGATACTATGTACGAGCGCCCCTTTGGGCCTCAGTGTCGAGAAGTCATGGCCGATGCCGCCGCCCTGCTGCATGGTGAGGGCTGCTTCTTTCACGTTCTCGAAAATCGAGCCGAGATCGTCCTCGATCCGGCCCATGACGAAACAGTTGAACAGCGTGACGGCGCGCCCCGTACCCGCTCCCGCAAGGATGCGTCCCGCGGGCACGAAGCCGAAATCGGCCATCGCTTCGTAGAAGCGCTCGGCCCATCGGGCGCGCCCGCGCTTGCCGCCTTTCTCCGCGGAGGCCGCCGCGCCGGCCACACGGCGGAAAGTATCGGCCAGCGTCTCGTCTCGAGCCGCGTCGCCCTCGAAGCGGTACTTGCGCTGCCAGATCTCCTCAGAAATCGGTGCGAGAAATGTGGGGGCATCCCTCATCGCGGCCTCAACCAGCCCTTCAGAGCGGGCGAATGAACTCACTCCCTTGCGCGTACAATTATGCGTGTCGAGCGTGAACGCGCTTAAGCCAATGGCTTGTAGATATAGGTCGCCTGACCGCGGCCGTCAATGAAATGTTCTCTTTTAGTTCTCATTTGTTCGCGTCGAGTTGCCGGCGCCCTTCCGCGACCAGCTGCGTCGCGCCCGCCTCGAGGCGCTCCTCCAGAAGAGCCCGGAATTCCTTGCGCGAAAGTCCTGGCTGGATGGGATCGAGGAACTCGACGATGATCGTGCCCGGCAGGCGGAGAAGAGAGCGACGAGGCCAGAAGAGGCCGGAATTGAGCGCCAGCGGCACGCACGGGAGCCCCAAGGCCTCGTAGAGGGCCACATAGCCGGGCTTGTAATCCGGCGGTGCGCCCGGCGCCTGGCGCGTGCCTTCGGGAAAGATCACGATCTCGCGCCCTTGCCCTGCACGCTGTTGCGCATCTGCGATCATCGCCTTGAGCGCTCTGGCCGCCTTGTCGCGCTTGACGAGGATGTGCTCGAACTTGACGCAGAACCAGCCATAGAACGGAATCCATTTGAGCTCGTCCTTGAGCACGATAGCCGGATCCCGGAACAAGGGCACGAGCCCGAACGTATCCCACGCGGACTGATGCTTGGAGACAACCAGCACGGCGCCGCCTGGCAGCTTTTCACGGCCGCGCACCTCGAGCTTCGTTCCAGCGATCATCTTGAGCAGCCAGACGGAGACGATAGCGTGGGTCCTGAGGCCCGCCATGGCCCAGCTTCGCGGCCCGAGCAGCAGCCACGAGCCGAGCACGAGGAACAGCGCTGTCGTCACGTAGAAGGCGAGAGTGAACAGCAGGGAACGGAGGAGAAGCATCGCGGATTTGCTAACGATTGAGGAAAAGGGGTCAGGATTTCGGTGGTGTGCCGGACGCGGCGGTAACGGGCGCTGCTTGCCATGGAGCCATCCCGCGTGCCACGGCCAGCCGCACGGCCGCAGGCAGGAACTTGATGTACTCGGAGGCGAGAAGCCGCGCGGCCGCGGGATCAAGCCACCAGGCGCCCCGGCGCACGGCATCAGGGGCCACGGGATGAGGGATGAGTTCGATTCCCGGCATGGCACGGGCAAGCTCCGCGAGGCTCCGCGGCATATGATAGCTCGCCGTGACCACGATCAGCCGATCGTAACCGAGCGCCTCCGCCCAGCGCCGCGTCTCATCCGCGTTGCCGACCGTATTCAAGGCTTCATAGCCAAGGTCGACGCAGCAATTGAAGGTTTCCTCATCGAGCGCCGAGATTCTCAATAGCGACGCGCGGCCGATCTTGGGATTCACGCCTGAGATCAGGAGCCGCGCACCGCGCCTCTCCGCCAGCAGGCGCGCGGCCTCCGAGATCCGTATCTGGCCACCGGTGAGCACGACGATGCCGTCCGCGCTGGCGTACTGGGGATCGGGCTCGCGCGTGACGGCGTTGGCGAAGACGATAAAGCCGAACGCCACGATTGCCATCGCGCCGCCGGCCATGCCGATAATGATGCGTCTCAAGACCATGTGCTCGTCCGGCCCAATGGAGGCTCGGCCTCGTCGCCAGCATGAGGCCGGTCACCGAGCCCCAGCAGGAGACCAGTGTCCCTCATGATTCCGAAGATCGCCAGTGTTCGCGGCGAGGCCCCGGAGCGAACTTCGGAATCATGAGAGACACTAGAACCTTAGACTTGCTAGGAGGTTGTTTCAGATCGATGCGGCGAATTTTTCGATCATCACACTAGCTGATTTAGCCTTGGCTGTGTCCGGTCGTGCTTGGCGGCGGGGCGGCGGGAACGCCCTGGCGCTTGCCCGGCATCCTAATGCCGGCTGTTCAGAATGCGGAAGACGCCCACGCCCGAGGTCAGCATACAGAGCGCCGAGATCACGACAACGACAATTCCCATCAGAACGAACCCCGCCGTGTCGAGCGTGCCGGCGCCGACGAGGCGGTGAAGCTCCGTCAGGGTCATTGCCCCGCCGCCCATGATCTGGATAGCGGCCGGCATGGAGACGAAGACGGCGATGGCGAGGGCCGCCCCCACGAGCCCGGCGCGCACCCCAAGGCGCAGGAAGTGCTTTTCGAACTCGCGCGCGATGAAGCGGTCGGTGGCGCCCACGAAGTGCAACACCTCGACGATCTCGCGATTGGACGCCATCGCGCTCCTGGTCGCGGAGACGATGATCGCCGTCGTCGCCATCGCGACGAGCGCGAGGATCGCCACGCCGCCGAGCGCAAAGCTGTTGGTGATGGTTGCGATCTGCTGTCGCCAGCGGCGGTGATCGTCGAGCGTCGCGCCCTGGAACTGGCTTGCGAGACCGGCCCGGACGGCCTCGATATCCGGCGCACTCGCGCGGTCGAGTTCGAGCGCGATCAGCCGTGGCAGCGGCAGCGCCTCGAGACCCTCGATCTGGCCGAGCCAGGGCTCGAGCAACTGAGCCGACTGCGCCGCGGACATGACCGTCACCTTGGCGATCCCGCTTTGCCGCCCGAGATAGGTTGCCACGTCCTGCACCACGCGATCCGTATCGGTGCCATCCCGGGCCTGCACCTGAACGGTGACCTCGCTGGCGATGTCCTTGAGCCAAGCATTGGCGGACTGGCGGATCATATAGACGGCGCCCACCGTGAGGCAGGCGAGGAAGCACATGATCGTGATCACGAGGGTTAGCGAACGGCCGGTCACCGAGCCTGCGGGCACGATCGGCGCGGCCAGCGATTCCGTTTTGCGAGCCTCACGCGGCGGCGTATGGGCGGCATGGGACGCATGATCATAGTCGCTTGCCGGCCCCGCATCCGCGCCCGAAACGCCCTCGGGCTCATAGGCCGTGTAGTCGCCATGCGGCGGCGCGGCGGCACGGCCTCCCTGCGTCACCGCGTCCTCATAGGGCCCATAATCCGGCATGCGATTGGGATCGGGCCCCCGCATCGGAGGACGATCGGGTCTGTCATACGATCCGGACATGGCCCTCGTGCAGCTCCAGTCGTGGGGCTTTGAACTGACGCATAAGCTGATGGTCGTGCGTGGCGATCAGCACCGAGGTGCCGAGCCGGTTGAGTTCGATGAAGAGGCGCAGCAGGCGCCGCGCCATCTGCGGATCGACGTTTCCCGTCGGCTCGTCCGCGAGCAGCAGCTCCGGCTTGCCGATCACCGCACGGGCGATGGCCGCGCGCTGCTTCTCGCCGCCCGACAGCACGGACGGATAGCCATGCATGCGGTCGCCGAGGCCGACCCATTGCAGGAGATCGGTCACGTCCTCTTTGTAGTCGTCGACGCGCTTACCGATCACGCGCAGCGGAAGCGCGACGTTCTCCCATGTCGTCAAGTGCTCGAGCAGGCGGAAATCCTGGAACACGATGCCGATGCGGCGCCGCAGTGGGGCCCGTTTGCCGGTGGTGATGTGGCTCACGTCCTGGCCGAAGAGCTGGATCTCGCCGCGCGTCGGATGCAGCGACATGAAGAGCAGCCTGAGCAGCGAGCTCTTGCCCGCGCCCGATGGGCCGGTGAGGAAGTGAAACGAGCCGGGCCTCAGATGGAAGCTGACATCGGACAGAACCTCCGGGCCCCGATCGTACTTGAGACCGACATTCGTCAATCGAATCACGGGACGGCTGGCTCCGGGATCAAGCTCAAGGATTCGGGTGTGTGGCCAAGCGCTCTATATGCGGGAAGGCGCGGCCAGTATCAATCTGCTATGAATATGGCGGGGGCATGTACACATCTTCCGTGCGGCATCGTGCGGGGCGGCGGCTCGCCGCTCCGGAATGCCGGTTTGCCCCGGAAACGGAGCCAAACGCCTGGCCGCGAACGTGATCGCAGGCAAGGACGTTGGGCCAGATACATGATATCCGGCCGAATTTGGCCTAAGGTGCGGCCCCATGACAAATTCGCATGACAAGTTCGCCACCGGGAAGACAAGGACGCCAGAATGACGGAACGAGACGCCAGTGCGCCACCCGACGTCGAGATCATCCACTCGGCGGACGCCATCGCCGTCCGCCTTGAGGGTCTGGCCAAGGAGATCGCCGCGCGCAAACTCGAGCGGCCGCTGGTCGTCGCCGTGCTCAAGGGCAGCTTCGTATTCGCGGCCGATCTCATTCGCGCGCTCTACCGGACCGGCCTCGAGCCGGAGGTGGATTTCCTCGCCCTGTCGAGCTACCGCAAGAGCCGGACGTCTCTCGGAAAGGTGGAGATCCTGCGTGATCTCGACCTCAGCGTCGAAGATCGCAACGTGATCCTCATCGACGACGTTCTCGATTCCGGGCGCACGCTCGTATTCGCCAAGGATCTCATCGCCGCCCGCGGCGCGAGCACGATCCTGACCTGCGTCCTGATCGACAAGAAGGTTGCGCGCGCGGTCGACGTGGCGGCCGATTTTCGCGCCTTCGAAAGCGACGACGAATTTGTCGTCGGTTACGGTATGGACGTCGCCCACCGCTATCGCGAGCTGCCGTTCGTCGGTCGCATGGCCAAAGAGTAATCGCATCGGACGCAAGGCCTGACGGCCGCTTGAGGAGAACGGCATGGCGCGCATTCTTCTTGCTGACGATGACCAGGCGACCCGCGATCTCGTCCGGCGCGCACTCGAGTCGGACGGCCATGAGCTCACCGTCACCCAAGATGGCGCGGAAGCGCTGGAGACGCTGACCTCCGATGCATCGTTCGATGCGCTTGTATCGGACGTGCACATGCCGGGGCTGGATGGCATTTCTCTGGCACGCCACGCGCTCGTCAGCCGACCGGCACTGCCACTTCTTCTGATGTCGGGCTTTGCCGAAGAGCTGGAACGCGCAAAGGCGCTCGCGGCGCCCCGCCTTGGCGTTCTCATGAAGCCGTTCACGCTCGAGCAGGTCCGCTCGGCCGTGCGCACGCTGCTCAGGTAGGGCGAAAGGTCGAGGGCTATAGCGCATCCTTGCGCTGCTGGATCATCATATACGTGTCACTCGTGTGCTCTGCGACCTGGAACCAGAGAAAGCCTTCGGCGCGCACGGCGGTCATCGCATCATATATTTTCTTGAAGTTGGCGTTGCTGGCGCAAAGCTCCGCATAGATCTCGTTCGAGGCCTTGAAGCAGGCATCGAGAACCTCCTCGGAAAACGGCCGCAGAATGGCGCCTCCCTGCACCAGGCGCCGCAGCGCCGCCGGGTTCTGCATATCGTAGCGCGCCGTCATCACCGTATTTGCCGTCTCTGCCGCAGCACGCACGATCGTTTGATAGGATTTGGGCAGGCGGTTCCAATTCTCCAGATTGATGAAGAAATGCAGCATCGCCTGGCCTTCCCACCAGCCTGGATAATAGTAGTAGCGGGCCACACGGGAGAAGCCGAGCCTCTCGTCATCATAAGGCCCGACCCATTCTGCGGCGTCGATGGTGCCTTTCTCGAGCGCCGGATAGATGTCGCCGCCGGCGATCTGCTGGGGCACCGCGCCGAGCCGCGACATGATCGCGCCGCCGAAACCGCCGATGCGGATCTTGAGGCCCTTCCAATCCTCCGGCGTGTTGATCTCCTTCCGGAACCAGCCGCCCATCTGCGCACCCGTGTTGCCGCCCGGCAATGCGAAGAAGTTGTAGGGTTTATAGAAGTCGTTCATGAGGTCGATGCCGCCGCCCTCATACATCCAGGCGTTCTGCATGCGGCAGTTCAAGCCGAAGGGAATGCAGGTGGGAATGGCGAACGTCGGATCCTTGCCCCAGTAGTAGTAGGACGCCGTATGCGCGGCCTCCACGGTGCCGTTCGACACGGCATCCGCGGCCTGGAGGCCACCCACGATCTCGCCCGCGGCGAAGACCTGGATATTGAACCGCCCGTCCGTCATCTCCGCCACGTAACGGGAGAAGATCTCGGCTGCTCCGTAAATGGTATCGAGCGATTTCGGAAAGCTCGAGGTCATGCGCCAGCTGAGGCTCGGCATGCTCTCGACGATCGCCGGTGCCGCCGGCGGCTCGCAGGCGGCGACCGCCGAAGCCGCGCCTCCGGCGCCTGCGACCTTGAGGAACTTCCGGCGGTCGAATTTTTTCATCGGCTTCCCTGCCCTGTTTCGGCGGCGGACTATAGACGCGCCCTGCCCGCAAAGACAATGAAGCGGGCCGGGGCCTTCGCGAGCCGTTGCGCTCACGCATGCGTTGAGTAGGTTTTGCGTGTCGCCGTCACCAAAGGAGCCTCGATGAAGAGACCTCAGAAGGAACCCGAAAGCCGCTCATCCATGAGAGAGACGGCAGGCGTTCTGCTCGCTGGAGGGCTCGGCCGCCGCATGGGCGGCGTCGACAAAGCGCTCGTTTCACTTGGCGGACGCGCGCTCGCTGCACGCGCCGTATCCCGCCTTTCGCCGCAGGTTGGAACGCTAATCCTCAATGCCAACGGCGATCCTGCACGCTTCGCCCATCTCGGCCTTCCGGTCGTCGCGGACGAGACCACGGATTTTGCCGGCCCCCTCGCCGGCGTACTGGCGGCGCTTCATTGGTTCGCGCGCGAGAAGCCCGAGGTGCGCGCCGTCCTCAGCGCCTCGGTCGACGTCCCATTTCTGCCGGGCGATCTCGCGTCGCGGCTGCATCAAGCCTTGCATGCGGATAGCTCGGCAATGGTGGCGGCCGCTCAATCGCGCGGGCAACGCCACCACGTGATCGCCCTATGGCGCATGGAAGCGGCTGCGGAGATCGAGGCGGCGCTCGCCCAGGGACTCCGCAAGGCCGAGACGGTGGTGGACCGCCTTCGCGCGGTGGCCGTGCCGTTTACTGATCTCGAGATCAACGGCCAGGCGATCGATCCGTTTTTCAACATCAATACGTCCGAGGACCTGGCGCTTGCTGAAACGATGCTGGCGGAGACGTCCGATTCCGAATCCGGCGGCTCTCCATTCGTGATCGGCGTTGCCGGCTGGAAGAACTCGGGAAAGACCACGCTGGTCACCAAGCTCGTTACCGAGATCGCCCGCCGAGGCTATCGGGTGGCGACGATCAAGCACAGCCATCACGACATCGAGCAGGAAACAGAGGGCACCGACAGCGCGCGCCATCGCAGCGCCGGCGCGACGCGGGTGGCGCTCGTTTCGCCCCAGCGCTGGACCGTGATCCACGACGCGTCCCCGCTTGCATGGCGAAAGCAGCCGGACCCGCCCCTCGCCACCATCGTGACCGCGCTGGCGCCAGTGGACATCATCATCGTTGAAGGCATGAAACGCGCCACCATCCCCAAGATCGAGGTGCGCCGTACGGGCCAGAGCGAAGGGCCACCGCTGGCCGCCGCGGATCCGCTCGTCATCGCTGTTGCAACAGACACCCCCGAGACGGTTTCACACGTCCCGTCATTTGCTCTCGACGATGCGCCAGGGCTCGCTGATCTGATCATCGCCATGGCGACGCGGAAGGATCCTCCCCAGACGGCCTGATAGATACGCCGACGGGCGCTTAGAGAAGCGGTTCTAAGCTTTTGTTCGGCCCTGCTTCTTACCGGAAAACCGGTTCCCACTTTTCCGTAAGCACTCTAGCGGCGCTCAGGGGTCAAGCGGCGGCGGGCGGAAAACCACAAGGCGAGGCACGCGATCGACAGCGCTGCGGTCACCCCGCCTGCGCGGAAAACGCCGTTATGGCCGAGAGACAGGCGAAGCCCGGCTGACGCGGCGCTGTTATCTTTTGCGTGTTTCTCGTCCGCACTCTCGCGTTCATCGAGCCGCACGAGGAGCGCGCGCTGCGGCGAAATCGGCGCCGGTCTGGCCGCTGAGCTCGCGTTGCGCTCAATGGCGCGTCCGTCCGCGACACTGAGGAGGAGCGCTGCGATCAGAGCCGCAACGCGTCCTCCTGCCATGGCCGTCTTTCCACGCTGCACCGGACACTCTCCTCGATTGCCCTTATCGTCATGGGTGGGAGGAGAAAGCCTAGTGTGTCAGACCCGATTTTTTCGGATCGGACGGTGCGCTAGTTAAGAAACACCAGCGCCTTCTCGAGCGTCTGCCAGACGCCCCAGACGATGGGCACGCCAACCAGGGTCCAGAAGAGAGCTGCCTTGCCATCCAGGCCCCCTTTGCCAATGCCATAGGAGCCTCCCGTGTCCGGACCGTCGGCCGCAACCTTGAGCTTGGCCTGCTCGGCCGCAACCTCTGTTTCGCTCATATGCCATTTCGGATCCACCGGCCGCACCAGAAGGTTGGCGATGAAGCCGATCACGAGCATTCCGGCGAGGATGTAGAAGATCGCGCCGTAAAGCTGGTCAGCCGGGATGCCCTCGGCATGACGCGTATCGTGCAGATAGTTGACGATCACCGGGCCGACGATTCCTGCCGTCGACCATGCGGTCAGCAGCCGCCCGTGGATCGCTCCCACGAACTGAGTTCCGAAGATGTCGGCGAGATAGGCTGGCACCGTGGAGAAGCCGCCGCCGTACATGGAGGCGATGACACAGAAGCAAAGCACGAACAGTGCGATGATCTTCCAGTCTGCGGCGAAGGCCGCGAGCACGTAGAGGGCCGCTCCGAGAACGAAGAAGATGAAATAAGTGAGCCTGCGGCCGAGATAATCCGATGACGTCGCCCAAGCAAAACGGCCGAAGATATTGAACAGCGAGATGAGGCCGACGAAGCCAGCGCCCACGGCCGCCGCGGCCGCAGCGAGCTCCGCATTCTGTTTCAGGTCCTCGTAGCCGAGCCCGGGCGCGCCAGCCAGCGCGCCGCCAAACGTCTCCTGCAGCATGGGCGAGGCTGCGCCGATGATACCGATGCACGCCGAGACGTTGACGCAAAGCGCGGTCCAGATCAGCCAGAAGGCGGCGGTTTTGTGCGCATCTTTGAGATGGACATGGTTATCGGTAACCATGGCCCGCCCGTTGGCGGCCTGCCATCCCTCAGGCTTCCAGCTTGCAGGCGGCAGGCGATAGCCGAACGACCCGATGACCATGAATACAGTGTAGATCGCTGCCATGGTAACGAAGGTCTGCCAGACTCCCGGATCGGCATCCGTCTTGTAGACGCTGTCCATGAGGAAGGTCGCAAGCGGCGAGCCGATCATGGCCCCTCCGCCGAAGCCCATGATGGCCATGCCGGTGGCCATGCCGCGCCGGTCCGGAAACCATTTGATCAGGGTGGAAACAGGCGAGATGTAGCCGAGCCCGAGGCCGATGCCGCCGATAATTCCAGAGCCCACCCACATCAGCCACAACTGGTGGGTGTAAACGCCCGCGGCGGCGATCAAGAGGCCACCGCACCAGCAGAGCGTGGAGACGAGCCCGGCCTTCCGCGGTCCCGCGCGCTCGAGCCAGCCACCCCAGATGGCGGCGGAGACGCCGAGCAGCACGAAGAAGAAGGTATACATCCAGCCGAGATCGAACTGGCTCCAGTTACAGTCCGTAGCCGTGAGCGCGCGTAGTGTTCCGGCCGCCTTCTCGGCGAAAGTGACCGCGCCGGCCGAGCACTCGGCGATCGGCGTGCCATCGGCCCCGACGAGCGCGCCTTGCAATGGCTTCCAGAAGACGGAGAAGCCATAGGCCATGCCGATGCAGAGGTGAATACAAAGCGCCGCCGGTGGAACCATCCAGCGGTTGAACCCCGGTTTGGCAACGATCGCTTCACGATCAAGCCACCCCGGCACAGGTCGTGCAACCGAGGCATCATCGATGCTCGCCATAAGCGTTTATCCCCTAAGCCATGTTATAGCGCCCTGTTTTTCGGGCGTTTGGCCGTACCTCTATCGCGGGCCGGGTGGTGACACAAGTACACACAGGACTTGATGCCGCCGCCAATGGCGCTAGTTTAGGTAACGAGGCCGCGATGCGGAATGGCGGCAGCGTTCCCAATTATCCGAACGGCTTGCCGCCCACGGATAACGAAGGTGGCGAGCCAGAATGAGCGTCACGACCCCCCTCCCCTCCGGCGAGAGCCAAGCAGCAACCCCTGCCGCGCTCATCGACCCGTTCAACCGGCACGTGACCTATTTGCGTGTTTCGGTGACGGACCGTTGTGACTTTCGCTGCGTCTACTGCATGAGCGAGCATATGTCCTTCCTGCCCAGGAAGGACCTGCTGACCCTCGAGGAGCTGGACCGGCTGTGCTCCGCCTTCATCAGCAAGGGCGTCAGGAAGCTGCGCATTACAGGCGGCGAGCCGCTGGTGCGCAAGAACATCATGTCCCTGTTCCGGGCCCTCGCCCGGCACCTCGAAACCGGACGCCTGGAGGAGCTGACGCTCACCACCAACGGCAGCCAGCTCGAAAAGTACGCCGGTGATCTTAAGGCGGCGGGCGTGCGCCGCATCAACGTCTCCATCGACACGCTCGATGCCCAGAAATTCAAAGCCATCACCCGCTGGGGCGATCTTTCGGCCGTCCTGAAAGGCGTCGACGCCGCACGGCGCGCCGGGATCTCAATCAAGATCAACGCTGTGGCGCTCAAGGGCGTCAACGAGGACGAGATCGACGACCTCCTCCGCTTCGCCCACGGCAACGGCCATGACCTGACGCTGATCGAGACCATGCCGCTTGGCGAGATCGAAGGCGATCGCACCGATCAGTACCTGCCGCTGTCCATCGTGCGGGCGCGGCTGCTTGATCGCTGGACCCTCGAGGACATTCCGTTCCGCACTGGCGGCCCCGCCCGCTACGTCCGCGTCAAGGAGACCGGCGGGCGCCTCGGCTTCATCACACCGATGACGCACAACTTCTGCGAAAGCTGCAACCGGGTGCGCGTCACTTGCACCGGCACCCTCTACATGTGCCTCGGCCAGGAGGATGCAGCCGACCTGCGCGCGCCTCTCCGCGCAAGCCCGGACAATGGCCCCTTGTTCGAGGCCATCGATGCCGCGATCGCCCGCAAGCCAAAAGGGCACGACTTCGTCATTGACCGTCGCCGGAAGCAACCTGCTCTCGGGCGGCACATGAGCGTCACCGGCGGCTGACAAGACAAGCAAAAGGCGGGAAGAGGCTTCAGTCGAAGCCAGGAGGAACGACCGCCAGATAACGCCCAGCAATGCCAATGATCGAGCCAGCGATGACGAGCGTCGTCATCCAAGCGCAGGCCCTGAGCAGGCGAGTTCGTCTTCCGCGCCGCGCAGCCCGGAGCCAAGGTGGCGGAGAAACGACGCCGTCGTCCTGATGCAGGGGCGAGACCACGCTGTCATCGGCCGGCTGCGCAAGAAACAACCGCCAACGGGACCGGCCGCTGATCAGGGGAGCAAGATCTCGGATCTCGGCGTCGCCGGCGCCGCTTCCGTCACGGTCGACAGCTACGATATCTGAGCCGGGACGTTTGACCGGCCGCGGCTCGGGCGCCGCCTCGGCGAATCCGGCCTGCCGCAAGGCAGCACCCAGAGAGCGTGGCCGAGCGGGCGACCGCAAGCCTTGCGTTTGGCGCCAAGACGGCTCTGTCCAGCCGTTGTCCACAGAAGGAGCCTCTCCGAGGCGCGTGTCCAGGCGCATGTGCGCCCCCGAAACAATATGCTAAGCAGCAGCGGCCCACTTTGCGCCGCATCGCCCTTCCCTTTGAACTGCTGCAGGGATAAGTCCGGCACGATCAACGCGCGCCCGGCGCCTCCAGTTCCATGACACGACGAGGATTATCCGCATGCTTCCCTTGATTCTCGGCCTCATCCTTTTTTTCGCGGCCCACTTGGTACCGACTTCTCCAAGCCTGCGGGCGGGCCTCGTAGACCGGTTCGGCGCGACGGCTTATCGGATCGGCTTCTCGGCTCTTGCTCTGGCCGGCTTCGTCCTGATCGTCATCGGCTATCACAAGCTTCAGATCATGCCGGGCAAGAACCCTGTGCTTTGGGATCCTCCGGCCTGGACGCGCCACATCGCGTTCCTCCTGATGGTTCCGGCAATGATCCTGATCGTCGCCGCCTTCGTGCCTTCGCGTATTCGCTCGGCGGCCAAGCATCCGATGCTCGCGGCGATTAAATTTTGGGCCTTGGCGCACCTGCTCGTGAACGGCGATCTCGGCGCCCTGGTCTTGTTCGGCAGCTTTCTCGCCTTCGCCGTGTACGACCGGATCTCGGTCAAGCGCCGCCCAGGCGTGACGCTCCCCGCCCCGCCGGCCGGCGTCATGGGTGACGTGCTCGTCGTCGCAGGGGGCCTCGCGCTTTATGCGCTGATGCTGATCTGGGGTCATGGCGCACTGATCGGCGTGCCGATCGTCAGCTTCGGCTACGGCGCGGCCTGATCGAAGCAAATTAAAGCTGGAGCCGCTTCCGTCAAACCGGGATGGCTCCAGAGGGCTTCCCGAAAAGCGGGGCCGGATTTCTGGAGAAAAGCAAGTTTCCGCAAAAGCTTAGAGCCGTCCCCGGGTTCCACCCGGAACGGCTCTAAGACACGAAGCCTGAGGCGGTCTCTTGAAATTTAGTCGCCGCTGCTCTCAACGGCCGGCGTCGGAGCGGGCGCCGCTGCGGCGCTTTCACCTTCGCTGACCGCAGCAGCCTCGCGCCGCGGACGGCGAACCGGCCGCCGCAGGAACTCGGGCTGCTCATGATGCGGCACAGCAGCCTGGCGCTCGCGACGTGGCGGTGTCTCTACGGCAATGTCCGGCTGCGGCGCCCGGTCGGGCCGGTCCGCACGCTCGATGCGCTCCGGACGTTCGGCACGCGGATAGCGCTCACCACGCTCCCGGTCGCCTCTCTCGGGCCGATCGGAGTAGCTCCGCTCGCCGCGATCTCCACCCTGGCGCTCGCGGCTGTGGAACGGTCGTCCCCCGCCCTCGTAGCGCGACGATCCCTCATAATGGCGCGACTGGCCCCCTTCACGCGCCTGCAGCGGAAAGGCCGCCTGCGGCTGGGCGTCCGAACCGAGATCGCCCTCTTCCTCGCCAAAATCCTCGCCCATCGGCGCCTCGCCGAGCCCGGCCGGGCGCGGACGTCCGACGCCATTCGGCATCTCTCCGCCCTGGGCCATCTGCTGCTCACGATAGGCCATGATGATGCGGTTATAGTGCTCGGCGTGCTGCAGATAGTTCTCGGCCAGCACCGGATCGCCCGAGGACTGCGCGTCCCGTGCGAGGGCGATGTATTTCTCGGCGATATGAGCAGGCGTGCCGCGCAGCTTGACGTCGGGCCCCGTACTTTCGAAGCTTCGCGTCAGCGGATTCTGACCCTTACGGTTCTGATTATTATTATTATTGCTGCGGCCGCGTCCTCTGCGGTTCTGCTGTCCCTGCCTCATGGGCTCCATTCTCGACACGTTGTGAAAATTGAGCACTGCCGCGCGCGCACGCTTGGCAGCATGTTAGCCAGTCCCTCGCGGCCTCAGCCGCGTTCTTTACCCACCATGACGGTTTCGGACCTTGCAGCCCGAGGCCAGCGCCACGATGCGAAGGCCAAGCCGGTCGCCCGGCGCGCACATGGCCTCGTGACAGCGAACGCCAACCGCCCACTCCACGAAGACAGTGTGCGCAACGATCTGGCGCCATGCGAGCTCCTGCGCCCGCCATCCAGATCAATCTCTATTCATTTGCCCGAACGACAGCTGCATGTCCGAAAGGGAGGAGCGCTAGCGCAATCGGCTCTTTGCATTGCCGCCACGCGCCTGCTGTCAAGCAGCGCCAGGTGACAGTCATCCGCCCGTCTTGCACCGGATCATGCGCGTAAATGATGACAGCCTGTTATCAAGCCGTTGTCAAACGAGTTGCGCATGAAGCTAAACTTTCTGCCGCTACATTAGCGCCACTGCGCATCAAATCCAAGCGTTTTTACCGTCATCCCTAACAATGTGTCCGCACCGCCACACAGCGGACATGGCCGCCGAGATCGGTCCACGTCCTCGTTTCCTGCGGGGCATTCGGGGCCCCGATCCGCCGGAACAGAGCCTCGACGGCAGCGGCCTGTCCAGCGCCCACTTCGAGGAGCGCCCAGCCTTCCGGCACGCAGCGTTTCAGCCCTCCGGCAAGCTCCCGGTAGAAAGCGAGGCCATCCACCCCGCCGTCAAGCGCCGCAAGCGGATCGAAGATTTTAACTTCAGGCTCGAGGCTCGTGATGTCGCCCGTCGGGATGTATGGCGGATTGGAGACCATAATGTCGAAAGGGCCGTCCACATTTTCAAGCATGTGGCGGTTGAGAAACCTCGCCCGCGAGGCAACGCCGAGACGCTCAGCATTCTCGCGCGCCATACCAAGCGCCGCATCGCTGATGTCCGTACCAACGCCGATCGCCAGCGGCAGTTCCGCGAGAAGCGTCACGAGAAGCGCTCCCGAGCCCGTTCCGACATCCAGGATCCGAATGGGTTTGCTCCGCCATCCCTCCGCCTCGGCAACCTCGAGCGCGGCCTCGACAACCGTTTCCGTGCATGGGCGCGGATCAAGAGTCGCCGGCGAGATGCGGAACGTGCGCCCATAGAACCCGCGCTCGCTAAGAATGCGTGACACCGGCTCGCGCGCCGCCCGTCGCGCCGCGAAGCCGTCAAGGCGCGCGCCGTCCTCCTCCGAAAGCCGCCGCTCGGGCTCCCGAAGGAGATCCGTGCCCGATATGGCGAGTGCTTCGAGCAGCAGCAGGCGCGAATCCCGCGCCGCACCTTCGATCCCAGCGGCATCGAGCCGTTGCGTCACCGCGGCCATCGCCTCGCGGGCCGAAAGGCCGGCGAGCGGCACGAAGCCGGCCTCCGCCTCACGCGCCATGGCTTTCCATGGCCGCCAACGCTTCGGCCTGATGCTCGGCGATGAGCTGATCGACGATCTCATCGAGCCCGATGCCTTCCATGACGCGGTCGATCGAATGCACCGTGAGATTGATGCGGTGATCGGTGACGCGCCCCTGTGGAAAATTGTAGGTGCGGATTCGCTGCGAGCGATCGCCCGAACCCACCTGGCTCTTGCGCGCCTCGCTACGCTGGCTGTCGGCACGTCCCCGCTCGAGCTCGAACAGGCGCGAACGCAGCACCTGCATGGCGAGGCGCCGGTTCTGATGCTGCGACTTCTCGGCCGAGACGACGACGATCCCGCTGGGCAGGTGCGTGATGCGCACCGCGCTGTCGGTCTTGTTGACGTGCTGCCCGCCGGCCCCGCCCGCACGCATGGTGTCGATGCGGATGTCATCCGCCTTGATGTCGATATCGATGTCCTCGGCTTCGGGCAGCACGGCGACCGTTGCCGCCGAGGTGTGGATCCGTCCGCCGCTTTCAGTGGCCGGGATCCGCTGCACACGATGCACGCCGCTTTCGTATTTCAGGCGCGCGAACACGCCCTTCCCCGTGATCGAGGCAATGATTTCCTTATAGCCGCCGAGATCGTTCTCGGAGACGGAGATGATCTCCGTCTTCCATCCCCTGGCGTCCGCATAGCGCTGGTACATGCGAAAGAGATCGGCCGCGAACAGCGCCGCCTCGTCACCGCCGGTGCCGGCGCGCACCTCGAGGATGGCGCTCTTCTCGTCGGCCGCGTCCTTGGGCAGGAGCAGCACACGCAGCCGGTGTCCGATCGCCTCGATGCGGGCGCCGATCTGGTCCAGCTCCTCGCGGGCCATCTCGGCCATGTCTTTGTCCTGGCCGGGGTCGCGCACAAGCGCCTCGAGATCGCGCTGCTCCTGTTCCGCAGCCTCGAGCTCGCGCACAACCGCGATCAGCGGCTGCAGGTCCGACAGCTCCTTGGTCAGCTTGACGTAGACCGCCTGCGACGCGCCCTCGTTGAGCTCGGCCTGGATGGTCTCGTAGCGCTCGATCAGCCGCGCCAGCTTTTCTTTCGGGATGAGGCTCATGGGTCCTTATACGGCAGTCGATCGCCTGATCTATAGTTCGATGCCGTGACGGTCGGCGAAATCCTCAAGGTCCTGGCGCAGGCTGCCTGTCCGCCCCGCAAGCAGCTCATCGAGAAGGGCTGTGATCGCACCCGCATCGAGGGCCCGGATCATGGTCTTGACGGGCCCGATCGACGCCGGAGCCATCGAAAGCGACCGGAAGCCGAGACCAATCAGCGCCATGGCCTCGATGGGGCGCCCCGCCATCTCGCCGCAAAGCGTGAGTGGCGTCCGATGCCGGCGGCAGGCGCGCGCAACGAGCTTCAAGGCGCGCAGTGACGCCACCGACAGAGCGTCAAACCGGTTCACCATGCGCGCGTTGGACCGGTCCGCGGCGAAAAGAAACTGCGTGAGATCATTGCTGCCGACCGATACGAAATCGACACGCGCGAGCAGCTCATCGAGCTCGAACAGCACACTCGGCACCTCGATCATGGTGCCGATCTGGATCGTGGCGGGCAGCGTGCCGCCCCGCTTGACGGCGAGCTCGCGCTCCTTGTCGATCAGAACCTTGATCTCGTCCATCTCGGTCGCCACCGAGACCATGGGGATCATCACCTTGAGATCGCGCCCGGCGCTCGCCCGAATGAGGGCGCGCATCTGCATCCGGAACAGCGCCGGCCGGTCGAGCGACATGCGCACCGCCCGCCATCCGATCGCAGGATTCTCCTCGGGCACGTGCGACAGATAGGGCAGCACCTTGTCCCCGCCGATGTCGAGCGAGCGGAAGACCACGGGCTTGCCGTCGGCCTCCTCGAGGATCGCCTGGTACGCCTGCGTCTGGCGGTCCACCCGCGGCAGGCTGTGCGAGAGCATGAACATCAGCTCGGTGCGGAACAGTCCGATGCCGTCCCCGCCCGATTCCCTGAGATGCGGCATATCGGCCAGGAGCCCGGCATTGATGTGAAGCGCAATGCTCTCGCCGTCCATCGTCACGGCCGGTAGGTCGCGCAGCGCCTCATACTGCTTCTGCCGGCGCGCACGGAAGCGCACCTTGTCCGTATACGCCGAGATGACCTCGGTGTCGGGGCGTACGTGCACCTCGCCGATCACGCCGTCGACGATGATGGCATCTCCCGCCGACACGCGTTCGACGATACCCACCGCTTGGCCCACGGCCGGAATGCCGAGCGCTTTGGCGACGATGGCCACATGGCTTTGCCCGCTGCCATCCTCGAGGACGAGGCCACGCAATCGCGTGCGGTCGTAATCGATGAGTTCCGCCGGCCCCATGGTCCGCGCCACGAGAATGGTGTCCGCTGGCATTTCCTGCGGGTCGAGCGGCCCGGATGACGCACCCGCAAGAATGCGCAGCAGCCGGTCGGAGAGATCGTCGAGATCGCGCTGCCGCTCCCGCCAGAAGGGATCCGGGCGGGTCAGCATACGCGCCCGCGTGCCGTTCTTCACGCGCTCCACCGCCGCTCCCGCAGTGAGGCCGCTCTGCACGGCCTCCCGCAGCCGCCGCTCCCAGCCGCGGTCGTGCGCGAACATCCGATACGCCTCGAGCACGTCCCGGTGATCGCCGGCCCCCGAAAGGAGCTCATGGCTCAGCATATCGTCGAGCGAGGTCTTGAGCTCGAGAAGCGCATCATCGAGCCGCCTCAGCTCCGTCGCCGGGTCGTCCGAGACGAGCTTCGTCACCACGATGCGCGGCTCGTGCAGCATGGCATGGCCAAGTGCGATGCCGTCCGAGATCGGCTCGCCGTGAATGACGCGGGAGAGCTGCCGCGAAAGCTCGATCGCCGAACCGACACCGGAAACGGCGCCCGACACGAGGTGCTCGGCGACGACCATGGCCGTCGCCTGCATGACCTCCACGTCCTCCTCGGAGTATTCCCTGGCGGCGCGGTTCTGCACCACCAGCACGCCGAGCACGTCCCCGCTGCGCTGGATCGGCACTGCAAGGAGGGAATGGTAGACCTCCTCGCCCGTCTCCGGCCGGTAGGAGAAGGCCGGATGCTTCGCCGCATCCGGCTCGTTGATCGGCACCCCGAACTCGGCGCAGCGGCCGACGAGCCCTTCGCCGCGCTTCAGCATGGTCGTGTGGACGGCCGCGGGGTTGAGACCCTCGCTCGCGAACAATTCGAGCGAGCCGTCCTGACGCCGCAGATAGATCGAGCAGACGTCGGCGACCATGACGCCGGCGATCTGGCGCACGATCCCGTCCAGCCGCTCCTGCCCATCCACGGCGGGTTCGGCCATGATGTCGCGCAGCCGGCGCATGATGACACGCAGCGCCGGCTCGGAAGGCATCATACGGGGCTCGTCGCCGCGTCTCGAGTGCATGAGCGGTGGCCGTTACATTGAATCCCGGCGCCTCCGGAGGGAGACGGCCAAGGGCCGTTATACGTCAAATCGAGCACGAATGCGGAGAGGGCTGCCGAAACAGGCAGCCGGATCTCGACGCATCCCACGCCACATCAGGCCGCGT
Source organism: Hyphomicrobium sp. (assembly GCF_036780825.1). Classification (GTDB taxonomy): domain Bacteria; phylum Pseudomonadota; class Alphaproteobacteria; order Rhizobiales; family Hyphomicrobiaceae; genus Hyphomicrobium_C. The sequence goes on along the minus strand of NZ_DAIQCD010000022.1, from coordinate 4,114 downwards.
CGAGCCCGTACACGCTGTGCAGCGTCCTGACCGCAAGCTCCGCATACGCGGCATCGATCAAAACGCTGATTTTGATCTCGGACGTCGAGATCGCAAGAATATTGATGCCCTTCTCAGCCAGCGCCTTGAACATTTGCGCCGCAACGCCGGCGTGGCTGCGCATGCCGATGCCGATCACCGACACCTTGGCGATGCCATCCGAGCTCTTCAGCTCGAAGTTGCCGATATCCTCCCTTGCCGCCTCGAGCACGCTGAGCGCGCGCGGCAGCTCGGCCGCTTGAACCGTGAACGTCATGTCCGTGTGCCGCCCATCGGCGGCGACGTTCTGGACGATCATATCGACGTTGATCGAGGCATCGGAGAGCGGGCCGAAGATGCGGGCGGCAATGCCCGGCTTATCCTCGACCTTGAGCATGGTGATTTTGGCCTCATCGCGCGCGTAGGCGATGCCGCTGACGACTTCGCTTTCCATAATCTCATCCTCGCCGCAAACGATTGTCCCAATATCCTCGAGTTCGCCAACCTTCACCGGAGCCATCTCCTCCGGCTTGGCGAAACTCGAAAGAACGCGCGTCCTCACGTGGTGCACCATCGCAAGCTCGACAGAGCGGGTCTGTAGGACCTTAGAGCCGGAAGACGCCATCTCCAGCATCTCCTCGTAGCTCACTCTTGGGAGGCGCCGTGCTTTAGAGACGATACGCGGATCGGTCGTGTAGACACCGTCCACGTCCGTATAGATGTCGCAGACATCCGCCTCCAGCGCCACCGCCACCGCCACCGCGCTGGTATCCGATCCGCCCCGTCCGAGGGTGGCGATGCGGTTGCTCCCGGGCTCGACCCCCTGAAAGCCAGTGATGATGGCGACCTCGCCTTCGTCCAGGGCACGCCTCAGATCCTCGCCGGGGATATCCATGATCCGCGCCGAGCCGTGAGCACCATCAGTCCGGATCGGCACCTGCCAGCCCTGCCACGAGCGCGCCTTGATGCCCATCGACTGCAGCACGATGGCCGTCAGCCCGGCCGTCACCTGCTCGCCTGAGGCCACGATGGCGTCATACTCGCGCTTGTCATGAAAGGGCGAAGCTTCGTTGGCCCAGGCAATGAGCTGGTTGGTGGCCCCTGCCATGGCGGAGACGATCACGGCCACCTTGTTGCCGGCATCGACCTCACGTTTAACGTGGCGCGCGACATTCCTGATTCGCCCGACGTCGGCGACGGACGTCCCGCCGAATTTCATCACGACAATAGCCATGGCCTAAACTGCCTCGCCCCCCGGTTTTGGGAAGCCGGTCCCTTGGGGGAACAGCGTCTCTAGAGTGCCTCCGGAAAAGCGGAGCCCGGTTTTCCGAAAGAAGCTCGATCAAACAAAGACTTAGAGTCGCCCCCGATCCACTTGAATGGGAACGGCTCGGAAGACGTACCCGGAGGCGAAGCGGCGGCCTGATAGCCGCTGGCCGCCAAAGGCGACAAGTGTCTACCCTTTGCGGCGTTCTATTACCGGGAACGGGACATAGCCGCAACTCTCACGGCGTTGACAATCTCGCGCACCCTGGCACGTTCAAATCCATGATCGAAATCCCGAGCAAACTCCCCGAGACGGCCCCGTCGGGCAACATCGACGCGGCCGAGGTGGCCCGTTTTCAGGCCTTGGCCAAGGCATGGTGGGATCCGACTGGGAAATTCCGGCCGCTGCATCAGATCGGCCCGGTCCGGCTAGCGTTCATCCGCGAGGAGCTGGAGCGCCATTTCGGCCTCGAGGCGCGCGGCCTCCGCCCCTTCGAGGGACTTTCCGTGCTCGATGTGGGCTGCGGCGGCGGCCTCGTGTCGGAGCCGCTGGCTAGGCTCGGCGGGCGGGTGACCGCCATCGATCCGGGCGAACAGAATATCGCCATCGCCCGCGCCCATGCCGAGCCGCAGGGGCTCGCCATCGATTACCGTACCGCCACCGTGGAGGATCTAGCCGCGGAGGGTGCTGAGTTCGACGCGGTAATCTCGCTCGAGGTGGTGGAGCACGTGCCCGACGTGGCGGCCTTCGTCACCGCCTGCGCCGGCCTCGTACGCCCGGGCGGGCTGCTCATCCTGTCCACCATCAATCGAACCATGAAGGCCTACGCGCTGGCCATCGTCGGCGCGGAATACGTGCTCGGCTGGCTGCCCCGCGGGACGCACCAGTGGGAGAGGTTCGTCACGCCGGACGAGCTTGGCAGCCATATGGCGCAAGCGGATCTCGCCGCGCCGCGCTTCAAGGGTTTCGTCTACAGCCCCCTGAGCGATACATGGCGTCTGTCCTCCGACACGAGCGTGAACTATCTCGTTTCGGCCGCGCGTCCGAACCCTCACTTGAGTTCTTAGAATAATTTTCCCAAAATACTACCTGAACAGAAATTCAATCTCATCAAGATCAGTGCAACCGCACCCTGATGAAAAAATGTCCGCCATGCCGCACCCTTGCCTGCATGATCGCGCTTGACGTGTTTTTCGGTCTTCGTTCCTAATGGCCACACTCGCATGAACCAATAGATCGGCAAATCCCTTCGCCTCGGAGCCGCCTCTCCGCTGGCCAGGAGGCGCTGTGCGGCGAGTGGAGAAGGGATACCGACCTATGTCGAACGAGCCACGCCAGCCGGGCCGCCACTTCCTTCAAATCCCCGGTCCGACGCCTGTCCCTGAACGCATCATCGCCGTCATGGCGCGCCAGATTCTGGACCACCGCGGCCCGGAGTTTCAAAAACTGGGAAAGCGCGTCCTCGCCGGGGTCAAGACGGTGTTCAAGACCCGGAACCCGGTCATCATCTATCCCTCGTCCGGCACGGGCGCGTGGGAGGCTGCCCTCACCAACACGCTATCGCCCGGCGACCGCGTGCTGCTGGTCGAGACAGGCCAGTTCGCGGTGCTCTGGAAAGAGATGATGGACCGCCTGGGACTGCGCGCCGAGGTGATCCAGACGGACTGGCGCACCGGAGCCGACGCCGACGAAATCGAAACCCACCTGCGGAGGGACGACGCGAAAGCCATCAAGGCCGTGTGCGTTGTCCATAACGAGACCTCGACCGGCTGCATGACGCGGCTCGATGACGTCCGCCGTGCCATGGATGCGGCCAACCATCCGGCGCTGCTGATGACCGATTCTGTCTCCGGTCTCGCCGCCGCCGACCTGCGTCACGACGAGTGGGGCATCGACGTGACGGTCTCCGGATCGCAGAAGGGTCTGATGATGCCACCGGGCCTCTCCTTCACGGCGGTCTCGGAGAAAGCCCTTGCCGCTTCGAAGACGGCGACGCTCGCCCGCTCCTATTTCTCGTGGGCGGACCAGCTCGCCTTCTACGACGACGGCTTCTTTCCGTTCACGCCGGCGACAGGCCTCCTTTACGGCCTCGATGAAGCGATCCGCCTCCTTCACGAAGAAGGCTTCGAGAACGTGCTCGCCCGCCACGCGCGCCTAGCAGAGGCCACCCGCATCGCCGTGCGGGCGTGGGGGCTCGAAGTGAACTGCCGCGAGGCAAAATACGAGAGCCCCGCCGTCACGACCGTGCTCGTGCCCGATGGCCACAACGCCGACCACCTGCGCAAGATCGTACTCGAGACGTTCAACATGTCGCTGGGCACTGGCCTCAACAGGCTGGCCGGCAAGGCATTCCGTATCGGCCATCTCGGCGACACGAACGATCTCACGATCCTCGGAGCCCTGTCCGGCGTCGAGATGGGTCTCGAGCTGGCTGGCATTCCGCACCGGAAAGGCGGCGCCCAGGCCGCAATGGCGTACATCGCGGATGCCTGCCAGCCAGCTGCTGCCAAGGCCGCGTGAAGCGCCCGCCGTGCTTAGGCTACGGCTCAGTATGCCGGGCCGGGCGTGCTTATTGCTGTTCGGCGATATCGAGCTTGCGGTTCATGCGGCGAAGAAGCTGACCGACGTTGGCCAGGAGATTGTGCTCGATGGCGAAGTAGATGCGCTCGCCCTTGAAGCGCTTCTTCACGGCGTCCCACGGGAACAGCAGCACAACATCGAACTCGACCGGCTGCCCGGTGGATGGCAACCCCATCAGCTCGCCGTGATGCACCCCGTTGAAGTGCGCTTCCTCGACGACGCCCTGCGGCCCGATGAAGACGTTGACGA
>NZ_DAIQCD010000021.1:0-46201 GCF_036780825.1 Hyphomicrobium sp. | reverse complement strand
GGAATCATCGGCCATCGGGCGGTTATGAGGGAGATTCCATTCCCTGGGCCCGGGAGCGTGTCCCGAACTTGCGGGATACGGTAGTACTACTACGGACGTAGTCAATCAGAATCTCACGCGCGCGTGAACTTTGCGTGAGCGCGCGCGCAAGCGTCGAGGATGGATCATGCGCAGCCTGTGGCTCGCTTTGTCGATGCTCTTGTCGGTATATGCCGCGCATGCCGACGGCGGGCGGCTCGCAACGGACGATGTCATTCGCACGGAGATGACGGCGATCCGTGACCTGACGCTCGGAGTGCGCACAGAGATCTTGCAGCGCCGCCTGCTGCCGGCCGATGCCCGCGCGTTTCATGAGCACGTCAAGGCGTCCGTCGGCAGACTCAAGGCAGAAACGCAGATGGCAGGCGAAGCGCGCGACGAGATCGAGAAGCTCGCGGGTTATATCGAGCAGGGCGCAAGCGAGGTTGCTGGCGACGATCCGGCATTGGCGATCGACGGCATTCTCATCATCGACGATTCACTGAGCATCTACGCGCGTCGCTTCGATCATCCCGGCTGGCGGCCGCTGCCGTAGCGGGAGGCGGCCAACAGCAGCGTCAGGCGCGCACCGTCGCGGCCCAATCGAGCCAGAGGCGGACGCGAGCCTCAGGGTGCGGAGCGGTCATGAAATCGGTGATGACAGCGACGCTGTCGGCACCCGCCGCGATGACGGCGCCCGCGCGCTCCGGCGTGATGCCGCCGATGGCGACCAACGGCAGGGCGCCAATGCGCTGCTTCCAGGTGCCGATCTTGTCGAGCCCTTGCGGAGCCCACGCCATCACCTTGAGCTTCGTCTCGTAGATCGGCCCGAGCGCGACGTAGTCGGGATCGGCGGAGAGCGCGATTGCGAGCTCCTCCTCGCTATGGGTCGAAATGCCGAGCGCGATGCCGGCCCGCTTGATGGCGCCGATATCGGCTTCCGCCAGATCCTCCTGGCCGAGGTGAACCTCGGTCGCGCCGAGGTCGATGGCTGCCTGCCAGTAGTCGTTGACGATCAGCCGGCAGCCGGCCCGTTCCGTGATTTCCAAAGCCTCGCCGATCTCGCTCCGCACGACCGTCTCGTCCTGGTCCTTGACGCGAAGCTGCAGCGTGCGCACGCCGAGGGGCACGATGCGCCGGACCCAGGCTGCGCTCGGCACGATGGGGTAGAAGACGTCCGGGGCACCGATAGGGGCCATGTGAGCCTCTCAGCGTCCATCGCCGGAATGGGACGGATCGAAATCGAAGAAGGGCGTGCCGGCAACGGGCGTCGACGGCTGCGCGCGCTCGCTGGGCTCGATGAGGCCGGCTTCGTAGCCTTGCCGTCCGGCTTCGATTGCGGCCGCGAACGCCGCCGCCATGCGCACTGGATCATGCGCCCGTGCCACCGCCGTGTTGAGCAGGATCGCGTCGAAACCCATTTCCATCGCAGCGGCGGCGTGGGACGGCGCGCCGATGCCCGCGTCGACCACCAGCGGCACGTCCGGAAAATAGGCGCGCAGCGTCTTGAGCGCGTGCGGATTGGAAAGCCCGCGCGCGCTGCCGATCGGCGAGGCCCATGGCATCAGCACGCGGCAGCCGGCGGCGACGAGGCGTTCGGCTACGGAGAGGTCCTCGGTCGTATAAGGGAACACCTGGAAACCGCGCTTGGAGAGTTCTTCCGCCGCCTCGACGAGGCCGAACAGCTCCGGCTGCAGCGTGTCGTCGTTGGCGATGACCTCGAGCTTGATCCAGTCCGTCTCGAGAAGCTCGCGCGCCATCTCGGCCGTCGTGATCGCCTCCCTGGCCGTGCGGCAGCCGGCGGTGTTGGGCAGGATACGCACAGGCAGCGCACGGATGAGATCGAGGAAGCGCTGCCCGGTCTGGCCGCGCGCCTGCTCACGCCGGAGCGAAACCGTGACAATGCCTGCGCGCGAGGCGCTGACCGCGTCGCCCATCACCTGCGGCGAAGGATAGCGCGCGGTGCCAAGCAGCAGCCGCGAGCCGATCTTCTGCCCGTAGAACACGAGCGGAGCCGGCGCCGGACTGCGCGGGTGAGAGCGGAGGGGCTGGGTCTCGTTCATCGTGCCCTGGTGTCTATGATCTTAGATCTTAGCCGCCTTGCCGGGCGGACAGGATCTCGATGCGGTCTCCGTCGGCGAGGCGAGTTTCGGCGCGGAGCCGGACGGGCACGAAGTCACCGTTGACCGCCGTCGCCACCTTAATGTCGTCCGCGAACCCTTCAGCGACGAGAAGCTCTGCGAGCGTTGCAGCCGGGCTCGCGATGGCGCGGCCGTTGACCGTGATCTCGGTCAGGCGGGTGAGGGTGGAAAGAGCCATGCGTACTGTCCAAATATCTTCCAAGTCCTTGAGTTAGGAGCGCACGTGCGATGATGCCAGACGCCAGCATGCCGCTCCTCTCCTTATTTGAGCATCCGCCTGGGAGCCACGCGAGTCAATGAATGCGGCCCGAGAAGGCAGAGACTGGCGGGAAAGGCCGCCGTGACTGCAGCGCATGCAACTCAGAATCTTTTTTATATGGTGGCCGTTTACTGCGGCCCATCGCCATGCTCTTTCCGCAAAGGGCCGCCGTTTGACCATGATCGGGCCCTGAGCTTCGGCATTATGACTGCCTCATCCTGAGGGCCTCTCATGGCCCGTTTTCGCCAGAGTTCTGCCCCATGTTCCAAGCGCTGATCACGAGCCGCCGTTTCGCACCGCTGTTCTGGTGCCAGTTCCTATCCGCGCTCAACGACAATTTCGTCAAGAACGCCCTCGTCATCCTGATCCTGTTCAAGGTCGGATCCGAAGAGGGTGGCGCGCTGGTGGCGCTTGCGGGCGCCGTCCTGGTGGCGCCGTTCTTCATCCTGTCAGGCATCGGCGGTGGCCTCGCCGACCGCTATGATAAGGCGCTGGTGGCGGAGAAGCTGAAGCGCGCCGAGATCCCCGTGGCGATGGTCGCGGGCTTGGGCTTCGTGCTCAACTCGGTGCCAGTGCTGTTCGTCGCCCTGGGCCTTTATGGCATCATCGCGGCGCTGTTCGGCCCCATCAAGTACGGCATCCTGCCAGCGCTGCTCGCGCCGCGGGAGCTGCCCGCGGGCAACGCGTTCGTGGAAAGCGCCACCTTCGCCGCCATCCTGATCGGCACCATCGGCGGCGGCCTCGCAGCCGGCAGCGTGGGCGGCGAGTGGGTCCTGGCGGGGCTTGTCATCGGGCTTGCGGTGCTGTGCTGGCTCTCGGCTTCGCTGATCCCCCAGATGGGCGCGGCGGACCCCTCCCTCGCCATCGATTGGAATCCATGGACCTCAACCGTCGCGCTGCTTCGCCACCTGCGCAGCGAGCGGCGGCTCTGGATCGGCGGCCTCATCGTATCCTGGTTCTGGCTGGTGGGCATGGTGGCGCTGTCGCTGCTGCCTGTGCTCATCAAGGACACCATGGGTGGCGGCGAGAACGTCACCATCCTGGCGCTCGTCGTGTTCACCATCGGCATCGCCGTCGGATCGGCGCTTGCCGCGCGCGCCAGCAGGACGCGCCCCAACCTGGCGCTGGTGCCGATCGGCGCGCTCCTGATGGGGCTCTTCGCGCTCGATCTCGCCTGGACGGCGGCGCGGCTCACGAGGCCGGACGATGTGCTGACCGTCGGCGCGCTGCTCCAGAGCATGACGGGCTGGCGCGTGCTCGTCGATCTTGCAGCGCTCGCCGTTGCGGGTGGCCTCTTCATCGTGCCGGCGTTTGCCGCCGTGCAGCTCTGGGCGCCGGTTGCGGAGCGTGCGCGCACCATCGGCGCCTGCAACGTGCTCTCGGCGCTGTTCATGACAGCGGGCAGCCTCGGCGTTGCGCTCCTGCAGTTGAACGGCGTTGGCCTCGTGCTTCTCTTGACCTTGCTCGGTCTCGGCAACCTCGCCGCCATGGCGCTGATCCTGTGGGCCTGGGGGAAGGAAGGCGTGCAGGACGTCGGCGCATTCCTGTTCAAGACGTTCATGGGCCTCGAGGTGCGGGGCTACGAGAACCTGCCGCCCGAAGGCACGCGCGCCATCATCGCGCCGAACCACGTGAGCTTGCTCGACGCGCCGATCATGCATTCGATCCTGCCGTCGCACGCGGCCTTCGCCATCGACACGGGTATGGCGGCGAAGGGCTGGATCAAGCCGTTCCTCAGGGTCGTGAAGGCGCATACGATCGATCCGACGCGTCCGCTCGGCATGCGCCACCTGATCAACGCGGTGAAGGCGGGCGAGACGCTGGTTATTTTCCCCGAGGGCCGCATCACCGTGAGCGGCGGCCTGATGAAGGTCTACGACGGCACGGCGATGATCGCCGACAAGGCCGATGCCGTGATCGTGCCGGTGCGCATCGATGGCCCCGAGCGCTCCCTGTTCGGCTATCTCAATCGCTTCCAGTGCAAGAAGGCGCTGTTTCCGAAAACCCGCGTCACGATCCTTCCGCCGGTGAAGCTGCCGGTGCCCGAGGACCTCAAGGGCAAGGCGCGCCGCCAGGCGGCCGGCATGGCGCTGCAGGACCTGATGGTGGAGACGGCGGTCAAGACCGCCAACCTCGACCAGACGCTGTTCTCGGCGCTCATCGAGGCCAAGGCGACGCGGGATACCGGCAAGCCCACGATCGAAGACCCGCTTGGCACAGAGCTCACCTATCGCAAGCTCGTGCTTGGCGCCCAAGTGCTTGGCGCCAAGCTGGCGCCACTCGCGCCTGAAGGCGCGGCGGTGGGCGTTATGCTGCCGAACTCGGCAGGCGTTGCGGTCACGTTCTTCGCGCTCCAGACCATCGGGCGCGTGCCGGCCATGCTGAACTTCACCGCTGGCCCGCAGAACATCGACGCGGCCTGCACCGCAGCCAAGGTGGATGTGGTGCTGACCAGCCGCACGTTCGTCGAAAAGGCGCATCTCGAAGCGGTCGCAGCCAAGCTCGCCGAGACCCGGCGCGTCGTGTACCTGGAGGATGTCCGCGCCACCATCACCTTCGCCGACAAGGTGCGCGGGCTTCTGGCCGGAACGCGTGCCCAGGCCGAGCGCGCGGCGGACGATCCGGCGGCGATCCTCTTCACGTCGGGCTCCGAGGGGTTGCCCAAGGGCGTCGTGCTTTCGCACCGGAACATGCTGGCCAACGCCACGCAGAGCCTGACGCGCGTTGCGGTCAATGGCCAGGACAAGGTGTTCAACGTGCTGCCGGTGTTCCACTCGTTCGGCCTCACGGCCGGGCTGGTGATGCCGCTGGTCGCCGGCGTGCCGGTCTATCTCTATCCGACGCCCTTGCATTACCGCATCGTGCCGGAGCTCGTGTACGGCTCCAACGCGACAATCCTCTTCGGCACCGACACCTTCCTCAACGGCTACGCCCGCACGGCACACCCTTATGACTTTGCGCGGGTGCGCCTCATCCTCGCCGGCGCGGAGGCGGTGAAGGAGCGCACGCGGCAGATCTACATGGAGAAGTTCGGCGTGCGCATCCTCGAGGGCTACGGCGTCACAGAGACGGCGCCGGTGCTGGCCATCAACACGCCGCTCGCCAACAAGTCGGGCACGGTCGGGCGCCTCTCGCCGCTGATGGAGGCGCGCCTCGAGCAGGTCCCTGGCATCGAAGGCGCAGGCCGGCTCTATGTGCGCGGGCCGAACGTCATGCTCGGCTATCTGCGCGCCGAGAACCCCGGCGTGCTCGAACCGCCGGCCGGCGGCTGGCACGATACGGGCGACATCGTCTCCATCGACGAGCAGGGCTTCATCACGATCAAGGGACGCGCCAAGCGGTTTGCGAAGATCGCAGGCGAGATGGTGTCGCTGTCGGCGGTCGAAGCGTTGGCCACTGAGCTGTGGCCGGCAGTGACGAGCATCGTCGTGGCGCTGCCGGATGCGCGCAAAGGTGAGCGTCTTGTGCTCATGACGACGGACGGCAAGGCGACGCGCGAGGCGTTTTCCCGCTTCGCGCGGCAGAAAGGCGCGAGCGAGCTCATGGTGCCCGCCGACATTCTGTTGGTTGAAGCGCTTCCGCTCCTCGGTAGCGGCAAGCCCGACTATGTGGCGGCGCTGGCGCTCGCCAAGGAGCGCATGGCGATGACGCCTCGCAAGCCGGAAGTGCTGGTGCCCGAGCCCAGCTATCCGACGCCGCACGGCCCTCCGCCGGTCGTGTGAGAGGAGCGGTAGGGTATGAAACCTACCGCCCTTCCTTGTCGCGCTGCCAGTAGAGGAAGGCCGTCGTCACGAGCGCCGTCAGGATGATGGTTCCGATGATGTCGCTGCGCTTGATGAAGGCGAGCCAAACGTCGATGCCGCCAAGCGAGCCGCCGCGGCCCACAAGGAAGCCGTTGAGCATCATCACGAACAGCACGACGGCCGCGGTGAGCGCCGCCGCGATCACGATCTGGAGCGAGCGCTTCATCAGGCGCGGCATCGGCACCTTGTGGCGGCCGACGGCAAGCTGAGTGCGGTCTGACATTGTGCGGTCTCCTGGAGTGCTTCCGGAAAAGTGGGAACCGGTCATGGCGAAGCCATGCAAGTTAAAGTGTCCGGAAAGAAGCACGAAAACAAAAATTTTGAGCCGCTCCTGGATTCCACTTAGACCGGAACGACTCTAGAGACGAATCGACTTCGAAAAAAGACTAATGCTCAGCACTTGAGACGCAACTCTCCCCGTGAGCATAACGGGCCGAGCTATCTGCGCAGCCGCGCCCCGACGCGGACCTCGTTGACGTTGTAATCGCCGTCGAGCCCGTTGGCTGCGACGTCGAGGTTTTGATAGCGCGCGAACAGCACGAGCGCCGGGCTCGCATAGTACTCGAGCGCTAGGAAGGAGAGCCACTGGCGCTCCGTGAAGGGCGTCGCGTCGTAATCGTAGTGAGTATAGGCGAGCCCGGCCGAGCCGATGAGGTGACGGCGGAATGCGTGGCGCGCTTCCAGCCCGATCATATGCGAGACGACGCCGCCCGATTCCACCTCCGTGGTCTCGTAGATATCGCTCTCGGCCGTGAACAGGAACGAGGTGATCTCGCTCGGCCGCCAGGCGAGGTTGGCGTCGAGAAGAAACGCCTCGACATCCGAGAGCCGGTGGTCGTCGGGACGCTGCCGGCCATAGCCGGCGCTGATCGTGCCGCGCAGCACGGCGCCTGTTGCGCCGAAGTCGAGGCCAACGCGCGTACGCGTGCCACGGGAATCGCGCGGGATGCCGTCCCAGGGCAGCGCGCGCTTGTCGCGCTGGTTCAGCTCCTGCTCGGCGAAGACCGCGAGCGTCGGCTTGAATTCCCAGGCCGCACGCACGGCCTCGGTCGTCTCGAGCGTATCGCGATCGGCGTTGCTCATGCCGTCCGTTTCGGAATAGCGGACATCGCTCACGGCGCCGCGAAGCTGCACGGAGAGCCGGTTGAAGCGATGGTTGAGAGCTGTCTCCGCGCGGTCGAGAGTGACATTGGCGCGGTCGCCGGTCTGGCTGGCGTCGATGGCGGTGCGCGATTCCTGGCTTACATCGTGCCGTGCGATCGCCTGCAGGTTTGTGCGCCGGGTAATGTCGATGCGCCCGCGCGCCTCGACGCCCCAGGCGCGATCGTCCTCGGACGCGAAGTCGTCGTAAAAGGTTGAAAAGCTGGTGCCTCTGAGTTCGAGGGCGTGGCGCGACCAGTTGGAGACGAGGCGCGCCGTGGTGCGGATCTCGGCGGCGATGTCGGCGTGTGCATCAGGGGTGCTCAGCACATTGTCCGTCCAGAGCCCGCCGATCTCCACTTCGGGAAAGAACACGAAGCTGCCGATGCGGATGCCGATCGGATCGTACGGCTCGAAGCGGGCGAGCCGGGCCGGGCGCCGGTCCGTCTTTGCGGGCACGATGTCTTCGATCTCGAACAGGAGCGGATCGTAGCCGGCCGGCGGATTGCGGAAGACGTCGAGATCGGCCGCGGGGCGCGTGTCGCGCGTGGGATCGGCGCCGTCCTCGGGTGGCTCCGGCTCGGCGAGCTCGATGACGCCGTCGGCGGACAGGCGAGGGGCTGCGCCGTCCATAAGCTCCAGGTCGCCTGGGCTGGATAACGAATCCCCGGCAGGCGACGGCTCATCGCCGTCGTCCTCGGTAATATCATCGAGGTCGTAGAGAGAATCGCGAAGTGAAGGTTGAGCCTGCGCCTCATAGGCGTCCAAGGGCTCTGCCGCCGCCGCGAGGGGGACGTGCGAAAGCGCCGCGACGAGAGTCGCGATAGCAAAGCCGAACAGGATCAAGCCCAGCCGCCGGACCACCGCCACAGTGGCGCCCCCAAAGGTAAACCTCTAAGCAACGCACACCGAACGGGCCCGACACTAGGGAGCGGCGGTTAACGCGTGCTTAAGCCTTCGGGAGAGGCGCCTGTCGTTCCGAGGCCATGTTTTCGCGCGCCGTAAAACATGCTCTAACCCCGCGCGGGCACTGTCAGGCGGGGAAGAGGAAAGGATCCATGGCGAGCGGAAATCCGAGGGTCGAGCGGCGTGGGCTGCTGCTGGTGTTGTCGTCGCCGTCCGGCGCCGGCAAGACGTCGCTGTCCCGCAAGCTGCTGGACGCCGACCCCAACATCGCGCTTTCGGTTTCCGTGACCACGCGCAAGCCGCGGCCCGGCGAGATCGATGGCCAGGATTACTGGTTCGTTGACGAGGCGAAATTCGAGGCCATGATTGCCGAGAAGGCCCTGCTCGAATGGGCGACCGTATTCGGCAACTACTACGGCACACCCCGTGCACCCATCGAAAAGGCCGTAGCCGAGGGGCGCGACGTTCTGTTCGATATCGACTGGCAGGGCACCCAGCAGCTTTCGGAACGCATGGCCGGCGATCTCGTGCGCGTCTTCGTGCTGCCCCCGTCGGCGGAGGCGCTCGAGGCGCGTTTGCGTCAGCGGGCGCAGGATCCGGAGGAGGTGGTGGCGCGGCGGATGGCAGAAGCCTCCTCGGAGATCAGCCACTGGGCCGAGTACGACTATGTGATCGTGAACGACGATCTTGCCGAAAGCAGCAGCTCCCTGCACGCCATACTCGCCGCAGAACGGCTGCGCCGCGACCGCATGACCGGCCTATCCGCCTTCGTACGCGGTTTGCAGGCGGCGCTGTCCTGACGGCTCGGACCCGGATTGCGCGTCCTGATCGTGATCGCGTTTTACAGACGCTCGCGCGCGTAGCTGATGACGGACAGGAAGCGGATGGGCAGCTTGATCATCTCTTCGGGCCCATGCGGCGCATCGGCATCGAAGAACAGGCTGTCGCCGGGCTTCATCGGATAGAGCTTATCCGCGTGGCGATAGACCACTTCGCCCTCGAGCACGTAGATCAGCTCGAGCCCCGCGTGCTGGAAGAGCGGGAACACATCCGATTCCTCGGTCAGCGTGATCACGTACGGCTCCACCACGACGCTGCTCGAGGTGCCGCCGGTGTGTCCGAGGAGCTGGTACTGGTGGCCCGCCCGGGTACCTCGGCGTTCGATCAGAAGGCCCTCCCCCGAGGAGACGAACACCGCATCGCGTCGTTCCTCGAAGCGCCGGAACAGTGCCGTGACCGGCACGCCGAGCGCTTTGGATAGCCGCTGCAGAGTTGTCAGCGACGCGCTCGTAACGCCGTTCTCGATCTTAGAGAGCATGCCGAGCGAAAGCCCCGCGGCCTTGGCGAGGTCTGAGGCGGTGATGCCGAGCTTGTTGCGGAAGGCGCGCACCTCACGGCCGATCGCGGCCTCGAGCATGCTGTCGCGTGAGCCTTGCAGGGCGTGAGGATCTTGCTCCCGCGCAGGAGCCGTCTCCATAATTTCTGAAAACTCCTGGGGGGACAGGGCCCGGCTCTTGGGTCCCCTGTCGCGCACTTGCTTCACAGCCGCCGCGTTCGTGGAGGCGGCCTTCTTCAAAGTGCTTGCGGTTTTGTCGGTCATGCGCCCTTTCTCTGCAGGCCGGCTCCCGGCTCGATGCAGCGCCCGACCCTGGCACGAGGCACCAAGGCACTGTCGGCGACCGCATCGAACCACGTTCGTTCGACGCCTGGCAACTCCTCCTTTTGCGAAAAGCGAGCGATGGCTCACCGCCCGGGATCAGACGATCCGGCGGACGTCGCGCCAGCACGAGGGCACTTTCAGAATTTCCAGACTTCGGTGGTGTTTGCACTTTGTGCGAGCCGGCAGTGCTGCTGGAGTGTGCTCCAAGCCCTTGGTGGGTAACCTGTTTCGCTCACTTCGCCGGAATGTGCCGCAGGCGCCTGCCCAAAACGATCGGCCACGTTTCGAACGGCCGGGCCGCTACCCGCCAGCACGCACCCGCCTTGACAAATTGCGGCGCACGGTCGCACTGTTTTTTCATATAAAAAGTTGCCTGGGAGGCAACGCACGGAAACGCAGACGGCGGAGAGGGACATCATGCAGCACAAACTGCCGGACCCGCGTGTGGATCAGATGTTTGCGGGCGATCGCATCTGGGCTTTCGGCTCCATGTTCGCACTGTGGTGCGTCTATGCCTTTACCTTCTGGCAGCTGTCCATGACTCAGAGCGAGAGCGGGGTGCTCTATGCACTCGCGATCGCGGGTGGCTTGGTGCTGCTGTTCAACACCGCTTCCATTCTCTCGATGATCGCCCACTATGGCCAGGACAAAGAGCCGATCTACGGGCTCGACATCCACTACCTCGACGAAATGAAACGGGCCAAGGGGTGAGTGCCATGGCCAAGGGCCCCTACCAGCCTCCGGTCCAATCCAAGATCGGCCAGACCTTCGACACGTTCTTTCTGCTCGCCCTCGTGCTCGCGGCGCTCTTCATCCCGATCTACCTGGGACTCGCCGGGGCCGGCAAAACAGTGCTCGAGCAGAAGGACACGACATGGGCCGGCATGCAGCAGAATGCCACCATGCAGGCGCAATGGGAGAAGCTCGGCTACACCGACGGCACGGAGGCGCGCGACGGCCGGCTGCCGGCTGCGGATCTCATCGCCACGCGGTTCAACTACAACTTCAGCCCCGTCGAGCTCGGGCTGACCGTGCTCTTCATCGTCGCCTATTTCTTCATTGTCTTCCATTGGTCGAGGAAGGAATACCGCGACGTGATCGAAGAGCGGTTCAACGACAAATGATCGGGAATGGCAGGCGTGAATAATTTCGAACTGCTCGAGTATGCCGCCTGGGGTCTTTCCGCGATCCTCGGGCTCTGGATGCTGATCGATCTGATCCGCACGGACCGGACCTATTCGGAAGAGCTGCTCACCTCGTCCAAGGAAGGCGAGATCGAGGATGCGCTCGACATCGAGCCGCCGCGCAAAGGGGGCGCTCCGTGAACCAGCCGAGCGGCGCTCAAAGCGAGCGCATCTCGCTGCTGCGCGTGCTGGGGCCCGGCCACGTCTGGGCGCTCGGTGTCGGCATCGTGCTCGTCGGCGAGTACATGGGATGGAACTTCGCGGTCGGCAAAGGCGGTGCCGTCGCCGCGCTGATCGCCTGCTGGGTGGCGGGGCTGCTCTATACCTGCGTCGCTATGATCGATTCCGAGGTGACCTCGACGGTCGCTGCCGCCGGCGGCCAATATGCCCAGGCCAAGCACATCATCGGGCCTCTCATGGCCTTCAACGTCGGCCTCTATCTCGTCTTCGCCTACACGATGCTGGAGGCGGCCAACGCCATCACCCTCGGCTATCTCGTGCAGACGGTGGGCACCATGGCCGGTTTCGAGAACACGCACGACAAACCATTCATCGTGCTCACCATCATGTTCCTCGCCTGGCTCAACTATCGGGGCGTCTACGCAACGCTCACGTTCAGCCTCGTGATCACGGCCGTGGCCTTCGTCGCCATCTGGGTGCTCTTCCTCGCCGTCCAGCCCTGGAGCGACGTCTACATGAAGCACGGCGAGCTGCTGACAGGGCTTCCATACGGCTGGCTCGGCGTGCTCGCAGCGCTGCATTTCGGCTTATGGTTCTACCTCGGCATCGAAGGCACGACGCAGGCTGCCGAGGAGGTTCGCTCGCCCGCGCGCGCCCTTCCGCTCGGCACCATGACGGGCATCATCACGCTGCTCATCGCGGCGACCATGACATGGTATGTCTGCGCCGGGCTCATGCCGTGGGAATACCTCGGCCAGGCGGTGACGCCCCTGTTCGACGCAGCGCGCCTCACCAACTCGACGCTCCTTATGGTTCTGCTCTTCATCGGCACCATCTTCTCGACGCTCGCTTCGGCCAACGGCTGCATCAACGATGCCTCGCGTGCGTGGTTCTCGATGGGACGCGACCGCTACCTTCCCCAGGCGTTCGGCGCCGTGCATCCCAAGTACCGCACGCCGTACCGCTCGATCGTATTCCTGGTGCCCGTGGCGCTCGTGTTCGCGTATTTCGCCCCGCTCGATCAGGTGATCACCTTCTCGATCCTATCAGGCCTGCTTGAATACACCTTCATGGCCTTCAACGTGATCATGTTCCGGCAGAAGTGGCCGCTCGGCGTCATCAAGCGCGGCTATGTACACCCGTTCCATCCGCTGCCGGCGCTCGTGCTTCTGCTCCTGTGCATGGCGACGTACTTCGCGGTTTTCCTTGGCTATGGAACGCAGCTCGTCGCGATGATCGTGTTCTACATGGTCGCCTCGTTATGGTTCGCGCTGCATCGCTACAAATACGTGCATCGCGGCGCTCAGTTCACGATGCCTTGGCCGAAGCCGGTGCGATACTGAGCGGGCACGCCATGCGGCACCGCGTGTGCCCGGGGCATCGTGGCTAATCCAAACGGAGCCTCGCCGTGCCTTTCGTTTCGAGCGCTTTCGGTTTCTCTCTGGCCCTAGCGGCATTCGGCTGGCTGGCCGTGCGGGCGCATCGCGTCCGCCTCGCCGAGCGGCGCGGTCTGCTCGACGCGTGTGTGCAGGTTCTTGAGGATCCATCGCTCACGCACGGCGAAGACGGCTTTCCACGGCTCTCCGGCTGGCGGGATGGCCGGCGCGTGGACGCAAGATTGATCAGCGACGGCATGACCATTCGCCGGCTGCCGCAGCTCTGGCTGCAACTGACCGTCCTCACGCCCATCGAAGGAATAGCGGAGCTTGCGGTGCTGGTGCGCCCGTCCGGCTATGAATTCTACAGTCTGACGGGCCGTTTCCACCACGTGCTCGAGACGCCGGATACCTTTCCGCAAGAGATCATGATCCGCGGTGAAAACGCGAGCGCGGTGCATCTGCTCGAAAGACTGGCGCAGCCGATGGCGGCGCTGCTTGCAGATCCGCGCATTAAGGAGATTGCCGTCACCCGCAAGGGGCTGCGCATGATCCGGCAGGCCGGCGAAGCCCGGCGAGGCGACTACCTGCTGCTGCGGCAGGCCGTTTTCGACGATGCCGCCGTCGCCGCCGGAACGATGTCGGAGCTCCTCGCTGCAATGGAGACGATGCGCCTGTTCGTGACCCATAGGCAAAGGGAGGCTCAGCATCATGAAACCTGATCGCCGGCCGATGCATCCTTATGCCGTCCTTGCGCTCGCGATCGTGCTGCCGGGGAGCGGACATGTGGCGATCGGGCAGCCGCAGCGCGGGTTCGGGTTCGCTTTTTTCTCGCTTCTTCTGGCGCTTGTGTCCTGGCACACGACGACGCCCGATCACTCGTTCGTGGGGCGTTCGGCCGGCGGCCTGTTCGTCTGGGCGCTCTCCATCCCCGACGCCTACAGGATCGCGCGGCTGAACTTTGAAGCATGGCGGACGCGTGCTTGTCAGGCTATCTCAACAGGAAAAAAAGTTTCTTCTTAGTTGAAACGGTTCTCCGCTGCTGCTAATCTGCCGCAGGAAAAACGATAGGGAACCGCCAACAATGTGTGGAATTGTGGGACTGTTCATAAAGGACAAGGCCCTTGAGCCGCGGCTCGGCGAGCTGACGGCTGGGATGCTCGCAACCATGTGTGAGCGTGGGCCGGACTCGGCCGGTTTTGCGGTCTACGGCGCGCCGAGCTCCGGCAAGGCCAAGATCACGCTGCAATCCGATACACCCGATGACTCTTTCGCCGGTCTCGCTGCCGCCCTCGGTAAGGAAATCGGCGCCACGGTCGATCTCGACGTGAAGTCGACGCACGCCGTGCTGACGTGCCCGGCTGACAAGGTCGATGCCGTGCAGTCCGCGATCCGGGCCTCATTTCCCAACGTCCGTATCATGGGCCGCGGCGAGACGATCGAGATCTACAAGGAGGTCGGTTACCCGACCGAGGTCGCCAAGCAATTCGAACTCGCCAAGATGAGCGGTACGCACGCCATCGGGCATACGCGGATGGCCACGGAGAGCGCGGTGACGACGCTCGGCGCGCATCCCTTCTCGACCGGCGCCGACCAGTGCCTCGTGCATAATGGCTCGCTCTCGAACCACAACAACCTTCGCCGCGATCTGCGCCGCGACGGCATGACGTTCGAGACCGAGAACGACAGCGAGGTCGCTGCGGCCTACCTGACGTGGCGGATGAACCAGGGCCTCAACCTGGGTCAGGCGCTCGAGAAAAGCCTCGATGATCTCGACGGTTTCTTCACCTTCGTCGTCGGCACGAAGGACGGCTTCGGCGTGGTGCGCGATCATATTGCATGCAAGCCCGCCGTGCTGGCCGAGACCGACCAATACGTTGCATTCGGATCCGAGTATCGCGCGCTCGCCGGGCTCCCCGGCATCGAGAACGCGAGGGTTTGGGAACCCGAGCCGGCAACCGTCTACTTCTGGGAGCGCTGACACGATGCGATCGATTGATCTGGAAACCACGTCCCTGCGCGAGCTCAATTCGAGCCTGCATCAAATTAAGGACGGATCCAACGAGACGGAATGGGAAGTCCTTAACCCGCGTGGCCAGCATGCGGTCGCCGTCGGTCTCGACGCTCCCGTCACGGTCAACATCCACGGTTCCGTTGGCTACTACTGCGCCGGCATGAACAAGCAGGCAACCGTCGTGGTGCACGGCTCTGCCGGCCAGGGCGCTGCCGAGAACATGATGTCGGGCCGCGTGGTCGTGAAAGGCAACGCGAGCCAATATGCGGGCGCCACGGCGCACGGCGGCCTGCTCCTGATCGAGGGTGACGCATCCGCGCGATGCGGCATCTCGATGAAGGGCATCGACATCATCGTGAAGGGCAACATCGGCCACATGTCGGCCTTCATGGCGCAGAAAGGTAATCTCGTCGTGCTGGGCGACGCCGGCGATGCGCTCGGCGACTCCATCTACGAGGCGCGCCTTTTCGTGCGCGGCTCGGTCAAGAGCCTCGGTGCCGACTGCATCGAGAAGGAGATGCGCCCCGAGCATCATGAGGCGCTTCAGGCCCTTCTCGACAAGGCCGGCGTCAATGGGGTGAAGACCTCGGAGTTCAAGCGCTACGGCTCCGCCCGCAAGCTCTACACCTTCAACATCGATAACGCGGACGCATACTGATGAGCTACCATAATCCTCCAACGACGCCACGTATGTCCGCCACGTTCGACGACTACACGTTGTCGGAGATCCGGCGGGCTGCGCTGACCGGCATCTATGACATTCGCGGCGGCGGCGCGAAACGTAAGGTCCCGAATTTCGACGACCTCCTGTTCCTGGGCGCGTCGATTTCGCGATATCCCCTCGAGGGCTACCGCGAGCGCTGCTCGACGAGCGTCACGCTCGGCACGCGCTTTGCGAAGAAACCGATCGAGCTCAAGATTCCGATTACCATTGCCGGCATGAGCTTCGGCTCGCTCTCTGCGAACGCGAAGGAGGCCCTCGGCCGCGGCGCGACGCTCTCCGGAACGTCGACCACCACCGGTGACGGTGGCATGACGCCCGAGGAGCGCGGCCATTCGGAAACGCTCGTCTATCAGCTTCTGCCCTCGCGCTACGGCATGAACCCGGACGACCTGCGTCGGGCCGATGCCATCGAGGTCGTGGTCGGGCAGGGCGCCAAGCCCGGCGGCGGTGGCATGCTGCTCGGACAGAAGATCTCGGACCGCGTCGCCGAAATGCGCTCGCTGCCCAAGGGCATCGATCAGCGCTCCTCGTGCCGCCATCCCGACTGGACCGGACCCGACGATCTCGAGGTCAAGATCCTCGAGCTCCGCGAGATCACGGACTGGGAGAAGCCGATTTACGTCAAGGTCGCCGGCGCGCGTCCCTATTATGACGTCGCGCTCGCAGTCAAGGCCGGCGCCGACGTGGTGGTGATCGATGGCATGCAGGGCGGCACGGCCGCCACGCAGGAGGTGTTCATCGAGCATATCGGCCAGCCGACACTCGCCTGCGTTCGGCCCGCCGTCCAGGCGCTGCAGGACCTGGGCATGCATCGCAAGGTGCAGCTCATCGTGTCGGGCGGCATTCGGAATGGCGCCGATGCAGCGAAGGCGCTGGCGCTCGGCGCCGACGCGGTCTCCATCGGCACCGCGGCGCTCGTCGCCATCGGTGACAACGATCCCGATCTCGAGGCCGAATATCGGAAGCTGCACACCACGGCCGGCGCTTACGACGACTGGCATGAGGGACGCGATCCTGCCGGCATCACGACGCAGGATCCGGAGCTTTCCAAGCGTCTCGATCCGATCCGCGCCGGACGTCGTCTCGCCAACTACCTCAAGGTGATGGCACTCGAGATCCAGACCATCGCTCGCGCCGCTGGCCACAACCACGTGCACAACCTCGAGCCCGAGGATCTTTGCGCGCTGACCATCGAGGCGGCGGCCATGGCCAGGGTGCCGCTGGCGGGCACGAACTGGATCCCAGGGCAGAACAATCTCTGAGCGAAACGTCCCCCGGGCCGGTACAGGCCCGGGGGCGAATTATCTGTGCCTAAGAAAAATACCTTCGGGCCCATAACCCGAAAAATAAAACTCCTGAGGAAGCGTCAACCCAAGTTGGGGAACAGGCATGACACACGATCTCGCCACCATCGGCAAAGAGCACGATATTCGTGCAACGCAGGATCTCGCCTCGATCGCCAAAGAGCGCGGCATCCGCTATTTTCTGATCTCGTTTACGGATCTCTTCGGCTTCCAGCGCGCCAAGCTGGTGCCGGCGACCGCGATCGCCGACATCCAGAAGGGCGGCGCGGGCTTCGCTGGCTTCGCGGGCGGCTTCGACATGACGCCGGCGCATCCCGATACGCTCGGCATTCCCGACCCCTCGGGCCTCATCCAGCTTCCCTGGAAGCCCGAGGTGGCATGGGTTCCCGCCGATTGCATCATGGAGGACAAGCCCGTCGGCCAGGCGCCCCGCGTCGTTCTCAAGAACGTTGTCGCCCGCGCGGCTGAACTTGGCGTCCGCATCAAGACCGGCATCGAGCTCGAGTTCTTCCTGATCAACTCGGACGGCACGCAGCTCGCCGACAGCTACGACACGGCCGTGAAGCCTTGCTACGACCAGCTGGCCATCATGCGCCGTTACGACATGATCTCCGAGATCTGCGATTACATGTACCAGCTCGGCTGGGAGCCGTACCAGAACGACCATGAGGACGCCAACGGCCAGTTCGAGATGAACTGGATCTACGACGATGCCGTGCCGACGGCGGACCGCCATGCGTTCTTCAAGTTCATGGTGCGGACGATCGCAGAAAAGTACGGCATGCGGGCAACCTTCATGCCGAAGCCGTTCCCCACGCTCACCGGCAATGGCTGCCACGCCCACATCTCCGGTTGGGATGTCGAGACCGGCAAGACGAGCACGTTCTATGACAAGTCCAACGAGATGGGCCTCTCCAAGATGGCCTACAGCTTCATGGGCGGTGTCATCCAGCACTCGGCGGCGATGACCGCCATCACCAACCCGGTGGTCAACTCCTACAAGCGTATCAACGCGCCACGCACCGCCTCGGGCTCGACCTGGGCGCCGAACAGCGTCACGTGGTCCGGGAACAACCGCACGCATATGGTGCGCGTGCCGGGCAAGGGGCGTTTCGAATTTCGCCTGCCCGATACGGCCGTGAACCCCTATCTGATGCAGGCGGCGATCATCGCGGCGGGCATCAGCGGCGTCGAGCGCAAGGCCGACCCGGGCAAGCCGCTCGACATCGACATGTACCAGGACGGGCACACCGTGAAGGATGCGCCCCGGCTGCCGCTGAACCTTCTCGACGCCATCCGTGCGTTCGACGGCGACGCGGCGCTGAAGAACATTCTCGGCGAGGACTTTTCCAAGGCCTACATCAATATGAAGATGAAGGAATGGAACAGCTATGCGACCCACTTCACCCAATGGGAGCGGGATAACGCCATCGACATTTGATGCGCGGAACTTAGCCTAGAGTCGTTCCGGAATCGGGGGCCGGTTCCCACTTTTCCGGAAGCACTCTAGCCCAGCGTAAGAATGCCGCGGGCCGCAGGCCACGGGCGTCGGAAAGCGATAATGCGCCGCCGCCCGTTGTCTGCGGCCCGCAGCCTGTCTATAGCCATGCCATCGAGCGGGCGACAGGCAGCAGGGGTAAGATGGACGGCGGCACGCGACGGCTTGGAATATTGGCCGGCGGCGGCGGCCTGCCGCGGGAGATCGCCGACAGCGCGGCGGAGCGCGGCATCGCCGTCTCCATCGTCGCCATCGACGGCGAGGCGGATGGCGACTTCGGTCCGCACCCGGTGACGGTGGTCAACTGGGGGCAGATCGGTGCCATGGTGCGGGCGCTTAAAGCGTGCCGCGCCAGCGAGCTCATCATCGTCGGCCACGTGCATCGCCCGGAGCTTGCCGGACTCAAACCCGACCTCGGCTTCTTCCGCTACCTCCCGAACCTCATCCGTATCGTCGCTTCCGGCGGTGACGACAGCGTTCTGCGTCGCGTCGTGCGCTTCTTCGAGCAGCGGGGGCTCCGCGTCGTCGGGCCGGCGGAAGCTGCGCCCGAGCTGGTCGTCGGCGAGGGGCCGCTGGGCTTGGTGCGCGCGACACCGGATCATCAGTCCGATATCGCCAAGGGCCTCGCCGTGATCCGCGCTCTTGGCGCCTACGACATCGGCCAGGGCGTGATCGTCCGCAACGGGCGCCTGCTGGCCATCGAAGGTGTGGAGGGAACCGACCGTATGATTGGACGCGTCAGAGGCGAGGGAGCGCAGGGCCGCGGCGTCCTCGTCAAGCGCTCGAAGCCCGGGCAGGACCTGCGGGTCGACATGCCTGCTATTGGGCCGGCGACTGTGGACGGCGTCCGCGCGGCAGGCCTAGCAGGCATTGCAGTAGAGGCGGGAGGCGTGCTGGTGGCCGACCGGACGCGCACCATCGCACGGGCGGAGTCGCTTGGAATGTTCGTTGAAGGCGTCCGGGACGGCGAGGGGGCGATCTCCCCGCGCCGCTTTGATTCCGGCACCGCGGCTCGTTCGGCGGCGAAAGATTTGCAGCCGCTCGGGCGCGTTTCGCCACGCGGCCATGCCGTTCTCGACACCGCCAAGGCACTGGCGGCCATCGACGCGCTCGCCTCCGTCGTCGATGAGGCCGGGCAGGCGGCCGTCGTGGTGCGCAACCATGTGCTTGCGGTCGAGGCTGGCGGGGAGGGTGTCGTGACAACTGTCGAGCGTGCGGCGGGCCTGCGGCAGTGGGCGAGCCTGACGCATCGTCGGCGCGGCGTCGTCGGCCTGAGAACGCTTGCGCATCTCACGCCTCATGTGGTCGACGCGGCGGCGGCGGCGGGCTACGCCGGCATCGCAGCAGCGGGTGGCCTGGCAGGCGGCGAGACTTTGGCAAGCGCCATCGCTGCCGCCGATAAGCAAGACGTGTTCGTCCTCGTGCGCCGCAACGCTGGTGGGAGTGCATGATGATGGACCAGGCCGTGCCTTTGCCTCGCCCATCCCGCGAGGTGCGGATCTTTCTCGTCGCGGGGGAGCATTCCGGCGATGCGCTCGGCGCGAAGCTGATCGCGGCGCTGCGCGATGAGCTCGGCGATCGCCTGCGGCTCGCCGGCGTCGGTGGAGAAAAGATGGAAAGCGAGGGCGGCTTCGCCTCCGACTTTCCCTTATCCGATGTCGCCGTCATGGGGCCACTCTCGATCCTGCGCCGCTTGCCGCGGATCGTCAGCCGCGTCCACGCCACCGTCGATCGCGCCATCGCCTTCGAGCCCGACGCCGTCGTCATTATCGACAGCCCAGAGTTCACCCATCCGATCGCGAAACGCATCCGCAAGCGCCGGCCCGACATACCGATCCTCGACTATGTAAGCCCGAGCGTCTGGGCGTGGAGGCCGGGGCGCGCCCGCAAGATGCGCGCCTACGTCGACCATGTTCTCGCGATCCTGCCGTTCGAGCCAGGCGTCCACCGCCGCCTCGGCGGCCCGCCCTGCAGCTACGTCGGTCATTCGCTTATCGAGCGCCTCGATTGGCTGTCTGCGCTCGATCCCGGCCCGCTCAGCGCCCGGCTCGGACTGGATCCCGCGCGCCCCGTCATCGTCGTGCTGCCGGGCAGCCGCACGTCGGAGGTCGGCCGCCTTATGGAGCCGTTCGGGGAGACCTTGCGCTGCCTCGTGGCGCGAGGCATCGAGCCACACGTGATCCTGCCGTGTGTCGCCCACGTGCGGGCGTTGGTGGAACGGGGCCTGCGATCCTGGCCGTTGCCGGCGCACATCGTCGAGGGCGAGGAAGAGAAGTTCCAAGCCTTCAAGTTGGCGCAGGCTGCGCTCGCGGCTTCGGGCACGGTGACGCTCGAACTTGCACTTGCCGGCACGCCGATGGTCGTCGCCTATCGCGTCGATCCGGTGGCGGCTCCCTTTCTGCGCCGGCTGATCAAGGCGCCGACGACGGTGCTCGCGAACCTCGTGCTTGGAGAGAACGCCTTCCCCGAGATGCACCAGGAGCAAAGCAGCCCGGAGAACCTTGCAGCCGCTCTCAGGCCGCTTTTTTCCGAGACGCCCGAAAGAGAGGGCCAACGCGCGGCGCTGGCGCGTATTCCCGAGCTGATGCACATCGAGAGCGGCAGCCCGAGCGCAGCCGCCGCGCGGATCGTCGTGGATTATGCGAGGGATGGCCGGAGGATGGGGGAAGCTTGAGCGCGAAGGGGCCGGCGCCCCTCCGGGAGACTCACTCGGCCGGCTTCGGGAACGGTCGGCGTGCAGGTCCGATGTAGAGCTGGCGCGGGCGGCCGATGCGCTGCTCGGGATCCACGATCATCTCCTTCCACTGCGCGATCCAGCCGACGGTGCGCGCCACCGCGAACAGCACGGTGAACATCGACACCGGGAAACCCATCGCGCGCAGCGTGATGCCGGAATAGAAATCGATGTTGGGATAGAGCTTCTTCTCGATGAAGTACTCGTCCTCGAGTGCGATCCGCTCGAGCTCCATCGCCACCTTGAGCAGCGGCTCGTTGCGCTTGTCGAGCTCGTCGAGCACCTGGTGGGCGGTCTTCTGCATTACCTTGGCGCGCGGATCGTAGTTCTTGTAGACGCGGTGGCCGAAGCCCATCAGGCGGAAGCCCGAGGATTTGTCCTTGGCCTTCTCGATGTACTCGGGGATGCGATCGACGGTGCCGATCTCCTCGAGCATGTTGAGCGCCGCTTCATTGGCACCCCCGTGCGCCGGCCCCCAGAGACACGCGATGCCGGCCGCGATGCACGCGAACGGGTTGGCGCCCGAGGAGCCGGCAAGGCGCACCGTCGAGGTGGATGCGTTCTGCTCATGATCGGCGTGCAGGATGAAGATACGGTCGAGTGCGCGGGCCACCACCGGATTGACGATGTAAGGCTCGCACGGCACCGAGAAGCACATCTGCAGGAAGTTCGACGTGTAGTCGAGATCGTTCCTCGGATAGATGAACGGCTGGCCGATCGAATACTTGTACGCCATGGCCGCAATGGTCGGCATCTTGGCGACCATGCGGTGGCTGGCGGTCTCGCGCTGCTTCGGATCGTTGATGTCGGTCGAGTCGTGATAGAACGACGACAGCGCACCGACCACCGCCACCATGACCGACATAGGATGCGCATCGCGGCGGAACCCGCTGAAGAAGCGCGTCATCTGCTCGTGCACCATGGTGTGCCGCGTGATGGTGCGCCGGAAGACGCGGAACTCGTCGTTGGTCGGCAGCTCACCGTGCAGCAGCAGGTAGCACGTAGCGAGGAAGTTTGAATTCTCCGCCAACTCGTCGATGGAGTAGCCGCGATAGAGCAGCTCTCCCTTGTCGCCGTCGATATAGGTGATCGACGACGAGCAGTTCGCGGTCGAGGTGAACCCCGGATCGTAAGAGAAGCAGCCCGTATCGCGGTACACGTGCCCGATGTCGATGACGTCCGGACCGATGGTTCCGCGTCGCACCTCGAGAGGCACCCTGTTCCCGTCGAGGACGAGTTCTGCCTGACGGGTCATGCCTGTGCCTGGTGGTGAGGTGTCATGCACGCTCATGCCGCTTCTCCTCTTGGGGCAGGTGCCGGATTGCGTCCGATCTTGGCGAACAGCCCGCCATGGCCGGCCGCGGGGATTGTTGCTGCGCCGCAGTATAGCGGATACGCCGTTCCACGGAACGATGAAATGGCAAGCGTTTTACGAAAGCGTTAGCCAATTTGCTCGCCCACGCGGGCGAGCGCCTCTTCGCGCCCGAGAACTGCCATGACATCGAATACGGGAGGTGACACCGTACGCCCTGTCAGCGCCGAGCGCAGCGGCTGTGCGACCTTGCCGAGCTTGGTGCCGGTTTCTTCCGCATAGCCGCGCACCAGCGTCTCGAGCGCTGTCGCCGTCCAATCCTGTGAAGCCTCGAGCCGCGGCAGCAGCGCCGCAAGGGTCGCCTTGCCATCGCCGTCGAGAAGCTTCTGCGCCTTGTCGTCGAGCTTGAGCGGGCGTTCGGCGACGAGGAAGAGCGCCTGGCCGATGAGCTCGGCCAGCGTCTTCGCGCGCTCCTTGAGCGCCGGAAGGGCGGCAGCGAGCTTGTCCCAGCCGTGCTCCTCGAAGCGCTGTGCGAGATCGGCGCCGGAAGCGAGGCTCGGCACTTGTTTTCCGACCTCGTGCGCCAGCGCGACATCGGAGCGCGGCGGCTCCTTGGGATCGAGCGCGAGAGAGCGGAGCGCGGCGAAGTCGAGATGCGGGAGAAGATCCTGGATCGCCTTCAGGAGCTCAGGGTCTGCCGTACGGCGCAGATAGTGGCCGTTGAGATCGTCGAGCTTCTTGAAGTCGAAGCGCGCCGGGCTCTTGTTGATGGCGTCGATGTCGAACCAACGGATGAGATCGTCAGTCGCGATGATCTCGTCGTCGCCATGGCTCCAGCCGAGCCGCACGAGATAGTTGCGCAGCGCTTCGGGCAGATACCCCATGGCGCGATAGTCCTCGATGCCTTGCGCGCCGTGGCGTTTGGAGAGCTTCGCGCCATCCGCACCGTGAATGAGAGGCACATGCGCCCACTGCGGCACCGGCCAGTCCATGGCGCGGTAGATCTGCGTCTGGCGCGCCGTGTTCGTGAGATGATCGACGCCGCGGATCACATGGGTGACGCCCATGTCGTGGTCGTCCACCACCACTGCGAGATTGTACGTCGGGCTGCCGTCGCTCCTCAGGATGATGAGGTCGTCAAGCTCCTTGTTCTGGAACACGACGCGGCCCTGCACATGATCCTCGACCACGGTCTCGCCTTCGCGCGGCGCCTTGAGCCGCACGGCGAACGGCGCGCCTGCGGGCGCCTCCTCGGGAGCCCGGTCGCGCCACGGCGATTGCACGGTGAAGGGCCGCTTCTGCGCTTCTGCTTCCTTGCGCATGGCATCGATCTCGGCCGGCGTCATGAAGCAGCGATAGGCAGTGCCGGCCTCGAGCAGCGTCATCGCCACCTCATGGTGGCGGCTTGCGCGGGAAAACTGCGAGACGGGTTCTCCGTCCCACGCGAGGCCGAGCCAGGAAAGACCGTCGAGAATGGCGGCGACGGCCGCGGGATTGTTGCGCTCGCGGTCCGTGTCCTCGATGCGCAGGAGGAATTTGCCCCCCTTGGCCTTGGCGTAGAGCCAATTGAAAAGCGCCGTACGGGCGCCGCCGATGTGCAGATAGCCGGTAGGCGAGGGGGCGAAGCGCACGACGACTCGTGCTCCGTCCTCGCTCCGTTGCGTGTCCGTCATGAGAGATCAGGGCTCGTATTCCGAAGGTTCGGCCCGCCATGTAGCATGCCAGGGCGCCCCGAGGCCAGATCTCGGGAAAAAGTTGAACGCGGGGGGAAAGCGTGGACCTCATGGGCGACAGCGCCGTGCGCGGGGGCCGATGGCCGGCGCCACTGCGCGTGCTCGCCGGGTGCCTTCTCGGTGGCGGACTGATCGCGGGGCAACTCGAGCGGGAGCGCGCACGCTGGTTCGTCTGGCTGCCCGTGGCATTTGGCATTGGTATCGCGGCCTATTTCTCGCTCATGACCGAGCCGGACACCTGGATGGCGCTCGCCGTGCCGCTCATCTCCGGCGGCCTGCTGGCGGCCGGTCCGGCGAGCGGAATCCTTCGTCTGGCGATATCGGTGCTTTTTGCCGCGTCGCTCGGATTCGCAGCCGCCAAGGTGCGCACGGAAATGACGCGGGCGCCCGTGCTCGCCCGAGATCTTCCGCGCGCCGACATTCAGGGTATGGTCGAGATGATCGAGCCCCGCGCCGCCCGCGGAGAGCGCCTCACGATCCGTGTCACGGCGATTGCGGGCCTTGCCCCCGAAGCGCGGCCGGCGGTGGTTCGTGTGCGTACGATGACGTCCCATCCGGACCTCAAGCCGGGCGACAGCGTGCGCCTCATCGCGACGCTGCGCCCACCCGCTATTCCGGCGCTTCCCGGCGGCTACGACTTTGCGCGCTGGGCCTGGTTCCAGGGCATCGGGGCCACAGGCTTTGCCGTGCAGGCTCCGAAGATCGTTGCGACAGCCGACAAAGGAAGCCTGCAGCAGAGGGCACGGGCCGCCCTCCAGCGCCTGCGCCGCGCTATCGGTGAGCGGGTGACAACGGCGTTGCCGGGCGAAACGGGGGCCATCGCCGTCTCTCTGATCACGGGCGAGCGCGGCGCCATCACGGACGCCACGAACGATGCCTACCGCGACTCAGGCCTCGTCCATATTCTGTCGATCTCGGGCCTGCACATGGCCATCATGGCCGGCGCCGTATTTCTCTCGCTCCGCCTGCTTCTCGCCGCCGTTCCGGCCGTGGCGCTGCGCTATCCCATCAAGAAATGGGCAGCCGGGGCGGCGCTCGTCGGTGGATTTTGCTATCTCCTGATCTCAGGCGGCTCGATCGCCACGCTCCGGGCCTTCGTCATGGTGACGATCATGTTTGTCGCCGTCATGCTCGACCGGCAGGCGATCGCCATGCGCAACGTCGCCATCGCGGCGCTGGTCGTGCTCCTTCTGATGCCCGAGAGCCTGCTCGACGCCGGGTTCCAGATGTCGTTCGCGGCCGTCGTCGCGCTAATTTCCGCCTACGAGGCCGTCCGCGCCCGCGCCGAGACGCAGGGCCGTAGCGTACTCCGCTCGGTGGCGTTCTTCTTCGGTGGCATCGTGGCCTCGACGATCATTGCCAGCCTCGCGGTGGCCCCATTCGGGATCTTCCATTTCCAAGTCAGCCAGCAGTATGCGCTGATCGCGAACCTGATCGCGCTTCCGATCTGCGATCTTGTGGTGATGCCGGGAGCGCTGATGGCGCTTGTGCTGATGCCGTTCGGACTCGAGCCTTTGGCGCTTTGGGCCATGGGGCTCGGCATCGATCTCATGACTGCGACCGCCTACTGGGTGGCGAGCCTGCCCGGCGCGGTCCTCCATGTCCCTGAGATACCGGCCGCGAGCTTCGGGTTCCTGATCGCCGGCGGGCTGTGGCTCACGCTGTGGCAGACGCGCTGGCGTCTCCTCGGCGTCGCTGCCATAGGCGCGGGCTTGGCCCTCGCAGGTGGCGGCGAGCGTCCCGACATCCTGGCCGGTCGGGGCGGGGCGCTCGTGGCCGCACGTGGGCCCGATGGACGCCTCGCCGCCACCGGCACGCGCTCCGGAAACTTCGATCTCTCGCGCTGGCTTCAGCATGACGGAGACGGACGCCGGCCGCGCGAAGCCTTGCGCGGCCGTCTTTTCCGTTGTGATGGCACCGGCTGCGTTGGCGAGACGAAGGGCACACGCGTCGCGGTTTCGCGTCATGCGGCCGCCCTCGCCGAGGACTGCCGCCGGTCTCCCGTCGTGATCACCGAGTTGCGGCCGCCCCCGGGATGCGCGCCGGCTCTCGCCCTCATCGACCGCAGGGCCCTTCTGCGTAACGGCGCGCATGCCATCCGCCTCGTGCGGGATGATGACGGAACAATACGCGCGGCGCATATCGAAACAGTACGAGATCGCCGCGGCACACGCCCTTGGACCCAGCCGCCCGCTCAGCTGCGCCCGCAAGTCTCCGGCCGGGCTTCACGTTGATGGCTGTGACCGGTGACAGCCGTTCCGGTCCACGCGGACTCGAGGAACGGCTCTAAGTGTTTTTTGGCCCAATCGTCACCGGAAAACGGTTCCCGTTTTTCCGGAAGCGCTCTGGCGAAGGGCAAGGACTACGGAGCAGAGACGCCACGGCGCCGAACCATAGCCATACTCACTTGCGCGACAGACAGGCCGCGATCAATAGCGGCGGATGAGTCCCACGAGCCGCCCCTGAATGTCGACCTGATCGGGGCCGAAGATCCGCGTCTTGAACTCGGGGTTCGCCGCTTCCAGCGCCAGCGTCGAGCCTCTCTTGCGCAGCCGCTTGAGCGTTGCCTCCTCCTGCTCGACGAGCGCCACCACGATGTCTCCATTCTCTGCCGTGTCGCAGCGGCGGATGATGACCGTATCGCCGTCATGAATGCCGGCTTCGATCATCGAATCGCCCTTAACCTCGAGTGCGAAGTGCTCGCCGTTGGTGAGGAGATCCGGCGGGCAGGCGATATCGTGCGTGTGGTTCTGGATGGCCGAGATCGGAACGCCCGCCGCGATCCGGCCCATCACCGGCACCGACACGGTGCGGCTGTCGAGCATGTGCGAGGGGGGCGCAATGATGTTGCGCGCCTTCGCGCCCTCGATGACGCTTGGCTGAAACCCGATGCGCCGCTGGGGCTCGCCGCCGCTGGTCGCCGCGGCCGCCGAAACGGTGGCGCTTTCGGGCAACTTCAGGACCTCGATCGCGCGCGCCCGATGGGGCAGCCGGCGGATGAAACCCCGCTCGACGAGTGCCGTGATCAGCCTGTGAATGCCTGACTTGCTCTTCAGGCTGAGCGCATCCTTCATTTCGTCGAAGGATGGCGGCACGCCGTCAGCCTGCATGCGCTCATGGATAAAAAGCAGCAGCTCTTTCTGCTTCGAAGTGAGCATTTTGCCTCCGTGCCTGCACCGGTCGTCGGGGCGCCGGATGAATGGATTTTGGTACCCTCGAACAGCGCGGCCGCGCACAGGGCCGCTATTCGGTTGAGTCTCACGCAGATGGCGGACGATCAGCAATCTGCTGATGACGCTGTTCCCAGGAACGAGCGAGACTCACCAAAACAAATCGTGAATGTACCCTAATCGTTCCCTCAAGGTTCCGCAAGTCCGAATGGCCGATCACCAAACGGACTTGCGCGCGCACGCAGCGTTTCGCGGAGGCAGGTGCAATCGCGCTGCGTGCAGGATGGGGGTGTGCGCCGTAGCAGCGCCCGTCGTCGCCGCGTCAGGGGCTAAGCTGATAGCTGTGCGGGAGCCACCGATAGCTGCCCGCACCTGCCCGCTCAACATAGCCGACCGACGGAAACGGCATGTGATACCCGATGACCGGGAGGCGGTCGGTGGCGACCTTGTCGTAGATGCGTTTTCGCGTCACGGCGCTTTGCTCGGGGTCGATGTCGAACACGCAGTGCCAGTCTGGCCGCGCCAGCGAGGCGACCTGATGGTGGGCGCAATCGCCCCAGAAGTAGATGGCCGCGCCATCGCTCTCGATCAGGAAGTTGAGATGGCCGGGCGTGTGCCCGTAGGCCTCGATGGCGCGAATGCCGGGCACAACCTCGTCGCCGGGCTTGACGAACGTGAATCGCTCCAGCACCGGCTTCGTGTTGGCGTGGAACACCGCGGCCATGCCTGCGAGATCGCCGCTGTGCTTATCCTCCGGGGCCCAGAAATCGTATTCGATCTGGCCCATGATATAACGAGCGTTGGGGAAGAGCGGCTTGCCGCCCTCCATGATGCCGCCGACGTGATCGGGGTGCCCGTGGCTGAGCACCACGACGTCAATGTCCTCGGGCTTGAAGCCGGCTGGTGCGAGATTGGCGGCGAGCCACCCGCCATCAGGGCGCTTCACGAAGCCGTTCTCGCCGTTGCCAGTGTCGAACAGCACGATCTCGCGCCCGGTGTTGACCAGCGTCGGCGAGAAGCCCGGCTGATAGCGCCCCTCCGGCAGCAAGTTGTCGCGCATTAGCCGCCGCACATCCTCCTCCGCGGCGTTGCCGCCGATGAGCGGGAAGGGACCATCGATGAACGCCTCCGAATCCGCAATCGTCGTCACTTCGAAGCTGCCGACCCTGTAGCGCCAGTGTCGCGGCTGCCAGCTGCCGAGCAGCGGCGCGGCCGCATGGGCCGGTAAGGCGAGACCGGGCACGAGCGGAGCGGCTGCGGCTGCCGCCGCGGCAGCGAGAACGGAGCGGCGGCTCGGCCGAAGATCGTGGATGGACATTGAGATGATGGCTCCCCGTTTGCTATGCGTAAGGGCTGACGTTAGCGGTTGGAGGCGGTTCGCGCTTGTACGAACGTGTTGCCAGATGCGCCGGGGCGCGTGCGGATCCCTCCGCTTCCGACCCCGCGGCCGGGCCGCTTCCCGTCTGGCATCTCGATGCTGGCCGGTCGCTGTTCGCCGGGCCGCTCGGCTACAACGCCCCGCATGCCCACAGCGTGCCCGTCTATCTCGCCGGCCTCTACGCACCGTTCCGGCTCCGGATCGCGGGCGGCGCGTGGCGACCCTGCCGGACGGCCGTCATCCCGGCAGGCCGTGCCTACGAATTCGACGCTGCTGACGAGCCGCTGGCGGTGCTCTATCTCGAGCCGGATGAAGCCGGCGTTCACGCGCTCGCCCCGCTCGTTGCGGGCTCCGAGGAGTGCGATGGAGCGCTGATTGGCGGCAAGGGCGAGATCGCGCCGATCCGCGAGATCTACGAGGCGCGGGACAGCGCCGGTTGGACGAGCGCCGCCATCGACAGCCTTCTGACGTTTGCGAAGACGGGAAGAGAACACGCCCTTGATCCGCGCATCGCATGCGCGGTGGCATCGTTGGCGTCCGCCTCGGAGGACGAGGCTGGCGTGATGCACATGGCGGGCAAGGCGGGCCTATCGCCATCGCGTTTCCAGCACCTCTTCACGCGCGAGATCGGCGTTCCTTTCCGCCGCTTCCGCACGTGGCAGCGCCTCCGGACGGCCATCGGATGGATCGTCGCCGGCCATAGCTTTACGGACGCCGCCCATCGCGCCGGATTTTTCGATCAGGCGCATTTCGCGCGGGCCTTCCGGCAGGCCTTCGGCGCACCGCCGTCGCCGAGCCTGCGCCGCGTGCGGCGCGCACCGTTGAGCCCCGCGCTCTCCGGCGAGGCTACGCCGCGTTGAGGCCGGCTGCTTCGAGCGCGGCAGCGACGCGCAGGCAATGATCCTCACGCCACGGAGCCGCGATCACCTGCACGCCATAGGGCATCGCGCCTGGAGCGCGCACTGGGACGGCCGCAACTGGCAGGCCGACAAACGAGATCGGCTGAGTGTAGATGCCCATGTGCGCGCGCAGCGGCACGTCCTTGCCGCCGATAGAGATCGTCTTCTGGCCGATCCGCGGCGCGCTCGTCGGCGCGGCCGGGGCGAGGATGACGTCCCAGCTCGCGAACAGGTCGGCCATCGCCGCCTCGAATACGCGCCGGAAGCGCTGTGCCGCGACATACCAGGATGCGGGCAGCATGGCGCCGGCGAGGAAGCGGTCACGCGTATCGGGATCGAAATCGGCCGGGCATGCGCGCAGCCTTTCGAGATGAAGCGCGCTGCCTTCCGCGTTGGTGATCAGGAATGCGGCGGCGCGGGCCTCGGCGGCGCGCGGGATATCCACCTCGTCATCGGCGTCGAGGGCTTTCGCCGCGCGATCGAGCGCCGCCAGGGCGCCCGGCTCTGCGTCGGCGCGGAAGTAGCCGCCCGCCACCGCGATGCGCAGGCCATCCCGTCCCTTGGCGATCTCGGATCCCAGCATTTCGATCGGGCGCCGCGCGCATACGGGATCCGAAGCATCGTGACCCTGAAGGACGTCGTAGACGAGCGCGAGGTCGGCGACGGAGCGTGCGAAGGGCCCGAGATGGTCGAGGCTGTCACAGAACGGAAAGGTGCCGGTGCGTGGCAGGCGGCCGTAGGTCGGTTTCAGGCCATAGAGGCCGCAGAAGGCCGCCGGCACCCGGATCGAGCCGTTGGTGTCCGAGCCGAGCGAAATTGGCACGAAGCCCGCTGCCACCGCTGCTGCCGAGCCGCCCGAGGAGCCGCCCGCCATGCGCGATGGGTCGAGCGGATTGCGTGACGGGCCATAGTGCGCGTTCTCGCCCGTGAAGTCGTAGGCATATTCGCCCATGTTGAGCGCGCCGAGCAGCACGGCTCCCGCGGCCCGCATTCGCTGGACGAGGAGCGCGTCCTCGATGGCAGGCGGATAGGTGGCATTGATCTTCGATCCGGCCCGGGTCGGAAGGCCGGTGACACCGAAGAGGTTCTTCACCGCATAGGGCACGCCCAGGAGCGGACCGAGCGGCTCGCCCGCGTCCCGCGCGCGATCGACGGCATCCGCTTCGGAAAGCGCCCGCTCACGCGTGATGTCGGTGAAGGCGCCGATCTCGCCGTCGCGGGCGTCTATGGCCGCGAGCGCGGCCTGTGCAACGTCTTTGGCTGACGCATCCCCGCGCGTCACAGCCTGGGCGATCTCGCGCGCCCCTCTTAGCGCGGCAGGGGTCATTCGGTGCAACGGGGCGTGAAGATCGGCGCGGCCTCTGAGATGGTTGCCGCTCCAGTGCCTTCGACGAGGCCGGCCATGGTACGCGCAACCTGAAGAAACGCTGCCACGTTCGGCTTCCACTCGGGTGCGATATCGAGGCCGAGGTTGGCGGCCGCACTATCGATCCAAGCGGTCAAATCTTCATTCGTCATGTCGTCTTGTGGTCTCCGCATCAGGGTCCTATCTGTCGCCACGGTAGCCTGGGGCGGGGGTCAGGCAAGAGGGAACATTGGCGCGCCCGGAGGAGCATCCCCATGAGCTGGCAGCCTTGTGACGATCCGAAGCCCGGCGACGCGGCCGCGTGCGATGCGATCGAGCAGATCATCGTGCCGCGTGCGCGCGACATCGGCGGTTTCGCTGTGCGCCGCGCCCTGCCTGCCGCGGGCAAGCAGATGGTCGGTCCGTTCATTTTCTTCGATCAGATGGGACCGGCGGAATTCCTGATCCGCAACGGCATCGATGTGCGCCCGCATCCCCACATCGGCCTTGCGACCGTCACTTACCTTTTTGCCGGCGAGCTGATGCATCGTGATAGTCTCGGCACCGAGCGCGCAATCAAGCCTGGCGAGCTAAATCTCATGTCGGCCGGCAGCGGCATCGTCCATTCCGAGCGTTCGACCATGGAGGCACGCGCTGCGCTCTCGAGCCTCTACGGCATCCAGGCTTGGGCGGCGCTTCCCAAGTCGCATGAGGAGGGCGCGCCCGCGTTCACCCATTACGACGCGGCGGCTCTTCCCCGTATAACAGGGGAGGGCAAGAGGGTTCGCCTCGTCATGGGCTCCCTTTATGGAGCCCGCTCGCCCGCCGAATTTCCGCACGATTGCTTCTATGCCGAGGCGGTCCTGGCCCCTGGCGCCGTGTTGCCGCTCGATCCCGAGTATGACGAGCGGGCCGTCTATATCGCATCGGGAGAGATCGACATCGCCGGCGATGTGTTCGGTGCAGGCCGCCTTCTGGTCTTCCGCCCCGGCGATCGCATCTCGATCCTCGCCACATCCGCGGCCCGTCTGATGCTGCTTGGCGGCGAACCGATGGACGGACCGCGCCACATCTGGTGGAACTTCGTTTCCTCATCGAAAGACCGCATCAGGGCGGCCAAGGCCGACTGGAAGGCGCGCCGATTCTCTCCGGTTCCAACCGATGCAGAGGAATTCATCCCGCTTCCCGAGTGACCTAGTCCATGACGCCTGAGCCGGCCTCTGAAGAAGCCGGTATGCGCGGGGGCCATTAGGCGTTACCAATAAGAGGTCCCCCCGACGTGGAGCCAAAGCCGGAGAAGCTCATGTCCCAGAATCCATTCGAAATTCCCCAGCAGGTGCGCGATCTCGCCGAGAAGAACGTCGACCAGGCCCGGGCGGCCTATGGCCAGTTCATGGATGCGATGACGCAGGCGATGAGCTTTTGGACCAAGTCTCTGCCGGCCAACGACATGTCGGCGGGCTTCAGGGCGGTGCAGGATCGCGCCACCAAGTTCGCGAAGCAGAATGCGGAGGCGGCCTTCGCGTTGGCGAGCGATCTCGCGAGCGCCAAGGACATCCCCGAAATCCTGGCCCACCAGAGCCGCTTTGCGCAGCAGCAGATGCAAGCCTATGCCCTGCAGGCCCAGGAGCTTGGCCGACTGGTTGGGGAAGCGATGCAGACCATGCAGAAGAAGTAGGGGTGCTGTTGACCTGATCCGCGCGGGCTGCAAAGCCCGCGCCGCCACGGAATTAAGTCTCCCGCGGTCTGCGTGCCAAATTGTCGGCTGATACGTTCCGTGCCGATTGAGGACATTGGTCGGAGCGGGGAGATTCGAACTCCCGACCCCTTGCTCCCGAAGCAAGTGCGCTACCAGGCTGCGCTACGCTCCGCCCGACTGAATGTCCTCGACGGCTTAAAGAAGCCCCCGGCTGCTGAGTGGGGCCGGGGGACGAGGCGGACTTATAGCGACCGCGCCGGGAGAGGGCAAGCGACCGTTGCGCTTTTTCTTTGCCGTCGTCCGGCGTCAAGCGGAGAACACCCGTGACGCAGCCGAGCCGACTTGCGAGCCCGCGCGACAGCGTGTAGGACGGCCCTTTCCATTGGGGCGTAGCCAAGTGGTAAGGCAGCGGATTTTGATTCCGCCATGCGGAGGTTCGAACCCTCCCGCCCCAGCCAGCCATTGCAGGGACCGAGGCCAAAAGGCCACCATCCCCCCACCTGGCGGCCTTCTGTTCCTACTTTCGCTTCATCATTGCAGCGGCGAGACCCCGTGCGGCGCCCGCCAACCTCATTCACGCAGCGGCGGCTTACTCCGCGGGTTCGGTCCGGGGTGGTTCAAAGCGGGCGTCGGCGCAATAGTCGCCGTTCCAGTATTTGAACGTGCCGCAGTCGTCCGGTCTGGTTTCCGTCCAACCATAAACCCGAGTTCCGACAGCAAGATCAGGATCCGGATCTGCATAAAGATCGGGGGAGTCCACGTACGTGTCATCCTCATCCACGATGTAGGCGTCCTGGGCGAAGGCCAAGGTGGATGTGGCGCTCATGGCCACGAGGGCGATTGCTACGGCTTTCATGATCATCGCTTCCCTGTAAGGCGGATAACGCCCCGACCTCGGTCGCACAACGTATGCCGGCGACGAGCGTTCCACATGCCGCCGGAGCGAAGGAGCCGCCTCGCGTGCGTCTGGAAACGAACATGGAACCCGCCTGGCTCTCGCCCGCTTAGGGAACAATCCCGTTGTGCCGGCCAGCGGATGAAGTGCGGATAAAAAAGGAGCTCGATGATGAAGCTGCAATCATTCGGCCTCGTGGCCGCTTGGCTGCTGGCCGGAACGCTCTGCGTATCGGCGCAGGACATGAACGATAAACAAAAATCCGGATCGCAAGACCTTGAGCGCGCGCCCGCTAGCGACGCGGCGCCGACGGAACACTCCCGCGATGGTGCCCGCGGGGAACGCGAAGGAATGCCCACTGATGCGAGCGAACGCAAAGCCCAAGAGAAATCAGACCAGGGAAATCGACGAGTCGACTCCGAAAAATCCGATCGGACGAGACGTCACGAACCTGGCCAGAAACATAGTGACGAACGGCCGGATCGTGCGGCCGAGCGCAGCAATGACAAGTCTGATGCGAAGTCTACGCGCGACGCTGAAACACGAGATCGCAAGAATGCTGACCGTTCCGACCGCGATGGTAAGAACGACGCCCAGCGGAAGGACGAGCGGCGCACAGGCGAATCAAAGAACGAAGCCGAATCCAAAGGTGAGGCGCGAAAGCGGGCTTCGGAGAAGGGCGACGCGGGCGAGAGAAAGGGTGAGGCCAAGAATGTCCAGCTCTCGGGCGAGAAACGCGACCGTGTGCAATCGGCATTCCGCTCCGATCACGATCTGAAGCATGAGACAAAGGTCGACATCGACATCCGTGTTGGCGCTCATGCGCCGCGCGGATGGGCGTTTGCGCCCATTCCCGCTGCCGTGATCGCGATTGTGCCGGAGTATCGCGGCTATCTGGTCGCCTATGTCGAGGACGACTATGTGATCTGCGATCCGGATACGTATGAGATCGTTGCTGTTCTTCCGGCGTCGGGCGGCAGGACCCACGCTAGCGACACGCGTGGTGGCGGCGCTTGCGCCGCGGATCTCACACTGAGCGACGGAGATCGAACCGCCATTCTCCAGTCCGTCCGGATCATGGATGAGGTGGACGTCTCTGGCGTGGCGGTCGGCTGGGATGTGCCCCACGATATCAAGCTGCAGGCGTTCCCCAATCCTGTGGTCGAGCGTGTGGGTAAGCTCGGCGCCTGCCGCTATTTCGTTGTTGAGGATCAGATCGCGATCGTTGATCCTGACGACGACAAGGTCGTTCTCCTGCTTGAGCAGGATTGAACAATAGAAAGGTCCCATAAAGCGTGGGGCCTTTCTTTATGCCTTATGG
The DNA here is from genome assembly GCF_036780825.1 of Hyphomicrobium sp. GTDB lineage: Bacteria > Pseudomonadota > Alphaproteobacteria > Rhizobiales > Hyphomicrobiaceae > Hyphomicrobium_C. The sequence continues at coordinate 11,508 of NZ_DAIQCD010000021.1, read as the reverse complement.
TTGGGGCGATGGCCCGGATGGCCCGGCGTGTTTCTGTGGCCGGTCGCGCCGGAGGATGATAAAGGTCGCTCAAGCGCTGAAGCGGTGCGGGCGCGGCCTTTGATCGCCGGTTCAAAGAGGTGTGCACGACGATTGAGACCCCGCTCCCTTGATGGGCATCATGTCACCACCGGATCAGGCTCACCTGCTCGATAAGTGCGACCCAGCCCCATGCGATTCAGAAGCCCGCTCACCTCCACCCTGTCGCTCGTCCTTCCTCGCCAGTCCGTAGCCCAAAAGGGTGTTTTGCATGTCGGCTTTCTTGCCCCCCTCTCGGGGCCACTGAAATCCTGGGGCGAGCCGGGCTATCATGGCTGCATCATATGGAAGGAATGGCTCAACGCCCGCGGCGGCCTCAAGGTCGGCGACCGGCACTACGCGGTGGACATCATTCCGTTCGATACGGAATTCAACCACGAGAAGGCGCTCGAGGGCGCTCGCCGTCTTTACGTAGACCACGACATCCAGTTGCTCATCATGCTCGGGGCGCGGGATTTCTCGCGTCCGCTCCGGGATTTCATCAACGAGCGCAAATCGCTCGTGACGACGCTTTTTCCGAGCGATCTTTCGCCCGATGCGCGCACGCTTCTGGCGCCCTGCGAGGTTCATCCGATCTACAACGTAACGGGTGTCTCCTGGCTTGCTCGCAGCGACCCTTCGCTCCAGACCTATGCGTTGTGCACCCAGAACGATGCGCAGACCCTGCCGTCCATCGCGACCTACCGCGCGGCGTTCGAGGCTGAAGGGATCCGCTGTGTTGGAGAGCGGTTCTTCCCCGTCGAGACCACGGATTTCTCATCCATCGTCGCCGATCTTCTCGCGCGGAAGCCGGACATCCTCTGCCTGGACACTGCCTATACGCCCTTCGTCCACGCCATCACGATCGAGGCCTTCCGCCACGGTTTTACAGGGCGTATCATCTCCTGCACCTGCGACGACTACCCGGAGCTCGTAAGAAAAACGAGCCCGGAATTCATGAGCAGGTTCGTCTTCCAGTTCCCAGATTTCGACGATCCGCTGCTCGCTGCGCCGAGAATAAATTTCGCCGATCCCCGGAGGTTTTACGAGGAGTTCTGCAGGCGCTTTCCTGGAACGTGGAGCGCCGTGTCGTGGGAATACGCATCCATCCTCGAAATGTGGAAATCGGCGGTCGTGCGTGCGCGCACGTGCGACCCGCAAACGGTCCTGGCCATGATGAAGGTCGGAGGCAGGGGCAAGCATGTGTTCGGCGAGGCGCATTGGTGGGGGCGCGAGCTGTTCGGCGTCGACAATGCTCTCGTCGGCGACTGGCCGGTCGTCGTAATCCGGGATGGCCGGGCCCGCATCGTGGAGTTCGGGTCGACGCTCGACTGGTGGGAGCGGAACGGCCCGATACTCATTCGGCACATGCGCGCCCTCGGCCTCATGTGGGACCAGCGCGAGCAGAGGCTCGTGTCGAGCCGCTAGAGTGCTTACGCCCTGCGATCACGAGCTCAGTAGGTCGTCCTGGTAGCTCACGATGATGAGCTTCATGAATTCCACCGCACTTTCGATGTCGCGATTGGCCAGAGCCTGGTAGATCGACCGGAACCTCGCTTGGCACTCGGCAATTCGCTCCGGCGTCAGCGTCTGGACGCGCGTCATGCACCATTGCGGCTGGCGCCTCACCATCGTGATGATCCGGTAGATGGTGATCATGAGGCGGTTATGCGTTCCTTCCGCAATCGCCGTCATGAACAGCTTCTCCTTCTCGGCAAACAGCTCGGCGTCCGTCACGATGCTCTCGATCTCCTCCAAAATGGAATGGAGATCCTCGAGGTCGCGGACCGACATGTAGAGGGCGGCGAGCCTGACCATCTCGGGCTCGAGAATCGAGCACATCACGTTCATTTCAAATGGCGAGGCCGACTTGATGATCGAGTTGACGTCGGCCACGTAGCTTGACTGCGCGTGCATGCCGTTTCGAACCTCGGGCCTCTGCGGGGAGGCGCGATAGGTGACGAAGGTGCCGCTGTTGGGGCGTCTTTTCACGACGTCGTACGTTTCGAGAAAATCGATCGCCTGGCGAATGACCAGCCGCGAGACCTTGAGCTCGTTGGCGAGTTCGCGCTCCGCGGAGAGGCGCGTGCCGTAGGAGTATTGGCCGGCCAGGATCTGATTGAATATCTCGCACGCGGCAACCTTCACGCGCCCCTTGATCAGCGGATGATTGTGGGTGTCCTGCTCCCACGGGGGAGCATCGTTCGCGCTGTCGTGAGCCATGTTTGTCATCCCTCCCTGACTTCGATGACGGTTGCGCGCCGGCTCTCTGACGGAGTCTGACGCGGAAAACGACGGCCCTTTGCTCTCACGTGTGTGGGGCCGTCATTGTGCTCCTCCTCCGAACTTGGTCCAGCTTTCGGCGTGGGCTCCCTTGCACCTGGCTTGCCCGTGCCGCTGAGCGGAGACGGATGCAGTGTCCGTTCTCTTGCACGTCAATCCCCACGCCTCGGCGGTTGCTGGCCGGCGCTGGGTCCGCCGGTTTCCATCCTCGCTGCACTGCCAAAATAAATCAGCCAATGTACAAATCAATACCATAATGAACCATATTAGACCCATTATAAGCCGCTGATACTGCGAGGAGGCTTGCGCCGATTTGGGTGCCATATGTATCGAAGATACTGATCTTGCGCCGCAAAATCACATCATTTTCCTCCTAAAAAGTTTTGCCAGTATAAAAAAGAAGGTTGCGCAAGCCAATTCCTTAGAACTATAAAATAAAAAATAACACAATAATGGACCAAAATGGTTCGCAATGGTCCATTTTGCGCAAAAACATAATTCCATAGCAGTCGGGAGGATTCTAAATGGCGAGAAACCCAAAACACGACATTCTCTTTGAGCCGATCCAGATCGGCCCTAAGACAATGAAAAATCGCTTTTATCAGGTGCCCCATTGCATCGGCGCTGGGTCCGAGAAGCCGGGTACGCAGGCCGGCCACCGCGGCATGAAAGCCGAGGGCGGCTGGGGCGCGGTGTGCACCGAATACTGCTCCATTTCACCGGAATCAGATGACTGCCACCGCGTCTCGGCCCGCATCTGGGACGAGGGCGACGTCATCAATCTCCGGCATATGACCGACAGCCTGCATAAGCATGGCGCGCTCGCCGGCATCGAGCTTTGGTACGGCGGTGCCCACGCGCCGTGCATGGAATCGCGCGCCGTTCCCTACGGTCCCTCGGCCCAGGCCTCCGAGTTCGAATACCTGAGCTACTGCCATGAGGCCGATGTCGACGACATCAACCACCTGCAGAACCTCTACGTCGAAGCAGCCAAGCGCGCCGTGCGGGCCGGATTCGACATCGTCTACGTCTATGGCGCACACAGCTACCTGCCGCTGCAGTTCCTCTCCAAATTCTACAACAAGCGCACGGATGGCTACGGCGGCTCGTTCGAGAACCGCGCCCGCTTCTGGATCGAGACCCTGGGTAAGGTGAAGGCCGCCGTCGGCCACGAGGCGGCGATCGCCGCGCGCTTTGCTGTCGACACGCTGTATGGCGTCGATGGCGTCGAAGCTCTCGACGAGGGCGTGAAGTTCGTCGAGTTGGCGGGCCGCGAGGGTGTCGTAGATCTTTGGGATCTCAACGTCGGCGATATCGCAGAATGGGGCGAGGACGCCGGTCCCTCTCGCTTCTACAAGGCGGGCCACCAGCGCAATTGGACGGACGGCGCCAAGAAGGCGGCCAAGGTGCCGGTTCTCGGCGTCAGCCGTGAGACGAGCCCGGACGACATGGCGGCCCGCATCCACGAGGGCCGGCTCGACATTCTCGGTTTCGCCCGGCCGTCGATCGCCGATCCCTTCATTCCAAGCAAGATTGAGCAAGGCCGTTACGAGGACATCCGCGAGTGCATCGGCTGCAACGTGTGCATCTCCCGCTGGGAGATCGGCGGCCCGCCGATGATCTGCACGCAAAACGCCACTGCCAACGAAGAGTATCGCCGCGGCTGGCATCCCGAAAAGTTTACGAAGACCCCATCCAAGAGCTCGGTCCTCGTTGTCGGCGCGGGTCCGGCCGGTATGGAGTGCGCGCGCGTGCTCGGTGAGCGCGGCTACGACGTGCACCTGCGCGAGGCGGAGGGTGAAATCGGCGGGCGTATCCGCAAGGTCGTGAAGTATCCGGGCCTTGCCGAGTGGGGTCGCGTCGTAACCTACCGTCAGGTGCAGCTCGACAAGCTTAAGAACGTGGACGTGCATGTCGGTGTCGGCAAGATGACCGCCGACCAGATCCTCGATTACGGTGCCGACAAGGTGGTGCTGGCGACGGGGTCTCATTGGGCAACCAACGGCAACAACTTCGTCAATCACTCGCCGGTTGCGGGCATCGATGCGTCGCTGCCATACGTCTGCACGCCCGAGCAACTCCTGATGGAGAACAAGCCGGTCGGCGACAACGTCCTCGTCATCGACGGAGACGGCTACTTCACCGGCGTCTCGCTCGCCGAGTACCTTGCCGACCGAGGCAAGAAGGTGAAGATCCTGACGGCTCTTGGCGGTATCGCTCCCTACACGCACTTCACGCTCGAGGCCCCGAACCTGCATCGCATGATGTACGAGAAGGGAATTCACGAGATCACGAGCCACTGGCTGGAGAAAGTGGAGCCGGGCAAGGCGACCGCCTACTATCTCTACCGCGATGGCTACAAGCGCAACGCAGGGCCGAAGACTGGCGATCTGCCGCGTCGCGCCGGGACGGATGTGGTCGAGTTGCCGTTCGACACCATCGTCGTGGCGACGGGCCGCATCTGCAACGACAGCCTCTGGCGCGAGCTCTCCGCTCGCCGGTCCGAGTGGGAGAAGAAGGAAGTGCAGGCGATCTATCAGGCCGGCGACTGCTACGCGCCGGGGCTGATCGCACAGGCCATCTTCGAAGGTCACCGCATTGCCCGGGAATTCGAATCCAAGAACCCGCAGCGGGCGCAGCCGTGGATCCGCGAGCGTCAGGTCTGGGGTCACGAGACCTTCCCCAAGATCACGGATCGCGAAGTCATCGGCTAAATATTCGTGCCGCGGAGTCCTTGGGCACCTGCCTGAGGCCTCCCCCTCCTTCTCCTTCCGGTACGAACTGGAGCACGGTCGCACATGCGGCCGTGCTCTTTCTTTTTTGCGAGCCTGAGCAGGAAGGGGTGCGGGATCAAAAGGCGCGTTGCTCGCGCCGGTCGCAACTTGGCTTGGGCTGTTAGAGTACGTCCGGAAAAGTGGGATCCGGTCATGGCGGAGCCATGCAAGCTAGGTGTCCGATAAGAAGCACGAAGAAGCAAAAAACTTAGAGCCGTTCCCCGATTCCACCTAAAGCGGAACGGCTCTGGAGCGGCCGCCACTCTTCCGGCGGCCGATGTGCAAACGGGCCAGCGCGCTATGAAAGAAACCTGCTCGCAGGCGACATCGGGAAATGCCCAACGAATGCAAAAGCGCGGCCCGTCGTAACGATCCGCGTTCGATGTCTGGGAGCATGCGATCCTCTCGGATCGAGAGGCGCTGGAGAGAGCGCCAGAGCCATTCCATCCGGCTTACGAGCCAGGGAGGAATGGCTCTGGTTTGGCTATGAGCGCGGTTCCGTCGCCGAGGCGGCCGGCGCGACCCCATTCTCGCTTGCGCTCCGCCCGCGCCAGGCCTCTTGAGCCCTGATGACAAGGCTCTCGAGCCCCTGCGGCAGGAACAGGATGGAGAGAATCAGGATACCGCCGTAGAGGAGCGGCCGGATCTGATCGGCACCGAGCGAGCGCAGGATGATCTCGTCGATGAAGGTCAGGATGACCACACCGAGGATCGGCCCATACCAGCGTGTCGTGCCCCCGACGATGGCCCAGATCAGCACGTAGACCATGGTGTCGACGTTGAACTGGTTGGGGTTCACGGTGACGAGGTAGTGCGCATAGAGCGCGCCCGCGAGTCCGGCGAAGAAGGACGCAATGACAAAGGCCAGCATCCGGTAACGGAAGGTATCGACGCCCACCGATTCCGCCAGCTTGTCCTGCCAGTGGATCGCATGGAACGTGAGCCCGATGCGCGATCTCTCGACCCGGTAGAGCACCCATAGCGAGACGAGTACGACGATGAGTGCCAAATAATAGTAGTTCGCGGGATCGAAGAAATCGATGCGCACGAACCCGAGATCGATTTCCGGAAAGCCCGGAATGCGCTGGATGCCCTTGGGCCCGCCGAAGGGGTCGGTGAAACGCTTCCACATGAGCCGGATCACTTCGCCGGCGGCGAACGAGCCGATCAGGAAGTAGAAGCCCTTCATGCGGAAGAGCGGGAAGCTCAGGAGGCCGGCCGTCGCGCCGGCCACCAGGGCGCCCGCGATCATGGCGATGGGCACCGGAAAGCCGAGGCTCTTCGCGCAAAGCGCGCTGCCGTAGGCGCCCACGCCCATCATCACCACGTGCGCGAGGGACCATTCGCCGGTGAGCGTCAAAAGCCTGTAACTCGCCACCACAAGAACGTTGATGGTGAGAAGAACCAGCAGCTCCTGTTGCGAGAAACTCAGGAGATGCGGCGCCGCGATGATGAGGGCCCCGAGCACGAGGATGGCAAGAAGGCCCATGGGGCCGATCGAGTTCTTCTCAAGCACGTTCCCGTACTCCGAAAAGGCCCTGCGGCTTGACGACGAGAACCGCGAGCATGAGCAAAAGACCGACGATGTTGGCGATGACGCCGTCGTAGAACGTCGTGACGAAGGTATGGACGAAGGCGTAGAGGATGGCGGCGACCACCGCACCCTCGAGACTTCCGATCCCGCCGACGATGATGATGATGAAGGCGGTGACGATCACGGTGTGCCCCATGTAGGGAGAGGGCGGCACGAGCGGCGCCGTTAGTGCACCCGCCACGCCGGCGAGGCCTGCGCCGATGAACATCGCGTAGCGCGCCGTCTGGTTGATCGAGATGCCTTGCAGCGTTGCGGCCTCCCGATCCTGTGCGCAGGCGCGGAGCGCCCAGCCGAACTTGCTGCGCCTGAGGAAGATCCAAAGCGATCCGAGGAGACCGATGGCGGCAACGATCACGAAAAGCCGCTCATAAGTGAGGAACGCGTCTCCCAAAGTTATGCCGCCCTGGGACACCGGCGGGATGTGCTGGTTGCGAAGCCCGAAACCCAGGACGGCGAGCGACTGCATCATCAGCAGGAAGCCGATTGAAGCGATCAGCCCACCTAGCGGGTTTGTTCGCAGAGGCTGGAAGAGGGTGAGCTCCATCAGAATGCCGAGGCACCCGACGAAGACGAGGCCCGCCGCGATGGCGACGAGAAATGGCCAGCCGAAGCCCGCATAGAGGAAGACGACGGTATAGGCGCCTGCCATGTAGAGCTCGCCATGGGCGAAATTGATGACGCCCATGACGCCGAAAATCAGCACGAGGCCGACGGCGATCAGCGCCATGTAGCTTGCGGCGTAGGACGCATTGAAGACAGTTTGAAGTAGGAAACCTGACATCGGCGCTTCTTATCGCTCCCCGTTTGCAGCCATGGATCAGGAGAGGCCGGATACGCGTACCCGGCCCCGGGCGCCGCTCAGGTGCGCTGGCTCCACATCTGGCCGAGATCGGTCATGTGCTTCACCATCAGCTCGCTGTTCTTGTCCCACCAGTCCGTGATGGAGCGGAACTCGGCAATGGTCGCCTTGCCGTCGCGGATCACCACCACGGGCCATTCGCCGACGAGCGCGTTGTCGATGCCGAACAGTTCCTTGCCCCACCAGCGCGCTTCGCCGAAGGCGTGTTTGCCCTTGCCGCCCTCCTTCATGGCGGCGAGGACGGCGGCCGGCTCGACGCTGCCGGCCCGTTGTGCCGCGTCCGCCCACAGGTCGAGGATCGACGAGTATTCCCACGACACGGCCGACCATTCGGTGGCGCCATAGCGCTTCACGTATTCGGCGTAGAACTTGTTCGGTTCGCGGAAGTTGATGCGCGGATCGTTGAGAGCTGGATCGTCGAAGTCGGGGAACTGGAAGATCACGCCTTCCATGAACTCCTTCGACGTCCGCTCGACGAGCCGCTGGTAGAAGTCGAGCGTGCAGGAGATGATCTGCCCCTTGTAGCCCTGCTGAAAGGCCTGCTCGATGAGCGGGTGCACGTAGTCGGCATAGCAGGTGTCGAGACACAGAATGTCCGGCTTGTTGGCCAGGAGCTGCGTCATCACCGGGGCGAAGTCCTTCGTGTCGGGATCGAAGAACAGCGGCGGGCTCGCCATCTTGATGCCGGCAGCCTCGAAGGCCGCGAGATAGGTGGCGACCGACGGCTTGCCGAGCGCGTCGTCCTGCGCGCAGACGACGGCTGTCTTGAGCTCCGGCTTGTTGGCGGCGAGCCAGTCGACGCCGGTGACGTTATAGATCGGATGCACCTCGCAGGGCGCGATAAGGGACTTGGTGTCCGGAGAAAGATCGCTCGGGAGCAGCGTCGAGAACAGCATGCCCTGGCGTGCGGAGATCTCCTCGACGCCGGGCCAGGAGTTGCCGCCGAGCATCATGATGAACTTGACATCGTTCTCGCGGATGAGCTTGGTGGCGCCGACGCGTGCCTTGCCCGCGTCGTCCTCGTCGTCGTAGGAGACCATCTCGACCTTGTAGGCTTTGCCGCCGATCTCGAGGCCGCCCGCGGCGTTCACCCAGTCGGCCCAGATGTGGCAGCCGTCGAGGCCCGGTTTGCCCCATGCCGCGACAGGGCCGGTGAGGGGGGCGAGAAAGCCGATTTTGACGACGTCTTGCGCCGCCAGCGACACCCGTGGAAAGCCGACCACCGGCAGCAGCGCCGAGACGGCGGTGCTGGCAAGCAGCGACCTTCTGCTTATTTGGAACTTGGTTTCAGTCGTCATCGCAGTTTCCTCCGCTAGTGCGCGGGTCTTGCGTATGGAGATGTTCGTCTCCGGCGTTCCCGCTGCTTTATGATTGTCGTTTTCAGAACAAGGCCTGCACGCGCGTTCGTCTTTCCTCCCCGTCTCAGCGCAGGCCTGCGTTGTCTTCCGGACGTGGAGCACCGTGAGCTGGCCTTGCGGCCAGGAGGACGAATGCGGCGAGCAGCCGTCCCCCGTCGTCGAGGTTTGTCGGGCGCTCGCGCGTCCAATGCGCGATGCGCTCGCGCGCCTCGGCCCGTTCGATCACCACCGGCGTCTCCACCCTTGCGAGGCATGTGCGCAGCTCGGAAAGCTGCCTTCGGTTCTCGTCGCGCCAGCGTTCGGCGTAGGTCGCGCGGTGGCGATATTCCATGCGCAGATGAAAGAGCGAGGAGCGCGCTCGTTGCGGCGGGCTCATTTTCTCGAGAGCGTCTTCGCAGTCCTGCCAGGCTTGCTTGGCGGCCCCTACGACGACATCGACGGCCGCGCTCGGGTCCGCGGCGGCCAGTGCGGCCGCCTGGCTGGTCAGGCTTGCGGCGAGCCGGGGATCGCCGGAGGCGAAGTAGGTGCGGGCCAGATAGAGCGCTTCGCGTATGGCCGCGAACGCGTCCTGCTCGCGGCCTTCGCCGAGATCTGAAAGCGCCTGCAGGCTCAGGCGCTCCCATTCGAGATCGGCGTCGCTCCAGCCGCCGGCGATCAATTCGCGGACGATCCGTGCCTCATCCTCCAAGGTAGGCCCTCCGCACATGATCGTTGGACCTGAGCTCCGCCGCCGCGCCCTCGAGCGCGATGCTGCCGATCTCGAGCACATAGGCGTAGGAGGCGAGCTTGAGCGCGAGGCCCGCGTTCTGCTCCACGAGGATGACCGGCACGCCGGCGGCGGAGATGTCGGAGATGATGCGCGCCATCTCCTGCACCATGACGGGCGAGAGGCCCATCGACGGCTCGTCGAGCAGGAGCAGCTTCGGCCCGGACATCATCGCGCGTCCGATGGCGACCATCTGCTGCTCGCCGCCCGACATGCTGCGCGCCCATTGGGTCCGCCGCTCTCTCAGGCGAGGGAAGCGCTCGAAGATGTTTTCGAGATCGCGCTCGATCCCGTCCGTGTCGGTGCGCAGGAACGCCCCGATGCGCAGGTTCTCCTCGACGGTGAGGTCGGGGAAGATGCGCCGCCCCTCGGGCACGTGCGCGATGCCGCGTGCGACGATCTTTTCGGGCGGCAGTTGATCGATGCGCTCGCCATTGAAGCGGATCTCGCCCTTGGACGGGCGCACGAGGCCGGAGATGCAGCGCAGCGTCGTGCTCTTGCCGGCCCCGTTGGCGCCGACGATGGTAACGATGCCGCCGGCCGGAACCGATATGCTCACGCCCTTGAGCGCCGCGACCTTCTGGTAGTGGACGTGGATGTCGTGGAACTCAAGCAGCATCGTCTTCACGTCCCAGATAGGCCTCGATCACGCGCTTGTCGGTCCGCACCTCGTCGGGGCACCCTTCCGTCAGGCGCTGTCCGAAGTTCATGACCGTGATCTGCTCGCACAATCCCATCACGGCCTGCATGTCGTGCTCGACCAGCATGACGGTGATGCCGTGCTCGTCGCGCACGCGCCGCACGTGCTGCATCATGCGGCGCGTCTCTTCGGGGTTCATGCCGGTGAACGGCTCGTCGAGCAGGATCAGCGTGGGCGCGGCCGCGAACGCCACAGCCATGCCGAGCGCACGCTGGTGCCCGTGTGGAAGCCGCGATGTGGGCTCGTCGGCGTAGGGCCCGAGATCGAACAGCTCGAGCGCTTCCTGAGCCCGCCGATTGGCCTCGCGCTCGAGAGCCGCATCGGAGCCTGTAATGCGCGAAAGGAGCCCGGACCGCGCGGCGCGATGGCACCCGATCCGGACGTTCTCGAAGACGCTAAACTCGTGAAAGAGCGTGGTGCCCTGGAAGGTGCGGACGAGGCCGCGCTGCGCGAGGTGGCTCGTTTTGACGCCCGAGACGTCCGCGCCCTCGTAGAAGATGCTTCCGCTTGTTGGTTTGTAATAGCCGCTGATCAGGCTGAACGTGGTTGTCTTGCCCGCCCCGTTCGGCCCGATCAGGCCATGGATGCTGTTGCGCCGAACGGAAAAGGAGAGATCGTCGACCGCAGTCAGGCCGCCGAATTTCCTCGTGACGTTGCGGAGCTCGAGAATGGGTGCCTCAGACAGTTTTTCCTCCCTTGCCGTATATTGAGCGATTGAGTTCGCTCTATTTCATTCGACGTATCGGGTGCCGCGCTCCTGGCTGCGGCCGTTATTTTTGTTGTGAAGGAGGGCGTTCGGCGAGCGCGAACGGCTGCGTCATGGTGCTTGGCGCGGCGTATGCGGAACGTGCGCCCAGTGCGTGCGAGCGCGCAGAGTGTCGGCCGGTCTTTCGGCCATCGGCACAGCTGAGAGCCATGACGCCGTCTCCCTCCCTAGAAACGCAGCTGCGTCCGGGCAAAGAGGACCTTGGCGGAAATGAGAAACCGCTCGGCCCACTTTTTATTGTTTCCGGAGAACCGTTTGGTTTTCCGGTGAAAGGCGGCAATGAAAATAATCGGATGAATAAAGAGACCAAATTCAACCGAAATGAACCATTGCGCTCCCTAACCTTTAATA
>NZ_DAIQCD010000020.1:0-48596 GCF_036780825.1 Hyphomicrobium sp. | reverse complement strand
TTGGCGGAGACGAGGGGATTCGAACCCCTGATACCCTTTGGGGGTATAACGATTTAGCAAACCGCCGCCTTCAGCCTCTCGGCCACGTCTCCAGCGCGCGAAGCACCCGTATAGATGTGGCCCCTCCTGTTGGCAAGCACTCGCTCTCTCGCGGCCTATCCTCAAAACGGCCCCATTCCCGCTGCGTGTCGTTGATAGTGGAGCCTAAGCAATCACCGTGGGCATCCGGCCGATCAACACCGCTCCTTCTCGATGCAAGCGCCTCGTCTTTCTTGGCGGAGGAGCAAGAGGCCCATTGCATTGAGGTCATGAGGTGGGCCCTATAGTGCAAAGAGCGCCAGACAATCGGAGCCTCGCCGCACGCCCGGAGCATGCGTGCAGTCGAAAGCGCCGGCCGCAGATGATAGACGGTTGATAGAAAACCGCATGGCTGCTGCAGGGAGCCGGGAGTGCGGATTGGCATCAACGGAGGAAGGTCGAGGATGCAGAAGCGGATATACGCCGTTGCTGGCCTTTTTTTCGTTCTTGCGGCCGCGGACGCTGCCGTCGCGTTGGAATACTGCGTCACGTGCGAGGGCCCGCCCGCCATGTACCGGTGCGTCGTCGAGGGAACAGGCGACGGCCCCGGCAATGATCCGCGCGCCACCCTCCATTGCATCTCCGAAATGGCCAAGCGAGGCGGCCATCAAAGCTGCTCCGCCTCGCGCGGCGCGCCGTTCCCATGCCCCGGCCTGACAGCTTCCGTAGACCGGCCCGGGAATCGAGCAGATCACGCGCCGCCTCCCTCTCAAGCGGCCGACTCTCCCACGCCTCTGCCGCCCGCGCACGATGCCGACGACGAAGAGACCCCACATCACGCAGCGGCGAAACCGTCTTCCAAGGTGCCGAGCACGGTGGAGGAACTCGCGGGCGAAACGGTAAAATCCTCCAAACAGGGCTTGAAGAAAGCGGGCGAAGCGATCGGCGGCACCGCCAAAATGGCGGGCGAGCAGATCGGCAATGCCGGCACGGCTCTCGGCAGCGTCGCCGGCAAGACGTGGACGTGTATCAGCTCCCTCTTCAGCCACTGCGGTGCCAACGGAAAGCCTGAGCCGGCAGACGAGTCCGCCGTCTATCCCGAAGACTGAGTCGCGCCGGCCACGGGCGCACGATTATTGAGCGAACGTCATTTTCGCATCCGTCGAATCGTTTAGGCTTTTGGATGTGGGGGAAGATTGCCTCGCCAGGCCTGCAAGCCCAACGGCAAGCCGGTCTGCATCAACCGGTGCATGCGTCAGAGCCTTGGGACAAGCGTCCTTGAGCACTCTGAGCCAACTCGGACCGATCACACGGTCATCACGCCCAGCGGAATGCACGGCACCCGGGGACGGAGCTGCCGATCGAAGCAATCCAACGGCGCGCCTGCACCGCCAGCGTCCGTCCAGGATCGCCGCACACACCCAAGCCCCGCCAGCACCATTGCCTCGCCTCTTCGCCAGTCCTCGCACAGAGGAAGGCGGACTGCGGCTGATGCTGCGCGGATCGCTAAGGGTTCGGCCGCGGCACCAACTCGAAGATGGAGTGCACCATGCTGAAGCACCTTCGTCAGTGGTCCATCGAAACCTCTCGACCAGAGAGTTCCGCCCAATCCCGTGAGCTTCGGCACGATATCGACTGGAACCTCATACTCCTATGGCCCCGCAAACCCCTGTATCCTCCAAGTAGATCCTGACTGAGCTCTGCCGGCGGGGCGTGCGACCCGCAGCCGGCCAGGAAACGCAAAGGCCGGCCTCAAGGGCCGGCCTTTTTGCACTCTGGTCCGATTGCGCATCTTATTCAGGGCACTTTATCCGGACGGCTTCGCGATTGACCTGTGCCCACTTTTCCGGAAGCACTTTGTTCAGATCGTGCTTCTCTCGGAAAACCGGTGCCCACTTTTCCGGAAGCACTTTGGCGGCTGCGAGGGTTCGTTCCTCCCCCTTGTGGGCGAGGTCAGGACGGGGATTCCAGACCCTCCGCTATCAGGTCCCGAAATGTCGCGAAGACGCGAAGGAGCACGGCGGTGAACCTCGCGACTACATCGGCAGGCGTGCGATCTGGTTGCTGAAGTAGTTGTCAACCGCCGTCATGATCGAATCCGAAACCTTGTCCCGCCACGCGTCGGACTGCAACAGCTTGGCGTCCTGCTTGTTGGTGACGTAGGCAAGCTCGATCAGCACCGACGGAAACTGCGCCGTCTTGAGAACACGGAAAGCCGCCTGCTGATCCGGCTTCGCCCGCAGCTCCGTGCTCGTGCCCATGTACTCGATCACCGAGCGCGTGAACACGCTCGTGCGCTCCTGGGTCGCCTCCACCTCGCGCCCTGCAAGATCAGCCAGAATGCTCCGCACGGCCGAGAGATCGTTGCCGACGCTGGCCTGCTTCACCGCCTCAGCCTCTTCCTTGCTCAACACGGCGCTCTTGACCTCGCCCTTGGCCGAGCGTTGCAGCGCATTAGCGACCGATTCCCGCAGCGAGTAGATGGTCGCGCCGCGCGCCCGGGAATTCTTGCCCGCGTAGTCGGCGTGCACGGCAATGAACAGGTTGGCCTTGTGCCTCTCGGCATATTCCTTGCGCTTATCGAGCTCGACGAAGACGTCCTTGTCCCGCGTCATCAGCACCTTGTAGCGGCCGGTCTGCTCGAGCTTCTCCTTGAGCTTGAGGCTGAAGGCGAGGACGACTTCCTTCTCGACGATGCCGTTCTTCATGGCGCCCGAGTCATGGCCGCCGTGACCGGGATCGATGACGATGATCGGCTTGAAGGCGCGCGCCGCCATCTCGTCGGGCCTGACGGCCGGAGAAGGCAGCGGCGGCTGCACGTCGAAGGCGCCGAGCGACGACAGCGCCGCTGTCTTGAGCGGCTTCTTGGCCCCGGCGTGGGCCGGCGAAACTGGCACGATATCGAGCACCAGGCGATGGCCCTTCCCGTTCTCGGAGGGCACGATGGCGGCATCCTCGACGATGACGGGGCGGATCACCTCGATCACGACACGGGATTTGCCGGGCGCTGAGCGGCCAGCATGGAAGGCCTTCACGAGCCCGACCGCGATGTTCTCTTCCGGCTGCGGCGGCAGGCGAAGCGCCGTCTCCGAAATATCGACGATCACGCGGTGGGGATTGTTGAGGGAGAACACGCGGAACTCGGCCTTCTTCGGAAGTCCGATGAGAAAGCGCGTGTGAGACACGTCACCGCCAAGCGTGGCGGCAGGCGCGGGAGCGCGCTCAGGAGCAGCCTTGGCCTTGGCTGCGGTTCCCAGAGATCCGGTCGTTTTAACGGCCGCCTTTGGCTTGGCCGGCGGGGTGACCTTTACGGTCTGCACCCGGGCTCCTTCGCTCGCAAACGCCGCGAGCGGTAAGGACAGTGCGAAAAGCGCACAAATGAATTGCAGCGGGCGGCGCTGCAAAAGCCCGATCGTCATCGTTGTGTGACCCCCGTCTACGCAACACTGTCCTTTGCCGGGACGGTCAGTAAGTAACCGCAAATGATGGCGTTTTGCAGGACGCCCTCGGGCACTGTTATGGAGCGGTAAAGGTTAATCTTTTCTTTACGCCGGGGCGGAACCGATACGCGATTCGGAAAAAATCAAAATTAAATCAACCAGTTAACAACGCGCACTCATAGAGTCTTTACAGTTATTTATGTGTTACCGGCTCCGCCAGCGGGCGAGAGCCGCCTCGTCCGTCACACGCGCGTCGACCCAGGTCTCGCTGCCGTCGGCGAATGCTTCCTTTTTCCAGAAAGGCGCGTGAGACTTGAGGTAGTCCATCAGGAACTCGGCCGCAGCGAAAGCTGCCTGCCGGTGCGCCGAGAGCGTGATGACCAGGACAATGAGGTCCCCGGGCCTAAGCTCGCCATAGCGATGGACGACCAGCACATCCAACAGGTCGAACCGCTCCCGTGCCTCTGTCTCGATGCGTGCGAGCTCAGCTTCCGTCATGTCCGGATAGTGCTCGAGCGTGAGAGACTGAAGCGCCTTGCCCTCTGCCTCTCCGCGAACGAGGCCCGTAAACGTCACGACGCCACCCACATCGGTGCGCCCCGCCGTGAGCGCCTGCAGCTCCGCCGCAGCGTCGAACGGTTCGCGTTGCACCCGCACTGTCATTGACGCGTCTCCCTGAGCCTCGTCCCGAAAGCAGCGGTCCGACTTTTTCGGACATAAAGAATTGAGAAATCAGTGCCTTGGACAGGTTCGACGTGAGGCTCTAGCCTCCCGTCACCGGAGGGAAGAATGCCACCTCGCGCGCCGACCCAATCGGCTGCGACGGCTTTACGTGTACCTGATCCAGGGCGGCCCGCACCACATCCGGGCGCCGGAACGCCTCTGCATACTCAGGCCCGCGCGCCGCGAGCCAGCCCACCAGATCCCGGACCGTAGCGACCCCCGACGGCACCGTGACCGTCTCCTCGGCGCGGCCCACTTTCTCGCGCACCCAGGCGAAATAGCGCACGCTGAGCTTCAGCTCCGCATCCCGCGCCCCAACAGCCGCTTTCACCAGCCCATCATCGACCATGACCCTCGACCTCCATTGCGTGGCGGATACCAGCCTTGAGATAATCATAGCCGGTCCAAAGCGTAAGCACAGCAGCGAGCCAGAGCAGGCCAATTCCGATCGTCGAGATGCCAGGCAGGATCCGATCGCCGGCCGGCCCTGCGATCAGCACCGCAAGCGCCACCATCTGCGCGGCTGTCTTCCATTTGGCGAGGGCCGTCACATGCACCTTGACGTTGAGCTCCGCCAGGAACTCGCGAAGGCCCGAGACGAGGATCTCCCGGCAAAGGATGATGATCGTTGCCCAGATCGATACGCCCCCGACTGTTCCGTCGTGGACAAGCAGGAGCAGCGCCGCCCCGACGATCAGCTTGTCCGCGATCGGATCCAGCATCCGCCCGAGGTTGGACTGCTGCTCCAGCCGCCTCGCAAGGTAGCCGTCGAGCCAGTCCGTTATCGCCGCCCCGACGAAAAGCCAGAAGGCGGCCCAGCGTCCCCCGTCGCCTTCGACATGGAGAAGGCACGCTGCGAGCGCCGGGACGGCGGCGATCCTCGCGTACGTGAGCACGTTCGGCAGGCTGATCGCGTGCCGCCTGTTGGGAATGGGCGCATGCATGACACCTAGGTAACACCATTGCCGCATACGCCAGTCAATGGGGAAGACCCTCTAGGCCTGCCGACAAGACTGGAAACCGGTCTCGACCGGAGGCTAAACCACCGCCCGAGCTTGTTCCTCGCCAAATTATGGAGCATAAGGAGCAATTAGCGGCATCTTATGGTGCTGGCTCAGAAACGCCTGGCCCAGAAACGCCTGGCAGTAGATGTGAGTTGTGCGTCTTCGTCTGCCAGACGGCAGCGCTCGGATTGTAGCCGCGTAAGTGGAATTCGAGCGCCAGCGGAGCGGAGCCGGAGCCAAAGCTCTTGCTCCGCTCTTTTTATTCTTGTGCTTCTCAGGCGGTGGCGCGCCGACGCTGCTTGTTTGGAGCACGCCGCTTTGCGGCGCGCGCGACTGGATGCACCCCCGCCGGAGTTTTTGCTGAACGCGGCTTCGTCCGGTTTTTCGAACGCGGTTCGGCCACGAGCTCTCCCCCACGCGGCTCCGCCACGATCTCTCCCGTACGCGGCTCCGCCACGATCTCCCGCGCCAGAACGAAGGCATCACGGAAATCGAGGTCGAGCGGCTCCGAAGCGCCGCGCATCCGGCGGAACAGTCCAGCCTGGGTCTTATATTTCACGTCGCCGATGGCAAGCGCGCCGACGCCCAGCGTGCTGCATCCCGGCAGCGGCACGCCGTTCATGAACAGGTCCATCCCCTCGATGCCGTAGGGCGCAACCGCATTGACATCCGCCACCACGAGAAGCCGCGGCACGCGCCCGATCATCCGGCGCGGCAAGATGTTAACGCCCGCCGGCCCTGCCGTGAAAGCCGCATCCGAGGTGGCGAGGATCTTGGCCTTGAGAGCATCCGTCTGCCCAGCCACCGGCTCGAGCGTGACGCCGAAGCGCGTCTTGGCCCACGCCGCCAGCGCAACCAGGGGCGCCATATCGTCATGGGCGACGATGCGCACTTTGGCGCCCTGCTCTGCTGCGATGACCGCCGAGGCGAAGCCGACGACACCCATGGCCCCGAACACGGAGAGGCGGAGCCCCTTCAGGCCGCGGCCGAAACTCGTATGCAGAACACGCTCAACGGAGGCCACCATCGCCGCCGCCGTCGTGAACGAGCCGCCCGGATCGGCGAACACGGAAACCTCGAACGGCGGCACCATGGCAGCCCGCGCCGCGGCCATCATGTCGAGCGCGACCTTGATATCCTTGCCGCCGATGAAGATGCCCGTATTGGCCTTGGGCGGTCGCGAAAAGATCGCATCCTGCACGAGGGCGCCCACATCGCCGACCTCGACCCCGTCGTACGGCAGCACGACCTTGTAGCCAGAATCGAGGGCCATGTTGCAATCGAACGGGCTCATGAACTTCTGCGGCGAAAGCATGTAGAGCACCGGCAGAGAGCCGGGCGCGGGCGTTTCGGTAGCCGTAGGGGCAGGTGCCGGCGACGCTTGCTTCTTCGGTTTTGCGCTCTTGCCGTTCTGCTTGGCGCACGGCGTCGAGGCCCCACGCGATGGCCGCGTCCCGACCTCGAGAACGTCTACGCCAGTACCGCTCTGCAAATCTCTGCCCGTACGCATGAACAGACCCCCTCAAACCCAGACACGGGCGACACCAGGCTCGACAGAGCCCAGCCTTCAATTTCTGCACGCTGAATATGGGAGGCAGTGGTTTATAAAAGATTTGAGAAAACGAGCGGAAGTCCATCCTATATATAAAAAATCAGACAGAGAGCCGCAGGCGCGCTTCACGCCTAGGCTCCTCCCACGGGCGGCCACGAAGCGCGCTTCAAATGCGCCGCTCGTGAAAGAAATCGTAAATCTTTCTGGCCATCTCCTGGGAAATACCGGTAACGGCCGCAAGATCGTCGACACCGGCGCGAGAGATCGCCTTGGCCGATCCGAAGTGCTTCATGAGCGCCCGTTTGCGCATGGGCCCGATGCCCGGAATCTCATCGAGCGGATTGGCCCCGAGCGCTTTCGAACGCCTTGCCCGGTGCGTGCCGATGGCGAAGCGGTGCGCTTCGTCGCGAAGCCGTTGCACGAAGTAGAGCACCGGATCGCGCGGCTCGAGCATGAACGAGGCCCGGCCCGGCACGTGGAAATGCTCGCGCCCCGCATCCCTGTCCGGCCCTTTGGCGACGCCCACGACGGCAATATCACTCAGCCCGAGCTCCGCCAGCACCTCGCGCGCGATCGTGAGCTGCCCCGCGCCCCCATCCACGAGCACGAGATCCGGCCGATCGGGCAGAGCGTCACCGATGTCCGGCGTCTCGTCCTCCTCCCGGGCTTCCCCCTCCTCTGCAGCCACATGCTCCCACAGGGCATCCGCCGGCGTATCCCGAGGCGCCTCAGCCTCCTCCTCGGCCAGCCTGCGGAAGCGCCGCTCGAGCACCTCGCGCATCATCGCGTAGTCGTCCCCCGGCGTCAGCGTCGTCGAGCGGATATTGAACTTGCGGTAGGCACTCTTGGCGAAGCCCTCCGGCCCGGCGACGATCATGGCGCCGACCGCGTTGGTGCCCATAATGTGGCTGTTGTCGAACACCTCGACGCGGCGCGGCGGCCGCGGGAGAGAGAAGCGCTCGCCAAGGGCAGCCAGCAGGATGCGCTGCGATGACGTCTCCGCCAGCTTGCGCCCGAGCGCCTCGCGCGCATTAGTCAGCGCGTGCTCGACGAGGCTCGACTTGACGCCACGCTGCGGCATCCGGATCTCGACCTTGCGCTCGGCTTTAATGCTGAGCGCTTCCTCCAGAAGCGCGTGATTGGCGATGTCATGCGAGATGAGGATCAGCCGCGGCACCGGCTTGTCGTCGTAGAACTGCGCCACGAAGCTGTCGAGCACCTCCTCAACCGCGAGCGAGCGGTCGGCCTTCGGATAGTAGGCCCGGTTGCCCCAGTTCTGGCCGACGCGGAAGAAAAACACCTGGATGCAGGTCTGCCCGCCTTCCTGGAAAGCGGCGAACACGTCCGCCTCCTCGACGCCGTCAGGGTTGATCGCCTGCTCGGCCGTGACGTGCGCCAGTGCCCAGAGACGGTTGCGGAACCGCGCCGCACGCTCGAACTCGAGCTTTTCCGCCGCCTCCTCCATCAGCCTCTGATACATCTCGCGCACTGACTGGCTCTCGCCCCTGAGGAAGCGCACCGCCTCGTCCACGAGCGCGCCGTAATCCTCGAGGCTGATCTCGCCCGTGCACGGCGCCGAGCAGCGCTTGATCTGGTAGAGCAGGCACGGCCGCGTGCGGCTCTCGTAAACCGAATCCGAGCACGAGCGCAGGAGAAAGGCGCGCTCCAGCATGTTGATGGCGCGGTTCACGGCTCCGGCAGAGGCGAACGGGCCGAAGTATTCGCCCTTGATCGTGCGCGCGCCGCGGTGCTTGAGGATTTGCGGCGCCCCCTGATCGCGGCGGATGAGAATGTAGGGAAACGACTTGTCGTCCCGCAGCGTGACGTTGAAGCGCGGGCGGAAACGCTTGATGAGGTTCGCTTCGAGAAGCAGGGCCTCAGCCTCGGTCCGCACCGACACGAATTCCATGGAGGCCGTCGCCTGGATCATGCGCAGCGTGCGGTTCGGCTGCCCGGCAAGCCGCGTATAGTTCTGCACGCGCGCCTTGAGATTGCGCGCCTTGCCCACATAGATGACGGTGCCCGCCGCATCGAGCATGCGATAGACACCCGGCCCCGCGCCGAGCGTCTTCAGATACCCGGCGATGACCTCGGGGCCGGTGGCGCGCTTGGGCTCCTTCTCTTGCGACTGGGGCGAAGCGGGCATGTCGGCCTGAGCGGATGGGGCCGGCTCGCCAAGTTTGTTCGGGGGGGTGGACATGGCCCGAACATTGGCGGCCCCGGCCGCGCCGTCAAGCGGATGGCGTCGAACGGTCCCCGCTCTCCGCCACAAAACCGCCCAGGACTTCGCGGCCCTTGGCCCGATCAGAGCATGCTCGCAAACCCGCCTTCCTCGCGTACGGCGTATCCGGAGGTAACGGCCTCATGCGTTTCCTGACCACCCTTCTCCTGTTCGTCCTCGCGCTGGTTCCCGCCTTGGCCCGTGAGAAAGCCCGGAAACCGCCGGCGCCCGAGTTCACGAAGTCCGAGCACGTGCTCAAATGGATCAACGACTATCGCACCGCTCCCGATCCGGAGCGCCTGCCCGAACTGGTGCGCGCGATGGGCGACCTCGGGCTCTTCCGCGATCTCGAATCGGCCGGCGTCTACATCGGCTTCACCGGCGGCGTGCTGGGCGCGAACCCCGACCGCGCCGAGCTTCTCGTCTCCCGCATCTTCCCGCTGCCGCCCGAGGATCAGGTAGTCCTGATCCGCGCCATCGCCTATTCGGGCCTGCCGGACTGGAAGGTCCTTTTGGAGAAATTCGTCGAGCGCATGCCCGCACGCCAGGTTCTGATCCGCAAGTACCTCTACGGCGACGGCAAAACGCTGGCCGAGCTGCCCGTCGACGAGGGAGCCTACGTCGTCGACGCACTATGGGGCTACTATTACGCCACCGGCTACCGCGAGCCGATCCATCGCATCGTCGGCGCGCTGGCGCTTTCCCTGGATCAGAACGACGTCGAGAAGCTGACTATCGGCTCAATGGCCAAGTGGACGCTCGCCAGCAATGCGTCCCGCGAGAAGGACCTGCTGGACATCCTGTCCGAGGAGATGAACACGCAGCCGGCCGCGGTGAGGA
The DNA here is from genome assembly GCF_036780825.1 of Hyphomicrobium sp. Lineage (GTDB taxonomy): Bacteria > Pseudomonadota > Alphaproteobacteria > Rhizobiales > Hyphomicrobiaceae > Hyphomicrobium_C. The sequence continues at coordinate 38,798 of NZ_DAIQCD010000020.1, read as the reverse complement.
AGCCTTTGCGCGAGGTGATTGAGGCCGCCGAGACGTTCGAGACCGGCAAGATCCGAAAGGATGCCCTCGCCGCCATCGAAGAGTTGAAGACCAAGGGCTCGCTGAAATCGCGCAATTTCGCCTGGTGGGGTCAGGTCGGCCAGACGGCCCTGGCGCTCGGATGCGTCGGCGCAGCGGCCGGCGGTGTTGTGGCTGCGGGCATTCCGTGCGTCGTCGGTGGCGCCGTCTCGTCGGCCGCCCTCAAGTATCTCGCGCCGGCGCCGTAGCTTAGAGCCTGATCGTTCTCGGTGGATGCGGACGCATTCACCGAGAACGTGAATCCGTCTCTCAAATAAAAACTTAGAGCGCGTTCACGTCGCGCAATCCGATTCCGATAAGAGTGACGCGCTCTAGCCGGCCATCACGCCGTGCGCATAGCGCCCCGCTACCGACGAACTATTGGTGGGTAGGATGCGCCCCCCAAAAATAACGTCATCCCGGCGCAGGCTGGGATTCACGCACGTATCCCCCATGAACGGCTGATGCGCCCATGCGCGCCTGTCACTCCGGACAGAGCGTCCGCGCCTTGGTGAGTGCGGCGTCAGGTGACGCAAATGTGCCCATCACCTCGCTCCCTTCCGGACGTGAAGCGAGGAAGCTCTTGGTCATGCTCTCCTCGAAACCATCCAGAACCGAGAGCGCGATGTAATGAACGTCCGCCCCCTGGGGCGATTTGACGAGCACAGTCGTCTCGCCGCCATAGCGCGCCGTTTCGACGATGCAGCGCCCGGGCTTCACACCAAGCCCCGAGGGCGGCCGAAAAGCTGGCTTGTCGGACAGAAGAAACCCACCGACGGAAGCGCCCGCGACAACGGTCGGCGCTTCCGCATCCTGGTCTGCGCCGTCTGTCGCCGCATCGGCAAGCCCGGCAGGCGGATTGAACAGTGCAAAGCGGGATCCGGTTTCGGTCTCGGGCCTCATGCCAGGGCTCGCGCTCTGCGCGGCTGAATGATGTTGTTCAGAGGCCGCCGTGAGCTTCGCATCCGCGACGGCAGGCGCCGCGGAAGGTGCTGCCAACCGTGTCGCAGCCCTCTGGGGAGCCGCAGCCGCCCGCCGTGGTTTCGCCGGTGCGTTGGCCTCTCCGGCCTTTGCATGCCGAGTCTCACGCTCGATGCTGCCTCCGGCATCGGCCCCGGACCGCGGCGCCGTCTGCTGCAGCCACGGAAGTACCTCGACCTCCTCCGCATGGCCCTTGCAATGCTCCGCACGGAACCGCTCGGCAATCCACTCGATGGACCCCGCATACTTGGGATCGGCCGCCCACCGCTTCGCGAGATCGGAGAAGCGCACCGGCCGGTTGAGCGCCCGCGATCGGCTCAGGATGTGCTCCTGCTTGAGCCGCGTGCGCGGCGCCACCGGTCTCGGAATCATCTCTCCCGAATAGACGACGAGATGCTGGATCTGTCCCAGCACACCAGTCGAAACGTCCGGGAAGCTGTCGCCGGGCACGCCGCCGCCGGTCGTCCCGATGCCGGCGAAATTATTCTGCCGGGGATCCACGTCACCCATGCGCCCGTTCGGACGGCGATAGGAGAGGAAGTTGGTCTCGAGCGCCATCTGGAAAAAGGCATAGTCCCAGCGTACGCCCCAAGTCTCACCGTGCTGCTTGTAGAACGAGGCAATGTCACGGAAGCGCGAATCGAGCTTGCCGTTGCGCTTCTGGAGAAACGCCATCAGCCGGCCGGGGGTAACGCAGCCCGGCACCGCGTTGCGCGGCGAGAGCCGGATTTCGGGAAGCGACGGCGCGGCATGGGCCACAGGGGCCAAGCTTGCCGCCAGGACGGCCGACGCAGCCGCCAGCCATCTCACACGCCGCCAATGAACGGCAACCCCCCGAGATGTCATCATGCTGCAAAACGCGGCCATCGCCTGATCCATCGTCAACCTTCGGGGCAAAGCTCGAATGCCTTCTCAAGCGCCAGCGCCTGGCTCGGGAATTCACCAACCGATTTTCCGCCTTTGGCATAGGCGTTGATGTAGGCCTCCGCCTCGCGCTTTTCGGCGCCTTCATTCACATCGAGCACGGTGTAATTGACCGTCTTGTCCGCCTCAGCCTTGATGATGATGGCCTTCGCGCCGCCGTAGCTCGCAGTCCAGACACGGCACTTGCCGGGGCTCGCCGCATCCTTTTTGTCGGTGTTCTTTTCCGGCTTCTTCTCGGCCTGTGGCGCAGCATTCTTGCCAGCGCCCGAAAGCCCGCCCGGAAGGGCCGCAACCTCAACGACATCCGCACTGCCCTTGGCCGATGCGCTCGCCGAGCCCCTTCCAGCGGCTGCCGCCTCGGCCTTGGCATCCTCGGACGGAGTTGGATTGAGAACCGTTAGCGGGGGAGCCACTGACGCGGACGCCTTCGGCGCAGTCCCTGATCCAGCGGACGCCGCCACATTCGCCGCGCCTTTACCCGGCGCCGCCATCAGCCCGGCGGCGTTTGCGGTCTTCGCCGCTGCGGGGGGCACATCCTGCTTAGGCTTGCGTTCGACGGCCGCCATCACCGGATCGGGCTCCTTGCAGGCCCCGTCGAAGAAACGCAGGGCGATGGTCTGCATGTCGCTCGCATAGCGGCGGCTGCCGGGCGCCCATTTCTTGGCAAGATCGCTGAACGTGATCGGGCGCTTGATCTTCTTCTGCCAATCTGTGAGCACGCCCCATGCCTGAATGTTGCGGGTGCGCTCGGCAACCGGATTTTCGACGGTCTCGCCGGAATAAAGGACAAGGTGCTCGAGATGCGCGCGCGCGCCCGTCGAGATATCCTTGAAGCTTTCGCCGCGCACGCCCCGTCCCGTGGCGCCGAGGCCCGCGAAATTGTTCTGCTCGGGGCGCACGTCGCCACCATAGGCAAGCGAGCCGGTCTCGAGGATCATCTGGAAGAAGGCGTAATCCCAGCGCACGCCGAGCGCCTCCCCATGGCGCATGTATTCGGCAGCGAGCCCCTCATAGCGCGGATCAAGCTTCGGATTGCGCTCGCGCAGATAGGCCGTGAGCCGCCCAGGGGTCGCGCAATCCGCAACGTTGTTCGCCGCGCCGGTTCGGATCGGCGGCAGCTCGGCCGCGCCGGCCGCGCCGGACATGAAAAGCAGCGGCGCGATAACGGCAGCGCTGAAGCGGGACGACCTAGATCGGCAGGCCATGGGACACCTCAGGTTTTACGCGGCGCCAGAGGCCGAGCCCATCCTGGACGTGGACAGTCGCAACGCCGGCCCATGCACTGGATCGCGAGTTGATTGATTGCAGGTTGGCGCCCAGCGTTCGGAACGAAGGTTCCTAGACGCTTAAGCTTAAGAGCTGGTTTAAATGCCAACCGCCGACCCACCGCGGGAGCCCTACCCCTGGCCCACATTTGCGGCGCCAGTGGGGGGAGGAGGGGGAAGAATTATGGCGCATCCGCGGGCCTGAGCTTGGGCTCGACCGCCTCGGCATCCTGATCGCCTGAAATGCGGGCGCTCTTTTTTGCCTGACCCCAGCAAGACGGCTCGCCTCAAGAGACGTGAGCCGGCCTCCGCACAGAACCCAGGTCCGGGCCGGATTGAAAAACGCTTCAGGCCTGCCGCCAAGTCAGATGCTGCCCGCCATCGAGCGCCACCATCTGGCCCGTGAGCGACGGCGAGCCGAGGATGAAGCGAACCGCCGCCGCAATCTCCGCCGGTGCCGGGCCATGGCCGAGCAGGGTCGACTGCGCCTCCTGGGCGAAATCCGCATCAGTCTGATGGATGCTCTTGAGCACCGGCCCTGGGCCGATCGCGTTGACGCGCACGCGCGGCGCCAGCGCTTGCGCCAGCGTCCGCGTCGCCGTCCAGAGGCCGGCTTTCGAGATCGTGTAGGAGAAGAAATCCGGCGTCAGCTTCCACACTCTCTGATCGATGATGTTGATCACGTTGCCCTGCACACCGTCGGGGAGTTGCAGGAACATCGCACGAGCGAGGAACACCGGCGCCTTGAGATTGATGTCGAGGTGCGTGTCCCACGTCCCCGGCGTCACCGTTTCGACCGTATCGAGAAGAAATTCCGAAGCGTTGTTGATCAGGCAGGCCGGCGCCCCAAGAACCTGGCGGCATTCGGGAACGAGCCGTTCCACGTCGGCCTGCGAAGCCAGATCACCGGCGATAGCCGATGCGACACCGCCCGCCGCGCGGATCTCGTCCACCAGCCGTTCCGCGTCGTCGCTCGACCGGCGATAGTGCACAGCGACCTGCCATCCCGCCTGTGCGAGGTCGATCGCGATCGCGCGTCCGATACGGCGGGCGCTACCCGTGATGAGCACGGTGGGCGCGGATCCGCGGGCATGTGGCATGGAGCTACGGGTCCTATCTCTGATCGGCGATAAATGGGGAGCCAAACACTTCAATAGCCGAACGGCCGGCCGGGCACCAATCCGGGGTCAAAAACGGATCGAGAGGGGATTTCGAATGATTCCCAGCCTCATCCGCCTGCCCAACAAGTAGGCACTGGCGAGAATCTTTGTTCACCATCCGTCAACAGACGCATAGGAAATGAGCCGTTTCTGACCGTCACGTGGCCAGTCCGCGACGAGAGTTGCACGGATGAGACACCCGGGCCGCGACGGCGCGGCTTCGTCGCTCATTCCGCTTGTGCTCGAGAGCCACTTTCAGTCTTCTCTGCAGACGACGCACCATTTGTGCAGCGTGCGGACTGTGGGGCGATTTCTAGGATTTATGCACCGGATCGTTCGGTGCATCAGCAATCGGGACGCGGGATCATTCGGGGGTTTCAAGGTACAATGACAAAAAAATACACCAAGATGGTCGGAGCGGCAGGCATCGCCCTCATGACCCTTTCGGGCGCAGCCCTCGCTGAGGAGCGCAAATTCGAGTGGTCGGCGACGGCCACAGGTACCAGCGACTACGTGTTCCGCGGCGTAAGCCAGACCGACGAGAAGCCGGCATTCCAGGCCAGCATCGACGCCACCTACGGCATCTTCTACGCGGGCGTCTGGGGCAGCGTCGTCGACGAGGACTTCGTCGGTGGCTCGGCCGCCGAGATCGATCTTTATGCCGGCATCAAGCCGGTGCTCGGCCCGGCTACGTTCGACTTCGGCGTCCTGTATTATACCTATCCGGGCTCGACTAGCTCCGGACCGGGCGACAAGAACGTGCTCGAGCTCAAGGCCGGCGTGAGCGGCGACATCCTGCCCAAGCTGACGGCCACCGCCAACCTGTTCTGGAGCCCTGAGGGCCAGTACGACACCGGCGAGTACTTCGTTTACGAAGGCCTGCTCTCCTATGCGCTGCCCAAGGTCATGATCTTCGATCCGAGCATCAGCGGCGGCGTCGGCCATGTCGACAACCTCGATTTCTCCGAGGGTGACTACACCTATTGGAACGCCGGCTTTTCCCTTGGCGTCGAGAAGTTCACCTTTGACTTCCGCTATTGGGATACTGACATCAGCGAGGGCGGCGGCGGCATCGCCGACGAGCGCTTCGTCTTCACGGCCAGCATCACGCTGCCCTGATCGCGACAGCGGGATCGATCTTGCAAGACGGGGCCCTCACGGGTCCCGTTTTCTTTTTCTCCGTCAATGCACAGGCATCCGTTGCCCGCGCGACACGCCCGCCCGGCGTCATCACTGTCACCGAGGCTTCGCTCTTGCTCCCTCCGCGCCTCTGCGCTTTCCTGCGGCGCTGAGCGCTTCCGGAAACGGGGGAAACTGGGCGTGGCGAAGCCATGCAAGCCAAGTGTCCAACCAGGCGCGCAAAACAGCTCTAAAGTGCCCTCCTTCAAACCGAACGAGGGGCCATGTCGTGGGGTGGTCGTTCATGTTGCGGTTGAAGGTGGCGGCGCGCGCATTGCTCGCGGGTTCGGCATTGGCAGCACTGTCTAGTGGCGCGCTTGCCGACGGTTATGGCTATCCCGGCAGCGTGAAGGATGCTCCCGCTGCTGAAGGCCGCAAGCTCGATCTCTCCGTGACGCTTGGCGCGACGAGCGATTACATCTTCCGCGGCATCTCGCAGACGGACCAGAACCCTGCCGCTCAGGGATCGGTCGATCTCACCTACGGCATCTTCTACGCCGGCATCTGGGCATCCAATGTCGATTTCGACGGCGCGCCTCCGGCCAATGCGGAAATCGACCTCTACGCCGGCATTAAGCCCACCCTAGGCCCAGGCCCGCTCTGGGGTCCGGTCACGTTCGACTTCGGCGTTCTCTACTACACCTATCCGAACGCCAAGGACGCAGGCGCCGAGCTGAATTACGTCGAGCTCAAAGCCGGCTACAGCATGGAGTCGCCCTGGATCAAAGGCCTGACGAGCGGCACGACGTTCTACTGGGCACCGGAATACGGCGGCGAGGTTGGCGAAGTCTTCACGCTCGAAAGCGCCGCCTCCTACGCTCTTCCGCAGGTCGGCATCTTCAGTCCCGCGATCAGCGGCGTCTGGGGCACGGTCTACGGCGACCGCAACGATGGCTTCTCGCCCGGCGGCACCCGCGCCGAGGATTACCAGTACTGGAGCGCCGGATTGAGCCTCGCCGTGGAGAAATTCACCTTCGATTTCCGCTACTGGGACAGCGACATCGACGTGACCACTGGCGGTCTCTGCGTGAAGGAAAGCCTCTGCGACGAGCGCTTCGTCTTCACCGCCAAGGTAACGTTGCCGTAGCGGCGCCCACACTCCCGGCTCGAATAAAAAGCCGTCGCCGCTTCACGCGGCAAGCACGGACATCGGCCGAGCACGCGCGCCTGCGTTCAGTGCGGCATATCGCGGTTTTCCATGCGATCGAGTTCATCGAGGCTCGGGCGCCTTGGCCGCGGGCCTTGCCGCTTGGGCAATATGAAAAGCCACACGAGCAACGGCGGCAACACGAAACACCACGCCATCCAGAACGAGTAATCGCGGTTCTTCCAGCCGGCGACGAGGCCCGCCAGCGCTGCCGCCAGCATCGCACCCACGCCCCAGATCACGATCACCGTCATCATGCGCGCCTGATCCTCGTCATTGTTTCCCGCACTTCGCTCCGAGCCCGAGCCTTGTGCGGAACTGAGGCAAAATCAAGCACGCGCAGGGAAATGCCCTCGAAGTTCCAGTTTCTTCGTGCTTCGTCTCTAGGGAACGAAATCGAGACCAAGGTCGAGAATCGGCGCGGAATGCGTGAGCGCCCCCACCGAGATGAGATCGACGCCCGTCTCCGCGATCGCACGCACCGTCTCGAGCGTGACGCCGCCCGATGCTTCCGTCAACGTCCGTCTCCCGACGATTTCCACCGCGCCCCGTAGCGTCGCAATGTCCATATTGTCGAGCAGCACCGCATCCACAGGATGCCGCAGCACCGTTGCAAGCGTCTCGAGATCGTCCACCTCGACTTCGATTTTCGCCATGTGACCGGCGTGGGCGCGCGCTGCTGAAATCGCCGCCGCCACGCCCCCCGCCGCGATGATGTGATTGTCCTTGATCAGGATGGCGTCGAAGAGTCCCGCGCGATGGTTCGCGCCGCCCCCGCAGCGCACCGCATACTTCTCGAACGCACGCAGCCCCGGCGTCGTCTTGCGCGTGTCGGTGATGCGCGCGTAGGTGCCGGCGACCGCATCGACGTAGCGGCGCGTCAACGTCGCGATGCCGCTCATATGGCAGAGGAAATTGAGAGCCACGCGCTCCGCCGTGAGCAGCGCCCGCGCCGGTCCGGCCACGCGCGCCACAATGGTGCCTGCCGCGATCCGATCACCGTCGTCAACTTCCGCCTTGAATTCCACTCGGGGATCGACGGCGTGGAATGCGGCCTCTGCCACTGCGAGCCCCGCAATGACGCCCTCGCTGCGGGCTCCGAAGGTTGCCACCGCCATGGCGCGCGCCGGCACGGTGGCAGCGCTCGTCAGGTCCCCGCGCGTACCGAGATCCTCGGCCAGCGCCTGCTCCACCGCCCGCGCAGTCAGGAGGCGCGGCAGGCCCCCGTTGAATGAGACGTCAGTCATCGGGAAAGCTCCGTGCAGTTCGGCCCCATGGCGGTGGGCTGGCCATGCGCGCCGATAGCCCGGATCTCGCCGAGCGTCACCGCACTGCGATACTGCTGCGCGGGGTCAGGATCGGGATAATCGGACCGCGAGTGTCCGCCCCGGCTTTCCGTGCGCATCAGCGCCGAACCGCCGATGATCTCCGCCGCCAACGCCATATTGGCGACCGTTCTGTCGTCACCCGCCTCCATGCCGATATCGCGCACGATAGCAATCGCCTTATCGAGGCCGGCGCCATCGCGCACCACGCCAACATGGGTGGTCATGGTTTTCCGCAGGCGATCGATGAGCGATGCGCGCCGCCCGGCATCGAGCGGACGCACGCCTCCCGTACGATAGGTGCGCCCGGCCGGATGCGCCACGGCCGGCGTTACCAGACGGCGGATGTCGTCAGCGACACGCGCGCCGAGCACCACCGCCTCGAGCAGCGAGTTCGATGCCAGCCTGTTGGCTCCGTGCAAGCCCGTGGAGGCCACCTCGCCGACGGCCCACAGGCCCTCAAGCGAGGTACGCCCCGAAAGATCGCTCGCCACGCCGCCCATGTGGTAGTGGGCAGCCGGCGCAACCGGGATTGGCTCGCGCACGGGATCAATCCCCGCCGCGCGGCAGTGCGCAGCGACAGTCGGGAACTTCTGCGGAAACGCGGCTCCGATGGCGGCGCGGCAATCGAGAAAAGCGCCACGCCCCGCGCTGATCTCGGCGAACACCGCCCGCGCCACGACATCGCGGGCCGCTAGGTCCCCCGCCGGATCGATCGCCACCATGAAGCGTTCGCCCGCGCGATTGATCAGCACCGCACCCTCGCCGCGCAGCGCTTCCGACGCGAGCGGCGCGGGATCGATGCCCGCATCGATCGCCGTCGGATGAAACTGGATGAACTCCGCATCCGCAATCACGGCGCCCGCACGCGCGGCGAATGCAATCGCTTCACCGCGCGCATAGACCGGGTTCGTGGTGACGGAATAAAGCGAGCCGGCCCCGCCGGTCGCGAGCACCACGGCGCTTGCCGGCAGAAAATCGAACGTTTCGCTCTCGCCTACGTGAGTACGCGCGAGCCGCACGCCGCTGATGCGCCCACCTACGCCCGCGCCGCCGTCAAGGATGAGATCCAGCGCCTCGTAGCCATCAAGCACACGGATCGACGGTGTTGCGCGCACAGCGGCGATCAAGGACTGCATGATCGCTGCGCCCGCTCGATCACCGGAGACGCGCACGACCCGCGGCTCGGAATGGGCCGCCTCCCGCGAGAGCACGAAATGGCCCGCGAGATCCCGGTCGAACGGCACGCCGTAACGCAAGAGATCCGCAATTCGCGACGGCGCTTCCGCCGCTACGACCTCGGCCACATGAGCATCGACAATGCCGGCCCCGGCCGCGATCGTATCCGCCGCGTGGCGCTCCGGCGTATCGCCCTCGCCCACGGCGGCTGCAATGCCGCCTTGCGCCCAGGCGCTGGATGCACCCTCGCCCAGCGGCGCCGCGGCGACCACCGTGACGGGCAGCGGCGCGAGCCGCAATGCCGTGAAGAGACCGGCAAGGCCGGCGCCGATGATGACGACATCGCCGTTGGCAAATTCGCTTGCCGGGTCGGCAAATCCCCGGCTCAAGCGGCGGGTGCGGTCGAGGCCCATCGGCGGACGTTCCTTTTGGAGGCCGATCTTCAGGATACCGGCGGCGTCCCCAGGAGAAGCCTGGAGACGCCCACGCCCAGGTCAGAAGCAGAGAGCGACCGCCCTCGTCAAGCCGACGCTTCCACCATGCGCTCCACCGCGCGGCGCGCCTTAGCCGCGACAGCCGCATCGACCGTCACCTCATAGCGGTTGTAGAGCAGCGCCTCATAGATGTTTTCGAGGCTGATGCGCTTCATGTGCGGGCACAGGTTGCAGGGGCGGATGAACTCGACGTCGGGTGTCTCTGCGGCGACGTTGGACGCCATCGAGCACTCGGTGACGAGCACGACCTTCTCGGGCCGCTCCGTTTTCACCCAGTTGATCATCGCAGCCGTCGAGCCCGTGAAATCGGAAGCCGTGATGACGTCCGGCGGGCACTCGGGATGGGCGATGATCTTGAGGCCGGGATCGGCCGCGCGCATGGCCTCCATCTCCTCCCCGGTGAAGCGCTCGTGCACTTCGCAGCGCCCCTTCCAGGCGATGATCTCGACGCTCGTCTGCGTCTGCACGTACTTCGCGAGATACTCGTCCGGGATCAGCAGCACACGCGGCACGCCGAGACTCTCGACGATCTTCACCGCGTTGGACGAGGTGCAGCAGATATCACATTCCGCCTTCACCGCCGCGCTCGTGTTGACGTACGTGACGATCGGCACGCCGGGGTAGGCAGCACGCAGCGCGCGCACATCCTCGGCCGTGATCGACGACGCGAGAGAGCAGCCGGCAAGCGGATCCGGGATCAGAACCGTCTTGTCCGGATTGAGCAGCTTCGACGTCTCGGCCATGAAGTGAACGCCCGCCTGCACGATAACGTCCGCCTCCGTGCGCCCCGCCTCCTTGGCGAGCTGCAGGCTGTCTCCGCGGAAATCCCCAACGCAGTGGAAGATCTCGGGCGTCATGTAGTTGTGCGCCAGGATCACGGCGTTGCGCTCAGCTTTGAGCTCGCCGATAGCCTTGATGATCGGCGCATAGTGCACCCATTCCATGGGCGTCACGACATGCTTCACCCGCTCGTAAAGCGGCTCCATCTCGCGCTTCAGCGCCGGCGTGAACGCAATGGGCGAAGCACCCGTCTTCTGGTCCGGCGTACGCGTCTGGCAGCCCGCCCCGGAGGGGGACAGAGTGAAAACAGAACCGGCCGCACTCAGCGCCATGATGTCACCTCCGCAAGCCCTATCTACTCCCACTGAGTATATAGCGGCCCTGAAAAATACTGGCTGCGCCAGTCACCCCATTCTTACGCTCCGGAGCTCCGATAGGTTTCCCCGGTTATACTCGCATCGAGTATAGAGCGCCTAAGAAGAATCTAGTTGAGCTGTCGTCGATTTTCCAGGTTGAAGCCAAAAAAAAGGTGCGACGATCATTGTGCCGCACCTTCGATTTCTTTTGCTCGAACGTGAATTACATCCGCACGGCTTTGACCCGCACACCGGGCGCCGGCCTTTCGAGCACCACCTCACGCCGGAAACGGAACAGCTTCGCCGGCCTCCCACCGGTTTGCGTCCTGACCTCGCCGGTCGGCTCGACAAGGCCGGCGCTCTCCACGAGGCGTCGGAAGTTCTGCTTGTGCAGATGCGGCCCGAGGATCGCCTCCACCGTCTTCTGCAGTTCGAACAGAGTGAACTCGTCCGGCATCAGTTCGAAGACGACGGGTCGATACTTGATCTTCGCGCGCACCCGGCCGATAGCCGTCGCAAGGATGCGCCTGTGGTCGAACTTCATCGGTGTACCGAGGCGCGGGAGTCCCTCCCAGGCGCCTGCCGCTTCGCGTCCATCCCGGCGGGCTTCCTCGACGAGGCCCGCTTCATAGAGAAGCTCGAACCGGTCGAGCACCTTCTCCTCGTCCCACGCTCCGCCATCGAGGCCGAAGCAGATGCGGATCCGATCCTCGCGCGGCACCGGCCTCACGGGTGACGAGCGCGCTGTCGGGCTCGCCGCCCATTGCCTGAGCCGCGGCTCGATTTCGTTGGCGAGAATCTCCGGCTTTCCTTTGCGCCAGTTCTCCCACGGGAAATATTGGTACCAGCTGCGCCAGGTCCCATGCGCGAGATCGCGGGCATGGCCCGTTTCCGTTAGCGCCAGATATCCGATCGAGACCACATGCGGCACCGCATCTCCCGGCTCCGCATGGCGTCCGCGGTCTCCGAACGTATAGAGCTGCTCGACGTATCCGAGACCGAGTCCCGTTTGCTCTTCAACCCAGGCACGCAAGCCTCTTTCGAGTGTTCGATGCCCGAGTGGCGAGAAGGGCCCGAACGGTAATCCGTCCATCCCGGCGGGTTCGGTCTCGCTGCGAATGACGAGCACCACGGGCTCGTCATCGATGACGGCGACGATGGCGGCGTTGAGGCCGATCTCCACTCGCGCCGGTTCGTTGCGCGTGGCGGCGTGACGAGTCGGTTCCGAACTCGGATCTTTCTCGTCAGCCCGCCGCTTGAAGTTCATATCTGCGACCATGGCACAAGCTCCCTTTGAGCTGTGCCGGCTAAACGCGGATCGTGGCGAATTTGGGCATCGAAAATACACGATATTATTGGCAAAACATGGAATAAAAAAGAAAAGCGCGATCACATTCCCGAGCGCTGTTCAGCCCGTTCGCGTGAGTGCTGTGAAACGTTCGAGAAAAAGACGTTGGGCTTCTGAAGCCGGCAATGGAACAAGCGTCGTGAGGCGCTCTGCAAGAACGCCGTTCACGTCTTCGCGACCAAAGAACTCGAGCGCCTCTTCTGTGGAGAAACCGGCGAGTCTCGTCGCCTCGTAGAAGGCCGCGATGCGATCCGCACGCTTGATCTCGGCGCTGACGGCAGAAGGTATCTCCGGCGGCAGGTTGAAGCACACATGGATCGCCTCAAGCAGCTTCAGCTCGAACGCCTTGTAGTCGAGCCCGATCGCCGTCTTGAAAGGACTGATCAGATCTCCAATCACGTATTCGGGCGCGTCATGCAGAAGCGCTGCGAGCCGCCATGCGTCCGGCCAGTCCGGATTGAGTGCAGCCGCGATGTCCTCGACGAGCAGAACATGCTGCGCCACCGAGAAAGCATGCGTACCGATGGTCTGTCCGTTCCAGCGCGCCACGCGCGCAAGCCCATGCGCGATGTCCTGGATGTCGACGTCGCTTGGACTGGGATTGAGGAGATCGAGCCGCCGGCCCGACAGCATGCGCTGCCAGGCGCGCGGCGGCATGGGCGCCCGCTCGTTGTCGGCATCCGGCATGGCAAGCCCGCGTCGGGAATTTTTTTCAGATGTGGTCATGATCGTCAGGAACGTGGTGGCGTGAAGGTCCGCTGCATCTCGGCACATGGCGCATGGCGCGGGCAATCTATGAGGTGGTCGTTCACCATTCCCGTCGCCTGCATGAAAGCATAAGCCGTCGTCGGCCCGACGAAACGAAATCCGGCACGCTTGAGCGCCTTGGAAAGCGCGTGCGACGTTGCCGTTTCAGCCGGCACCTCGCCAAACGCAGCATAGTGGTTCACGATCGGCTTGCCGCCGCCGTGCTGCCAGAGGAACGAGGCCAGCGTCTGCGTTTCCCGCAGGCTAAGATAGGCGCGCGCGTTCTCGATCGCAGCCTCCACCTTGAGGCGATTGCGAACGATGCCCTCATCCGCCATCAGCCGCGCAACGTCTCGCGGCGTATAGCGCGCGATACGCTCGGCGTCGAAGTCATCGAAGGCGCGGCGGAAGGCGTCCCGTTTGCGCAGGATCGTGATCCACGACAGCCCGGCCTGGAAGCCCTCCAGAATCAGCTTCTCGAACAGCCGGCGCTCGTCCGCGTGCGGCACGCCCCATTCTTCGTCGTGATAGCGTGCATAGAGCGGATCGCCGATACCGACCCACGGACATCGCTCGAGCTTCGCCGCTTCACGCACTGCCATGCGCAGCCTCGACCGAGAACGATGCGAATGATGGAGCTTCAACGCTGAGCGGCACACCTCCGGCGGTAACCGCGACACCATCGCGGCGGGCCTGCGCCGCACGGTCGAGCCGCATGAGCGCGAGGCCGCGCGCGCCTGCAACAGAACCCAAGCGTCCGATCTCCACCTCGCCCGCAAGCACCGGAAGCGGCCCCGCCGGAAGATCGCGCTCGCCGGTGACAGGCACGACGCGCTTGCGCACTGTCGCCCGGTGTTGCATGCGCGAAACGACCTCCTGGCCGACGAAGCAGCCCTTGGTGAAGGACACGCCGTTGAGCTGGTCCATGAGCGCTTCATGCGGGAACGTATCGCCAAGCGGGAAATCGCGACCGCCCTCCGGCACGCCAAGCCCGATCCTGTGCGCATGATACGCCTCGGCGGACACGCGTTCGGCACCGAGCGAGCCGAGCACATCATCGGCAGCGCGCACATCGATGAGCACGCGCGCACCCAACTCAGGAAGGCGCGGGTCGGCGAACGCGTGTGATCCTTCCCCCGCAAGCCTCAACGCCGGAACCGCGTCCTCCGCACCCCACACCGCCGCGACCGCAAAATCGGCGGACGCATCGCGGATCGCAACGTCGGAGCGAAGCTTGTACATCGACAGCCGCTTGACGAGATCTCCGATCCCCTCTCGCGCCGTATCGAGCAGAAATCCGCCGCCGGCTTTCACGATGAGGAAATCGAACAGGATCTTGCCCTGCGGAGTGAGGAGCGCCGCATAAAGGGCCGTCTCCGTGTCGAGTTGCGCCATGTCGTTGGTGACGAGGCCGGCAAGCAGTTTCGCCGCGTCCGCCCCCGTGACGGCCACGACGCCGCGATCCTCGAGCAGCGCAATTCTCATTGGCGCCTCAGTCATGCTTTTGGCCTCTCGAACCGGACATCCCAACCCGCCTGCCGGTTCTCCAGCAGGCGCGCGCGAACGCCTGGGCTATAGACGATGCAGCCTCCCTCGCGTCAGACGGCAAGAGCCTGCCGAAGCCAGCATAGCTCGAGGGCACGGGCACCCGCCGCGGCCGCGCAGAACGGCATTCACGCTATCCTCAACGAGCACACCGTGTGATCTGGATCAAGATCTGATCAGGCCTCAAAGCAAGGCCGAGCCGTGCAATGATGCAACACGCGGGCGGTGCCGGCGGCCATGGCGCCGCCGGACCACCAGTCCGCTTATTTGCTTCCGCCCGCAGCCGCTGCCACCGCCATATCAACAGGCTTCGAGGCAGGCTGGATCTGCGCCGCGATCGGCCTCTGGCAGGCCCATTCTGCCACGGCCTCGATATCGTAGAAGCGAGTCGTCTCCATCAGCATCCGGCATTCGGTCCAGATGTCGCCGTCCACCATCGGCATGAACAGGTCGTGCACGTTGTCGACGCCGAGATAGCAGCGCACCCCGGCCTCACGCAGCTTGACGAACGGCGCGATGGAGTTGTGCAGCGGCGCCGTCATGGGCAGCTGCTTCATGCTGAGCGCCGCCGACGGGCAGATGATGATGCCGAGATCGGCCTCCTTGACCTTCTCGATGATGCGGTCCTGCTCGCGCTCTTCCTTGGCCGAGAGCGAAATGGCATGCACGCCGAACACGCGCCCTTGCATACCGTGCTCGATGGTCTTCTCCGCAAGCAGCTCCGTCTCGTTTTCGAGCGGGTTGTTCTCCTGGTCGATATGCACGTCAACCGGCTTGCCGAGCTTCTTAGCGAGCGACAGCACGACATCGAGATGCTTCTCGGGCGTCGGCCGGTCGCGCGAGGGCAGGCCGCCGCAATAGTCGGCGAGCTCGCAAGCTTCCGCGTACTGCTCGAACGAAGCCGGATCCAGCACGCCCTGGAGCGGCTGCACGCCGATCTCGAACAGAATACGGTCCGCATACCGCTTCTTGACCTCGAGCGCCGCCTTGACCGGCAGGAGACCCACCGTGCTGTCCGCGTCCACCATGGTCCGGCAATAGGTCACGCCCTGCTGGATCATGGTCTCGACGCCGCGGCTGATGCGCTCCACGAGATCGTCGTGCGTGTAGTTCTCCTTGAGGTAGCGGTAGAGCTCCCACTTCTTCTGCATGTCGACCTGGCTCAAGCGCAGGTTCTCCTGCGTGATCAGGTAGGCCTTGTCGAAATGCGCGTGATGGTTGGCGAGCCCGCCTAGCCGCTCGGCGGCTTCGAGAAAGCGCAGCCTGAGGTTCCAGGGCTCGCTGTCGTCGGCGAGGCGATAGCGGTAGGTGCCGCGCTCGGCGTCGATGATGATCTGCTCGAGGGTGGCGATGCCGACGTCCGCGTCGGTGATCAGCGGAATGCCGTTCTCGATCGAGAGCTTGCGGATGAGCTTGGCATCCGAGCTCTCGTCGTAGTCCTCGTCCCCCGTCAGCACGTTGATGACGAGATCGAAGCGGTTGGCCTTGAGGAAGGAGAGGATGTTGGGGGAGCGCCCATCCGTGATCTTGTGGATCTCGGTGCTCTCCACCCCATGCTCCTTGAAGAAGCGGTAGGTGCCGGGTGTCGCGTAAAGCTCGACATCAAGCGCGAGGATGCGCCGGATGGCCGGCAGCATGCGCTTCTTGTCTTCCGGCCGCCCGGCGCTGATCAGCAGGTTCTTGCGGCGCTGCCGCCCGAGGAGCTTCAGGTTAAAGGCCAGAAGCTCGAGTGAGATTGCGTTGCTCATTGGTCCTGACCTCGCTGGTTCCGATAAGCGCTCGGTCTGCGCGTCTAAACCCGCAGGGCCGGCAGCCCCGCGCGGTGGTCAGAATCGCACATTATTGCAGTCGCTGCTCCGGCACCACAGGGTTGCTCAGCCCGTCCACCGGCGCCGGCCGATCGCTGACGCGGTATACACGCAGGAGCACCCGGGAGGAAAGGGGCTGACAGAGAGCGCGAGTGTCGCAAGCCTGCCCGCCCCCCGGAGAGGTGGATACCGTCAAATCCTCTGGTCGGCGGCCTCGTGCGCGGCCGGTGCCGTGTCGTCGGGGGCCCGCGATTCCGCCTCGGAAGCCGCCGGCGTCTCCGCAGCGGCGGGCTCAGCCTCGGCTGGCGGCCCCTGCTTGACCTCCTGGACGCCGCCACCCGGCGGCACGATGGTCCCCGATTTCGGCAGCCGCTTCATCACGTAAACCATGGTGGACGAGTCCACATGCTGGGCGAGATGAACGACATGCCCGTTGTGCATGCGGAAGCACCCTGACGAAGACGCCGAGCCGATAGACTTCGTGTCGTTCGTACCGTGGATCCGGTAGAGCGTGTTGCCGAGATAGATGGCCTTGGCGCCGAGGGGGTTCCTGAGGCCTCCGGTCATGCGGACCGGCAAGGACGGCTGGCGCTGGCGCATCTCGGCAGGCGGAAACCAGTCCGGCCAATTCTCAATGCGCGAGACCCGCTCAACTCCGGTCCAGGCAAAACCCTGCCTGCCGACGGCGATGGGATAGACGTAGGCACTGCTCTCCGAGAGCGTGTAGTAAAGCTTCCGGCCGGCAGTATCGATCACGATCGAGCCGGGCTGGAACGCGTTGCGGAACGCGATGGTCTTGGGCGCCTTGGCTCCGATATGGGGGCGTGCGCCCCCGGAAGCCTGATCGGCAGCGGGCGGCTTCGGCGTCGCGATCACGGGCGGCACGCCCAAATACGACCGCTTGAAAGACCGCTCAGGCGGCTCGCCCCACATGCCGTACTGGCCGATCGACTGCGCCGAAGCGGGAGTGGAAGCGGCCAAAGCCAGGAAAGAAGCGCCGAGAGCAAAGGCGCCAGAGAAAAAACGCAACATACTCGAACCTCTACGAACGGAACTCATCCCCGGGCGGCACGAAACCCGCGCCTGATCCATGGGGGCACTATAGCCAACCCGCCAGCTCCGTACAGGATCCGGCCTGGAACGGAGCGATAGCAAAACGCTCGGCTCCCCTGCAAAGAGCCATGCGCCGCAGCGTACGTCCCCGTCTCACTCATACTTACGAAACGTATGCCAGGTTCCGTCGGCGCCGATGGCAATCCGCCACCACGACCATTTTTTCGCAGCCAGCATCGCCCGCGCCTCGGCAACAGGCACAAGCCTGTAGAGGTCGACTTCCTCCGCAGGCGAGAGCGCGTGCGGCAGCACTTCGGAAAGATACGGCCAGACGTACACAATCGCATTCTCCGGATCGCGCCCGATGGCGAGCCGCGCTGGCGGCAGCGCCAGCAGATTGGCGAGGACGGCCAGCACCTCCCGTCCTTGCCCATCGGCCGATATCCGTTTCCAATAGCTGATAGGATCTGCCTGCCCCTCAGGGCCGAAATCGGGTAGGATCTCGTTCCACTCGATGGCGTCCTCAAGCATCGAGATGTCGCCTGCGTGAACCGCGGCGAGGATCATCTCGCGCATGTCGATCACGCTCTGCGGCAGCTCGCCGTGGAAGGCCCGCTCCAGCGGCGCGGCGGAAGGTGCCCGCTTTTCCCCCGTCTGAGCCAGCGCCGCGGGGGGATGATCATGGACAAGCCAAAACCCGCCCGTTACGAATAGCGGTGCGCATAAGCTAGCCACGGTGATCGCGCGTCGAAAACGGATCGTGAAGAGACGTCTCGCCGCAACCGCAAGCCCGCGATTATCGCCGCAGGGCGTTTTGCCTGCGAATCGGGGGCGATTTCGATCGCCATCTCCTTCGTCGCAATCCATAAGGCTCGCTAACCTTCATTTGCCCGATACTGCCGGGCTGATTCGAGGTGCAATGGCGCAATTCGATGGAGGTCGCTGGCTCTGGTGGCCGAGATGCAGCTAGTCCCCAACCTGTTGATCATTCCCGTGGGGATTCTCATCGGGGTTCTTGTCGCGGCGCCTGTCGGTCCCGTCAACGTCCTTTGCATCCAGCGCGCCGTTGAGCGCGGCTTCTGGGGCGGGCTCGCGGCTGGCATCGGCGCCACGCTCGGTGATGGGCTCATCGCCCTGTTCGCAGGCCTCGGCGTGGGCGCCATTTCGGGCGCCATCGAGCATCATCGGCAAGCGATCCAGATCCTCGGCGGGCTGGTGCTGATCGCCTTCGGCGGAATGCTCTACGCTGCCCCCACGCGCCTTGCTAACCTCGAGCCCGAGGCGGCCCACGCCGCCGCGCTTCGCGATTACGCCTGGGACATCCCGAAAACCTTCTTCCTGACCATCACCAATCCGGGCGCCGTGCTGGGCCTGTTCGCCATCTTCGGCGGCGTAAGTACCTTCGTCGAAGTGCACAGCTACGTGGACGTCCTGTCGATGGTGGCGTCGATCATGGCCGGCAGCTTGATGTGGTGGTTGGGCCTGTCGCACCTGATCGGCCGCCTGCGCCACCGCTTCAGCTCGCGCCACCTCGCCTACACGAACCGCATTGCGGGCGCCGTCCTCATTGGTTTCGGCGCCCTGCTCGTGTGCGAAACCCTACCCGCGCTTCTCTCTTAAGCACGACGAGGCACGGCAGAAGCCCGCTTCTCAGCCGAGCACGGCCGCCCGATCGCCGAGACGGCGCCGCGCATGGGATACGCCTCACACGCGCTGGCGCCTCACCGGCGGGCGCAGCGTATCACTGCACGTTGCGATCGAGCGTAAACTCGCCCATATCGATCCGCCTCTCGAGGCCGACCGCGAGCTTCTTCACCGCATCCTCACCATAGAGAGACACGAGGTCGGTCAAGGCTGTGAAGAGCGCGGCATAAGCCATCTGCTCGGGCGCCACGCCGCTCTCCGTGCCCTCATCCCAGGCGGCGAGAATCAAGCTCAAAGCCCGAAAGCTGAGATCCTCGGACGTATTCAGATCGAAATGCGAGTCCATTCGCGGTCCTTCCCCCAGGATGCCTGCCCGAAATTGCGGCGTTCCCCGTCGCCGTAGATCCAGTCTCGAAAGCTCCGATCCGCCGCGATGCGAGCGGGCTTACCGAAGACACGCTTCGCATGTCTCGCCGGTCTCACGCACGCCCGTGCACTCGGATGGCACATCGAGACCATAGATCCGAACTCTCGAGCAACTTCGAGCACGACGGCAATCCGCATCCACTTGCGACAAGAGCGATCGTGCTCTCGAGACGGTACACCTAACACGCAGGCTTTGCGCGCCTAGATGCTCTGCCAATTCACAGTAAACTGCGTGCTACTTCGCGCATCGGCTCGCGGCGCGAATGCCGGCCGAAAAACGTTCATTTCACGGATTAACGCTGATGGTTCTACGGCTTCCGGCTCACCAGACCATCGCCGATCTCGATGCCTTCGGCGAGAAAGCGCTCGATCGACGACTGTGCCGTCGGCGTGCAGGTGACATAGGTGCGCCGATAGCTGCGATAGCCTTGATTGAAGCTGCGGCTGAGGCGGGCGCGACGGATCGCTGAAGTCCCCTCCGTCTCGAGGAGTTCCCTCATTTTGTCCCGCCAGATCTGCCCGTCATTCGCGCTGCACAATTCGCGCAGGTAATGCACAGCCCCGAGAATCTCGGCAAGCCGCAGGAGCTTGTCATCGTAAGGCTTGGCATCCCCAGGTGCCGCATGCGCCGCCGGAACGATCCACCCGCTATCCAGGCTGATACTTCCGCGAGGCCCGAGCAGAGAGACGCATGCAGAAAGCGCCACCAGTGAGGCAGCCGCCAGCGTCCGTCGTGTTCGCCATTGTATCCCGGGTTGGCCCACGGCACGGCCTCTTTCGATCAGCCTGATCACGAACCGAGTCAACTACCGTGACGATATCCTGCCAGCTCGAGAAATTCGAGCTTCCCGCGCGTGGAACGCCCGCCCGGCTACACTTTTTCCTGCGCCAGCACGCGGATCGCGAGTTCCCGGAGCTGTTTCGGTGACACCTCGCTCGGCGCCCCCATCAAGAGATCGCTGGCCTGCTGGTTCATCGGGAACAGCGCCACATCGCGCACCGTGGTGCAGCCCGTGAGCAGCATCACCATGCGTTCGAGTCCCGCCGCCATGCCGCCGTGCGGCGGCGCGCCGTACTGGAACGCCCGCAGCATGCCGCCGAAGCGCTCTTCCACGACGTCCGGCCCGAGCCCCGCGACGCCGAACGCCGCGAGCATCGTATCCGGGCGATGGTTGCGCACGCCGCCGGAGGCGATCTCGTAGCCGTTGCAGACGATGTCGTACTGGTAGGCTTTGATCTTGAGATAGTCCTCAGGCCCTTGCGCCGCCTTGAGGGCCTCGAGGCCGCCCTGCGGCATGGAGAAGGGATTGTGCGAGAAGTCGATCCTCTTCTCGTCCTCGTTCCACTCGTAGAACGGGAAGTCGACGATCCACGCAAACGCGAAGCGCCCTTCGTCCACGAGCTTCAACTCGTGCCCGATCTCATCGCGCGCCAGGCCGGCGAACTTGTGGAAGCGAGCCGGATCCCCCGCCGCAAAGAAGCAGGCGTCTCCGGTCTTGAGCCCCATCTGCGTCTGAATGGCGGCCGCACGCTCCGGCCCGATGTTCTTCGCGATCGGTCCGGCGCCGGCCGCCCCCTCCTCCTCGCGCCAGAAAATATAGCCGAGCCCCGGCTGGCCTTCCTTCTGGGCCCAGGAGTTCATGCGGTCGCAAAACGCGCGGCTGCCACCGCCGGGAGCGGGAATGGCCCACACCCGCACCTTCGGATCCTTCTCGATCATGCCGGCGAACACTTTGAATCCCGAGCCCCGGAAATGCTCGGTCACGTCCGCCATCTCGATCGGGTTTCTAAGATCCGGCTTGTCGCTTCCGTACTTGGCGATCGCCGTGTCGTAGGGAATACGTTGCCAGTCGCGGTCCACGCGCATGCCGTCCGCAAACTCCTCGAACACGCCGGTGAGGATCGGCTCCATGGTCTGGAAGATGTCCTCCTGCTCGACGAAGCTCATCTCGACGTCGAGCTGATAGAACTCGCCCGGAAGGCGGTCGGCGCGCGGATCTTCGTCGCGGAAGCAGGGCGCGATCTGGAAATAGCGATCGAAGCCCGAGACCATGAGAAGCTGCTTGTACTGCTGCGGCGCCTGCGGCAGGGCATAGAACTTCCCGTGATGGATGCGCGAGGGCACCAGGAAGTCGCGCGCTCCTTCAGGCGACGAAGCCGTGAGGATCGGCGTCGGGAACTCATTGAAGCCTGCGTCATGCATGCGCTGGCGGATCGAGCGCGTGATCGCCAGTCGCTTCATGATGATCGCGTGCAGCGTTTCGCGCCTAAGATCGAGGAAGCGGTACTTGAGCCTGAGATCCTCCGGATAGTCCGGCTCTCCGAATACCGGCACCGGCAGCTCTTTCGCTTCCGAGAGCACCTCGATCTCGGTGCAGTAGATCTCGACCTCCCCGGTCGGAAGCTCGGCATTCGCGGTTCCTTCCGGCCGCTCGCGCACGCGTCCGTCGACGCGGATGACCCACTCCGAGCGCACAGCCTCGGCCACCTTGAAGGCCGGGCTATCCGGATCGGCCACCACCTGGGTCAGGCCGAAATGATCCCTGAGATCGATGAACAGCACGCCGCCATGATCGCGCACGCGGTGCACCCAGCCCGAAAGCCGCACCTCGGCGCCGATATCGGAGCCCCTGAGCGCGCCGCACGTATGCGACCGATAGCGATGCAGCCCACCGCCGCCAGCCGTCATACCGTCCGCCGCCAACCTTGCCGTCTTGTCCGCTGCCATGTGCCGTCGGATCCGTTTCGAAAGAGTGTGTCTAGCCTGATCGGGCGCGATGAGGCGCGCCCCTTTCTCGATGCGGGCCGTTATACCCTGCCGAGGACCGGCAAACGATGGGCACCCGCATCGAGAGCGTGGATCAAGCTCTCGAAAGAACAACTTCGCGCGCGCACGACAATATTGGCTGCCGTTTCGGCCGCCGCATGATCATGCTCGGGAAGTGGCGGAAAAGCGCACGCCCCTCCTGCAAAGTCAAGGCTTTGGGCCTTCTCGGCCACGGTTGCGCAGGAATGCCGTCGGGGCGCGGCAGGGGGCGGCTGGATGCCGCAATCAGCCTGACGCGAGAATGAAGAGCCAGACGAGGAGAGATGCGGCGAACAGCCCCGTGCTGAGCCTGAGCTTCCAAATCACGGTGCGGAACTCGCGCTCGAGCGTGCCAAGCTCTGTGAGGCGCCGGCTCACGGCTTCGAAATTCCGAAAAGCGTCATAATCGCCTTTCGAGTTTCCGTCGATCGCATCGAAACGGAATTTCAGATATTCGAAACGACGCCAAAGCTCATCGAGCTTTCCAGCGCGCGATTTATGCTCGCGTTCGATAAATTCGGAGAAGCGATAGTTGCGTGAGCCCTCATCGCGCAGCTCAGCGATATCGCTCTTGACCAGCTGCAGCTCCCGGGCGAGCGACTTCACCTCGATGCCGACCTGATCGAGCTTGATCGCCGTCTCCGTAACGAAGGTATCGCGCGCGATGAGCTGCGCCGCCGGTCCGCCGACTGATCTCTCGAAGGCTTGTCCTTCAAAGAGATAACGCTGAATCGCTGAGGACCGGCCGCCCACGGGCCTATCCCTGCCGAGCTCCTGCACGCCACACTCCTACGAACGCAACTGCCGCATTGCCGCCGGCGCTCATGTGCCGGCACGGAAGCCGGCAACACTCGGCCGGCCTATCCTTTATTGGAGCTTCGCGAGATCAACCGTCGACGAATGAAACTAGAAATGAGGCTCATATCGGCCGCAAAAGGCCGCAGCTTCACCGATGCGCTGTCAGCGTCTGACGTCACTCCGCGCCATTCGCAATTTTATACATCAGGGCCCTTTTGCTGGCTAGACGGCGGGGCTCGGAATTTACAGTTTTCCGAAACTTTCAGAGCCGCGCCCGGCCCAGCCGCGAGCCCTCCCAAGGCTGGTCCGCATCAGGGGAGCCGCCAGCCTGCCCGTGCCGCCGATGGGCCGTCCGGGCCAGGGCGCAATCTGCCACCTTGGAAAAACCCGTTTTCACCGCAACGGACTAGCGACACGAGCGTCGGCCCTGTCTATAACCGTCCGCGCAATGCACCTCATCACGTCCACTTCCGCCCTCTCCGAAACCTGCTCCAGGCTCGCCGCCGGTGATTATGTCGCCGTCGACACCGAGTTCATGCGCGAGCAGACGTTCTGGCCCGAGCTCTGCCTCATCCAGATGGCTGGCCCGAACGCCGAAGCGATCGTCGACCCGCTGGCCGACGGCATCGATCTGAAGCCGTTCTACGATCTCATGGCCAACCGAAGCGTCGTGAAGGTCTTTCACGCCGCCAGGCAGGACATCGAGATCGTCTATTCGGAGGCTGGCCTCATCCCGACGCCGGTCTTCGACACCCAAATCGCCGCCATGGTCTGCGGCTTCGGCGAGAGCGTGAGCTACGTCAATCTGGTGAAGAAGGTAACCGGGCGCGACCTCGACAAGAGCTCGCGCTTCACCGATTGGAGCCGCCGCCCGCTCTCTGAGAAGCAGCTCGCCTACGCGCTCGGCGACGTCACCCACCTGCGCGACATCTATGCCTATCTCAAGGCCGAGCTCGAAAGCACGCACCGCGAGTCCTGGGTGGACGAGGAGATGGCCGAGCTCACCGCACCCTCGACGTACGAAAGCCACCCGGAAAACGCCTGGCGACGCCTCAAGATGCGCGTCAGGAACCGCCGCGCACTCGGCGTGCTGATCGAACTGGCCGCCTGGCGCGAGCACCTTGCGCAGGCGCAGGATGTACCGCGCGGGCGTATTCTGCGCGACGAGGCGCTCTATGACATTGCCAACCAGCAGCCTAGCAGCCCGGAAAAGCTGGCCGAGCTCAGGACGCTGAGCGACGGTTTCGCCCGCTCGCAGCGCGCCAAGGAAATCATTGCGACCGTCCAGCGCGGACTGGAGCGCGATCCGAAGAGCTTGCCGCCCCTGCAGCATGGCCAGCCCATGTCTGCCGAAGCGACGGCGACGGTTGAGCTCCTGAAGGTGCTCCTCAAGTCCGCGGCTGCCCGCCACCGCGTCGCGCCGCGGCTCATCGCCGACAGCGACGACCTCGAGCGCATCGCCCGCGAGCCCGACCCCGATGTGCCGGCCCTCAAAGGCTGGCGCCGCCAGCTCTTTGGAGAGGACGCGCTGCGCCTGAAGCGGGGCGAGCTTGCCCTGACGCTTTCGAAGGGCGAGGTTCTGGCCATCCGCCCCGGCGTGGGCTGATCTTATATCTTATTAGCGGATGCGCCCTTCTCTTATTTCCTCGGATCGTAGCGGTGCTTCTGCCGCCACTCCGAGAGGAAGTAGGAGAGGCTCTCGTCGATAGTCTCCGGCAGCACGATCCTCACCGTCACGAGCTCGTCGCCCGTCGCGCCGGTGGTGGCGTTGCGTACGCCCTTGCCCTTGAGGCGCAGCACTTGGCCGGAGCTCGTTGCCTTGGGGATCGTGAGTTGCACCCGCCCGCCGACGGTTGGCACCTCGACCTTCCCGCCGAGAACCGCCTCGTCGATCGTGATCGGCACCTCGATCAGGATGTCGTCGCCCTCCCGACGGAAGTCCTTGTGCGGCCGGACATGGATCTCGACCAGCGCATCTCCTGATTCGCCGCCCGCAACACCGGGCTCCCCGCGCCCCCTCAGCCGCAGCACCTGTCCGTCTGATACACCGGCCGGCACGGTGAGATCGAGAACGCCGCTGTCCGGCAGCGTAACGCGCTTCTTCGCACCCTGGACCGCCTCGACGAAGTCCACGTCGAGCGTATAGCGCACGTCGCGCCCGCGCATGGCGAAGCTGCCGCCCCGGGCGCCCCCGCGCCCCGCGCTCGAGAAAATGTCCGAGAACATGTCGCCGAAGTCCTCGAAGACCGGTCCGCCGCGCCCGCCACGCGTGCTGGCCCCGGCACCCGCTCCGGCGCCGCCGTAGGAGCGCCAGGCCGGCCGCCGCGGCTCGCCGCCCGCGTCGATCTCGCCCATGTCGAACTGCCTGCGCCGCTCAGGATCTCCGAGGATATCGTGCGCCGCCGTCACCTTCTTGAAGCGCTCCTCGGCCGTCTTCGACGGATTTACATCCGGGTGCAGTTCCTTGACGAGCTTCAGGTAAGCTTTCCTGATCTGGTCGTCTGTAGCAGAGCGCGGAACGCCCAGAATGTCGTAGGGGTCATCGGCCATGGCGGGACGGCATCCTTGAGTGCTTCCGGAAACCTGCGGCGGACTGCCGACGGAAAGCACGGTAAAGCAAAGACATAGGAATTTTCAGCTCTTCACGCAAAAGATCAGGAACGCAAGAGAACATCCTCTCGGACAGGCTGGAACGCCAGGGCGCTTCCCAGAAGTGGGAAACGGTCTCGGGTAAGCCGCACGGCCGAGCAGACACTGAGAGCCGTCCCCGGATTCCCACTTGAACCGGAACGGCTCTCGGCGAGTGCCCGGCAGACGTCGGCACGAATAGGGAATATCGCAAGGCCTGCATCGTGGCAAAGCGGAGAGGCAACGGTGGCGCTGGCCTCAGTCCGCGAGGCGGATCTCCGGTTCGCGGGAAAGCAGCCCGGCCAGCACCGCGAAGCGCCGCCTCAGCCGCTCTCCGTCGAGCGCTCTGTAGCTGCGGGGAATGACGAGAACGAGCTTCGGCCCATCATAGAAAAGACGCGTCTCGTCGATGACGCCAGGCATGCCGATGGACAGCATATGCGCGGCGCGGATGGCTGCGCCGACGATGCGGGCCCGCTTTTGCGCACGCTTTCCGACGACGAGCTTGAGGCGGCTCGGCAGATCGTCCTCACGGTCGTCGGCCGAACCGACATGACGATAATAGACCGCAAGGGCCAGGAAGATGCGCCCGGGATGATCGATGCCGGCCATCCCCGCGTGCGCAACGAGGTTAAGGCTCTGCTCGCCGCGATAGTCCGGGTGCGCCTGCCATCCGATATCGGAAAGAAGGCACGCGGCATGCCGCAGCCGCCGTTCCTCCACCGTCTCCTTGAGGCCGCCCCGTTGAAAGAGCGCATCGGTCCAGGTGCACAGTTCCTTGGCTTGACGCACGCAACGGGACCTTTGCCGCGCGTAATCCTCGCAGAACGAAAGCAGCGGGTCTTTCGCCTGTTCGTGGCGCGGCATGAGGCTGAATAGAAGGCCTTCCCTGATGCCGTAAACGGAGAACACGACCTCCGACGGCGCCAGCGCCTCGAGCACGCGTTCGAGCACCAGAGCCCCGAACGGTACGATGTCGCGGCGCGCCCGCGCCACCTCGTCCATTCCGGGCAGCATCATGACCTTCCGCGTACGCCGCACGACCTGACAGAATTCGATCGCCTCGCGTGTCGGGATCGAATAGCCCTGCATGACGCGCAGCGGATAGCCCGTCTGCTCCATATGCAGCTTGGCCAAAGCGCGCCAGGTGCCGCCCACGGCATAGAACGGCCGTCCTTTACCCCTCGTGAGCCAATCGACCTGGCTCACTGTTTCGTCGACGAGTGCGAGCGCACGGTCGATCCGGTTCCCCGTCTGGTCGATGAGGCGCAGGCCACCAAGCGGCAGCGTAACGGCATCGTTGAGCCGGTCGCCACTGATATCGATCATCTCGAGGCTGCCGCCGCCGAGGTCTCCGGCGAGACCATCCGCATCCGGAAACCCCATGCGGATCCCGCACGCGGCAAGGCGCGCCTCGTTCGCTCCGGAGAGAAGCTCGATCGGCGCTCCGATCATCGCCTCGGCCTTGCGGATGAAATCCGAGCCGTCTTCGGCCTCGCGCACGGCGGCCGTCGCGAGAACGCGGAGATTCTTAACCCTGAGAATACGTGCGATGGTCCGGAAGCGGCGCAGCGCATCGAGCGCGCGCATCACGCTGCCCTCGCCGAGCTGGCCGGTGGTGGCGATCGACTTGCCGAGCCCCGCCAGAACCTTCTCGTTGAAGATCGGCAGCGCGGCACGGGTTGCGCCTTCGTAAACGACGAGCCGCACCGAGTTCGACCCGATGTCGACTACGCCGAGCGGCTCGAGATCCGCCGTTTTCCCGCGCCCGCCGAACACCTGCGTCAAGCTCACCGTGACCTGCCTGGAAGAACCCCATGCAATCGCCCAGGAGAAATCCGCGAACGGCCTTCCCATGGGCTTGCGCCTGCGCGACGGGTGCTTGATAGGGTCACTTGCGCCTCCGGTCCAGTGCAATTTCCAACGGACCGCACACGGGATTCTCCGTAGGGAAATGCGAAGGCGGGGCTCTGGAGCATCGTCCGATCCGCCGGGACCCGACGCTCCAGCTCTTTGATGAGGCTCATGCCTCACGCTCAGGACGGAGGGTCCCGAGCGATCAGGGCCTACGCTCTAATCCTTCTGCACGAATTTGAAGCGCGGCGGGAAATGCTCCTTGAGCGCCTGTCCCCGTCCCGAAAGCGACGGGTTGGTCATGAAATAGTTGTGCGCGTTGAATGGTTCCTCGCCGGCCTCCGGCGTGATCCGCTCCGATGAGCCGTCGGTTTTGATCTCCCAGCTCTGCTGGTTGTCCTTGAGGTTCGCCACCATGATCTGGTCGAGCACCTGTTCGTGCACGGTGGCGTTCTTGATCGGCACCATGGCTTCCACCCGCCGGTCGAGATTGCGCGGCATCATGTCGGCCGAGCTGATGTAGACGGCAGCGTTCGGCGACGGCAGCCCCTCCCCCTCGCCGAAGCAATAGATGCGCGCGTGCTCCAGAAAGCGCCCGATGATGCTCTTGACGCGGATGTTGTCCGAAAGATTTGGAATGCCAGGCCTCAGGCAGCACACGCCGCGCACGACGAGATCGATCTCCACTCCCGCCTGGCTCGCCTCGTAGAGCGCATCGATGATGCGTCCAT
This sequence comes from Hyphomicrobium sp., assembly GCF_036780825.1. Taxonomy (GTDB): domain Bacteria; phylum Pseudomonadota; class Alphaproteobacteria; order Rhizobiales; family Hyphomicrobiaceae; genus Hyphomicrobium_C. The sequence goes on along the minus strand of NZ_DAIQCD010000020.1, from coordinate 10,563 downwards.
CGACAAGCGAGTTCATCTTCATCCAGATGGCGCCGGGCCGGCCAGCCTTCACGTGCGCGATCTCGCGCTCGATGTGATCGAGGATGCGGCGGCGGATGCCATGCGGGCTCGCCGCCATGCTCTCGAGCGCCGCCGGCTCGCCATAGCCGGTGACGAAGTTGAGGATGCGCGTCACGTCGCGGGCGATGGCGGGGTCGGTCGTGAAGAGCGACAGATCCGTATAGATGCGGGCCGTCTGCGCGTGATAGTTGCCGGTTCCGATATGGCAATAGGTGACGAGCTCCGCACCCTCCCGCCGCACGATCTGGCCGAGCTTGGCGTGCGTCTTGAGCTCGATGAACCCATAGACCACGTGCACCCCGGCCTTTTCGAGATCGCGCGCCCAGCGGATGTTGGCCGCTTCATCGAAGCGAGCCTTGAGCTCGACCACGGCCGTTACCGATTTGCCGGCCTCAACGGCCTCCTTGAGCGCCTGCACGATGGGGCTATTGCGCCCGGTACGATAGAGCGTCCACTTGATCGCCATCACGTTCGGATCAGCCACCGCCTGGCGCAGGAACTGCACCACCACATCGAAGCTTTCGTAGGGATGGTGGACGATGATGTCCTTCTTGCTGATGGCCGCGAAGCAGTCGCCATTGAACTCGCGGATGCGCTCCGGAAAGCGCGGATTATAAGTCTTGAACACGAGGTCGGGCCGGTCGGCCACGATGAGCTGCGCCGTATCGGCAAGCCCGAGCAGCCCCTTTTTCAGGAACACGCACTCCTCGCCCACCTCGAGTTCCCTGACGACGAACTCCTGCAATCTCTCCGGCATCATTGCATCCAGCTCGAGCCGGATCACGTGGCCGCGCCGCCGCCGCTTGAGAAGCGTCTCGAACGACTGCACGAGGTCTTCTGCTTCTTCCTGCAGCTCGATATCGCTGTCGCGCAGCACCCGGAACGCACCCTGGCTCCGCACGTCGAAGCCTGGAAACAGCTCGCCGATGAACATGGCGATCAGCGCTTCGAGCCGGATGAAGCGCAGCCTGCCGCTACCGTCGACACCTTCAGTATGCAGCCGGATGAAGCGCTCGAGCTGGCTCGGAATGGGAATGAGCGCGCTCATGGCCTTGGCATCGCTCTTGCGCTGCATCCAAACCACGATGGTGAGACCGAGGTTCGGGATGAAGGGAAAGGGATGCGCCGGGTCAACGGCGATCGGCGTTAGGATCGGAAATACATGGCTCATGAAGTGTTGCTCGAGCCACACTCTTTCCTGGGGCAACATTTCTTCGGGCTGCACCATCTCGATACCGGCTGCGGCGAGATCGGCCTTGATGTCGATCCAGCAGGCCTGCTTGTCATCCACGAGCTTGGCGGCGAAGCGGTTGATCTCAACGAGCTGGCGCATGGGGGTGAGCCCGTCCTGGCTCGGCGTCGCCACCCCGGCCGCGATCTGCCCGTGGATGCCGGCCGCGCGCACCATGTAGAATTCGTCGAGGTTCGAAGCGGAGATCGACAGGAATCGGAGCCGCTCGAGAACGGGATGGTTCCGGTTCTGCGCCTCCTCGAGGACGCGGCGGTTGAATTGCAGCCAGGAGAGCTCGCGATTGTAGAAGCGTTCAGTGCCAAACGTCTCCGGCGCCGGAAGAGGAGCGCCAGCACCCGTCTTCAGCTTTCCCTTCGCCAAGGCCATCTCGCGTCGTCCTGCTTGTGTGTCATCTCGTCAGCCCGCGCGCCGCGCGCCGATCCGAGCAGTCTAAACCGCTTCCCCCTCGTCCGCATCCAGCCCCTCGTCGCGCCCGTCACCGGCCACGGTTGCGAGCGCGGTGGCCGCCACGGCGCGCGTGACCTTGCGTTGCATAGCGAGCGAAAGCTGGTCGCACGCCGCCACGACGCGGAGCGCCGTATCCATCGACCGGTCCATATGGCGGGCGAGATGGCTCACAACGTGCGGCTCGACGGCGAGTTGCCGGTCGGAGAACAGCTTCACCAGAACCGAGCGGATGAGATCCTCGTCCGGCGCTGCGATCATAACCGGCGGGATCGCACGCAGCCGCGACCGCAAATCGGGAAGCGTGATGTCGATCTCGCCGGGTGCCACGCGCGAGGTGAGCAGGATCGAGCCCGCCTTCTCCCGTGCCAGATTGAGGAGATGGAACAGCACCCGCTCGCTGCCGATACCGCGGTCGACGTCCTCGACGACGAGCGTGCGCCGCGCCTCGAACACTGCGACAGCCATCTCGTCCAGGCGCGCCGCCGCGATCCTCCCGGCTCCCGACCGCAGGCGCCAGACGTTGGCGAGGTGGCTTTTTCCGGCCCCCGCGGGCCCCACGACGAGGGAAGCGGGCAACGGCCAAGCCGGCCAGCCATCAACGAGGTCCACGGCGGTGGCGTTGGATCGGCTGACCAGGAAATCCTCCGCCTCCTGGGCTGGTCGGTGCGGCAGCGCGAGTACGAGCTGATCGGGTCCGGCTTTGGCGCGTGCGGTCATGGCGGCGGCTCCACCACGGGGCCGAGGGGCGTTGTGGCGCCCCGGTAAACCTGGCTCTTCAGGTAGACGTCGAGCGCGAACCGGATCACGACGCCGAGCGCCGCGGCCAGCGGCACGGCAATGAGGGTGCCGACGAGGCCGAACAGGTAGCTAAACACGAACAGCGCAAAAATGAGCCAGACCGGATGCAGCCCGATCTTCGACCCGACGATGGTTGGGCTGAGGAACCCGGCGTCGAGCGCCTGCGCCCCGAGGAAGACCGCGAGCACGAGGACGATGGGCAGCATCTCCGGCCAGAACTGGATAACGGCCACCGTCGTCGCCGTGATGAACCCGAGCGCCCAGCCGACGAACGGGACGAAGGCCAGGAGCCCCGTCACGAGACCGATCAGGAGGCCATAGTTGAGCCCGAGGAGAGATAGTGCCAGCGCATAGTAGGCGCCGAGAATGAGGCAGACGGTGCCCTGCCCGCGCACGAACGCAGCCACCGCGTCGTTCATGTCCGACGCCAGCGTCCGGATGGAGGGAGCATGCTCGCGGGGGAGCCATCCATCGATCTTTTTCAGCATCGGATGCCAGTCGATAAGAAGGTAGAAGGCCACTAGGGGCGTAACCAGAAGCAGGGCGAAAAAGTTGACGATGGCGAGGCTGCGGCTCCAGATCGAGGTCGCGGCCCAGCCGACGAGCCCCGCCCAGTTCTCGGCGAGCGCCGCGGCCGCCCTATCGATTTGTCCGTCGAGACCGACATAGCCGGGACCCAGCCTCTCCCGTGCCCAGACATCGATCACCTCGCGCAGCCGCGCCACTTCGCCCGGCAGCGCGGCCGCCAGCTCCTGCGCCTGCGCCAGGATGACGGGAACGATCAGCACCAGCGCCGCGATGCCGATCACGGCCAGCGTCACGACGATGAGGAACGAGGCCACGATGCGGTTGATCCCGAAGCCGGCCAGACGATCCGCGACGGGGTTCAGGAAGTAGGCGATGGCAATGCCGGCGACGAACGGCAGCAGGATATCCTTGAGCACCGCGATGGCGAGGATGAGCAGCACCGCCGCCGTCACCCAGAACAGGATCTGCCGTTCTACGCGCATCGATGTTCCGTCTCCGATCGGGTGCCAGGGCCAGCCGGGACTTTTACCCAGACATATGGCGAAGCCAAGCGCGGAGATAGGCTGCGAGCGAGGCAACCGTAAGCACGCCCACAATCCACACCATCACCAGCCGCGGCATCTCGAAGCCGAGACCAAATCCATCGTCGGCGAGCACGACGCCGGCGAGAACGATCTGCGCCACGGTGTTGGCCTTGCTGACGGCGAGCGGCGCGATCCGAACCGGCTGTTCGAGCAGCCAGGAGAGCATGACGCCCACGACGATGAGGATATCGCGCGAGACGACGGCGATAACCAGCCACGACGGCAGCGCCCCCATGACGCCGAGCGCCACGAAAATCGAGACGATGAGCAGCTTGTCGGCCAGCGGATCGAGATAGGCGCCAAGCTCCGTCGTGAGCCCGAAACGCTTGGCGATGAAACCGTCGACGGCGTCCGAGATCCCGGCGAGCAGGAAGGCGAAGAAGGCGAGCTTCGTCTGCCCTGAGACGAGGAGCCAGAAAACGACTGGGACCAGGATGACCCGTCCGAGCGTGATCAGGTTCGGGATATTGAGAGGGCCTGGACCTGAGATGCGAAAAACAACCATTTTCAGCCTATCGCGGCCTTTCCATCGGGAATGAAAAGATTTCTGCCCTCAGGCGGCGGAACTCATTGATTGCAGACAAGCACACGATCGCACATCTGCTATCGAATCCGCCAGAAGCATACGTCGCCACCCCTCCGCTAGGCGGTCCCATGCGGGAGTGTCCGCCAAGGGTCATGTGGCTCCCTCAAAATCCCGACCGCAAGGTCCAATAGCCGCCGGCGCCCGAGAGCACGAGCCCCTGGCGGGAAAGGGCCGTGGCGAGCGGCTCGCCGCCACCAGGATAGCGGAGCGAAACCTCGGCCGAGGTCGCAGACACGGAGCCGATCCGGATATCGTCGATACCCGGCATGTCGAGGATCACGCGCCGCAGGTCGTCCCATTCGTCCGGATGGGAGAACTCGACGGCCATGTGCACTTCACTACCGCCTGCGGCGCGCCCGCCGGGGCCTGCTGCAAAGCCGGCATTGGCGCCGTCCTCGGACTTCGCCACCTTCCAGCGGCCTTCGAGCACACCTTGCGTGATGACAGCGGCGAGTTCCATCGCATAGCCGACATCCCCGTCCGCGATCCGATAGCCCCGCCGCCACGAGATGAGCCCGGCACCGTCCGTCCCCGCAATGGAGACGTTGAGCACCGCACCCGCGGTATCCGCCTCCGCCACGGCCAGAACCACATACTCAGCGTTGTACGCGCCGGTCAGGATCCGCTCGACGGAGTCGTCCCCGGCGAGCGCCGCCGCGACTGTGTCCTCGTGGACGGACGCGGCCAGCGGCTCGATCCTGAGCGGCGTCAGCGTGTTGTCGAGATCGAGCCCTTTCCACACTTGGGCCCACGTCCCGCTTGCCGCCTTATACGTCACCGTTCCCTGCGCCGTCTCCGCCGTCACTGGCACCAGCACCATGCGGGGGGCCTGCTCATCCTCGAACGGCACGCCGTACCGGTTGAGCACGTCGCGCACCGCATCGGCCTGGAAGGAGAAATCGAGGCTCGCGAGATAGCGCGTCCGGGAGTTGCTTTCCGCGCGCACCGCCACGCCATCGATGAGATTGGCGGCGCGAACCGCCTTGAGGCGATCGAGGCGGTCATAGGCCATCACCGGCACGAGGCGCTTGAAAAGCGCCCCGAGTGCGGCCTGCTGCCCCTCGGCATGGGCCTTTTCCTTCGCCGCCACCGCATCCTTAGCCGTCGCCTCGACAGGATAGTTCGCGACTGTGAACACCTTACTCGAGGCCGCCTGCGCCTCGCGGCAGAATCCGGGCGCGAGCGCCAGTAGCGCACCGAGCGCGAGCAGGACGGTCGAAGGACGAGACGTCACGTGGTTCCTCCAGCGCGTTGTACCGGTCGCGCCGCCGACGGGCCGTCCTTGTCCGTTGCCGACCTGCCTGCGAGCTGGTAGGAGGCCCATTTCCCATGCACATTCGCGTGCACATTCGGGCGAAAATAGGATTCGGCGACCGATTCCCCGCCCGGCAGCTCTGAGGACTTATGAGCCAACCTGCAGACGGTCCAGCCAAGCCCATCACGTATCGCGATTCCGGCGTAGACATAGACGCTGGAAACGCGCTCGTCGAGGCGATCAAGCATGTGGCGCGCTCCACGCGCCGCCCTGGCGCCGATGCCGATCTGGGCGGCTTCGGCGGCCTGTTCGATCTGAAGCGCGCCGGCTTCCGCGACCCCATCCTCGTCGCCGCCAACGATGGTGTCGGCACCAAGCTCCGGATCGCCATCGACACCGCTCGCCACGCCACGATCGGCATCGACCTCGTTGCCATGTGCGTCAACGATCTCGTGGTGCAAGGCGCGGAGCCTTTGTTTTTTCTGGACTATTTCGCGGTCGGCAAGCTTGATGTCAGAACCGCGACGGCCGTTGTCGAAGGCATCGGCGAAGGCTGCCGGCAGGCCGGTTGCGCCCTGATCGGCGGGGAGACGGCGGAAATGCCCGGCCACTACCAGGGTGATGACTACGACCTCGCCGGCTTCGCGGTGGGCGCTGCCGAGCGCGGCGCGCTTCTGCCCCGGAAGGATATCGTACCGGGCGACGTGGTGATCGGCCTCCCTTCCTCGGGCGTTCACTCGAACGGCTATTCGCTGGTCCGCCGGCTTGCGGCGGAGGAAAAGCTCGCCTGGGACGCCCCGGCCCCGTTCGCGCCCGAAATGGCGCTCGCCGATGCTCTGCTCGCGCCGACGCGCATCTACGTGAAGCCGGTGCTCGCCGCCATCAAAGAGACCGGCGGCGCTGCGGACGGCGCCATCAAGGGCCTCGCTCACATCACCGGCGGCGGCCTCTCCGAGAATTTGCCCCGCGTCCTGCCCTCGACCGTCGCCGCCACCGTCGACCTCGCGGCGTGGCGCGCACCGGCCGTCTTCGGTTGGCTGGCCAAGGCCGGCCACCTGCCCGATGCCGAGATGCTGCGCACGTTCAACTGCGGCATCGGCATGATCGCCATCGTCGCCAAGGATAGCGTCGACGCCGTTATGGCAAGCCTCACGCGGAACGGAGAAAGCCCGGTCGTCATCGGCGCGATCACCCCGCCCGCAGGCGAACGGAGCGCAGCGAAGGGCAAGGGCGAAGCCTGGGCGGTCACCTACGAGGGCGCGCTGAATTACGGCGCCTGAGCCGGGCGCCATCTCTGCTCCGGCCGGATGGATCAGGCACACCATCGATAGAGCCAGGTCTCTGATAGCGGCTCATCCTCAGCGCGGAGATTGAGGCGCAGCTCGACCAGGCGCTCCTTCCCCGGATCGAGTTCGAACACCACCCGCGTTCCGGGCAAATGCGGGTTCGCTTGCAAAAACGGCCCCATAAGCGTTCCGGCGCTCGCTGAAAGCTCCGGCTCGAGCATGGCTTCGGGCGGCGCATCCCGCAGAATGGCTGTGCTGTCGGCAATCTGCTCGCCGCCTCGGCGCTCCGCGAAATCGACCACAAAACGTATCGTGCCGGGACGCGATCCCGCACCGATCCGGGTATCTTCCACACGGAGACGCGCCGGCTCCGGCGCGTCGTCACACCACGCGAGGCGATAGGCGAACGGATACGAGGCGCCCGCACGGAGCACGCCATCGGGCCGCCAGTAGGCGACGATGTTGTCCTCATACTCGGTGTGCGTTGGAATTTCGACGAGCTCGACGCGCCCCGAACCCCAGGTCTCAGCCGGCGTGACCCATCCGCTGGGCCGCAGCTCGTAGAAGGCTTCGAGATCCTGATAGGTATCGAAACGCCGTTCGCGCTGGATCAGGCCGAACCCGCGCGGATCCTTATCGACAAATGAGCTGACCTGAAACGTCGATGGGCTGAGCAGCGGCCGCCACAGCCGCTCGCCGGCTCCGTTCCATGCGGCGAGCCCATTCGAATCGTGGACGGAAGGCCGGAAGTCGAGCGGTCCATCAGGATCGTGCGCGGCCTTGAGGAACATGCTGGTCAGCGGCGCGATGCCGACATTCGTCAAATTGCGACGAGGGAAAAGGATGGACGTGACGTCCATCAGCGTCTCCCTCCCAGGCCGGATCACGAACGTGTAGGCACCGGCAACAGAGGGGCTGTCGAGCAGGGCATGCACCGTAATGGCATCCGGCGTCTCGGGGCGCTCAATCCAGAAGCTGCGGAAGAATGGAAATTCCTCAGCTTTTTCGCCCACGGTGTGAAGCGCAAGCGCGCGCCCCGACAAGCCGTAGCGGTGACCTTTGCCAAGCCCGCGGAAATAGCTCGCGCCCTGGAACACCAGGAACTCGTCGTAATAATCGCGCCTGTTGATCGGCGCATGGATACGGAAACCGGAAATCCCGATCTGCGCATCGCTGGGCAGCGTCTTCGCAAAGGGGCCGAAATCGAAGAGCGAGGTATCGGCTCTGATCCGGCGCCGGGTGCCGTCCTCGACCAGAAAAATCGAAACCGGGGTCCGATAGAGATATGCCGATGGAAAAAACTGCAGCTCGAAGCCGAGATCCTCTTTTTTCCAGACTGCCTTTTCCGGGCGGAAGGCGAGCATCCGATACTGATCGTAATCGAGACCTTCGAGCGCCTTGGGCAGCCGCTGGGCCTGGGGAACAAACCTGCGCCGCGCCAACCCGCGCGCCAGCCGTTGCACGTGTAGAGCCGTCCGGTTGAGCACAGGCGATGGCGCACCCTTCGTCGCCGCGACGGCGCTCCGCCACGGAAAACCTGCCACGGCCAGGGACGAAAGCCCTCCGGCAAGAAAATGACGGCGCTCCATGATTGCTCCGGTCGCGCGACATTGGACGGTGCCGCGCCCCCTCTCACCTATCAAATCCCATGAAAGGCGCTCAACATCGGAGGACTACGTAAACCATCATGCGGCGCCGGGGCGGGCAACGATGGCGTGCACGGCCGTCCTAGCGCATGCTATGGACCGCGCCATGACGCAAACTCCGGAAACGATTCGCGCGCCGAAGAAGCGCGTCGCCATATTGATCTCGGGCCGAGGCTCCAACATGCAGGCCCTGGTTACGGCGGCGCGTGCGCCGGACTACCCTGCCGAGATCGCTCTCGTGATCTCGAACCGCCCTGAGGCGCCCGGGCTCGCCTGGGCGAAGGAGCACGGGTTGCCGACACTCACACTTGATCACCAGCTTTATGAAAACCGCGAGCATTTCGAGGGGCAGCTCCAAAGCGTGCTCGAAATGTCGAAGATCGATCTTGTCGCACTCGCCGGCTTTATGCGGCTCATGACGCCCGGCTTCGTCGAGCGCTGGCGCGGACGCATGCTCAACATCCACCCCTCGCTTCTACCGCTGTTCAAGGGCTTGCGCACGCACGAGCAGGCGCTTGCCGCCGGCGTCCGCATCTCGGGTTGCACGGTCCACTTCGTGAGTCCCGAAATGGACGCCGGGCCGATCATCGCCCAGGCCGCCGTTCCGGTTCTGCCCGCAGATACCCCTGAAACCCTGGCCGCGCGCGTGCTCGAGGCGGAGCACCGGCTCTATCCGCAGGCGCTCTCGCTTGTTGCGCAGGATCAAATATCGCTGAACGCTGATTCGATAGCATTCCAACGTGTTGGTTCTGAAGGGATTAACCACGCGGACGCGCTTTTCTCGCCTTCGCTCTGAGAGGCGGATAGTGAACGCCGTGCGGCGCTGCGTCCGCTAAGCCACAGGGCGATGCTGCCGCATGGACAGCTAAAAAAGCTAAGCGGTAAGCTAAGTTATTCGAACCTCACCGACCGTAGCCGCCGGAACACCAAGGCCCGGGTGTTCGTATGCTATGTGTCGTCCATGTGGCCGTTGAAGACGGCGGGGCGCGACGGCGTTTGGCAAGCGGCCCGCAGAATGGGGCTTCAAAGCTGAGCGAGAGTTCAGAGGCAGCCGCCCTGCGCGGCCTGCCGAGGAACCATCTTCGCTAGCATAATTTCATCGGACCGCCGAAAGACCCGGCCGCCCGATCCGGAGACGACTTCGCATGACTGCAGAATCGATTGAACGACAGCCAAGCCTCGGCCTCGGGGACGAGAGCAGCATTTGGTTCAACCTTTCTCCGTTGCTCAAGGACCCGGAGAACCCGATGCGTCTGCTCATGCAGATGGCGGAGCGCTACGGTCCCGTCATTCCGGTCAACATGGCCAACCAGCGCGTCGTGCTCGTCACCGAGCCCGAGTACTTCAAGCACGTGCTGGTCACGAAGGTCGACAACTACGTCAAGTATTTCGACGGATTGAAGCCGATTTTCGGCAAATCCATGATCACGCACGATGGCGCGCTCTGGCAGAAGATCCGCATGCCGCAGCAGCCGGCGTTCCATCCGGACACGTTCACCGACTACATCCCCTATTTCATCGAGGCCATTAAGATGAAGATGGCCAACTGGGGAGAGCTCGCGAAAACGGGCGAGACGTTCGAGATGGTCGAGCAGACCTGGACCCTCGCCGCCGACATGATCTGCAAGGCGCTGTTCGATCGCGACATGCCGTTCAACCCGCACCTGGTCTTCAAGTGCGTGAAAACCTACACGGACGTCTCGAACCACAAGGACATCCGTCTCAAGCGGCAAGCCGACGCCCTGTTCGAGGTCGGCGAGGAAGATACTGCCAAGGCCGTCGAGACCTGGTGGAGCGTACCGCCGGCGGTCTTCGCAGCTGATCCGCGAGAGCATCGCGAGAAGACGCTGCTGAAGATGATTCAGGCCGCCGCCGCCGACCCCAACATACCGGAGTTCGACGAGCAGCAGGCGATCGACGAGATCAAGCAGTATCTTTGGGCCGGCACCGAGACGACCGCTCTGACGCTCGCCTGGTCGATGTACCTCACCGCGACCCATCCGGAAGCCGCCGAGCGCATCCGCCGCGAGGGCGAGGCCGTTTACGGCGACCGCGAGCCGACGGCTGCCGACTATTCGGCGCTCCAGTACACGCGCGCCGTCATCCAGGAGACGATGCGGC
>NZ_DAIQCD010000019.1:0-51481 GCF_036780825.1 Hyphomicrobium sp. | reverse complement strand
CCTGCTTCGCGCTCATCGGCGCCGGCATCGGCATCGGCAACATCTTCGGCAACTATCTGTCGGGCGCCCTGCGCAATCCGTCGGCTGCTCCTGGGCAGTTCACGAACCTGCTGATCGGCTTTGCTCTTGCCGAGGCGACCGGCCTCTTCGGTCTTCTCATCGCGCTGATCATCCTCTTCGGCTGATTTCCATCGAAGGCGGCAGGCCAGGGGTCGGCATAGCGCCGGCCCGTTGGCCCGTCGTCGTTTCATCCTGGAGTGACCCATGCCTGCAGCGATGACCGCGCTCGTCGCGGCTGCGATCGAAATCCGTGAAGACGTGGCGGAGGCCTTCGATGCGGGGGCGCAGAACGGCGGCCTTCCGCAGCTTCATTCGCCCGACTTCGCGCCGCAGCTCTTCTGGCTCGCGCTCACCTTCGTGCTGCTTTACTGGATCATGGCCAAAATCGCCCTGCCGCGCATCGGCGAGGTGATCGAGGAGCGCCAGGACCGTATCCGGCGCGATCTCGCCGCAGCCGAGCGTCTCAAGAGCGAGACGGAGACGGCTTTGCAGGCGTACGAGAAGGCGCTTGCGGATGCGCGCGCCAACGCCTCCTCCATCGCCAGCGAGACACGCGATACGCTCAACGCCGAGGTCGAGCGCGAGCGCAAGGCGGTTGAGGATCAGCTGACGAAGAAGCTTGCCGACGCCGAGGCCGCTATCGGCGCCACCAAGGCCAAGGCCCTTGCCGGCGTGAAGGACATCGCTGGCGAAACGGTGACGGCCATCGTCGGTGCGCTTTCCAACGTCGCGGTATCGAAAGACGAAGTGGACAGTGCGCTGGCAGCATCCGGCGCGAAGAAGTGAGGCATCATGTTCGATCCTGCGCAGCCTGATTTCTGGGTTCTGGTTTCATTTTTGCTGTTCTGCGGCCTCCTTGTCTGGAAGGGCGTTCCAGGGCTCGTCGGCAAGGCGCTCGACAAGCGCGCCACGTCCATCCGTACCGAGCTGGACGAGGCGCGCCGCCTGCGCGAGGAGGCCCAGCAGCTTCTTGCGGACTACCAGCGCAAGACGCGGGAAGCCGAGGGCGAAGCCAAGTCGATCATCGAGGCGGCCAAGCGCGAAGCTGGAAACCTTGCCAGCGAGACCCGCGCCGCACTTGACGAGCAGGTTCAGCGGCGCACCAAGGCTGCGGAAGAGAAGATCGCCCGCGCCGAGGCTCAGGCTCTTGCTGACGTCCGTGCCGCGGCCGTCGACCTCGCTGCGAAGGCGTCCGAGAGCATCCTGAAGTCGAAGCTTGCGGGCGAGAGCGGCGCATCGCTCGTCGATTCCGCGATCCGCGATCTCAAGGGCAAGTTGAACTGATTGCCGATATCCGAGAATTTCGAGCCGGGCGGTAGCGCCCGGCTTTTTTTATGGCGTGGATCACATGCAGGTGCCGCTGCGAGCAGCGGGCGGTGTTGCCGGTTGCATGAGCTGGGGCCGGGTGGGCTCGTAAAAGCCTTCTCGCCGTATCAGACCGGCCTGTGTGATTTTAACCTGCGTTCGGGGTGTTCCGGTCGAAGCCGACGTAGACCTCGAATTCACCGGGGCGGGAGCCTTCCGGCACGCTGAACGTCACCTCGCGCACGGCAGAGAAGTAGCCGATCGGGTTCTCCACCGCGACGGACGCGTCGACTCGCAGGTTGTCGGTCGTGATGCGCTCGCGCTTGGCATCGGTGACGAAGACGTTGATCGGGAGCGAGATCGGCCCCGAGTTGCCGCGCGGCCCGAGCAGGATACGCCCCGAGAAGCCGTATTTGACGGTCACTTGCGAGCCGTTCACATGGCACTCGCGCGCCGTCTTGGTGATCTCGCCGCGATGCATGATGGCCAAACCGTCGCCCACACGGCCCGGCTCATAGATGGTGATGTAGCTGTCGCGCGGCCAGGTGACGAAGCGCGGGCAGCCTGGCTGCGAATCCGCGCCTGAGAAGGACGGCGTCGCATCTCCTCCCGCCTTCGCCGCCGCGATCAGGTCTTGCTCGCTGACGCTCGTCGATTCGCTCGATGAGCCGCCCCCGAGCACGCTGGTGCCAAGGCCCGACGTGATCGAGCCCATGCCGCATCCATTAAGCGTGAGCGCCGCCAGAATGGCGGTCGCCGCGCCGAGCCCCCGCGCGCGGCTCTTCATGACGGATTGCGTCATCCCGCTCCGATCCGCATAATCCCCGTACCTTGTCCGATCGTCGCGCTGGCCGCGGAGGGCGTGCCCCCGGCCTGTCGCGCCGCTATGATGCCCGAACGATCGATTCAAGCTCTATCACCCCTGTATCGAAGCACAAAGCGGCCCGCCGTGCTGATAAACATCATGGATGCCGCACCACTTGAGGACACTGCTGCGATGCCGTCACCCCGAGCCGAGAGTTCCGAGATGAATGCATCGAGGCGTCCGGCCCTGAATGTGCTTCTCGCCGCCCCGCGCGGTTTCTGCGCTGGCGTCGACCGCGCCATACAGATCGTAGAATTGGCGCTCGCCAAGTTCGGGGCCCCCGTCTACGTGCGCCACGAGATCGTTCATAACAGATACGTGGTCGAGTCTCTGAAGGCCAAAGGTGCCGTTTTTGTGGAGGAGTTGAGCGAGATTCCGGACACGGACCAGCCTGTGATCTTTTCGGCACACGGAGTGCCCAAGTCCGTGCCGGCGGCGGCCAAGTCCCGTAACCTCTTTGCGATCGACGCCACGTGCCCGCTGGTCTTCAAGGTCCACATGGAAGCGGCACGCCATTACGCTGAAGGCTGCAAGATCGTGCTGATCGGGCACGCCGGCCATCCGGAGGTGGAGGGCACCACCGGCCAGCTGCCGGAGGGCGCCGTGACGCTCATCCAGTCGGCGGCCGATGCCTGGGCTTTCGAGGCCGAGGATCCCAACCGGCTCGCCTACGTGACGCAGACGACGCTTTCGGTCGACGATACGGCCGAGATCGTGGCCATCCTCCGTGAGCGGTTCCCGGCCATCGTCGGACCGCATAAGGAGGATATCTGCTACGCCACCACGAACCGCCAGGCAGCCGTCAAGGCCATCGCCGGCAAGGTGTGTCTGACGCTGGTGGTGGGCGCGCCGAACTCCTCGAACTCGCTGCGTCTCGTCGAAGTGGCCCAACGCGCCGGCTGCCCGAAGGCGATTCTCATTCAGCGCGCGAGCGACATTCCCTGGGAGGAGCTGGACGGTCTGTCCGGAGTTGGGATCACAGCCGGCGCCTCGGCTCCGGAGACGCTCGTCGACGAGGTGATTGCGGCGCTGCGGGACCGTTTCGAGGTGACCATCGAGCAGGTGACGACAGCGAGCGAGCGCATTGCCTTCAACGTCCCGCGTGAGCTGCGCGAGCCGGCAGCCTGAGAAGCCCCTGCCTCTTCCTTAGATATCAAGCCATCCCAAAAGAAGAACGACATCCATGGCCGTTTACACGGAAGTGACGGACGACGAGCTTGCGGCATTGATCGCCGACTACGGACTTGGCGAGCTACTGTCCTACAAAGGCATTGCCGAGGGAGTGGAGAACACCAACTTCATGGTGCACACCACCAAGGGCGCCTATATCCTCACGCTCTACGAGCGCCGCGTGGATGCGGCGGACCTGCCGTTCTTTCTCGGCCTGCTCGAGCATCTCCATGCGCGCGGCATCTCGTGCCCGCAACCGGTGCGTAATCGTGCCGGCGACGTGCTGACCGCGATCGCGGGGCGCAGCGCGGCCGTCGTCACATTTCTCGAAGGCGTCTGGCCGCGCCACCCGCGCGAAAGCCATTGCCAGGCGGTCGGGCGGGCGCTCGCTGAGCTGCATCTGGCGGGCGACGGCTTCGCACTCGAGCGGCCCAACGCGCTCGGCCTCGAGGGCTGGCACGATCTCTATGAGCGTTTTGCCTCGCGGGCGGATGAGATCGCGCCAGGCCTCGGCACGCTGATCGCCCATGAGCTCGCCTTCCTGGACCGGGCTTGGCCGAAGGATCTTCCGTCGGGCGTCATCCACGCTGACCTCTTCCCCGACAACGTTTTCTTCATCGGCGACAAACTTTCCGGCCTTATCGATTTCTATTTCGCCTGCAACGACGCCTGGGCCTACGATCTTGCGATCTGCCTCAATGCCTGGTGCTTCGAGCCGGACGTTTCGTTCAGCGCCGCGAAAGCCCGCGCACTGCTGTCCGGCTATCAGACTTTGCGTCCGCTGACGGAGGCCGAGCAGGCGGCGTTTCCCGTGCTGGCGCGCGGGGCGGCACTGCGCTTTCTGCTCACGCGCGCTTATGACTGGCTGCATACGGACCGCAATGCGCTGGTGAGACCGCACGACCCGAAACCTTACATCCGCCGCCTGCGGTTCCATCAGGAGGTCGAGGTCGCGGCTGACTATGGCGTGGAGGCATCCTCGTGAGCGGCGACGCGAAATCGGTCGAGATCTATACCGACGGCGCCTGCTCGGGAAATCCCGGCCCGGGTGGCTGGGGCGCCATCCTGATCTGGAATGGCCACCGCAAAGAGATCAAGGGCGGCGAGACCCTGACGACCAACAACCGTATGGAGCTGATGGCGGCGATCTCGGCTCTGGAGGCGCTGAAGGTCGGCGTGGATGCGGACCTTTATACGGACAGTAGCTACGTGCGGAACGGCATCTCATCTTGGATCCATGGCTGGAAGCGCAATGGATGGCGCACGGCGGACAAGAAGCCGGTCAAGAACGCGGAGCTCTGGCAGCGGCTCGAGACGGCGCTCGCCCGCCATCAGGTGCGCTGGCATTGGGTCAAGGGCCACGCCGGACATCCCGAGAACGAGCGCGCGGACGAGCTGGCCCGTGAGGGCATGGCCGCGTTCAAGCCGAAGCGACCATGACGGGCTGAAAAGCGTGCAGCGCGGATGATAGCAAAGGACCGCCGGTTTATGGCCGGCGGCCCTTTGAAGCCAGAATGCTTCCGTAAACTGGAAGGCCAGAGTGCTTCCGAAAAGTGGGAACCGGTTTTCCGGAAAGAAGCACGAAGAACATAATCTTAGAGCCGTTCCCCGAGTCCACTTAAGCCGGAACGGCTCTAAACCGAACCGATCAGCCGACGCGGAAGACGGCCCCGGCCACGGAGCGCGCGCGTGTGCGCACGGCGCCGCCGTCGTTTCCGGAGCGAACCAGCCACTGTCCGTTCGGCGCCTTGCCGACGATCTCGCCCACATGGTGGCGCCAGACGACGACCGCGCCCACCTGCGGCCCGCTCGGACGGCCCCACTTGCTCCAGTTCCAGGCGACGTTCAGGTGTGCGCCGCCGCCGCGCTGCGTGCGCATCCACCAGCCGCACCAGGCGCGCGGACGCGGGCCTGCGTTGTGGCGGCCCGTGCTGTGCGAGGCGTGCCGGGCTTTCTGATGGCGGGCGGCGTAGCGCATGTGCTGGCCGCGCTGGCGGGAGGCGGAGCGTTGACGCTTCGCCTGGGAATGTGTGGCGCGGCTCTCGCTCGAAACGGACGAGGACTGCTGCACGAATGGATTCCAGCTTTCGTCGCGAGCGGGACGCGCATCCGCAGACGTCACACCGGCGCACGCCAGCAGCGTCGCCGCGGCGGCGAGAACGGTCTTTCTCATGTCTTGGATCCCCTAACTTGCTTACTGAACAGCGGCGCAGTCGCATGGGCAGTTGGCATAAACAAGGAAAGGGAAGGCGGGCGCGTCAATATGACCACCGCGGTGGAGCCGAAGGCGCCGCCGCGGTTTGTAAGTAGAGTCCAAGTATAAAACCGTTAAATTATCTCAGAAGGACGCAAGTAGCTTCTCTGCCGTGGCTTTTTCGTGAGCTGCAGTACTGTCTTCAATTGCGAAATACTTGATAACCCCATCATCGACGATCATGGCGTAGCGGTGCGAACGAGTACCCAGGCCGGCTGCGGACAGATCCACGTCAACTCCGATCGCCCTTGCGAAGTCGGCTTTATCGTCGGCCAGCATGGTGATGCAGTCGTCGGCGCCGCTCGCCTTGGCCCAGGCGCGAAGAACGAACGGGTCGTTGACGGAGGTGCAGGCGATGGTGGCGACGCCCTTGCCCTTGATCGCGTCCGCTTGCGCGACGAACCCGGGAAGGTGCTGTTCGCTGCAGGTGGGAGTGAACGCGCCCGGCACGCCGAACAGCACGACCGTCTTGCCCTTGAACACGTCGCTGGATGAGACCGTCTCGAGACCGTTCTCGCCCATGGTCATGAATGTTCCCTCGGGTATCCTGTCGCCGACTTTGATGGTCATCGTCATTCGTCTCCATGCTTGGGTGTGAAAGGTTGCGTGTGTCCTGGCCGGCTGCCCCAGCCGTTTTGAACGGCGGCGGCCGAGCGCATGCGCTTCAAGGCACTCCGAACGTTGCGACGGAGGCACCGGATCGCCCGACCAGCGTCACCGTGACGGTTTTGCCCCGGAGTTGGGCGACATCCACATCCTCGCCGAGGGGCGCTTCGAACACGACCAATCCATCGCTGCTGGCCCGGTTCAGGCGCTTGGGAAGCGGCAGGAAAATTCCATCAGGCGCCTCGAGGAACGCATCGGCCGAGATGGCGTCGTCTTTTGTAAACCGCGCTTCGATCAGGATCTTCGGCGCGGGCTCGCTCAGGATCGCCTGTGCCTGAACAAGCACCGGATCTCCCGGACGCAGCTTGTCCTGCGGCCTTGGAACGTGTTTGAGCGCCTCGAGCGCGTCTGCTGGTGCCGCATCCGTGGCGCCAGCTGCCGGTACCTCCAGAGCCAGCTCCGCTTCGCCGGGAATGCAGATGTCCTTGCAGATGCCGTAATGCATTCCGACGACGAGCGAGATCGGCTGCCCCGCCTCTTGCGGCCTGAGGGCAATGGGAAGCACGACGCCGTTCTCATAGCCGATCGTGTTGCCCGACCTGTCAGTGAAACGGCGTGGCGCCGGGAAGGCCACATCGGCGGCAGCGAGGTTTGACGATTTCGACCAGTCGAACGATGGCGGCAGGCCGCCGGCATCGCCCGGCGTTCGCCAGTACGTTTTCCATCCCGGCTCGAGGGCGATCTGGACGAAGGCATGGATCGCCCCGTCCTGGTCCGGAACGCGACCGGTCAACAAGCGCACTTTGCCCTTCGGTCCCTCGGCCCACGGCGTGGCGCCTGCAGCGGCGGCCGCCGTTAGGGGAAGGGCCCCGCTTGAAGCGACCGCCATCAGAGCGAATATGAGTGTGGAAACGATGTGTGCGAGGTGGAGTTCGGATCTGATCATGAAGGGTGGGAACTCTCCAGGCTTGCCGGGCGTGTCCATTCACTTAGCATACATCGCGCAGCTTTTTTACATCGCGACACGAACGGATTGAGCGCAATGCACCGATGCCTCTCGCATTTCCAAGCTTCACAGAGGACCCTCACGGGAGCTAGTCTCTCCTCATGAATACGACGAGACTGAAGCGAAAGCGCTCCGAAGCCAATCTCAAGGGCCAGCTTCTCGTTGCCATGCCCTTGATGACCGACCGGCGGTTCGCCCGTTCCGTAATCTACATGTGCGCCCATTCGGATGATGGCGCCATGGGTCTGATCATCAATCACCGTGCCGACCACATCAACTTTCCCGATCTTCTGGAGCGTCTTGGGATCGTTACGCAAGGTGCCGAGGACGGCATTCCGAACGACATTCTGGAGCGGCAGGTGCACGTCGGCGGCCCCGTCGAAACCGGACGCGGCTTTGTGCTTCACAGCTCCGACTATCATTCCGATGATGCGACGCTCCCGATAGACGCCGACGTCAGCCTCACGGCCTCGATCGACATCCTGAAGGCCATGGCCTCGGGCGAGGGGCCGATGCACGCCATGTTGGCGCTTGGCTATGCGGGCTGGTCGGCGGGGCAGCTCGAGAGCGAGATCCAGGCCAATGGCTGGCTGCACTGCCCGCCTGACCTGAACCTCCTGTTCGATGATGATCTCGAGGGCAAATACGCGCGCGCGCTTGCGAAGATCGGCGTCGATCCGTCTCATCTCGTGAGCGATGCCGGGCACGCCTGAGCGGTGATCAAAAAACGGATCGCAATTCCGTGCGCCGACGCGGATGACCCTGTTTAGTCCGCCCGCATGACGAAGCAGTCGACGGCAATGCGGCGCAGTTCGAGGCACGTGTTCGAGGCAGCTCGCTCGTCGAAACCGACGAAGCGCGCGCGGAAGAGACGGCCGTTGTTTCTCTCCACGGCAAGCGTAACGCCCTGGTGGCCTTCGAGCAGGCTGGCGGCGCGGGCGCGGACGGTTTCGAGCCGAGCCTGAGCCTCGTCGGCGGACCGATAGGCACCGATCTGCACCTCATAGCCTGGGCCCGTATGCGCCGCCGGCGCGAGAGCCGCGACTTGCGTCGCCGCGTGGGGCGGGGGAGCTGCGCGAGGCTGCGGCTCGGACGGCTCCGCAAGGGCGGCGAGTGCCGTCGCCTGCTGGTTGAGCGTCGAGGGCGCGCGCACACGCGTGGCAGGCCCCGGGGTGCCTTCGACGATGGTCTCGCGCATGCGGCCAAATTGTTCGGACTGCGTGCCAGCGCCCGGCGTTCCGAGCGAGCCCGTGAGGGCCGCTCCAGGGTGCGGGTGAGCATCGCCGTTTTCCGATATCGCCTGGCGCAGGCCTTCGAGATCGAGACGGGGCGCAGTGACGGCGGGAGACGGCGGCCAGGCTTCGTCGCTTTCCGCAGGCGACTCATCACCTTCCGCCAGGACGGCGGCGATGGCGTCGTGTCTGGGGGCGGGCTCCAGCTGCTTTTTTGCGCTGCGCACCGGAACGGGGATGGGTGCCGATATCGGCGAGGGGGCCTGCGCCGCGGGTCTCGCAGCAGCCTGGACCTTTTCCGGGCGCGACGGCGTCTGCGTTGCGGACGCCCACGTGGCGTCGATGCGGGCCTGCGCACGCGGCGGAGAGGCCGCCCGCGCCTCCGCGACGAGCATCGGTCCGCCCTGTCGTGTCCGCGTCGTCGAGGCCTTCTCCAGGGCCGCAAACAGCAGCGAGCGCATGTGCGCGTTGCGCGTCGCCGCGGTCTTGCCGCCGAACACGGCGCCGACGACATGTTTTCCGCCCGCACGCACGGATGAGACGAGATTGAACCCCGAGGCGCGCGTATAGCCCGTCTTGATGCCGTCCATGCCCGGGAAGGCGAGCATCAGCGTGTTGTGCGTGCGGTAGGTCTTGCCGCCGTGCGCGAACGAGACCGTCGAGAATAAATGGTAGTGCTGCGGGAAGTCGTCTTGCAGCCGGAGCGCCAGGGTCACCATGTCGCGCGCGGTGGAATGCTGGGAGGGCTCCGGCAATCCCGAAGCGTTGCGGAACGTCGTTGACTTCATGCCGATCTGGCGGGCGCGCTCCGTCATCATGCGCGCGAACTGGTGCTCGGTTCCGCCGATGTGCTCGGCCACGGCCACGGCCACATCGTTGGCCGACTTCACGACGAGCGCCTTGACGGCATTGAGAACCGTGATCTCCTCTCCGACCTTGAGCCCGAGCTTCGACGGCGCCACGCCGGTCGCCCGCACGCTGAAGCGGATGCGGCTCTGAAACGTCAGCCGCCCCCGCTCGATCTCGCCGAACACCATGTAGAGGGTCATCATCTTGGTGAGCGACGCGGGGAAGCGGGGCTCGTCCGCGGCCTGGGCGTGAAGGGCTTTGCCCGTGTTGGCGTCGATCACGAAGGCTGCCTGCTTGGGCGCCGCCGCTTGTTTCTGTTTGGACTTGGCCTGCTGGGCGAGCGCGGCCTGGGGATGCGCCGTCACCGCAACTGCGCACGCCGCAAACGCCAGAACCATCGATCGTATGACGGCGATCGCCAAAGATCCCCTCTCTCGTGCTCTAGCGTGCTGCGGAACCCGGTTTTCCGGCCTGGAGCACGGCATCACGGGCTGCTTCCAGAAAAAAGCACGATCAATCAAACCCAAAGCCGTTCCGCGACGCGGCTTGAACCGAACAGGCCTCAGGCGAGAGCCCCCCTCCCGCTGCAGCCTCGAACCTATCTGATCCGGTTCTGCATGCCTACGCTTCACGGCCACTTTGCGGCCTTTGCGCCCAATAATTGGGACAGCACCCGCCCGCGGCGGTATCGGCGAGGCTACCGACTGGGACGCTTCGATTTGGTTAACGACGCGGCAATTGTCTTCAGGCGCTCATTGCTGCGCCGCAACAGGATGCTTGAAGCCATGATGCAGTGCGTCTAAATTAAGGCCAAGGCATGCGTCGCCGACTATGGTCCCCATCGCAGCAGCAGGCAGACAATCCCATGATCGACAATTTCCAGGACTTCCAGAAGCTCGGCCAGAATAATCTCGGCACCGCATTGAAATTCTTTGGTGATTGGAACAAGGGATGGCAGGCCATCGCGGCTGAGATGTCGGACTATTCCAAGCGTGCGTTCGAGGACGGCACGGCCACATTCGAGAAGCTCGCGGCTGCGAAGTCGCTGGAGCAGGCGTTCGAGATACAATCCAATTTCGCCAAGCGCGCGTATGAGGACTATCTCCACCAGGTCACCAAGATCGGCAGCATGTGCACCGCGCTCGCGCAGGATGCGTATAAGCCGGTGGAGAATGCCTTCCAGGGCAGGTGAGCATGCCTCTTTGGCGCGGCCTCAAGTGCGAGGTCCGATGCGAAAGGTCCGGCGGCGCACGCCCCGGGCCTTTTTTATTTGGCGCGCCATCCCACTTTCTTTTCGCCCGATTGCTTTGATGATCTGCGATTGTTGGGCCCAGAGAAACTCAAGGAGGGCATTGCTGGCGCAAGCTACCTGCGCGAACATGAGCCACACGCCCCGACCTTCTTTGGGCGACGGGGGATAAGAACGATAACGGATACGATGACACTGGGACTGACAATGGCGGGCAAGAACGGTGCCGGCAACGATCGGGGCGGGGACGAGGGCAAAACCGGCCTCGTAACGAAGACACGCCCGAAGACGAAGAAGCCGTCACTCTACAAAGTGCTGCTCCTCAACGACGACTACACCCCCATGGAGTTCGTCGTCCTCGTGCTGGAGAAATATTTCAGCAAGGGGCGGGAGGAGGCGACACGGATCATGCTGCACGTGCACCACAAAGGTGTCGGCATCTGCGGGGTGTTCACCTACGAAGTCGCCGAAACGAAGGTGACACAAGTTATGGACTTCTCGCGCCAGCATGGCCATCCTCTGCAATGCACCATGGAGAAAGAGTAGGTCGATCGTGCCATCCTTCTCGAAGAGCCTTGAATCCTCTCTGCACCGTGCGCTCGAGTTCGCCAACGAGCGCAGTCACGAATTTGCAACGTTGGAGCATCTGCTCGCAGCCCTGATCGACGATCGGGATGCGGCGGCGGTCATGCGCGCCTGCAACGTGGATCTCGACCAGCTTCGCGCGCGTGTCGGGGAGTATCTCGATACCGAGCTCGGCGCGCTCGTGCACAAGGGCACCGCCGAGGCGCAGCCGACCACGGGCTTCCAGCGCGTGATCCATCGTGCCGTCGTACATGTGCAGTCCTCGGGCCGCGAGGAGGTGACCGGCGCCAACGTGCTGGTCGCCATCTTTGCCGAGCGCGAGAGCCATGCCGCGTTCTTCCTGCAGGAGCAGGAGATGACGCGCTTCGATGCGGTTCAGTACATCAGCCACGGCATCGCCAAGCGTGCTGGCATGTCGGAGCCGAGAGGAGTACGCGGCGTGGACGACGAGCAGGCGAGCGAAGCTGGCGACGACAAGAAGCCCGGTCAGGACGCACTCAATACCTACTGCGTCAATCTCAACAAGAAGGCGCGGGAAGGCCGCATCGATCCGCTCATCGGGCGGGAGCAGGAGGTGCTGCGCACCATCCAGGTGCTGTGCCGGCGCCAGAAGAACAATCCGCTGTTCGTCGGTGATCCGGGCGTCGGCAAGACGGCGATCGCCGAGGGCCTGGCGCGCAAGATCCTGCGCGGCGAGGTGCCCGAGGTTCTGAAGCACGCCACCATCTTCGCGCTCGACATGGGCGCGCTGCTCGCCGGCACCCGCTATCGCGGCGACTTCGAGGAGCGCCTCAAGGCGGTGATGAAGGAGATCGAGAACTATCCCGGTGCGATCCTGTTCATCGACGAGATCCACACCGTAATCGGCGCTGGCGCCACGTCCGGCGGCGCGATGGATGCGTCCAACCTTCTCAAGCCCGCGCTGCAGTCGGGGACCGTGCGCTGCATCGGCTCCACGACTTACAAGGAGTACCGGCAGCATTTCGAGAAGGACCGCGCCCTCGTGCGCCGTTTCCAGAAGATCGACGTCAAGGAGCCGACGGTCGAGGACTCAATCGCCATCCTCAAGGGCCTCAAGCCCTACTTCGAGGAGTTCCACAAGCTCAAGTACACGGGCGACGCCATCAAGGCGGCGGTGGAGCTGTCGGCGAAGTACATCCATGACCGCAAGCTGCCCGACAAGGCGATCGACGTCATCGACGAGACGGGCGCCTCGCAGATGCTGCTCCCGGAGAGCAAGCGCAAGAAGAAGATTACGGTGAAGGAGGTGGAGGCCACCGTCGCCACCATGGCGCGCATCCCGCCGAAGACGGTCACCAAGTCCGACGCCGAGGTGCTCTCGAACCTCGAGAAGGACATGAAGCGGCTCGTGTTCGGACAGGACAAGGCCATCGAGGCGCTGTCCGCCGCCATCAAGCTTGCGCGGGCCGGGCTTCGCGAGCCTGAGAAGCCCATCGGCTGCTATCTGTTCTCGGGCCCGACCGGTGTCGGCAAGACCGAGGTGGCAAAGCAGCTTGCGGCGCAGATGGGCGTCGAGCTCCTGCGCTTCGACATGTCGGAGTACATGGAGAAGCACACGGTCTCGCGTCTGATCGGCGCGCCTCCGGGCTATGTCGGCTTCGACCAGGGTGGGCTTCTGACCGATGGCATCGACCAGCATCCGCATTCCGTGCTTCTGCTGGACGAGATCGAGAAGGCGCACCCGGACCTATTCAACATCCTGTTGCAGGTGATGGACCACGGCAAGCTGACCGATCACAACGGCAAGCAGGTGGACTTCCGTAACGTCATCCTGATCATGACGACGAACGCCGGGGCGGCCGACATGGCGCGTCCGCCGATCGGCTTCAACCGCGAGAAGCGGGAGGGCGAGGATACCGAAGCCGTGAACCGCTTGTTCACGCCGGAGTTCCGCAACCGTCTCGACGCGGTCATTCCCTTCCAGGGGCTTTCGCCGGAGATCATCGGGAGGGTGGTCGAGAAGTTCGTGTTCCAGCTCGAGGCTCAGCTCGCCGATCGTGGCGTGATGATCGAGCTTTCGGAAGGCGCGCAGAAGTGGATTGGCGAGAAGGGCTACGACGAGAAGTTCGGTGCCCGTCCGCTGGCCCGCATCATCCAGGAGCACATCAAGAAGCCGCTCGCCGACGAGCTTCTGTTCGGCAAGCTCGAGCACGGCGGCACCGTGAAGGTGCTCGTCCAGGGCAAGGGCGAGGACAGCAAGCTAACCTTCGAGATCGTTCCCGCCGATCCCTCGAAGAAGCGCGTCCGTGAAGAGGATGACGACGACGAGGAGGGCGCGGAGCCGGTGCTTGTCGACGCGACGCCGCCGCGCAAGGCTCTTCCGGGGCCGAAGGAGAAGAAGGAGCGCGCCTCGCGCTCCGGCGGCGCCGTCCCGAGCGTGCCCCGCAAGAAGGAGGAGTGAGACGTCAGCCGCGCTTCTCCTCCGCACGAAAAAAGAACGCCGCGAAGCTTGAGCCTCGCGGCGTTTTTGTTCTCGATAGCCGCCAGCCCGGGCGGTGATGCCTTCATGTCCCTCAGGCCGCGCAGCGGTCCGCTTCAGATCTCGACGCAGATCTTGCCGAAGTGGGCGGCCTCTTCCTCGTAGCGGAACGCGTCCGCCAGATCCGCGAGCGGAAATGTCTTGTCAACTACGGGACGGATGCCCGTCGCTTCGAGGCCGCGGATCATGTCGCGCTGATGCGCGCGGCTGCCGACGATGATGCCCTTGAGCTTGATCTGCTTGGCCATCAGCAGCATCGTCGGCACCTCGCCCTTGGTGCCGGTCAGGATGCCGATCATCGAGATGTGCCCGCCGATGCGCACCGCTGTGATCGATTGCGCGAGCGTTCCCGGGCCTCCGATCTCGAGCACATGGTCCACCCCGCGCTTGCCCGTCCACTCGCGCACGGTGCTACCCCACTCGGGATCGGTCTTGTAGTTGACGGTGAAGTCCGCGCCCATCGCGCGAGCCCGCTCGAGCTTGGCGTCCGACGACGAGGTGACGATCGCGGTCGCGCCCATCGCCTTGGCGAACTGCAGCGCGAAGATCGCGACGCCGCCGGTGCCGAGGATCAGCACGCTGTCACCGGCCTTGAGCTGCCCCTCGACGACGAGCGCGCGCCACGCCGTCAGCGCCGCGCAGGGAAGCGTCGCGGCTTCCAAATGGCTCCAGCCTTTCGGCGCATGCGTGAACCAATCGGTCGGCACGACGATCGCCTCGCGCGCATATCCGTCGAGCCCATCGCCCGGCACATGAGAGAAGTTGCCGTGCGGGGCTTCCCCCTCCTGCCAATAGGGAAAAAAGCACGAGACCACATGATCGCCGGCCGCGAACTCGGTGACGCCCTCGCCAACCGCTTCGACGACGCCCGCGCCGTCCGACATCGGGATGCGCCCGTTGGCGGTGGGAATGGCGCCGATGGCGACGGCATAGTCGTGATAGTTGAGCGAGCTGGCATGCAGCCGCACACGAACCTCGCCCGGCCCCGGCGCGCCCGGATCGTCGATATCCGTTACGAGAAGCTTGTCGAGCCCGCCGGGTCTCGCGATCTTGATGGCTTTCATAAAAGCGTGATCTCCTTTCGAATCCTAGCCCTGCGAGGCTTGCTATGCTCAAAATTGAAGTAGCGCGACGGCAGCTCGGAGTCGCCACGTATCTATTCGTGAACGATCTTGATCCAATCTCTGTGCACACGCTTGCCTGCGCGTCCAGAGAGATCCTAGAGAGGTTGTGTGCTGTATCCGCTCAAGCTTCTATTATGGGGCAGATTGCTGCCAACGCAGATCGGCCAATCACTGACATTCGCAGGTTAGCTAATCAATACTGCCGTGCATTCAAGCATCATGCTCCCGAGCGAAATGATGATGAATTATTGAATGCGTTCTCAGATCAACAGAACGATTTTCTGCTCTTTATTGCATGGCATGACTACAATCGACTGACTAGAAAAATGCCTGTCGAAGCTCAAGCTCTGTATAGTTGGATTGAAGCTCTGTACCCGGAAAAGATGTCAATTAAGAGAGAGTTTGAAAATTTCCCGCCGTTCCTCAGGCTGATCAGCCTAGGAAGGCGCGAGCAAAAGGCTCGCCTCCTTGAGGCTGTGCGAATTGCGACCCAGATTAAGGAACTCTCTATGCATCCCCAAACGGAGGCACTTGATCTCGTCCTGTGCACATAGAAGCTACTCCGCCGCCGATCTCGCGTATCCATACTTATCGTTGAGCTTGTTGATCAGATCGCCCGCCGCTTTCGGGATGTTTGTTCCAGGGCCGAAGATGGCTTCCGCGCCGGCTGCGTAGAGCGCCTCGTAGTCATGCGGCGGGATTACGCCGCCGACAACCACCATGATGTCTTCTCGCCCGTCCTTCGCGAGTGCGCGCTTGAGTTCGGGCACCAAAGTGAGATGGCCGGCCGTCATGGTCGAGACGCCGATCACATGCACGTCGTTCTCGACCGCCTGCCGTGCCGCCTCGTCGGGGGTCGCGAACAGCGGGCCGATGTCGACGTCGAAGCCGAGATCGGCAAATGCCGAGGCGATCACCTTCTGCCCGCGGTCGTGTCCGTCCTGGCCCATCTTGGCGATCAGGATGCGTGGGCGGCGGCCGTCCACCTTCTCGAACGCGGCCGCCATCTGGATGACCGTGCCCACCTCGTCGCTCATGGCGCCAGCCTCCGATCTGTAGACGCCCGAGATCGCGCGGATCTCGGCGCGGTGCCGTGTAAACACACGCTCCATCGCCTCCGACATTTCGCCGACGGTCGCCTTGGCGCGCGCCGCCTTCACGCAGAGATCGAGCAGGTTGGCGTGGCCCTTGGCGCCCTCGGTCAATGCCGCGAGCGCCGCCTGTGTTTCGGCCTCGTCGCGCTCGGCCCGCAGCCGCTCGAGCTTGGCGATCTGACGCTCGCGCACAGCGGCGTTGTCGACCTTGAGGAAGTTGATCGGGAGGTCGTCCTTCGCCTGTAGCTTGTTGATGCCGACGATGGTCTGCCGGCCGCTGTCGATGCGCGCCTGCGTGCGGGCCGCCGCCTCCTCGATGCGGATCTTCGGAATGCCCGCCGCGATGGCCTTGGCCATGCCGCCGAGCTTCTCCACCTCGCCGATGTGCGCCTTTGCCTTGATGGCGAGCTCGTAGGTCAGCCGCTCGATGAAGTGGCTGCCGCCCCAGGGGTCGATCGGCCGCGTCGTGCCGCTCTCCTGTTGCAGCACGAGCTGCGTGTTGCGCGCGATGCGGGCCGAGAAGTCGGTCGGCAGCGCGATGGCCTCGTCGATGCCGTTCGTATGGAGACTCTGCGTGTGCCCCTGCGTTGCTGCCATGGCCTCGATGCAGGTGCGCGTCGCGTTGTTGAAGATGTCCTGTGCGGTGAGGCTCCAGCCTGACGTCTGGCAGTGGGTGCGAAGCGAGAGGGAGCGCGCATCCTTGGGCGCGAACTCGCGCTTGATGAGCTTAGCCCAGAGGAGCCGCGCGGCCCGCATCTTGGCGATCTCCATGAAGTAGTTCATGCCGATCGCCCAGAAGAACGAGAGGCGCGGCGCGAAGGTGTCGATGTCGAGGCCTGCGGCCACGCCCGCGCGTGCGTATTCGATGCCGTCGGCGATGGTGTAGCCGAGCTCGAGGTCTGCCGTCGCGCCGGCTTCTTGCATGTGATAGCCGGAGATCGAGATCGAGTTGAACTTCGGCATCTTGGCCGAGGTGTAGGCGAAGATGTCCGACACGATCCGCATCGAGGCTTCGGGCGGATAGATGTAGGTGTTGCGCACCATGAACTCTTTGAGGATGTCGTTCTGGATAGTGCCTGCGAGCTTGGCGGCCGGCACGCCCTGCTCCTCGCCGGCGACGATGAAGAGCGCCAGCACCGGCAGCACGGCGCCGTTCATGGTCATGGAGACGGTCATCTGCTCGAGCGGGATGCCGGCGAACAACGTGCGCATGTCGTAGATGGAATCGATGGCGACGCCCGCCATGCCGACATCGCCCGTGACGCGCGGATGGTCGGAATCGTAGCCGCGGTGCGTGGCGAGGTCGAAGGCGACCGAGAGGCCTTTCTGGCCGGCGGCGATGTTGCGCCGGTAGAACGCATTGGAGTCTTCTGCCGTCGAGAAGCCCGCATATTGCCGGATGGTCCACGGCTGCGTGACGTACATCGTCGGATAGGGGCCGCGCAGATAAGGCGCAATGCCGGGCCAGGTGTCGAGGAAGTCGAGGCCCGCGGTATCCGCTGCGGTATAGATCGGCTTGACGGGAATGCCTTCCGCGGTCGTGAACGTTTCCTCGGCTCGGGGGGGTGCCGCCTCGTGCGCCGTGGCGCTCGCCTTGCGGGCGTCATCGAGGTCGATCGTGGTGAAATCCGGAATGCTGGTCATGCCTTGAGCCGTTCCTGGAGCCTGATCGTTCCGATATCGGCAGCGCCGAAGCTTACGAAATTCCAAGTCTCTCCTGAAGTCCCGCGAGGATCGCGATTGCGTCGGCGCCGGCATAGAGGAACTGGTCGACCCCGGCAGCCTTGAGCGCCGCTTCCCGCTCGCCCGGGCGGCCTGCCATCAGGACGAGTTTTGCGTCCGCTTGCTTGAGGGCTTTGGCCGTCGCCTCGGCGTGCTCCGCATAGAGCGCGTCCGACGATGCGATGCAGGCGGCAGCGGCGCCGGAGGCCTGAAACGCACGGGCCGCTTCCTCGGGCGAGGCATAGCCGTCCGAGGTCAGCACAGCGATGCCACCGGCGGCGAGATAGTTCTTGATCCAGGTGGAGCGCTGGGTGTGTTCGATGACCGGGCCGAGGCTCGCTAGGAAAACGCGAAGCTCATGGCCCGTCTTCGCCGCATGCGCATCGGCCGCGTCGCGCAGCACCTCGAACGGCTCGGCGAGCCGGTACGGGGTGAGGGGGCGCACCATCTCCGCGCCGGCGACGGGCGGCGCTTCGCGCGGCGGCTTCACTGTGACGCCATCGTCGCCGAGTAGCGGAAAGGCCGAGACGCCGGTGAGTTCCTGCCGTCCCGTTGCGATGGAGCCGGCGCGCTTCGCGGCATCGGCGGCAATCCTGTCCTGCACGAAGCCCTGCTCGAGCGCGGCGGCGATGCCGCCCCGGCTCTCGATCTCCTGCAGCAGGGCCCAGGCCGCCTTGGCGGTCTCGTCCGTCCGCGCTTCGATGTACCAGGAGCCGCCCATGGGATCGATCACGCGGCCGAGCCAGGATTCCTCCTGCAGCACGATCTGGATGTTGCGCGCCATGCGCCGCGCGATGTCGTCCGGCTCGCCGATCGCGGCGGTGAACGGCAGCACGGTGATCGCGTCGGCACCCCCGAGCACCGCGCCCGCGCAGGCAAGCGTCGAGCGCAGCATGTTGGTCCAAGGATCGCGCCTGGCCATCATGCGGAAGGAAGCCTGTGCGGAGAGATGCAGCCGCGAAGCAGCCTCTCCCGCGCCCGACGCATCGGCGATCCGCCAGATGAGCCGGCGCGCCGCCCGCAGCTTGGCGACGGTTGCGAAAAGATCCGTGTCCGCAGCCAGCGTGAACGAGATCTGTGCCAGCGCGTCAGCCGGTGAGACACCGGCAGCCTCGAACGCGCGGAGATAGGCGATGAGAGTGGCGCCAAGCGCCGCCAGCTCGAACGCTTCCGTGGCGCCGGCTTCATGATAGAGCGCGGCGTCGACCTTGATCGTGCGTGCGGAGGGCATGGCCTCGCGGGCCTCGCGCGCGATTGCAAGGGTTTCGGTCAACGCTTGCTGGAGGGGCGAGGGCAGCCTGCCCCAGCGGGCGAGCGATCCGATCGGATCGAGCCCGATGAACACCTGGGCGGCGTGTGGCGGCACGCCGAGCTTCGGAAGCGCCGCCAGGAGATGGCGCGCCGCATCCCCTGCGCCGAGGCCCGCGCGAAGCTCGAGAGGGGCGAGATCGAGGCGCATGCCGGCGAGCGCGGACGCCATGTCCTCCGCGCTCCCGATGCGGCAGCCGGCTTGTCCCGGTGCTTCGATCACGAGCGCGACGCCGTTGCTGCCGCCGTCGAGCTCGGTGAGGATTTCGCGGTTGGCCCCCCCTGGGCTTGCTGCCCCGACGCGCTGCCGGATCTCCCAACCGAGCCCATCGAGGACCGCGCGGGCGCCGCGCGTGTAAGGGGGCTTGCCCGGCACGGCAGCCTGCAGCTCTGCAACGCTCGTCTCGCGTGCGTAAATGGGTTCGATGCGAAGCCCGTCCGCCGTCCGGGAGACGAGCTTCTTCTCGTAGTCCGCCCCTTTCAGCACCTTTTCGACCAGCGCCATCCATTGGGCGCGCGTGGCGGGCTCGAAATCCGCAGCAAGCGCTGCAGAGGCGTCTTTGGGTGTGTCGGCGGCCGTCATCGGGGCTCCGAGCTCTGTTTACGCAGATGAGTGTCGCACGCTCAGCCGAGCATCGCGATAAATTCGCTCTATAAGAAAGATGGCACGTCCGCGCACGAGGAAATCGCGGCTGGGGCAGCGGGACGGCCATGGCGCGCGCGGCCGGTCGCCAGTCCGCTGCCTGTAAAAAACTTTCCCCAACATGGGGGGAGAGGGCCATGCAACTGGTTTGCAATGGTCTCGGCACCATGCAATGAGGGCTTGTGGTCGAGAGCGGCCCGAGTCGGCGTTTTGCGTGCCGCGGGCGTCCGGTGGCTGAGCCGGGCGGCAAGTCCGCGGGTGCCGGGGGGGGTGTCAATTCGGAGAGCGCGATGAGCCAGTCAGTGCTTCAGGATGGAAAGATCTTTGTCGGCAAGAGCACGAAGCCTGAATACCTGGATCTGCGCTTCGCCAACCGCCACGGCCTGATCACGGGAGCCACCGGCACCGGCAAGACGGTGTCGTTGCAGGTGCTGGCGGAAGGCTTCTCGGCCGCCGGCGTCCCGGTTTTCGCAGCCGACATCAAAGGCGATCTGTCCGGCCTCGCCGCTGTCGGCGAGCCCAAGGATTTCATTCTCAAGCGCTCGGAGGAGGTCGGCCTTTCGGCTGATTGGAGCGCCAAAGCCTTCCCCACCATTTTCTGGGATGTGTTCGGGAAGGAAGGCCATCCCGTCCGCGCCACGGTGCTGGACATGGGCCCGCTGCTGCTGGCGCGCATGCTCGAGCTCAACGAGGTGCAGGAGGGCGTGCTCAACATCGCCTTCCGCGTTGCCGCCGACGAGCAGATCCCCGTCCTCGATCTCAAGGATCTGCGCTCCATTATCAGCAATGTGGCCGAACGCTCGAAGGAGCTCGCGCAGAAGTACGGCAACGTGGCGACGGCGTCTGTCGGCGCCATCCAGCGCCGCCTTCTGGTGCTCGAGGAGCAGGGGGCTGATCAGTTCTTCGGTGAGCCCTCGCTCGACATCCAGGACTTCATGCGCGTCGCGCCTGATGGCCGTGGCGTGGTGAGCATCCTGGCCGCCGACAGGCTGATGGAGAAGCCGCGCCTTTACACTACGTTCCTGCTTTGGATGCTGACCAAGCTCTGGCAGACGCTGCCCGAGGCGGGTGATCTGCCGAAACCAAAGCTCGTCTTCTTTTTCGACGAGGCGCATCTCTTGTTCAACGAGGCGCCGAAGGCGCTGCTCGAACGTATCGAGCAGATCGCGCGTCTCATCCGCTCGAAGGGCGTCGGTGTCTACTTCATCACGCAGAGCCCGCTCGACGTGCCGAACGCCGTCTCGGCCCAGCTCGGCAATCGCGTCCAGCATGCGCTGCGCGCCTTCACCCCGCAGGAGCAGCGCGCCGTTCGCGCCGCCGCGGAGACGTTCCGCAAGAACCCGGAGCTCGATACGGCGCGTGTGATCCTCGAGCTCAAGGTCGGCGAGGCGCTGGTCTCCATGCTCGAGAACAAGGGCGAGCCGTCGATCGTGCAGCGTACGCTGATGCGCCCGCCGGAAGGCCGCATCGGCCCCATCTCCAACGACGAGCGCTTGAGCGTCATCGAGTACAGCCCCGTCTACGGCAAATACGAGGAGGCTGTCGATCGCGACAGCGCCCATGAGATTCTCGCCAGGCGCGCCAACAAGGCTGCGGAGGAGGCGGGGGGTGCGAGCGGCGGCGGCTGGACCGACATCATCTTCGGCGGCGGCGGTGCAGGCTCCGGCGGCAAGGGACGTCCGCGGCAGGGAATGGGCGAGATGATCGGCCGGGAATTCCAGCGCTCTCTTTCGCGGACCATCGCTACCACGATCAAGAACATCATTGTGAAGTCGATCACCGGACGGAGCCGTTGAGGCCCGCCCACCGGGCACGTCCGGCGGTGTAATGTCTCTCGCCGGAAACGGCGTTTCAGGCGCGGGGCTTGAGGAAAAAACGAAACCAGCATGGCACGCGTCCTCCTCTGTCATGTTCCGAAGGATGGCCATATCGCCCGCGACCTTGGGGCCGCGCTCATGGGGCGGGACCACTTTGTCTCCTTCGATGGAGAGCCCGACACGCCGCGTCCGGACCGCCTCACGCGTTTGCGCCAGTTCGAGGCGGTAATCGTGCTCTGGACGGAGACGTCGGCGCAGAGCGCCGGGCTCGCCGCCATCGCCCGCGAAACGCTGCCGCTCAACGTCCTGGTTCCGGTGCGGGATGCCGATGTCGCCGCGGCGCGGCTGCCGCTCGCCTTCCGCAAGCTCAACATGCCGGCACCGCGCGACTACGACGGCATTGCACGGATCGTCGCCCGCATGAGCGCGGCTGCCGCATCGCTGCGCGAGATGGCCGAGCGCGAGATCGCCCGGCGCTCCGGCGTCTTGCCCGCGCCATCGGCGGAGGCTTCCCCGTGGCCGCAGAGTTACATGCGCCCTCTGCCGCCTCCGCGTTTGTCCTCGCCGCCACCAAAGGCGGCCGAGGAGCCGGCTCAACCTATCGCTCTGCAGCCCGTCGCTGAGCCGGGGTCCGGTATTCGGGTGCGGCCGCTCCTGGACTTGCCGGAGGTGGGCACGCCGCTTGAGACCGAGGCTGAACTCGAGCCCGAACCCGAGATCGAACTCGAGGTTGAGACTGAGTATCCGGCGGAGCCGGCTGGCGGGGAAGGTGCGCCTGAGAGCGAGCCTCAAACCGAGTACGAGGATGTTACGCTCGCCGCGATGCCATCCGCGCCCACGCCGGCCCCAGTTGCGCGCCTCATTACCGCAGAGGACCTCGCACAGGCCGTCGAGGCGGGTCTTCTTTTGCACCACATTCCCGCCGCCATGTGGCTCGGCGCGCCGACGATGGTCGAGATTGCGCTCTGCCGCGACGTGCTTGCCGAGCTTTTTCCGCCGCGCCAAGGCCGCAGCGGCCCGGCGCAAAACCTCGAGACGCTGTCCGTCAGCCTCTATGGCATGCCTGAAGTTTTCGAGATCGAACGCCAGTCCGAGCGCACTCAGTTCGTCGCCGCAAAGCATGCGCTGGCGTCGCGCGATCCGGCGACGCTCGGGCGTTGGACATGGCTTGTTACGCCGACCGCGGCTGGGCCGCACGATCTCATTGTCCGCGTCTCAGCCCTCTTACGCGACGCAAAGGGTGTTCCGGCTCCGGTCGCTTTGCCGGATCGGCGCCTTTCAGTCGAAATCCAGGTACCGGAGGAAGAGAGCTTTCTTGCAGCACCTGCCGGCTGGAGCAGCGCCGATCGATAGCGTGCTTCCAGGGAGAAACACGACCAAACAAAAAAACTTAGAGCCGTTTCCACTTAAACCGGAACGGCTCTGGCGCAGGCCGCCTTTGGCACCGGCGCTCTGCCAGAAGCGGGCATAAAAAAGCGCGAGCCGTTTGGGCCCGCGCTTTTCCTTTTACCTCGAAAGGGGCCGTTGAACTCAGCCGGCCAGCTCTTCGACGTGCTCCCAGTTGACGAGGTTATCGAACCACGCCTCGAGATACTTCGGGCGAGCGTTGCGATAGTCGATGTAGTAGCTGTGCTCCCAGACATCGACGCCGAGGATCGGCTGGGCGCCGTGCATCAGCGGGTTCTCGCCGTTGAGGGTTTTCGTCACTTCGAGCTTGCCGTCACGGATGGCAAGCCACGCCCACCCAGAGCCGAACTGCGTCACGCCCGCATTGATGAAGTCGGCGCGCATCTTATCGAACCCGCCGTATCCGTCGACGAGCTTCTGAACGCTGCCAGGCAGCTTGTTGCCCCCGCCGCCCTTTTTCATCCACTGCCAGAAGTGGATGTGGTTGTAATGCTGGCCGATGTTGTTGACGAGCGGCTGGTTCTTGCCGTCGTAGGCGGCCTTGCAGACTTCCTCGATGGACTTGCCCTCGAGGCCGGAGCCGACGATCAGCTTGTTGCCATTGTCGACATAGGCCTTGTGATGCTTGTCGTGATGGTACTCGAGCGTTTCAGCGGACATGTAGGGCGCGAGCGCATCGTAGGCATAGGGCAGATCGGGGAGCTTGAAGGTCACGGCATTACTCCGGTTGGCGCAAAAATATTTCACTCTGAATGCGTACCGGCTCAGGGAGTTCCGTTCAAGCCTTTGTGGGGGCAGAAGCTTCGCACCGGCCATTCATGACCGCGCGCTAATGTCGAAAATGGATAA
This sequence comes from Hyphomicrobium sp., assembly GCF_036780825.1. Taxonomy (GTDB): domain Bacteria; phylum Pseudomonadota; class Alphaproteobacteria; order Rhizobiales; family Hyphomicrobiaceae; genus Hyphomicrobium_C. The sequence goes on along the minus strand of NZ_DAIQCD010000019.1, from coordinate 27,836 downwards.
AAGGTTGGGGGTGGGGGTGCACCGACCCTGAGCGATGCACCCCCGTGGATCACGCCGGGGAAGATAGGATCTCAGGGTAGGCACACGCTAGCTCAGCGCTGCTGAACCCGCCCTGAATGGCGTATTCATCCCCCGTTCATCGTCGCGGCTCTTTGCGTCATCGCGCCACAGCGGGATGCAGATCCAGCGAAAGCGACGGAAACGGCTTCAAGATCCGTCTTTGGATCATGGGTCGTGCTTGGTGCCATCGTGCCCGCGCGCGATCCCGTGTCTGGGAGCCGTTGTTTGGCGAAGGGAGCTGGCCCACGTTGCGTGTGCGTCCACGGCGCGCAACACCTTTCGCCTCTCAGCCTCTATTGGTGCCCGCAACTAGGCTTCGGAGCGAGCTTCGAAATCACCAAGGGCACTGGAAATATGGACTTGCTAGTGTGATCCCCTCGAAAGGCACTCAAAGCCGCCGAACAGCATGGTCGGGTGAAGTTTTTCGATCATTACACTGGAACATGATGAGAACTGCAGAGCCGAGCGAACAAAGATCATGGCAAAACGCCTGAGTTCCCTTTTTACCCTAGCAATTCCGGTCGCTGCGGCCGGGGTCCTCGCCCTTTGGCTTTTCAATCCCGGAGGCGGGGGCGACCGGAGCGTGGTCTACGAGACGGTTCCCGCCACCAAGGGCCAGATCCGAAAGATCGTGTCCACCTCGGGTCCGGTGCGCGCCCTCGTGACGGTCAAGGTCGGCTCTCAGCTCTCGGGGCAGGTCGAGGACGTCCGTGTCGATTTCAACAGCGAGGTGAAGCCCGGCGACATCCTGGCGACCATCGACGCTCAGACGTTTGCTGCCAAGGTGGCCCAGGCGGAGGCGGACCTCGAGGCGGCGGACGCCGCGCTGCATAACCAGGAAGCGGCGCTGTTGAAATCAAAGGCGATACTGGAGGCGGCGGAGCTCAACGTCTCGCGCCAGGAAAGCCTGGCCGAAAAGCGTCTCTCACCGCAGCTCACCTACGAGACGGCTCTGCGCGACCGCGACGTGGCGAAGGCCGACATCGCGGTGGCGGAGGCGCAGGTCATGAGCGCCCGTGCGACCATCGCCCAGCGTAAAGCCGCTCTCGATCAGGCCAAGATCGACCTCGAGCGTGCCGACATCCGCTCGCCCATCGACGGCACGGTGATCTCGCGCACGGTGGATCCCGGGCAGACCGTCGCGGCGAGTCTTCAGGCGCCGGAGTTGTTTCAGATAGCGGAGAACCTGTCGCGCATTCGCATTGAGGCGCAGGTCAACGAGGCCGACGTCGGCGCGGTTTCCGAGGGAAATCCGGCCACGTTCACAGTCGATGCCTATCCTGATCGCCAGTTCGAAGGGCGCGTGACGCAGGTTCGCCTCGCCGCGACCGAGCTCAATAGCGTCGTGACCTATACCGTCATCATCGAAGCGGACAACGAGGGGCGCAAGCTCTTCCCCGGCATGACGGCGAGCGTGCTTATCGTGTCCGATACGCGTGAGGGAACGCTGCGCGTCTCAAACGATGCGCTCCGCTTCCGTCCCAAGACGCTGGCTCCGCAATCGGATGCGCCCCGCTCTGGCGGCCCGGGTGAGCGTGGCAGCCAGATGGTCGAGAGGCTTCAGGCCGACATAGAGCTTTCCGACGCGCAGGCCGCCGCCGTGCGCGAAGCCATGGAGCACCTGCGCAGCGAGGCGCGGGCGGAAGGCGGAGCGGCGAGCTTTGGCGGCGGTGGTGGTCGCGGCGGTGATCGCGGCAACTTCCGCCAGAAGATGGTGTCACGGATCGAGCAGGCTCTTGCCCCGACGCTCACGGACAGCCAGCGTCTCGCGTTCCAGCGCTGGAAGGATGGGCGCGAAGCGGTCCGGCCGGCGACGATCTGGGTGCTCGGCCGCAACGGACAGCCTGAGCGCCGCAACATTCGCACCGGTCTCTCCGATGACCAGTTCACTGAGGTGGTCGGCGGCGATCTCAAGGACGGCGATCCGATCATCGTGCGTGCCCGGGACGTGAAATCGTGACTCTTATCGAGCGCCCGTCAGGCTCTGAGCCGCAGCAGCGGGCGGACCCCGCCCTTGGTCCGCCGCTCGTTTCCGCCCGCGATCTGAGCAAGATTTATCAGATCGGCGACCAGCGCGTCGTCGCGCTCGATCACGTCTCGCTCGAAATCGCCACCGGAGACTTCGTCGCCATCATGGGCCCGTCCGGCTCAGGCAAGTCGACGATGATGAACCTGATCGGCGCGCTCGACGTGCCGACCTCGGGTCAACTCGTCCTCGACGGGCGTGACATTGGCGCCCTCTCGGTCGATGAGTTGGCCGATCTGCGCAACCGCACCATCGGCTTCGTTTTCCAGCAGTTCAATCTCCTGGCGCGCACCTCTGCGCTCGAGCAGGTGATGCTGCCACTGCTTTACGCCAAGCCACGCCCCGCAGAGAGCGAGGCGATGGCACGCCGGCGGCTCGAACAGGTCGGGCTCGGAAACCGTATGGATCACACGCCGCGGCAACTTTCGGGCGGACAGCAACAGCGCGTCGCCATCGCGCGGGCGCTCGTCAACAACCCGAAGCTCATTCTCGCCGACGAGCCGACGGGCGCTCTCGACAGCCGCACGTCGGAGGAGATCATGCAGGTTTTCACCGATCTCAATCGTGAAGGCATCACGATCGTCGTCGTGACGCATGAGCCCGAGATCGCTCTGTGGGCCGGCCGGCGCATCACGTTCCGCGACGGGCATATCGTGGACGACATTCGCCAGACGCCCTATGTCGCGGGCGGCGGCGTAGCCACGAAAGTAGGGAGTTCGACATGAACCTCCTGGACAGCATCGCCATCGCCATCCGCGCGCTCCGCACCAACCTTCTGCGCTCGGTTCTGACGACGCTCGGCATCGTCATTGGTGTCGCGTCGGTCATCATCCTGGTCGCTGTGGGCACCGGCGCCTCGAGCGAGGTGGACAAGCAGATCAAGGCGCTCGGCACCAACATGCTGGTGGTGTTTCCGGGCTCCATGCGGGTCATGGGCCGGGCGAGCGGGGCGGGCACAGACATTCCGCTGAGCGAGACCGACGTTGCCGGCATCCGTGACAAGATCCCGGGCGTCGTGGCCGTGTCCGGCCAGATCGATGACTCGGGGCCGATCGTGCGCGGCAACGCCAACTGGACGTCGAGCCTGAATGGCGTGCATGCGGAATACACGATGGTGCGCGATTGGCCCGTGGTCTCAGGTCGTGAGATCGAGCCGTCGGATGTGCGTACCGGCGCCAAGGTTGTCGTGATCGGCGATACGGTCGCGAAGGAAGTTTTCGCGGGCGAAAATCCGGTCGGCGCCACGATCCGCATCAGGAACGTTCCGTTCGAGGTGATCGGCGTGCTGGCAGCCAAGGGCCAGTCGGTCATGGGGCGCGATCAGGACGATATCGTGCTCATTCCCATCACGACGGCGCGGCTCCGGGTGTCGGGACGCAGCCAGGTGCAGAACGATCGCGTCGGGCGCATTTACGTCAAGGTCGACGAAGGCGCCGACATCGATGAGGTGCAGGAGGAGATCGAAAGCCTTCTGCGCCAGCGCCGCCGGACGCGGGCCAATGCCGAGGACAGTTTCTCGGTGCGCAATTTGGCGGAAACGATGAAGGCAAGGAGCGAGGTGCTCACGACGCTCAGCTATTTGCTCGCGGCAACCTCGGTCATTTCGCTCGTTGTCGGCGGGATCGGAATTATGAACATCATGCTGGTCTCGGTGACGGAGCGCACGCGTGAGATTGGGCTCAGAATGGCGGTTGGCGCCCGCAGGCGCGATATAATGCTGCAGTTTCTGGTCGAAGCTGTTTCTCTTTGTCTTCTTGGCGGATTGATCGGCATTGCCGCAGGCGTGTCCGCGTCTGCAATCATCGCTTTTGCGGCAAATTGGCCAGTTTTGGTCTCTCCGTCGGTTCTCGGCGGCGCCCTTGCTGCTGCGGCTGCAACTGGTATCTGTTTCGGATTGTTTCCGGCCCGCCGGGCGGCTCGCCTCAATCCGATTGATGCATTGCGAAGTGAATAAAGGCCGAGATTATTTTCTCGGCCTTGACGAAACCTTCTAAAAGATTTTATTGACCTGGTGAATCCGCGGCCGTTGGTTGCGGATCGCTTGGCACTGCCAGAATCCATGAAAGTTTGTGAACATATCAAGGGGTGAAGAAGACTTTCATCAATTCTGGGTGCTTTGATGCGTTGAGAATTGAAGGGGCAATGCCTCGTCCCCGACATCCTATCCCGACCAGATACCCACCAATGGAGTACGGAATGGCCGCTATCAATTACGACAAGATGTCGGTTAAGGAGCTTTCGGATATCATTGCTCGTGCACAGAAGGCTTTGAATGCAGCCAAAGAGCGTGAGCGGTCCGAGATAAAGCAAAAAATCACGACCCTCGCCGAGACGGCCGGGTTTTCGGTTGGCGAGCTGTTTGGCCAGCGTGGGCGCGGCAAGTCTGTGACCGTGAAATACATGAACCCCGACAATCGGGCAGAGACCTGGACTGGCCGTGGCCGCAAGCCAAATTGGCTCGTTGCCAAGCTGAGCAAGGGTGCGAAAATCACGGATTTCGCTGTCTAGTGTCCCGATTTTGAAGTTCGCGGAGCGTGCCAGTTGCGGGACCGGCTTCGGGATCATAAAAGAACGCGAGAATTAACCCGGAACTGCGCTGCGTAAGGGGTGAATTTTTAGATCATCGCACGAGAGCTCGATCGTTCTCGATACGAGCAGTCTTGTTTGCCCGCCTCGTTAGGAGGCCGCGTATCAAGAGTGTGAAAGAGCCTCTCAAACGAAGACCTGGAGCGCGTTTCTCGCACGGTTCTGACCCGAGTGAACGCAATCGCTTCCCTGCGAAAATCTGCCGCATTCAGTGCGCCGCCAATCTGGCGGCGCACTTGTTATTTGGCCCGTTTGCTCCTCGAAACGCCGTGCACGGTTGAATCTGTAAAGCAGCTTTCGTAGGGCAGGAACGTTAATGCCAAAACGCCTCCCCGACTGTGGGGATCATAAGCAAAGCGATCCCGCTGAACGGTGGGTGGGGATTGAAGGGGATTGAAAAGGTGTCCGGAGCTATGTCGGTCCAGGACCGGGCTTGGGCGCCGTATGAGTCTTTTAAGCGAGAAAGCCTTACCTCCACAGCGAGCCGTCGAGCGCTTGGCGCGCTCACGATGCCGCCCGCGGGCGCCGCTATCTGGCACTCCACCCTTGACAGTGCTAGCACCCTTTCTCATATAGGCGCTGCGTCTCCGTCGTTCGAGGTCGCGAAGACGGGTCGCAGACTGTCCGAAGAGCGCGGCGCAGCCCCTCTATCGGATTAAATTTCTTAACATGATCAACCATATGCATCATGAGGGTAGCCCATGAAGTTCCGTCCCTTGCATGACCGCGTTGTCGTCAAGCGCGTCGAAGAGGACACCAAGACCGCTGGCGGCATCATCATTCCCGACACGGCTAAGGAAAAGCCCCAGCAGGGCGAGGTTGTCGCCGTCGGCCCCGGCGCTCGCGACGAGCAGGGCAAGATCGTTCCCCTCGAGGTGAAGGCCGGTGACCGCGTCCTGTTCGGAAAGTGGTCTGGCACCGAAGTCAAGATCGACGGCGACGATCTCCTGATCATGAAGGAGAGCGACATCCTCGGTATCCTCGAGGGCAACGCGTCGGCCAAGGCCGCGGCCTGATAGAATTATTTCTCAAAGTTTTCAACGGAGTTGCATCACATGGCAGCTAAGGACGTAAAATTCTCGCAGGACGCGCGCGAGCGGATGATCCGCGGCGTCGACATCCTCGCCAACGCGGTCAAGGTGACGCTCGGCCCCAAGGGCCGCAACGTCGTCATCGAGAAGAGCTTCGGCGCTCCGCGCATCACCAAGGACGGCGTTTCCGTCGCCAAGGAGATCGAGCTCGAGGACAAGTTCGAGAACATGGGCGCGCAGATGCTGCGCGAGGTGGCTTCGAAGACGGCGGATCTCGCCGGTGACGGCACCACCACGGCCACCGTGCTCGCCCAGGCCATCGTGCGCGAAGGCGCGAAGTCGGTCGCGGCCGGCGCCAACCCGATGGATCTCAAGCGTGGCATCGATCAGGCGGTTCAGGCCGTCGTTGACGAGCTCAAGACCAAGGCGAAGAAGGTCACCTCCAACGACGAGATCGCCCAGGTCGGCACCATCTCCGCCAACGGCGATATCGAGATCGGCTCCAAGATCGCCGAGGCCATGAAGAAGGTCGGCAACGAGGGCGTAATCACGGTCGAGGAAAGCAAGAGCCTCGAGACCGAACTCGATGTCGTCGAGGGCATGCAGTTCGACCGCGGCTATCTCTCGCCGTACTTCATCACCAACGCCGACAAGATGATCGCGGAGCTCGAGAGCCCGTACATCCTGATCCACGAGAAGAAGCTCTCGGGCCTCCAGGCCATGCTTCCGGTGCTCGAGGCCGTGGTGCAGACGGGCAAGCCGCTGCTCATCATCGCCGAGGACGTCGAGGGCGAGGCTCTCGCCACGCTGGTCGTCAACAAGCTGCGCGGCGGCCTCAAGGTCGCGGCCGTCAAGGCCCCGGGCTTCGGCGATCGCCGCAAGGCCATGCTCGAGGACATCGCCATCCTGACGGGCGGCACGGTGATCTCCGAGGATCTCGGCATCAAGCTCGAGACGGTCACCCTCGATATGCTTGGTAAAGCCAAGCGTGTCTCGATCGACAAGGAGAACACCACCATTGTCGACGGCGCGGGCAAGAAGGCCGACATCGAAGGCCGCGTGAAGCAGATCAAGGCGCAGATCGAGGAGACGACCTCGGACTACGACCGCGAGAAGCTTCAGGAGCGTCTGGCGAAGCTCGCGGGCGGCGTTGCCGTGATCAAGGTCGGTGGCGCTACCGAGGTCGAGGTGAAGGAGCGCAAGGATCGCGTCGACGACGCGCTGCACGCGACCCGCGCCGCCGTCGAGGAAGGCGTCGTCCCGGGCGGCGGCGTTGCGCTGCTGCGTGCGGCCAAGGCCCTCGATGCACTCAACGTCCAGAACGAGGATCAGAAGGTCGGCGTCTCCATCGTGCGGAAGTCGCTTCAGGCGCCGGCGCGCCAGATCTTCCAGAACGCGGGCGAGGATGGTGCCGTCGTTGCCGGCAAGATCCTTGAGAACGCGGAGTATGCCTACGGCTTCAACGCCCAGACCGGTGTCTACGGCGACCTGCTCGCTGAGGGCGTCATCGACCCCGCCAAGGTCGTGCGTTGTGCGCTGCAGGACGCTGCCTCCGTGGCTGGTCTCCTGATCACGACTGAGGCCATGGTTGCCGAGAAGCCGAAGAAGGATGCTCCGGCAATGCCGGGCCCCGGCGGCATGGGTGGCATGGGCGGCATGGACTTCTAAGGTCCGCCGTGCGGGGCTCGATGAGCCCCGCGCGTGTCGCAGAGATTGGGCCGGAGCGGTATGCTGCTCCGGCTTTTTTTGTGGCGTGAGTTCATGGGGCGGGGACTTGCCTGGCCGTGCAAGGAACCCACATGGAGACGAGACGGAAGATTGCCCGATCTTGGAAACGAGCAAAGGAGGTCGCGCCATGCTTGCCGTTCAGATCGAGGAGCACGCCCGCAAGCTGATGGAGGTTCAGGGCCCGAAGGCCATCGCCGAGGCTGCGCAGAAGGCCCGCCTGTTCGAGGAGCAGGGCGCGGCGGATGAGGCGGCGACCTGGCGCCGGATCGAGGGTGCGATGCGCCGTCTGCAGGGGCCGCGGGCGAAATAAGTGAAGCACGGCGGACCGAGTGCTTCCGGAAAAGTGGATGCCGGTTTTCCGATCAGAAGCACGATAAAACGAGTGCTTCCGGAAAGGTGGATGCCGGTTTTCCGATCAGAAGCACGATAAAACGAGTGCTTCCGGAAAAGTGGGCACCGGCTAATGGGGGTCGCGGTTCGCCTTGATGATGTCGGACAGCTTGTGCGCGAGCAGCACCTCGTCCGTTGCAAAGTCCTCGCCGATCCACCAGTCCTCGAACGTGCGCATCACACGCCCGATGGCAGGGCCTTCCGCAAGGCCGCGCGCGAGAAGGTCGCTACCGCGCACCGGCAGCGTCGGGACGGACCAGTGGCTTGGAACCGCGAAGCGCTCACGCCAGTGCGAAGACTCGGCCGCCGCCCCGCCCTGGGCCCAGGCCAGCATGACGCCATCGCGAAAGGCCTCTTCGCCGAAGCGATAGAGAAAGGCCCGCGCCTCCCGCACGTCCGTCGCGGGATCGAAAGCGCGGTCCCGAAGCATGAGCCGGGCCAATCGCTCGCCCTCGGTGTTCGAGAGCCGGAGACGTGTGGCGAGCCCGATCATGGCCCGCCCCCCGCCGGCGAGCGCCGCCAGTCGCAAGAGAGGATCGGGATCGAGAGCCAATCCTGCCTCGATTTCTGCCAACCGTTCGAGAAGGCCGATATCGCCGGCCGTTCCGATGAGGGCCCTGATAAGCTCTGCGTCCGCCATGACGCGCGCGATCTCAACCGCCCGCGGTGCGCTGAGCAGTCTTAGGAGCTCGGCGCGCACCCGTTCGGCGGAAAGCTGCGCCAGACCGTCTGCAAGATCGATCGCGGCGGCGAGCCCTTCGGGGTCGGGCGTGCCCTCTGCATACGTCGCCGTGAACCGGAAGAAGCGCAGGATGCGCAGATAGTCCTCCCGGATGCGCGCCCGGGCGTCGCCGATGAAGCGAACGCGCCGCGCGAGGAGATCGCCATAGCCGCCCACGGGATCGTGCACCGTGCCGTCGAGTCCGCAGTAAAGTGCATTGAGCGTGAAGTCGCGCCGAGCGGCGTCCTCCGCCCACTCCGTCGTGAACGTCACGCGCGCATGCCGGCCGAAGGTCTCGACATCGCGCCGGAGCGTCGTCACCTCGATCGGATCATGATGGGCGATCACCGTCACGGTGCCGTGTGCGAGGCCAGTCGGAATGGCGCTCAATCCCGCCGCCGCGGCGAGGTGCATCACCTCCTCGGGAGGGGCTGTGGTTGCGATGTCGATGTCTTTTACAGGCGCGCCGATCAGGGCGTTGCGCACAGCTCCGCCGACGACGCGCCCCTCGAAGCCACCGCCTTTAAGCGCTTCGAGCACCGCCTGCGTACTCGCGCGCTCGAGCCAGGACGAGCCCTTGAGGCTCGGCGGCCGCTCCGGCAGATGGTCGTCGCCGCTCATCGTCGCATTACTCGATATGGCCCGGCTGTATCTTACCGTCCTGGAGTGAGGGCGGCGTGTAATGCTGGCCGGGCTTGCCGCCGGAGGAGGAGCCGAATACCGCCAGCGTAACGATGACGACGAGCGCGCCGCTTGCGAACAGCCAGAGCAGGGGCGCATCGTCGAGCACGCGCGTGAAGTGGCTTTGAGCGGCGCCGTCCTCGCCGGTCTCCGTTTCCGCACGTGAGCGCCGGACAAGCACCCAGGCCACATAGAGGAAGGTCGGCAGCAGAAACAGCAGGAGGTTCTCGATGACGGTGCGGATCATGATGCGAAGAGCCTCTGATGCATGTTGCGGAGAATACCGGCCGTTGCCCCCCAAATGAAGCGGTCGCCGAACGGAACGGCATGGAAGTGCTGCTCGAGCCCATCGATCATGAGCGTGTGCCGCTGATAGTTCATGGGATCCATCAGAAACGGCAAAGGCACTTCGAAGGCATCAGCAACTTCGTTGCTGTCGAGAGTAAGCTTGAAATCGGGATCGACGAGTCCGATCACCGGTGTGATCCAGAAGCCGGTGCCCGTGAGATAGCGGTCGAGTATGCCGAGCGGGACGACGAGCGAAGGGTCGAGGCCGATCTCCTCGCGTGCTTCCCTCAGCGCAGTGTCCAGCGGACCGGTATCCGAAGGTTCCGTTTTGCCGCCCGGGAACGCGATCTGGCCTGCGTGCGCTGTGAGATGGGCCGTGCGCTGCGTTAGGAGCAGCGAGACGGTTTCGCGCGCGATGGCAGGAATGAGCACGGCGGCCGGGCGTGCCTTGGCAAGGGCATCGGGAAAGGGGCGCGCGGCCGCAAGTTCCGGAGTGAGGTCGAAATCGCTGGGACCATAGGGCTCGTCCGGTGGCGGATTGGCCAGGGCACCCATGGCCAGATCGCGAAAGGCGGTCGGGCTGAAGCGGTGCAAATTGGACGGAGTTAAAGGAATCATAAAGCTTCGTAAGCCAGAAGTGCGCGAATGGGAATGGCCCTGGGGATTCGCAGAACGGCCGAAAACGCAGCGTTCGCCCGCCGCACGTCCAAGGAAATGCCCCATTCTCCTGGCAATCGCGCGCCTGTTGGCCCCGTTCGGTTGGCCGGCAAGGTGTGAATTTACTGCCAAGTCGCGTATGAGACGTCTGAGTTCGCCTTCGGTGCCGGCGCTTCAAGGCACGGCGTAGCGCCTGCTCCGACCGACAATCCGCTTCCCTGTCAGCACGCCCGGTGCGGCCGCGCGTGAGCTCGATCCGGAGGATGGCTTGCTATGAGACCCACTCGCAGTCTTGCTGTTCCAATGCTGAGCCCGAGGTCGCTCGCCCTTGCGCTCGCGAGCCTCCTGCTCGCGCTCGCCGTTGCGTCGCCCGGCGCCGCGGCGCGCAGCGTGGACGCATTCGCCCGGACGCTGACGGCAGCCGAGCGGAAGGTGTTCGAGGACTATCTCTCCGCCCAGGCCACGCATGAGTTCAAGAGCGATGCCTATTGGCGCGAGGTCACGAACCGGAAGGCCCTGCGGCGCGGCAAACGGAGCCGGGGCGAGGCGATCGCGCCCGCGGACTACGTGCGCAGTTTCCCGCCGAAATACGCAGGTCCCGAGCTTCCGCCCGCGCTCGCCAAGCGCTGGCAGGCGTACCAGGCTGCTGATGATGTGAAAAAGGACAGGCCGCCGCCGCGCTCGCTGCCGGGCCTCGATGATTTTCTGGCGGCAGCGAGGACGGAATACGGTTTCCGTCCAGAACGCATTCCCGAACAGGAATTCAAGCTGCGCTATGCGCGCGAGGCCGTTTCGCTCGGGCTCACTGGCGATCAGGTCGTGCGGGTTTATGCGCTGGAGACGAGTGGCCTCGGCACAGCCGACATGGTGGCTGGCATTCACCCGATCCGCAAAACAGGAAAGCCGATCTCGTCGGCGATCGGCTATGCGCAGCTCCTGTGCGCCAACACCAGCGACGAGCTTGCACGGCATGGACCGAAGTTTCTTACCCGCCTGAAGAAGATGGCGGCTGACCGCCGCCTGCCGCCGCCGCGTCGCCAGGCGCTCGCCGAGAAGCACGCGAGGCTCGCCGTGATGGTGAAAGCCGCGCGCTCGATCCCGCATAAGTGGGACCGCCATGTCGCGTTCGCCCGCACGCAGCGCGGGATGGGGCTTCACGCCATAAATCTCGATGGCGACATCGGGCCTTGGCTGCAGGCGGTGAAGCTTCATGGATTGAAGCAGATGGCCGAGAAAGCGGGTCTGCCGGCGCTCACCGGCGCTGAGATCGAGCTGATGAACCTCGCGGGTCCCGGCACCGGCCTCGAGATGATGCGGCCGGCTGCGCGCAATGCCGCGACGGCGAACTTCTTCGCGCGCGACGCTTATTTCCGCAACACCATTGTGCGCGACAAGACCAGCGCCGAGCTTCTCGCAGCCCTTGACGAGCGCATGGATCGGAACATCACCAATCCCGGCGCCATCGAGTTCGCAGAAGCGTTCCGGCAGGTCTCGCGCGAACTCGCCTCGAGCCGTTGAGTGAGGCGCGCCGGGAGGCTACGGCCTCCCGGCGCGTTCATCCGGCTTTTACCTCCGTATGCGCACTCTTTCCGGACGGCCGGCAGCGCGCCTCGTGCGCACGGCAGCCAAGGGGGCGGAATGGCAATCGAGCGGCGCACGTTCTTGAAATATGCGGTTGCCGGCTGTGCCTGCTGCGCGCTGCCTGGCTTGGCCGGTGCGGACGAGCATGCTGCCCCTCACTGGTCTTATGAGGGCGCGACAGGTCCTGACCATTGGAGCGGCCTGTCGCCCGAGTTCCAGGCTTGCCGGCTTGGGACGCAGCAGACCCCCGTCGATCTCTCGAGCGTCCTGACGGGCGAGGCATCCATCGCCGTGGACTATCGCCCGGCTCCGCTGCGCCTCGTGAACAACGGCCACACCGTCGAGGCCGCTGCTTGTCCGGACTGCGCGGTCACCATTGACGGCACTCGCTACGGGCTGGCGCAATTTCACTTCCATCACCCGAGCGAGCATCTCATTGACGGGAAGGCCTTCGACATGGAGGCGCACCTGGTGCACAGATCTGCCGAGGGGAGCCTTGCCGTGGTCGGCGTCTTCATGAAGGCCGGGGCGCACAACACTGCCCTCGGTGCCCTGTTCGATCATCTGCCGCAGGACGAGGGGCGCGAGGTTCTCTTGGCTGAGCGGTTCGATCCGGCCGCGCTGCTGCCGGCGAACCGGTCCGGCTTTCGCTACATGGGCTCGCTGACGACCCCGCCCTGTTCGGAGGGGTTGGTCTGGACGGTCTTCCGCGAACCCATCGAAGTCTCGCCGGACCAGATCCGGACGTTCGCCGCGCTGTTCCCGAACAACGCCCGCCCGGTGCAGCGCACGAGCGATCAGCTTCTCCAAGCGGGCGAGCTCAGGCATCGTTAGCAGGCTTGGAGCCGGTCCCCGTTGGAAGAAGCGGCTCCGGGTATTTGCTCTTGCTCGTTTCCTGTTAGGCGAGCCAGCGTAGCTCGCACGGGGTGAAAGCTTCTTCTGCGTCATCCCGGCGACGGCCAGGATTTACGTCAGCCTCCGCCGGCGCCGCCGCCACCTCAGCCTCCACGCATGATCGGCAAAGCTTTACGGCCACTTCACCACTGGCGGGAGCGAGGAGAGGATGCTGTCCACGTTGCCGCCGGTCTTGAGGCCGAACACCGTGCCCCGATCATGGAGCAAGTTGAACTCGACGTAGCGTCCGCGGCGGACAAGCTGCTCCTCCCGGTCGGCATCCGTCCACGGCAGCGTGTAGTTGCCGCGCACCAGCATCGAATAGACGCGCTGGAAGGTGCGCCCCACGTCCTGCGTGAACGCGAACGCGGCATCCCAACCGCCCTTCTCGTCGCCGGGCGTTAGATAATCGTAGAAGATGCCGCCGATGCCGCGCGGCTCCTTGCGGTGGGGCAGGTAGAAATAGTCGTCGCACCATTTGCGCAGCTTCGCGTAGTCGGCGACGGCTTCGTGCGCCGCGCAGGCGCCGTACATGGCGGCATGGAAGGCGAGGCTGTCGGCATCGTCCTCCTTGCGCCGCCGGTCGAGCACCGGCGTGAGATCGGCGCCGCCGCCGAACCACCACTTGTTCGTCACCACCATGCGCGTGTTCATGTGCACGGCCGGCACGTTGGGATTTTGCGGATGCACGATGAGCGAGATGCCGGAGGCCCAAAACCGCGGATCCTCTTCGGTGCCGGGAATCTGCTTTCTGAACTCGGGCGCGAACTCGCCGAACACCGTTGAGGTGTGCACACCGGCCTTCTCGAACACGCGGCCCTTGAGAACGCTCATTTTGCCGCCGCCACCCGGTCCGCCAGTGTGATCCTGGCGCTCCCAGGGCGTCTGTACGAAGCGGCCCGGGGCCTCTCCTCCGAGCGGCGCCGAAGGTGGAAGGTCTGTCTCGAGCGCTTCGAAGCCTTTGCAGATTTCGTCGCGGAGTTCTTGGAACCACGTCTCCGCCACACGCTTTCTGGTTTCGATATCGCTCGCCGTCCCGGCCATGGTTGTCTTTTCCTCGCGTCTTGCCCATCTGAGGGTGTTCGAGGCCATCGTTTGGGCACGATGGCCGGTTAGCGCATACCGCGAACCTTGCCAAACGAGAAGGGGTTTGCGCCTGCACGCGGCCGCGGGCTCGCGAAAGAAAGAGTTGCAGTAAGAAAGAGCCTGATGTTCCGCTGGTTTGAGACCCGCATCGACCCGTTTCCGCCTGTAGCGCCGGGCCGTCCGCCGGAAAGCATTGCGGCCTTCTATTGGCACTATATCAAGCCGGTCTGGCCTCCGTTCGCAGCACTCCTCGTCGTCGGCTTCCTTGGCTCGCTGATCGAGGTCGCGCTGATGGCCTTCGTCGGCAATCTCGTCGACATGATGCGCGACGCTGCCTCGCCCCGCACATTCTTTTCAGAGAACGCCGGGTCGCTCCTGTTCATGGCGTTCGTCGCCCTGATCGCCCGCCCGCTCGTCTCGACGGCGCACGATCTCGTGAAAAACCAGATGATCAGCCCGTCGGTGACGACGCGCATCCGCTGGCAGACGCACACGTATGTGTTGCGCCAGTCGCTGGGTTTCTTCCAGAACGATTTCGCCGGCCGCATCGCCACGCGCATCATGCAGACCGGCGCCTCGCTCCGGGAATCCATGGTGCAGGCAGTTGACGCCATCTGGTACATGGCGGTCCATGTCATCGGCGCGCTCGTCATCTTTTGGGAGGCCGATTCCCGCCTCGTGCTGCCGCTTCTCGCCTGGATCGGTCTCTATGCGTTCGTCGTTCGCATCTTCGTCCCACGCATTCAGAAACTCTCGACGGAAGCATCCGAGGCGCGCTCCTGGCTCACGGGGCGTGTCGTCGACAGCTTCACGAACATCCTGACCGTCAAGCTCTTCGCCCACGCCGAGCGCGAGGAGGCCTACGCGCGCGAGGCCATGCAGGGCCATCTCGAGCGTCATCAGGCCTCGCTGCGCAATCTCACGATCATGGAGCTCGTGCTCTACAGTTTGAACGGAGCGCTGCTCGTCTCCGTTGCGGGGCTAGCGCTCTGGCTCTGGAGCCACGATGCGGTGACCATGGGCGCAATTACCGTGGCCATGACGCTGTCCATCCGCATCATCGCCATGTCGGGCTGGATCCTGTTCACGGTGGCCGGTATCTTCGAGAACATCGGGGTCGTGCATGAAGGCATGCAGACCATCGCCCGCGGCTACGACATCGTGGACCGCCCTGGTGCCCGGCCCCTTGCTGTGACAAGGGGTGAGATCCGTTTCGACGACGTCCGTTTCCACTACGGCAAGGTGAAGAGCGTGCTCGAGGAGCTGACGCTCACCATCAAGCCGGGCGAGAAGGTGGGTCTCGTTGGCCGCTCCGGCGCAGGCAAGTCGACGCTCGTGAGCCTGCTCTTGCGCTTCTATGACGTCGAGGCGGGTCGCATCATGATCGACGGCCAGGACATCTCGGAGGTGACGCAGGAGAGCCTGCGCGCCTCCATCGGCGTCGTCACGCAGGATACGTCGCTGCTGCATCGCTCGGTTCTGGACAACATTCTCTATGGCCGCCCCGAGGCGAGCCCAGGGGAAGCCGTCACGGCTGCAAAGCGCGCACATGCTCACGAGTTCATCCAGGGGCTCGAGGATATGGCCGGCCGGCTTGGCTACGACGCCCACGTCGGCGAGCGCGGCGTCAAGCTTTCGGGTGGCCAGCGCCAGCGCATCGCCATCGCGCGTGTTCTCTTGAAGAATGCGCCGATCCTGGTTCTCGACGAGGCAACGAGCGCGCTCGACAGCGAGGTGGAGGCGGCCATCCAGGAGAGCCTGACAACGCTGATGGCCGGTAAAACGGTAATCGCCATTGCGCACCGCCTCTCGACCATCGCCGCCATGGACCGTCTGATCGTCATGGACGAGGGGCGCATCGTGGAGCAGGGGACCCATACCGAGCTCCTGCGCAAGGGCGGCCTCTACGCCAGCCTCTGGGCCCGCCAATCCGGCGGATTTCTCACCGAAGAAGCCGCTGAATAGAGTGCTTCCGGAAAAGTGGGAACCGGTCATGGCGAAGCCATGCAAGTTAAAGTGTCCGGAAAGAAGCACGATCAAACAAAAAGTTAGAGCCGTTCCGGGGTTCCACCTAAACGGGAACGGCTCTAGGCCGGCCGGCGTCAGTATCGGCTGCGGCGCTCCTGGCCGCGAATGCAATGTCTGCTGGGCACTCCGCCCCCTTTGTGGGGGGTAGAAGGAGGATGCCAGACTGATTGATGTCGTCATCCTCCGCCTCGAGCCGTTCCGCTTCAATCGAGGAACGGCTCCACGTTTTTGTTGGATCGCGCTCTATGCCGCGCGGGGACCGGGATCGTCGTCCTCTGGCGATGATGGCGCCGGCGCGCTGCGGATCGTCGCGGCGAGCGGTGGGAACGCGACGACCGTTCCCTCGGCGGCCGATCGGCGCGTCGCGCTTTCGGGCTGATAGCAGACCTTCTCGAGACGCAGCGGCTCGATGATTCCATCGGGTCGCCGCAGCGGAAACACATCGCCTTCCGAGAGGCCGAGCAGCGCCAAGCCGCGCAACGTGGTAACGGGCAGCGGCGCGCCGCCCGCGACGGTGGCTTTCTCGTCGCGCGTGAGCACGCGCTGCTCGCTGCTGCCGCCGCCGACACTGAATGCGATGCGGCTGTCGATCGTCGCCGTTTCTGGCCCGATCATTTGCGCCAGGACGACGTCCGCCGTGTCGAGCTTCTGGCGCAGGAGCTGAAGATAGGCTTCTTCGTGGTTCCGCCCGTGGAGGAGGCTCTCGAGGAAGATGTGGTCTTTGGCCGTCAGGCGAAGGACGGTGGATGTCATGGCAAACTCCGTCAAGCGGGGCTTTCTGCCCCGGCCGTGGGTCGTTTCTGCGATGCGTGATGAGCGTGACGAAACATATCCCTGGCCTCGGCAACCGATGGCCTGGCCAGGGTTAGGCACCTGCGATGGAGGCGCCTCTATCGATAAACAACATTGGGACGAGAACGCGCGGCATGGCTCTCCAATTCCGAAAACGGCGCCATCATACCAGACATGCCGCAAATAGCGAGGGAGGCGGGGCGCTCCATGGGGCGCGTGTCGGCGCTCGTTCGTGGTGGGGAGGGGCGCAGCGCGGCCGGGCTCGCGCGGGATCCGATACGCGCGGGAGTTTTGTTGCACGGCAAAAAAGATCGGCCGGAGAGCATGCGTATGCTCCCCGGCCGACGTCGTGACGTGGTTTGCTTCGCGAGGCTTACTCCGCGGCTTCCGCCAACTGCAGGTCGGCGGCGCTAACACCCATGCGTTCGGCGACGCCGAGGCCATAGTTCGGGTCGGCCTTGTAGAAGTGGCCGATCTGCCGCTTCACGATCTCCACCGGAACGCCCTGCATGGCGGCCGCGATGTTGTCCATCAGGCGGCCCTGCTGCTCCGCCGTCATCAGACGGAAGAGGTTGCCGGGCTGCGTGTAATCGTCGTTGCCCTCGCGGTGATCGTAGCGATCCGCATCGCCCTCGATCGCGAGCGGCGGCTCCGCAAAGCGCTTGTCCTCAGCCGGGCCGCCGAACGAGTTCGGCTCGTAGTAGGCGTCCGGATTGCCGGTGTCGTTGCGGAAGAAGCGCATCGGCCCGTCCTTGTGATAGTGCTGCATCGGGCACTTCGGCGCGTTAACGGGCAGGTGCTCGTAATGCGTGCCGAGCCGGTAGCGGTGCGCGTCGGCATAGGAGAAGATCCGCGCCTGCAGCATCTTGTCGGGCGAAAAGCCGATGCCCGGCACGATGTTCTTGGGCGCCAGCGCGAGCTGCTCGATCTCTGCGAAGTAGTTGTCGGGGTTGCGGTTGAGTTCGAGCATACCGACCTCGATCAGCGGGAACTCGCCGTGCGGCCAGACTTTCGTGAGGTCGAACGGATTGTAGCTCGTGTGCTTGGCCTCTTCCTCGGTCATGACCTGAACGAAGAGCTTCCACTTGGGGAACTCGCCGCGCTCGAGCGCGTGGTACAGGTCTTCCTGGGTCGATTCCCGCGTGCGTCCGACGACTTCGGCGGCTTCCGCATTGGTCCAGTGCTTGTGGCCCTGCTGGGTCTTAAAGTGGAACTTCACCCAGTGGCGCACGCCCTCGGCGTTGATGAACGAGTAGGTGTGCGAGCCATAGCCGTTGATGTGGCGCACGTCCGTCGGCAGGCCGCGGTCGCTCATCAGGATGGTCACCTGATGCAGGCTCTCCGGCGAGAGAGACCAGAAGTCCCACATGGCCGTCGGCGAGCGCATGTTGGTGCGCGGGTGCCGCTTCTGGGTGTGAATGAAGTCCGGGAACTTGAGCGGATCGCGCACGAAGAACACCGGCGTGTTGTTGCCGACGAGATCCCAGTTGCCTTCGTCGGTATAGAACTTGATGGCAAATCCGCGCACGTCGCGCTCGGCGTCGGCAGCACCAAGCTCACCCGCCACCGTCGAAAAGCGCAGAATGAGCGGCGTTTCCTTGCCGACCTTGGAGAAAATCGAGGCCTTCGTGTACTTCGTGATGTCGTGGGTCACGGTGAAGGTGCCGTGCGCACCCCAGCCCTTGGCATGCACGGTGCGCTCGGGGATCCGCTCCCGGTTCTGATGCGCAAGCTTCTCGATCAGCTGATAGTCCTGCAGGAGCAGCGGACCGCGCGGACCTGCCGAGAGCGAATTCTGGTTGTCGGCGACAGGCGCGCCATTGGAGGTCGTGAGAGTGGCTTTCGTCATGATGCACCCACCAGTTGTTTAGACTTATTCCAATCCATTAGCCACATCTCTCTATAAGATCAAATTGTATTGTCGATAGATGTGATAGGAAAAACTTATGGGCATCCGAACGCATAACGCCCGCGGAAAGGGGCCGCGGGCGTTCTGCATTTTCGTGTGCTTGGGAGGCGTGAGCCGCCGTTACATATCCATCCCGCCCATTCCTGCGCCATGCGCGTGGCCGAAGTCGTTGTCCTTCTTCGGCGCGTCCGCAATGGCGGCTTCGGTGGTGATCAGGAGACCTGCGATCGAGGCGGCGTCCTGCAGGGCCGTGCGCACGACCTTGGCCGGATCGATGATGCCTTTTTCGATGAGGTCACCGTAGGCGTCGCCCTGGGCGTCGTAGCCGAAGTTGGGCTCCTTGGCCTCCATCACCTTGCCGACGACGATCGAGCCCTCGGTGCCTGCGTTCTCCGCGATCTGGCGGATCGGTGCCTGCAGCGCGCGCTTCACGATGGCGATGCCGGCGGCTTGATCCTCGTTGTCACCCTTGGCCGTGATGGCGACCGACGCCTTCAGAAGGGCGATGCCGCCACCCGGGACGACGCCTTCCTCGACGGCGGCGCGGGTGGCGTTGAGGGCGTCGTCGACGCGATCCTTGCGCTCCTTCACCTCGACCTCGGTAGCGCCACCGACCTTGATCACGGCAACGCCGCCCGCGAGCTTCGCCAGACGCTCCTGAAGCTTCTCGCGGTCGTAGTCCGAGGTCGTCTCCTCGATCTGCGCCTTGATCTGCTTCACGCGGCCTTCGATGTCGGCCTTCTTGCCCGCGCCGTCGACAATGGTGGTGTTCTCCTTGTCGATCGAGACACGCTTGGCTTTACCAAGCATATCGAGGGTGACCGTCTCGAGCTTGATGCCGAGATCCTCGGAGATCACCGTGCCGCCCGTCAGGATGGCGATGTCCTCGAGCATGGCCTTGCGGCGATCGCCGAAGCCCGGGGCCTTGACGGCCGCGACCTTGAGGCCGCCGCGCAGCTTGTTGACGACCAGCGTGGCGAGAGCCTCGCCCTCGACGTCCTCGGCGATGATGAGCAGCGGCTTGCCCGTCTGCACCACGGCCTCGAGCACCGGAAGCATGGCCTGGAGGCCCGAGAGCTTCTTCTCGTGGATCAGGATGTACGGGCTCTCGAGCTCCGCGATCATCTTGTCGGCGTTGGTGATGAAGTACGGCGAGAGATAGCCGCGGTCGAACTGCATGCCCTCGACGACATCGAGCTCGGTGTCGAGGCTCTTGGCCTCCTCGACCGTGATCACGCCCTCGTTGCCGACCTTCTGCATCGCTTCGGCGATCATGTTGCCGATGGCCGTCTCGCCGTTGGCGGAGATGGTGCCGACCTGGGCGATCTCGGATGAGTTCTTGACCTTCTTGGCGCTCTTCCCGATCTCGGCCACCACTTGCGCAACCGCCTGCTCGATGCCGCGCTTGAGGTCCATCGGATTCATTCCGGCCGCGACGGCCTTGAGGCCTTCGCGCACGATGGCCTGCGTCAGCACGCAAGCGGTGGTGGTGCCGTCGCCGGCAAGGTCGTTGGTCTTTTGCGCCGCCTCGCGCACCATCTGCGCGCCCATGTTCTCGAGCTTGTCCTCGAGCTCGATCTCCTTGGCGACGGAAACGCCGTCCTTGGTCGTGCGCGGGGCACCGAAGCTCCGCTCGATGACGACGTTGCGGCCCTTGGGGCCGAGCGTCACTTTGACGGCGTTGGAAAGGATGTCGACGCCGCGCAGGATTTTTTCGCGGGCCTCGGCGGAGAAACGGACGTCTTTTGCAGCCATGTGTCGTTCCTGAAGCTGGTCGTCACCCGCGGCTATCAAAGCGCAACGGAGACGATATCTGGTGGATGAGACGCGGCAGGCAGCCCATGAATGGCCGCGCGCTCGCGTTGATATCTTGCTTAGCTATGTAAGCGTGATCACGCGTCGATCACGCCGAGGATGTCGCTCTCTTTGAGGATCAGCACATCGGTCCCGTCGATCTTGACCTCCGTGCCGCTCCACTTTCCGAACAGCACCTTGTCGCCCGCCTTCACGTCGAGCGGCACGAGCTTGCCCGTCTCGTCGCGCGTGCCCGGGCCCACAGCGAGCGCCTCTCCCTCCTGGGGCTTTTCGGCAGCCGTGTCAGGAATGATGATGCCGCCGGAGGTCTTGGCCTCGCTCTCCACGCGGCGCACGACGATGCGATCGTGCAAGGGTCTGAATTTCATATCGGTATGAACTCCATCAATGTGGGCCAGCGGCCCGCCGGCATGCCACCGAGCCGAAGCGTAGGGAGGAGAAATGACCCTCCGAACGAGCCCTGGTTCGCGCTTGCAACGAGAGGATGGGAAGTGCGCTGCGCAGCGATGCTTCCAGCGCTTCCATCCCGCTCGTCATGCAAGATAGGTCACGATTTAGCACTTGGGAGCGTCGAGTGCCAGATGGAAGGAGGTCTCTGTTTTTAGCAACCACAGGCTGTTCAAATTGGTAGTTTACAACTTAATGCAGGTAGGGTTAACTTGACCTGCTTGATGACCGTCGGGAGCTTGCGAGACGCCGTGAGCAAGACTGAACATGACCGCCTCACCGATGCTCGTCCCGAGCATTGCCGGCCCGCCGCCAGCCAGACGGGAGACCAGGTCGAATATATTGCCGACCTTCTGCTGGAATTGAAGGAGATGGCCGGAGGGCATGGCTTTGCGACGCTCGCCGGCATCCTGGATCTCGCCCATGCCGAAGCCCGCGTGCAGGCTGAGGCTCATGTCGCACCCGTCAGTCGGGTGTCCGCGAGACGAGTTGATGGCCATGGCGGATGATCTCGCCTGCGAGGTCGAGCTCCATGAGAACGGCCCGTACCTCTCGTGCACGTAGTGCGGCGGCACGCGCCAGCTCATCGATGTCGATCGGGTGCGGGCCGAGAACGGACAAGACACGCTGCCGCTCGGCCTCTCCCGCCTGCCAGCGCTCCGCCGCCATTTCCGTTTCAGTAGCCTCTGAGCCCGGCGCTTCGTAGTCGGCCGGAATGTCTGGAATCTCTCGCAGGCCACCGGCGAAGGTCCGTCCCGCAAGTTGGGGAGACAGGGCCTCGATCACGTCTCTGGGTTCTGTGACGAGCGTGGCGCCCGACTTCAAAAGACCGTTGGTTCCTTCCGCCCGCGGGTCCAGCGGATGCCCTGGCACCGCGAACACCTCGCGTCCCTGCTCGCCGGCGAAGCGGGCCGTCACCAGCGTGCCCGACCGGTGCGCGGCCTCAATGACGACGACGCCGAGTGAGATGCCGGAGATCAGCCGGTTGCGCCGGGGAAAATCCCGCGCTCTCGGTATGAACGCCGGCGGCTGCTCGGAAACCAGGCATCCCTCCTGTCCGATGCGGGCTTGCAGCGTGACATGTTCGGGCGGGTAGACGATATCGATGCCGCCAGCCACCACGGCCACGGTCCCTTTATCGAGGCTCGCGGCGTGGGCGGCTCCGTCGATGCCGCGGGCAAGCCCGGATACCACCGTGAGGCCCGCCGCCGCCAGTTCATGGGCGAACATCCGTGCGAGCTTGAGGCCCGCGGCCGAGGCGTTGCGGGAGCCGACGATGGCGATGGCCGGCCGGTTCAGAAGCTCGCACCGGCCCTTCACGTAGATGAGCGGCGGAGGGGCATCGATGGCGGCGAGAGCGGCCGGATAGCCGGGCTCGATGGTGAATACCGGACGGGCTCCGGCTTTGCGCGCCGCGGTCAGCTCAGCCTCGGCCTCATGCTCGGGAAAGATTTTCGTTGGCGCACGCCCCGATTTCCGGACCAGCGCCGGCAACGCTGCGAGCGCCGCCTTCGCGCCGCCAAAGTGATTGATCAGTTCTCGAAACGTCGCCGGACCGACATTGGTCGAGCGGATGAGCCGCAAGCAGGCGAGGCGTTCGTCTTCGTCAAGCACGGAGACGGGCAGTGGGGCCGCCATGAACGGAAATGTCTGATCATGCTTTGGCACCGATCCGCGGCTCCTCTCCCCTGATGAGGCGCCTGATGTTGCCCTCGTGCTTCCAGAATAGGAAGAGGCTCATGACGAGCGCGAGCAGGGCCTCCGATACATGACCCACACCGAGGAGTGCGATCGGCGCCACGACGGCGGCAGCCAGTGCTGAAGCGGATGAGTAGCGAGTGAGGAACGCTGTCGCGAGCCAGGCGGCACAGAAGACGAGAGCGCTGGGCCAGGCAAGTCCGCCGAGGACGCCGATGTAGGTTGCGACGCCCTTGCCACCCTTGAAGCCGAGCCAGACGGGGAAGAGATGGCCAAGAAAGGCGGCGAGCCCGGCGATCAGGCTCGCTTCGGCCACGAGCCCGAAACGCGCGCCGAGCGCGGATCCGAGAAGCACGGCGATCGTGCCTTTGAGCGCATCGAGAACGAGGGTCAGCACCGCCAGGCCCTTGTGGCCCGTGCGTAGAACGTTGGTTGCCCCGATGTTGCCCGAGCCGACGCGTCGGATGTCGCCGAGCCCGGCGAGCCGCGTGAGAAGAAGGCCAAACGGGGTCGCGCCGAGCAGGTAGCCGAGGCAGGCTGGCAGGAGGCAGGCCATCAGGAAATCGAGCGGTGCCGGTGTCATCGTCAGGATGCGCCCATCATTGGGAAAGTGGAGCGGCGGACGGTAAGTGCCGCAGCGGAAAGGCCGCAGGGAACTTCAAGATGAAATTCGCAGCTTCAGAAAATTCTAGGGGCGGCGGCGGGATCCGGCAACTCGGAGATCGCATCCTGTTGCGCATAAGCGTGTCCCATAGGCCATTCGGCCAAAAAAGGGCGCACGCTCCGTAGGGTGTGGAGCCCTGCGCTCACTGTCGCAGGGCTTTGGCATGGCACGACATGCGTACCGCCCGCCCGCCTATGCGTGGGCGATCGCCTCGGCCGGAGTGCTTCAGATGGTTGCATCCCGAGCGTCGGAATCCGATGCTCGCGAGGACGCACGATCAAACAAAGCTTAGAGCCGCGCTCGAGTCCAATCGGACCGGAACGGCTCTACGAGCGGCTGCCGCGCGTGGCGCTGTCGGGATCGACCGCCATCACGATGCGTGAAAGCGAACGCAGGAACGCATCCCGCTGCGTGGGCGCGAGGGCAGAAAGGATCTTCTCGTCGGTCGTGCGTGCGGCCGGTTCGGCCGTGCGCAGCGCCGTCTCGCCCTTGTCGGTGAGCCGCACCGCATAGCGGCGCGCATCCCGCCGGGTGCGCCGGCGCTGGACGAGCCCGCGCGACGTGAGCCGGCGCACGATGTCCGCCATCGTCGACCGGTCGATTCCCGTTCGTTCCACAAGCGTCGTCTGGCTCGGTTCCTCGCTGTTGGCGATCGCCATCATGACGGCGAACTGTCTGGGCGTCAGCCCAAGTTCGCCCACACTGATCGCAAACATCTCGTCCGCACATTGCCCGGCCCGATGCAGCAGATGCAGCGCCGACGACATCCTGTCGTCTCCGTTGTCATGTTTCATTCTTCATCCTGTCCTCTTGCTCGCGTTGGTCTTTCCCCGGGGCGTCTTCTGGTCCGCGTGCGCAGCAGTGGCGCATACGCTTTGCATGCTCGAAATATGGTAACGCCAAATTCGATCTTGAATTGGACGAAAGGTTGGGCCGTACACCGCTATTCCGCATATTGAACGTGCAGCAATGTCCTATGACGTAGATCGTTCGTTTCGATGCGCCTGTGAAGACAGCCGTTTGCGGAAATTGTCAGCGCGGCGTGAGGTCACGTAAGGTGCGCCCAGTCCTGCAAAGCGCCGCGCCGGCCACGTTTCGCTTGGGCCAAGATCTAATTCCCGCGAACGCGCGCCAGTTCCCGATCCCGATGCCCGGTTGAAAAAATGAGTCCCCCTAAGAGGCGTCCCTGCGATCGGTCGCCCGGCCGATCCGTCGGCAAGCGGAGGTTGGTGCAGCGGATGTCACCGGACGATCGGCATACGGGTGCATGCAAGTCCGCCGATGGGCAGCAGGACGGACCGTCTTCGACGTCAACTCTCGCCGGCCAGGCCCCGCATGCGGTCGAGCGCGCCCTGCAGGATCAACGTGGCGGCGAGCTTATCGATGACGTCTGCACGGCGTTTGCGGCTCGTATCGGCGGCGATCAGCATGCGCTCGGCTTCGAGCGTTGTCAGCCGTTCGTCCCATAGCAGGATAGGGAGCGGAGAGAGCGCGTTCAGATTCCGCGCGAATGCACGCGTCGCCTGGGCGCGCGGTCCCTCCGTGCCGTCGAGGTTCGCCGGTAGTCCCAGCACGAAGCCTTGAACTTTGTGCTCCATAGCAAGCGCAAGAAGGCGCGCCGCATCCGCTCTAAACTTCGTGCGCCGGATCGTCTCGAGCGCTGAGGCGATCGAGCGTCTGACGTCGCTGAGCGCGAGGCCGAGCGTCTTTGTCCCCGCGTCGATGCCGATCAGCCGCCCCGGACCAATTTGGGCCGCGAATGCTTGTGGATCGCTGAGGGTGTTGCGGCGCTCGATGGCTTGGCTGTCGGCAGTCGTGGATGGGGTGTCGGTCATGACGTCATTATAAGGATCATGGTCTGCAATGCACAGGCGGGCTTGCAGCCCCCCACAGGACAGAATGCGCCACCCTCCCTTATGTCAGATGCAGTAGAAGGCCCTGACAGATCAGAGCTTTCCATCTATGGTCCGGCGCAACGAGAGACGGGCTGCTCGAAATGCGGCCACGTTTCTCACACGGGGAACGTGACCCGGTCCCCGGTCCCTCGTCGAGGAGAAGAAGGAAAGCGCGTGTCGGCAGACATCGATATCCAGCCCGCGGGCTCCGGGAGCGTGTCCGAGCGCCGCGGCTGGGGCATGTTGTGGCTTTTCACGGGAACGACGTTCCTGTCGGCGTTCCTTCTGTTTTTCGTCCAGCCGATGTTCGCCAAGATGGTGCTGCCCCTGCTCGGCGGCTCGCCCTCCGTATGGGCGGTGGCGCTCCTGTTTTTCCAGGGTGCGCTGCTCGTCGGCTATGCTTACGCGCACCTCCTGGTGCGTCTTGTCCCGGCTGCGCGCTCGGGCTTCGTGCATCTCGCCGTTACGGCCCTGGCCTTTCTCAGTCTTCCGATCGCAATCCCGGCCGGCTGGTCCGAGCCGCCGGTGAGCGAACCTTATTTCTGGCAGCTCGGGCTGTTCGCCGTGGCCATCGGCCTGCCGTTCGTCGCGGTCTCCGCCAACGCGCCGCTGATTCAGGCCTGGTTCGCACGCACCGGCCATAAGAGCAGCGCCGACCCGTATTTTCTCTACGCGGCCTCGAATTTCGGCAGTCTCTTGGCTTTGCTCGGCTATCCGTTCATCTTCGAGCCCGCGTTCGGCCTGCGGTCCTTGGCGGCCATGTGGACGGGCGCTTTCGCCGTGCTGCTGCTGGCATTGGGCGTCTGCTTTGTCGTGGTCCGCAGCACTGCGGCAAACGGTGCCGGCGAGCAGGTTCAGCCGGCCGGAGGCTCTGCGGTACCATCGGATGCGCGGCGCGAACCCGATTGGCACGCGCGCGCGGCCTGGGTGGGGCTGGCGTTCGTTCCGTCCGCGCTGCTGACCGCCTTCACGACGCACGTGGCGACGGACGTCGCCTCGGCACCTCTCATCTGGGTGATTCCGCTCTCTCTTTATCTGGCCACCTTCGTCATCGTGTTCCGCGAGCGGGCGCTGATCCCGCGTCCGGTTCTGCTGACGGTGCATGCGGTTGCGGTCATCCTCGCGCTGCTGCAACTCGCGCAGACCGAGAAGGAGACCTGGTTCTATTCCGCGGGCTTTGGCGTGGCCGCCTTCTTCGCCGCCACCCTCGTTGCCCACCGCACGCTTTACGAAGCCCGCCCCGACGCCCGGCACCTGACCGAATTCTATCTATGGATGTCGGCCGGCGGCGTCCTCGGCGGCATCTTCGCGGCCCTCGTGGCGCCGCAGATTTTCCCCGAGGTGTTTGAATATCCTCTTCTGCTCGCCCTGAGCTTTGCCTGCCGTCCGGGCGCCCTTGATGTCCGTCGCGAAAGCCCGCGCGCCCTGGCGCTTCTGGTGCTGATGGTGTTTGGGGCGGCGGCGGTCATCTATTGGGGGCCCGGGCTGGCGTCCACCTATCAGCTCGACCTTCGCGGCTGGGGATCGACGGCCGGCATCGCGGCCGCCTTCGCGCTTGTGGCGCTCCTCGTCTGGCGCCACCCGCCACACATGCTCTTCGTGGCGATGAGCCTTTATCTGGTCGTCGTGCTGCTGCCTTCGGGCGTCCATCGCGGCAACGCGCAGCGCAGCTACTTCGGCGTCTACCGCGTCATACAGTCGGGCGATGGCGAGTTCAACGTGCTCCAGCACGGCACCACGCTCCACGGGGCACAGCGCATCCGCGACAAGAGAGGCAAGCCGGTCGCCAGCATCACGCCCGCCACCTACTATCATCCCCATAGCCCCATGGCCTCGGCCGTCCGCGTCACGAGCATACTTGCCGCCAGGGCCCGCACTGAGGCCAAGTTCGGCATCATCGGGCTCGGCGCCGGCTCGCTCGCCTGCCATTCTTCGGCCGGCGAGGTGTGGCGCTTCTTCGAGATCGACCCCGTCGTCGTATCGATCGCGAACTCGCGGAAGTTCACGTTCATGGCCAACTGCCAGCCGGACGCGGACATCGTGCTCGGCGATGCGCGCCTCACGTTCGCGCGGGAGCCCGACGAGAGCTACGATCTCGTGATCGTGGACGCGTTCTCCTCGGATGCCATCCCGGTGCATCTCCTGACGGCCGAGGCGCTGCAGCTTTACGCCTCGAAGATCAAGCCGGACGGGGCGGTGCTGCTACACATATCGAACCGATATTTGGACCTGGAACAGGTGCTCGCTGCAACTTTCCCGGCGATCGGCGGTCTCTCGGCGGTCACCATCGAGGACCAGACCGAGGAGGACGGCTATGCGGTGACGAGCTCGACCGTGGTCGTCTACGGCAAGAGCTGGCAGGCCATTGATCAGTTCCGGGCCATTCCCGGAGCCCGCAACCTGCCGGCGCCGGTCCTTCGGAAGCCCTGGACCGATGATTTCTCAGACCTTTTAGGGCCTTTCCTGGCCCAATACCGCAAGCGGTTCTGAACGGCCGGTGTTGCGCGCCATGGGCCGGCCCGCTATGAGGAACACGCGGCGTCCGCCGCCACTTCAGACCAACGCAGGATCCCATGCAGGTTGACGAGAAGACCGTGCGCCGCATCGCACGCCTGGCACGTATCAAGATCTCCGATGAGGAGGCCAAGAGCCTCGAGGGGGAGCTGTCAGGCATTCTCGACTGGGTCGAGCAACTCGGCGAGGTCGATACGTCGGATGTCGAGCCCATGACTCGGGTCGTGGCCCAAAAGCTCAAGATGCGCGAGGATCGCGTCACCGACGGCGGCATCGCCGACGACGTTGTGAAGAACGCCCCGATGATCGACGACCACTATTTCGTCGTCCCCAAGGTCGTGGAAT
>NZ_DAIQCD010000018.1:0-62947 GCF_036780825.1 Hyphomicrobium sp. | reverse complement strand
TTGCCCGCCTACACGCGTTCCAGGCGTGCGCCTTCAACCACTCGGCCATCTCTCCCAAAGCAAACCCCGGAGTGGAGCGGCGCACTATACCCAGAACCGCCGGGGAGACAACAGACAAGGGGGGATAGATCCCATTTTCAACGCCCCCGTGATAGATCTTGCAGACCGGACACCCCCGAGGCCGTTTGTCGGATCCCAAGGACGAGAAAGCAGCTCATGGTCGTCTTCAGATTCCTCGCCGCCCTCTTCCTTCTGATCGCGACAATCGCCGTCGTTATCGACGCGACGCCCGCGGTCTACGGGGCCGGACCGTTTACAGCGACGACCCTCGGCGCACATTGGCAGGACCTTGCGCCGAATTCCTTCCAGGCGGCCCGGGTGGCCGTCAGCGGCGCCGTGCCGTGGCTCTGGACGGGGCTGGTCGCCCCTGTGCTCAACGTGCCGACCTTCGTCACCTTCGGCGTGCTGGCGCTCGCAAGCGGATACGCGGGCCGGCGGCGCAGGACGGTGCGCATCTTCGTCAACTGAATTGCATCGCGTCGATCAGGCTCTAGTTTTTAGGAACGGCCATGCTTGGCAGGGGCAGCACGGCGGAGGCCGTCTGTCCGATCGGGATCTCGCTCGCCAGATCATCGACAATGCCGATGACGATCAGAACCGACAGTGCGCCAACCAGCGCCATCACCACGTTGTGGTGCGACCGGTTCAAATCGGCGATCTGTGCTTCGTCGACCGCGTCGATCTCGTCGACGCGGCTTCCCTTGATGCCGAAGAATTTGCGCCGGAACGAGCGGCGCACGTTGCCACGATCAATCAGCGGCAGACGCGCCCGCTCGGCGATCTGCCGGGCGATCTCCGGATAAGGAAAGCAGGGGTCGAGGTTGGCTTCGCTCACATAGCCGATCTGGATCGATCGGCCATCCTTCGTAATGAGGCGCGCACCTTTGAGCAGCACCGGCACCAGCGAACCGCCATAGATCTCGCGCCGCGTCTCTACCGACTGCACCTGATCGTAGGGGATGTCGTAGCTCTTGTAGCGGAGCATCGGTGTTGGGCCGCGGCCCGAAGGCAGGGTCATCCTGACGGAGCTCTCGCCCAATTCGACACGGGCGCGGAGCGAGAACAACAGCTCCACGACGATCAGGAGCATGAGAATGGCAAAGGCCACCGCCACGATCGCAAGGCCGACGGCGTCGAAAAACAATCCCGTCGACGCCCGCATGTACATCATCGCGGGGAGGCTGGCGAAGAACGGCAAGAGGATCAGGAATACGAACGAAAAGAACGTCTTGCGGCCACCTCCGGCAGCATAGACGATCCGGTCGTCGCCAGCCCCACCCCGCACTTCCGCCTCTTCTCTCGTCGCGACCTCTGCCATACGCAAAGCCCCCTTGGACGCTAGAGCCGTTCCGTAAGTAGATTAGAGAACGGCCCCACGCTTTTGGTCGGCCGAACGGCTTCGCTATATTTTAGGGCCTGACCGCTCGAGACGCGAGTCTTGCCACTCGCCATCGAGAAAGCAAACGATCCACACGCAGACCCCAAACGAGCCGCTTTGCAGGCCCATCGGCCATGCTAAATATGTGCCCTGAGGGAACGCTGCCACACGCGCCATTCCTTTCCGCCGGGAAGGTGGGGCGCGTTTGGCCGGCAGCCGGCCGAATCATGAACGGCCGAGGGAACCAGGGGGTTGCGTCATGGCAAGACTGAGGCTCGGGCTCCTGCTTCAAGGAGCCTTTCTCTGTTGCGTTGCGCTGCTGGCCCCAGGGTCGACAACCGCCGCGGCGGCCGGAAAGGACTTCACCTTCAGCGAGAAAGCGAACGACCGCCTCGCCAAGAAGCTCGATATCCCGATCTACTTCACGTTGCCGAAAAGCACATGGGCGCCGCTCTCCGGCCCGTTCGATACGACGGATATTCTGCTCGACTTCCGGCATCCCGACGCCCTGAAGACCGGGAGCGACGCGGGCCTCCGCCTCGTGGTCACGCCGCGCTCCGGCATGGCTGCACGCCTCGCGAAGAGCGGCATCTTCCAGACGGGAGATCTTCTTCTGACGTTCCGCTCCGAATGGGGCGGGGCCGGCGCCTATCCGAACGTGCAGATGGGCATCAGCCACACGGGCGTCGCCTATATCAAGGACGGAAAACTCCGGAACATCGATAATCCGCTGAACGAGGAGTATCTCGGCAAAGGCATGACGGCCGACTTCACCAGCGAGCATTATCGGACGCTCAACCTGATCCACGTCGTCCGGCCGCGAGGCCTCACGGACGCTCAGCGCGCGAATATCGTCGCTTGGGCGACGCGCCTCAACGGCAGCGCCAAAAGCGTCTATCCGAGCCGGATCAAGTTCAACGACGATTACAACGCGCCCAAGTTCAAGCCGGGAAAGCCGGTCGATTTCGTGCGGCACTTAGGAGAGGTGGCCCTTGGCCACAGCCCGCAGGGCACGCTCGATCTCTACTGCTCGGAGTTCGCCTGGTCGCTCCTGGCTCTCAGCAATTGCGATCCTGGCAAAACGGCCGATGAATTCCGGGGCAGCCGCGTGCCCGCCTGTGTGAGACCGCCCATGAAGCCTCTCGACGCCGCAGGCAATAGCGTCACCAGCACCGGCCGAAGCGCCGTTATCGGCCTGGCCGACGGACCATTGACGGTGATCGATGGCCTCAAGATTCCCGCTACCGAGAAAAAGGTTCTGCTCGAATCCGTATTCGTCGAGAACCCCGATGGCCTCAAGAAGATGTCCGAAGGGCATCGCAAGGTCGCACAGGACATGCAGACTAAATTCGCGACCCTCAAAGACTACTATCTCGGCGTCAGCGGCGGCAACGTCGTGCAGAAGCTACGGGCGAGGCTGATCCGGGCCGCATTCAATCGCGCGGTGCCCGACAACTACTCGCCGACGTCCTACCTCCTCAACACGCTGCTGCCGCCGGACAATACCAACCGCACGATGGACTATGTGGCGACCATCGTCATCGAGTAGTGACGACGGACAGCCCAGCTAGAGCGCGTTCACTCTTATCGGAATCGGATTGCGCGACGTGAACGCGCTCTAAGTTTTTATCTGAGAGACTGATTCACGTTCTCGGGGAATGCGTATCCGCATCCCCCTCAAACGATCAGGCTCTAGAGCTTCGATGGAGCACGCATCACGCATGCCCGATCACGCGGGATCCGCGAGCCACATGCTGACCTCTGCTGGCTTCGCCAGATGGCCGAGGAACTTCTCCAGCACGCCGGTCTCCTGGCGCCAGGCCATATAGGCCAGCTGATCCTCGGGCGAATCCCACTCCTGAAGGAGCAGCACCTCACCCGGACCATCCTTGCCGACGTAGGTCTTCGAGAAACGACAGCCCTTGGCTTTGCGCGTATCCGGCAGAATTTCGGCAAGGAACCCCAGAAAGGCCTTGGGGTCGGACGGCGTCAAACGCAGAGTGACGACAATCGGCGTATTCGACATTGGGCGCTCCTTATCTCGCGACAGGCTTCTGCTAATGACCAGTTGGTCATCTAATAATTGCCTCTTCGCATGGTTCGCGCTATTAACCAATCGGTTAACACGTCGCACCGAAGCCAGGAGG
Organism: Hyphomicrobium sp.; assembly: GCF_036780825.1. GTDB lineage: Bacteria > Pseudomonadota > Alphaproteobacteria > Rhizobiales > Hyphomicrobiaceae > Hyphomicrobium_C. Next base: position 59,362 of record NZ_DAIQCD010000018.1, on the reverse strand, counting down.
CGGGAACAATGTCGGACGCCAGCGAAACTCGCGCAAAGCAAAAGCGCAAGCGTCTCGATCCTCGCCAGCGCGAGGAAGAGATCGTGGAGGGCGCGAGCCTCTATTTCTCCGAGGTGGGCTTCGACGGCAGCCTGAGAGATCTCGCGGCACGCCTCGACATCTCGCATGCGCTTCTGTTCCGCTACTTTCCCACCAAGGAAGCCCTGATCGATCGCGTGTACGAGCGGATGTTCCTCGCCCGCTGGGATCCCGGATGGGATGCCTTGCTTGGCGACCGGAGCCGCGACTTCGCCGAACGCCTGGAGGGATTCTATACCGGCTATCTGGCCGCTATCGACCGGCCTGACTGGGTGCGGACCTTCATCTATGGCGGCCTTGCGGGCGTGAACATCAACCAGCGCTATCTGGCGCTGATCCGGCGCAAGGTGATCGTCCCGGTTGCCGCCGAGCTCAGCCGTATCGCCGGTCAATCGGAGGGGAGCACGCCAAGCCAGGAGGCAATTGAGCTTTCATGGGGCTTGCATGGGGAGGTTTTCTATCTGCCCATCCGCCGATGGGTCTACGGCGCCAAGGTGACGGGAAACCACGTTACATTCGTGGCTTTGGTCGTCAGCAAGTTCCTGGCAGGCGCGCCGGCGGCTCTCGTGGGATGCGCACAACGTCGCTAAATGGTTAGGCCTCATCGCTCGCAGTGAGGCGCCAGAACGCCGCCGTCTGCGCCGCATCCCGAAATTCCTCGCACTTCGCAATCTTGCAGCCATCGAACGTGACGACCTGGCGAAACGAGCCGACCAGCACATGGCCCGTCCGCCGATGACGGATCGAGGCTTCGATGGCGGCCCGGGCCACGCCGTCCACGAAATAAAATCGATCAACGACCGACGTGTGCTCGGCAATCGAAGCGATCGATCGTAAGAACGCTCGCACCGACGGCTTCCCCTCCACGAGGAACGGCATTCCATCCAGGGCACCGGCGTTGGTCCAATAAACGCAATCCTCGGTGCAGTAGGAGAGAAGCCGCTCGACGTCGCCTCCGCACCATGCATTGTGGACGACGTTCAGAACACTATGCGCCATGCCTTCGTCGAGCTTCTTCAAGGGTAACCCCCCAACGCCGTGGTTCCGACCCGACCACTCCCGCCCGCGGCAGGACCATGAAAATGAATTTGCCGCAGAAGCGGCTAAAAACGTCATTGTAATCTGTAGGCGCCCCAGCAACTTATGGTTGCAGTCAGGAGTGCCGCATCAAAAATAAGTGGGATCAGGCGACGGCCTCGCCAGCTTCGCGCCGCCGCTCCTGCTTTTTGCGCTCGTTGGGGTCGAGCCAACGCTTGCGCAGCCGGATGGACTTCGGCGTCACCTCGACCAACTCGTCATCATCGATGTAGCTGAGCGAACGCTCGAGTGTGAGTTTGATGGGCGGCGTGAGCAGAACGGCGTCGTCCTTGCCGGAAGCGCGAACGTTGGTGAGCTTCTTGCCCTTCACCACGTTGACCTCGAGATCGTTGTCGCGCGTGTGCTCGCCGACAATCATCCCGACGTAGACCTTGGTCTGCGGGCCAATGAAAAAGGGTCCGCGATCCTGGAGGTTGAATATTGCGTAGGCCGCGGCCTCGCCGTCGGAATTCGAGATCAGAACACCGGTGTGGCGGCCTGCGATTTCGCCACGGTAGGGCTCATAGGCGTGGAACACCTTGTTCATGACCGCTGTCCCGCGCGTATCTGAAAGCAGCTCCGCCTGATAGCCGAGCAGGCTGCGGGTGGGGACATGAAACACCATCCGTGTGCGGCCCCCACCGGAGGGACGCATCTCCAGCAGCTCGCCTTTTCGCTCGGAGAGCTTCTGCACGATGATGCCGGTATGCCCATCATCGACGTCGATGATGACCTCCTCGATGGGCTCGAGACGCGCGCCCGTCTCCTCATCAACCGTGAACACCACCTTGGGACGCGAGACGGTGAGCTCGAAGCCTTCGCGGCGCATGTTCTCGAGCAGGATGGCGAGCTGCAATTCTCCGCGGCCGGCGACGTCGAATGCATCGCCGCCCTCGGTCGAGGGCGTCACGCGGATGGCGATGTTGCTCTCGGCCTCCTTCAGGAGACGGTCGCGGATGACGCGGCTTTGCACCTTGTCGCCTTCTTGCCCGGCAAACGGCCCGTCGTTGATGCGGAACGTCATCGACAGCGTCGGCGGATCGACGGGCTGGGCGGCGATCGGCTGCTCGACGGAGGGATCGCAGAGCGTATCGGCCACTGTCGCCTCGCTCATCCCGGCCACGGCCACGATTTCACCCGCGCGGGCTTCCTCAACGGGAACCCGATCGAGGCCGCGGAACGCCAGCACCTTACTGATGCGGAAGCTTTCAATGAGCTTGCCGTTGCGGTCGAGCGCCTTGAGCTGCTGGTTAGGCTTCAAAGAGCCGGAGGAGATGCGGCCGGTGAGAATGCGGCCGAGAAAGCTATCGGCTTCGAGCGTCGTCGCGAGCATACGCGCGGGGCCCGGCTCAACCGAGGGCGGCGGCACATGATTGACGATAAGCTCGAACATCGGCTCGAGGCTCTCACGCGGGCCCGCCGGATCGGGCGCCATCCATCCGCTGCGGCCCGAACCGTAGAGCACCGGGAAATCGAGCTGCTCGTCGGTGGCATCGAGGTTAGCGAACAGATCGAAGATCTCGTTCAGCACGTCCTGGTGACGCTCGTCGGGCCGATCGATCTTGTTGATGGCGACGATCGGACGGATGCCGCGCTTCAAGGCTTTCGAAACGACGAACTTCGTCTGCGGCAGCGGCCCCTCGGAGGCGTCGACCAGCACGATCACGCCGTCGACCATGTTCAGGATGCGCTCCACCTCGCCGCCGAAATCGGCGTGGCCGGGCGTGTCGACGATGTTGATGCGCGTATCCTTCCAGAGCACGCTCGTGCACTTGGCAAGAATGGTGATGCCGCGCTCACGCTCGATGTCGTCGGAATCCATAGCCCGGTCCGCAACCTTCTGATTGCCGCGGAAGGCGCCAGATTGTTTCAGAAGCGCGTCGACCAGCGTCGTCTTGCCATGATCGACGTGCGCGATGATCGCGATATTGCGAATGCTCATAGGTGTCCCGATGGATACTGACACAAGCCCCAGGCGCGATCACTTCATCGGACTCGGATCCCGCGCGTGCCGTGCCTCAAGGTCTTTGTTTGAGTGCCCGATCCGCTTTTACCGACGCGCGCTTTGCGGCGCGTGCCTCAAACGACCAGGCCGTGGAATTTAGCATGGAGCGGTGTGCGCCGCAAAATGTGGCTCCGAGTAGCACAGCCGCCCTAAATCCGCCAGTGAGCGCAATGTCTCCCCAGCTCGAGGCCAAACCCGCGGATCAGGCGGGCGGAGGGGCACGGCCTCCATCCGGCGGCCGCTCCTCCTCCGCGATAAGGCGGATCAAAAGGGCATCTACGTCCGGCCGCGGCGAGCCGGCGCGATCTTGGCGTTTACGCTGGCGCTCAGCGCGGGACAGTGCGGCGCGGCTCGCGCCCGGCCGCTTACTCAGGTGCCCTCCCGCGACCAGGAGCGGACGTGTGGGCTCTTCGAGGTCGAGCTCTTCGAGCATGGCTTCCCGCAGAGCCTCGAACGATTGCAGAATGGCATCGCGCGCCAGCCGCCTCGCCTCGGGCGGGATGTCCTTGCGCAAACGAGGGTCGAGGGACTGGAGGGCGCGGCGCATATCGTGCAGCGGCGCATAGGGATCGAGCCCGGCCAGCATTCCGGTTTCACCGACATTAGCGTAGACGCTGCGCACGTTGTCGATGGTCTCGGAGATGCGGCTGAGGGCGGCGAGATAATCGTCCGTCGCGACGTAGGGCTTCTCGCAATAGGTGACGAGCGCCGATTTCGTGCGGGCAATGGCGCGCCACTGCTCCTCCAGCCTCGCGACAAAGCGGGAGCGCTTCTGGAACGCGTTGGCAAGGCTGGCGGCGGCCAGCGCCACGATGATCAACGCCATGTCCTTGAGGTAACCGTAAAGGTCGCCGGCAGCCGCTTCGGCGGCCGTGCCGCCAATGCCCGGAAGGCGATGAGCGAACCGGAGGACGAGGGCGAGCACCAGCACGAAACCAAGTGCGATGTAGACGCGTCGGAGCGTGCGATTGAGTGAGGCGCGAGTCATGGATCCGGGTCTGGGCGGCTGAATTTCAAGCCGCGACCGTGACCGCGCGACGACGGCATTTCAAGGGCAAAGCATGGGGGCGATTTACGTAAAGCGGCGCACAAAAAAGAGAGTGCCGGGGAGGACGCTCCTCCCCGGCACTTCATAAAAGCAATCCGGATCGTGCTTACGGGCAGAACCAGACCGGCCCCACAATCACGCAGCCGCGCGTCTGCCAATAGCTCGGGCGCTTGTAGTGGCGCTTCCAGCCCGGAGGAGCTTTCGAGTAACGGCCGCCGGGACGGTACTTGTGATTATGACGGTGCTTTTTGCCGTGATACTTTCTCTGGTTGTGCTTGTGCTGCACAAGGACGATGCCGTCATTCTGGACAGCGGTGCCCGCCTTGGACGGCAGAGCGCTGGCGGGAGTTGCACTCATCAGCCCAAGCAGCGCGGCAGAAAGTGCATAAGCAGCAATCTTCAACGTGAAATCTCCTTATTTTAGTTCCGGCGTATGTCCGAACAACGGAGCGTGCGGAACGATTGTTCCTAGCACCGTGCATCAATAACGCGCGAAAGCGGCATTTTCCGTCTCTTCGCTTACCTGAACATATTTGTAAGCTAACTCTACCTCCGGTCGCGTGCCGCGAGCGTCCGTAGCCTGAGCGCATTGAGCTTGATAAAGCCTTCCGCATCCTTCTGATCGTACGCACCCTTATCATCTTCGAATGTGACAAGATTCGGTGCGTACAGAGATTTGGGGCTTTCACGGCCGACAATGATGACGTTGCCCTTGTAGAGCTCGAGCGTCACCTCGCCTTCGACATGCTCCTGGCTTTTGTCGATGGCGGCCTGCAGCATCTCGCGCTCGGGCGAGAACCAGAAGCCGAAATAGACGAGCTCTGCGTAGCGCGGCATCAGTTCGTCCTTGAGATGCATGGCGCCGCGGTCGAGTGTGAGGCTCTCGATGGCGCGATGGGCGGCGAGCAGGATGGTGCCGCCCGGCGTCTCGTAGACACCACGCGATTTCATACCGACGAAACGGTTCTCGACGAGATCGATGCGTCCAATGCCGTTGTCGCGGCCGAGATCGTTCAGCGCCTTGAGGAGCGTCGCGGGGCTCATCTTCTTGCCATCGATCGAGACGGCATCGCCCTTCTCGAAGCCGATCTTGATGGTGGTGACCTTATCGGGCGCGGCCATGGGCGAGATGGTGCGCTGATAGACGATCTCGGGCGCCTTCAAGGCGGGATCCTCGAGCACCTTGCCCTCGGAGGACGAGTGCAGAAGGTTGGCGTCCACTGAGAAGGGCGCCTCCCCCTCTTTGTCCTTGGCGACGGGAATCTGGTTCTTGCGCGCAAACTCAAGCAAATCCTCGCGGCCTTTGAAGACCCACTCGCGCCAAGGCGCGATGATCTTGATGCTAGGCTCGAGCGCGTAGTAGGCGAGTTCGAAGCGCACCTGGTCGTTGCCTTTGCCGGTCGCGCCGTGGCAGACGGCGTCGGCGCCGGTGGCGCGTGCGATCTCGATCTGCTTCTTGCTGATCAGCGGACGCGCGATGCTCGTTCCGAGAAGGTAGATGCCCTCATAAAGAGCATTGGCGCGGAACATCGGGAACACATAGTCGCGCACGAACTCTTCGCGCAGGTCCTCAATGAAGATGTTCTCGGGCTTGATGCCAAGCATTAGCGCCTTCTCGCGCGCCGGCGCCAGCTCCTCGCCCTGGCCGAGATCGGCGGTGAAAGTCACCACCTCGCAGCCATAAGTCTCCTGCAGCCACTTGAGGATGATGGAGGTATCAAGGCCGCCGGAGTAGGCGAGCACCACCTTCTTGATCTCAGGCTTGCCGTCTTTCGTGCTCATCGCTCCGACCTCTTTCCTCTCTCCGCGTGCGTCCTAGAGCCGTTCCGATTTAACTGGAATCGGGGAACGGCTCTAAGCTTTTGTTTGATCGTGCTTCTCTTCGGAAAACCGGTTCCCACATTTCCGGAAGCACTCTGAAGCGCGGCACTATAGGCACCGGTCTCGGGGCCGCAAGGCGCACTCCGTCTCAGCATACCCACAGTGAATCTGCGTGGTGCGCCCTGCCTTTATTCCACCGGCGGGGAAATCTCCATGGTCTTGCCGTGTTTTTCTGCGTCAAAGGCGATAGTCTGGCGGGCGTATGCGTAAAGAGGCCTCGCGCTTCTACGGAATTCCAACGTTTCGGGGGGAACGATTGTGAAACGGACGACGGCCGCACTGCTCATTTCCGGTCTCTGGACGGCTGGGACCGTCTTCGGCGCGCTTCCGGCGGGGGCCCAGTCTCCGGCGCCTCAGATCTCGATCAGCCGATCCGCCGACACGAGCGAGCCGGGGGAGGCGGCCAGCCCGCCAGCGGCCGCCGCCGAAACGTCCGGCGAGGAAGTGCTGCCTTGGACCGGCAAACCGCTCACCCCGATGGCTACGCTGCCGGAAGGCGAGGGCACGGCGACCGATGTATCGGCGGCGCAATGTAACGGGCTTTTCGAAGCGGCCTGCCGGGATCTCAAGGCCTGCGCCTGGCTGGCCGACATTTCCCGCGGTGACGGCACGGTGACCGCCGCCCACTGCGTCGCGCGGCCTGCGGCACCGCCGAAGAAGGCCGCCGCTAAAAAATCATCCCCTCCGAAAAAGGCCGCTGTATCGACAGAAGGAAAAGCCCCGGCCGTGAAGGCGTCCGTCACCCGGGTCGAGCCGGAAAAGCCGGCTGCAGTCGTGCCCGCTGCCGAAAGCACGCTCCCGCCGCCTGAAAAGGCTCCGCCCAAGACAGAGACAGAGGCAGCTGCGCCGAAAAAAGCTGAGCCGGAGCCGGTCGCTCAGGCCGAGGCACCGGCGGCCGACCAAGCGCCTGAGCCACCGAAGGCGAAGGAAAAGACCGCTCAGGAGGCACCGAGCACGATGCCGTCCTTCGGCTCGATCTCGGGGTTCGGAGGGGACAACGCCATCGTGGTCACCGTTCCGCCGAGCGCCAACTGAGCCGCTTCACGTCAGTTCCAGGATACCTTGTACGATCCCGTAAAGGGCGCGAGAAAAAGCGTGCCGAGCCAGACGTTTGGCATTGTCACTTGCGGCGCGGCGTACCGGCTCGCCGGGCTATAGGCCGAGAATGCCCTGCTGATCGACGTCTGCGCCGCATCGACGGCATCCAGAGCGGCAACGTTCGCCTCCGCGACCGGCAACGCTACGGTGCGTGGCACGCCTGCCGTCATCATCGCGTAGGCCATGGGCCAACTGGCCGGGTTGCCATCGAGAGGGAACAGATCCCACCACGCGCGGACGGACGCGAACATCGGTGCGGCCCATCCATAGGGGTTGCGGGCAAAGTCCGTCGCCTGGGCCTGGGATGGCGGCGCGGCCAGCACAGGCTCGGTCACCGCCGACCGGTAAGGACGTGGACCGGTCACGAGTTGCATGGGCTTTGCGCGGCCGGGCTCTTCCCATCCGGACGCCGGGCGGGCAATCCCTCCCCAGAACTCCAAAGCCTGATTTGCGAGCGTTGCGTAAGCTGCGGACGCGGCACGAGCATAGCCGAACGCCGCCGTCGCATAGCTCGTGGCAAATCTCCGGGACAACTCAGTATCGACAGGGCTGAACATCATCATCGGCCTCGGCTTGAGGGCGGCGCTGCGCCCGCAGCGCGATTGTGCGCCGCACAAGAGTAAGCGGAACGCGGCAGTGGGGCAATGCACAATTCAGCAAGTTCGGCTAAGGGCTCAAAGCGATTTTACTTAGTTTCTTCAACGAGTGGCGCCCGCCTGGGGCGTGCGAGCAGCCCGTAAGCCACGCCGCCGGCTAGCCCGGACACGAGATAGGCAGACAGCGCGTAAAGGTTGAAAATTGTGCCCGGTCCGGTCTCGCCAACGTATTGGGCGAGAAAGCCTGCAAGTGCGATGGCCACGCCTGCCGCCGTAAAATAGGCGAGCGAGCGGATGGGCTGCAAAGCGGCGACGGCCGCGGCCAAGATCGCGAACGGCGCCGAGAAGACTGCGGATTGCGTCGCAGCCAGCAGAGAGAGGAGGCCGAGGCTTTGCAGCCTGGGCATGGACAGGCCGGAGACGAGGCCGTCGCCTGCGACAAAAAGCACCTGCACGACGCCGGCCACCAGAACGGCAGCGACAAAGCCGAATATGAAACGGATGAGAGAAACGAGCATCAAGCCCCCCGAGCTTCGCATCGCGCTGATGCAACGCACGCGGCAAGCGTCGATCCATCCTATCCAAAAACCCGATGATTTGCGACGCGAGCCGTCAGAGCCGCAGTACGCTAAAGACGGTGCGTCCGCTCAAGCGTTGCGCCCGGCCAGCAGCCAATAGACGAAGCCGCCTGCGAAGCCAGCCGTGGCAAAGACATGCCACATGGCCGGGAGCGCATAGGTCAGTGTCGCGGGATCGATGCGGGCCAAGAGCGGAATGATGGCCAGGGCTATGCCGCCGCCCACCATGTAGTAGAGCCACGAGCGAATGCGGACCACCTCGCCCACAATGACGACGATCACGGCGGGAATGAGCGTTGCCCCGGACGCAATGATCGTTCCCTGCCAGGCGACGTCATAAGCCACGGACATGCCGTCGAGCTCATCGAGCTCGTAAAAGGCGTGTGTGAGGGTTTCGAGCCCCAACGTCACCAGCACGAGCATCGCTACCGCGGCGGCGATCAGGAATGCGATGGGCAGCCAGATCAGCCGCGCGATGGTTCTCAACACCATGCGCGGTCAAGCTCCCGTCCCGGCGGACGACACATCCTGAGCGGCCCGCTCGCGCGCACGAAGCTTCACGCTCTCGCTCCTGAGCTGGCCGCACGCAGCCAGAATATCGCGGCCGCGCGGCGTGCGTACCGGGCTCGCGTAGCCGGCCTTGTTCACGATGTCCGCGAAGCGCTCGATGGTCTCCCAATCGGAGCATTCGTAGCGCGATCCCGGCCATGGATTGAACGGGATGAGGTTGATCTTGGCCGGAATGCCGGCGAGAAGCCGCACCAGCTCGCGGGCGTCGGCGTCGCTGTCGTTGACGCCCTTCAACATCACATACTCGAACGTGATGCGCTTAGCGTTCGAGACGCCGGGATAGGTGCGGCATGCCTCAAGCAGCTCGGCCATCGGATATTTCTTATTGATCGGAACCAGCTCGTCGCGCAGGTCGTCGCGCACGGCGTGCAGCGAGATGGCGAGCATGGTGCCGGCCTCTTCGCCCCAGCGGCGGATCTCCGGCACGACACCTGACGTCGAGAGCGTGATGCGCCGCTTCGAGAGCGACAGCCCCTCGCCATCGGAGGCCACGTCCATGGCGTCGCGCACATTGTCGAAGTTGTAGAGCGGCTCGCCCATGCCCATCAGCACGACGTTGGTGATCTTGCGCTCGGTGTCGGGCAACAGGCCGCCGTCGTTAGGCCTTTCAGCGTCTCTTTCCTGGCCCGCCTTCGGCAGCGGCCAATCGCCGATGCGGTCGCGCGCGAGCAGGATCTGGCCAACGATCTCGGATGCTTCGAGGTTGCGCACGAGGCGCTGCGTGCCCGTGTGGCAGAAGCTGCAGGTCAGCGTGCAGCCCACCTGCGAGGAGATGCACAGCGTGCCGCGGTCCGCTTCCGGAATGTAGACGGTCTCGACCTCGGGCGCGCGCGCCTCATGCCCACGCCGCGGCAGGCGGAGCAGCCATTTGCGCGTGCCATCAACCGAGACCTGCTCGGAGACAATCTCCGGCCGGTCAAGCGTATAGCGGGCGCCAAGCTCGCGGCGCAGATCCTTCGACACGTCCGTCATTTGATCGAAGGACGTGGCGCCCGTGACGTACAGCCAGCGCCAAAGCTGCGTCGTACGCATACGGAGCTGCTTCTCCGAAACGCCGGCCGCAGCCAAAGCGTCGCCGAGCCGCGCCCGGTTCATGCCGGCAAGCGTGGGGCGAACGGAGGAAGTCTCCGCGCTCTCTCCGCCGTTTTGCGGCTGCGTCTGATCCAGAACCAGTGTCATTGCTTTCGCTTCAATCTCATAGGCGCCGCTCTCTCATGCGTGCCGCTCACGGGAACCAGACGGCGCCTCGATCCCGCACCCGCCATAAATCCTTAGAACCTTGCGGGCCCCGGCCGTCGCCGGGATGACGCCGCGTGAACGGCCGGCGGCGCCCATCATCGCGGGCCTCGCAAAACACGCCTCTATGTAGCGGCTTCGCGGCAGCTTCGGAAGCCCGCCAAGATGCGGCCCCTTGGTAACCTTTTCCGTGGAATGCCGATCCGGTATAAGGCGGCACGCTCAACTCATCCCCCTTATCGACCGAAAGATCCCCTGCTCCATGGCCAAAACCGAAAAGAAATCCGCGTCCCAGCGTCCTGTCGCGCGCCTTCCCAAGGGCATGCGCGACATCGGCCCGGCGGAGTTGCGCCAGACGCAGGCGATGCTGGAGACGATCCGGGGAGTGTATGAGCGCTATGGCTTCGAGCCGCTCGAGACGCCGGCCTTCGAATATACGGACGCGCTTGGCAAGTTCCTGCCCGATCAGGACCGGCCCAACGAGGGCGTGTTCTCGTTCCAGGATGAGGACGAGCAGTGGCTCAGCCTGCGCTACGATCTGACGGCGCCGCTCGCGCGCTATGTGGCGGAGAATTTTCAGGATCTGCCAAAGCCGTTCCGGCGCTATGCGACGGGGCCCGTGTGGCGCAACGAGAAGCCGGGGCCGGGCCGCTTCCGCCAGTTTACGCAGTTCGACGCCGATACGGTGGGCGCCGAGAGCGTCGCGGCCGACGCCGAGATGTGCATGCTCGCGGCCGATGCGCTGGAGGCGCTCGGCATTCCGCGCGGGCAATACGTGGTCAAGGTGAACAATCGCAAGGTGCTCGACGGCGTGCTGGCGTCGATCGGCATCGATCCCGCGAATGATGCGGACAGCGCCACGCGTATGACCGTTCTTCGCGCCGTCGACAAGCTCGATCGCCTCGGCGCCGCTGGTGTCGCCGAGCTTCTCGGAAAGGGGCGCAAGGACGAGAGCGGCGATTTCACGAAAGGCGCAGGCCTCGAGGCCCAAGCGATCGACAAAGTGCTCGCATTCGTTGGAGCCGGGGCCAACGGCGGGCCGGTGCTCGAAGCCGTCGCACCGTTGGTTTCGGGCAATGACGGCGGTGCGCAGGGGCTGGCCGAGCTTCAGGAGATCGATGCATTCGTGGCGGCCGCCGGCTATGGACCCGACCGTATCCGCATCGATCCGTCCGTCGTGCGCGGTCTCGAATACTATACGGGGCCGGTCTTCGAGGCGGAGCTGCTGATCCCGGCCACTGACGAGAAGGGCAATCCCGTGCGCTTCGGCTCGGTCGGCGGCGGCGGGCGCTATGACGATCTCGTCGCGCGCTTCACCGGCCAGAAGGTGCCGGCGACGGGCTTCTCCATCGGCGTGTCGCGCCTTCAGGCCGCGCTCACTCTCATCGGCAGGGCGCCAGCTTCCGTTCCCGGTCCGGTCGTCGTTACGGTGATGGATCGCGACCGCGTGGCGGACTATCAGAAATTTGTCCAGATGCTGCGCGACGCGAACATCCGCGCCGAGCTTTATCTCGGCAACCCGAAGAAGTTCGGCCGCCAGCTCGAATACGCCGACAAGCGCGGCGCGCCGCTGGTCGTCATCCAAGGCTCGAACGAGCGCGACGCGGGCGAAGTGATCCTCAAGGATCTAATCGAGGGCGCCAAGGCGGCCGCCGCCATCAAGGACAATAAGGAATGGAAGGAGACGCGCCCGGCGCAAGTCTCCGTGAAAGAGGCCGATCTCGTCGCCGAGGTGCGCAAGATCCTCGCCCGTCATGCGTGATGCCGCGTGCAGATAAAGAGAGCGCGACCGTTCGCGGCCGCGCTCTCTTCAATTGATCAGCCGGACTGTCAGCCCCAAGGGCCGCGTGCGGCGCCACGGGACGACCCCGAAGACCAGGGGCCATCCTGATCGGCCGCGCTGGATCCGGTCGGGCCGCCGCCGAGATCGATGCCGCTGCGCGTCATCTCCTCGGCCAGCGCTTCGAGCGCCGCGACGCGGTTCGCGGTGTTGGGATGGGTCGAGAACAGGTTGTCCATGCCCTGGCCCGTCAGCGGATTGATGATGAACATATGGGCCGCGGCAGGGACCTCCTCAGCCTCCTCGTTCGGGATGCGCTTCACCGCCCGCTCGATACGCAGCAGCGAGGCGGAGAGCCAGCGCGGGTTGCCGCAGATGAGGGCGCCGAGGCGGTCGGCCTGATATTCGCGCGAGCGGCTGATGGCCATCTGAACCAGCATGGCCGCGAACGGAGCCACCAGCATGGCGAGGATCGCGCCAATCATGCCGATACCGCTTCTGTCGTCACGGTTGCCGCCGAACAGCATGCCGAACTGGAGATACTGGGCCAGCATCGAGATGGCGCCACCAATGGTGGCGGCGACCGTCATGGTCAGCGTGTCCCGGTTCTTGATGTGGGCCAGCTCGTGCGCGATCACGCCCGCCAGCTCTTCGCGCGGGAGCGCGTCGATCAAGCCGCTCGTCGCGGCAACGGCTGCGTGCGAAGGGCTGCGCCCCGTCGCGAATGCGTTCGGCTGCGGGTTGTCCATGATGTAGACGCGCGGCATCGGCAGCTCGGCGCGCTGCGCGAGGTCCCGCACCAGCCCGTAATATTCAGGTGCGGTGCGCTCGTCGACCTCGTGGGCGCCGAACATCTTCAGCACCATCTTGTCCGAATTCCACAAACTGAAGACGTTCATGGCCAAGGCGACGATAAAGGCAATCACCATGCCCGTCTGGCCGCCGATCGCAGCGCCCAGGGCGACGAAAATCGCGGTGAGTGCTGCGAGCAGCATTGCGGTCTTGGTGTAGTTCATCGGCATTCGGTCGGGCTCCCAGATGTCGATCTCAGCGCACAGTGGCCGCACATCGGCCGGCGCGAGGCTTCGGACCTGCTATATAAGGAGGAGGCAGGCCTATCGCCAGAACTCGAAGCAGCCGGATGCAGCCGAAAAATGACGTCGCCCGACAATCAAAACCCCTCAGTATCGGAGACTTCGGAGCCGGCAGCGAAACCTCCTTTGTCGCCCGCCGCGGGGCGGGCGCTCGCGGAGGCAGCCGAGCGGCGCGCCGCGGCTCAGCACGACACGCGGGCCAAGGCGGCTGAAGTTGGCGGTCCGTCCGGGCCGGAGCCCACGCGCTACGGAGACTGGGAGAAAGCCGGCATCGCCAGCGACTTCTGATGGGCTACCCTGCCGCCGAACGCCGTTCTCTAGCGCCGTTCGGCTTCAGGTGGAGAACGGCTCTAAGTTTTTGTTTGATCGTGCTTCTGCACTCTAGCTTGGCGAACAGGTTTACGTTCCATTGAGAGATCGTTCGTCCATCCAGGCGGGGGCCTATGTCAGAGCCGGCGCGTCAGCGGCCACGCCGCATTCTTGCAAAAATCCTGCTCATCCTCGTCCTGCTCATTGCCATCGGGGGCGGCTTCTGGTTCGGCGTCATTCCACAGCGGTGGATCCCGCTTAGCCCGGTCTCGCTCGATGCGCGACCGTCGATCTTCGTCGATGCGAGGCTCGCGATGCTGCGCTTCGATCGGGATCTCTGCCGGTCCGTACTGAAACCGCCGCATATCGATGCGTCCCCCGTTCCCGACCAGACAACGGGCGCAAATTGCGGATGGACGAATGCCGTGAAGTTCACGCACGTGGGCGGGGCGCGAATCGGCGTCGAGCCGCTGACGTGCGAGATGGCGGCGGCGCTTGCGCTCTGGGTCGAGCATGAGGTCCAGCCCCTCGCCCGCGAGATGTATGGACAGGAGGTGGTCCGCCTCGGCGACATGGGGACTTATGACTGCCGCAACATCGTCGGCAATCCCTTCTGGAAGGGCGTGCGGAGCCAACACGCCTCGGCAAACGCCATCGACATCTCAGGTTTCACCCTTGCCGGCGGCCGCACCATTACCTTGCTCAAGGACTGGAAGCGTAAGGGCAAGGACAGCATTTTCCTGCGCGAGCTGCACCGGCGGTCGTGCCGCTATTTCCGCGTGGCGCTCAGCCCGGATTTCAACGCCGCCCACGCCAATCACTTCCACTTCGACCGCGGCCTCATGTGGGCGTGCCGGTGAGTCAGGCCTCGTGCGGCGCCTCAATCGCCGAGGCGAGCGGCGCCGATGATCGGGCCGGTGCTGGCTTCCTGGATGAGCACCACCAGCTCCTCCGTCTCCGGGCGCATGATATCGGCTCGGGCGAGGCGGATCGTCGCCGGCCGCCCGTTCCACACGCCGACGGGCGTCAACTCCCGGACAACATTGTAGTAGGTCAGCGTCTTGCCCTTGTTCTCGCCGGCTTTCACTGTCACCTGCACCGCCTTCTGGATCACGGCGAGCCAGATGGTCGCCTCCTTGGGCTCGGCATCGCGGGGGGCGGAGCCAGTCTCGATGATGACGCTGTTGCCGTAATGCCAGAAATGGACGGGCACCCGGCTGCTGGCAAGGGCCGTCTCCGTCGCGTTGATCGCGCGATCGATCTCGGACGCGCTCGAGCCCACGACCTCAACGGCGCCATTGACGACGGCTTGCGGCGTGTAGACCGTGCCGATGCCCAAACGCTCCGCGTAGTCGCGCTGGCGCTCGGCATTGCGGGAACCGGCGAGCGTGTCCTTCCAGCCGAGATAGTCCCAATAGTCGACGGGCAACGTCAGGCCGACGATGTTCCGCTGGTCGATGTATTGCTTAAGAAGCGCGTCGGCCGCGGGACAATCCGAGCAGCCCTGGCTCGTAAACATTTCGATGACCGCGCGCGGCGGGCCAGCCTCTTCCCCGTCATCATGCCGCGGCGCCGTCTCGGCGGCGGCCAGCACTGGCAAGGCCAGGATGCCTGCAATGAAACTCACTCTGCGTCGCATCCGACCACGTGACTTCGACACGGCCCCAACTCCCGCAGGAAGCGGATATCCCCTCTTTCAAGTGATAGGGGCTGACGCAGCGGCGGTCCAGACCGCGCAGCGGAGAAAACGCGCGGCCTGGACAATTTTTAATTATCGTCACAACGGCTTAGAGCCGTTCCGATTTAAGCGGATCGGGGAACGGCTCTAAATTTTTGTTTCTTCGTGTTTCTTATCGGAAAACCGGTTCCCACTTTTCCGGAAGCACTCTGGAGCCATTCCGGCAGAGTGGAACCGCCGCCCGGCTAAGCCGCGAGATTGCGGAGCACGTATTGCAGAATGCCGCCGTTCTTGAAGTACTCGATCTCATCGAGCGTATCGATCCGGCAGATCAGCGGGACGACCAAGTTGGTGCCATTGCCTCTCGTGATCTCGGCTTCCACGACCTGGCGCGGCTTGATGCCCGCGAGGCCCCGAATCGTGACCCGCTCGCTGCCGTCGAGCTCGAGCGACTGCCAGCTCGTTCCCGGCTCGAGCACGAACGGCACGACGCCCATTCCGACCAGGTTCGAGCGGTGGATGCGCTCGAACGATTGGGCAATGACGGCCTTGACGCCGAGCAGGTTGGTGCCCTTGGCCGCCCAGTCGCGCGATGACCCATTGCCGTACTCGACGCCGGCGAAAACGACGAGCGGCACCCCCTCTTCGCCGTAGCGCTGCGCGGCATCGTAAATCGCAAGCCGTTCGCCCGAGGGGTGGTGAATGGTGTAGCCGCCCTCGATCACATTGCCGGCGGCGTCCTTCACCATGTGGTTCTTGATGCGGATGTTGGCGAATGTGCCGCGCATCATCACCTCATGATTGCCGCGGCGGGTGCCGTATTGGTTGAAATCCGCAGGTTGCACGCCCTGGTCCAGAAGATACCGGCCCGCAGGCGATGCGGCCTTGATCGAGCCCGCGGGCGAGATGTGGTCAGTCGTGATCTTGTCGCCGAAAAGCGCGAGGATACGCGCATTCTTGATGTCGGCGACGGCCTTCGGCGTGGCGGTGATGCCTTTGAAGTAAGGTGGGTTCTGCACGTACGTCGAATGCGAATCCCAGGCGTAGGTGAGCCCTGTGCCGGCCTTGATGGTGCGCCAGTGATCGTCGCCGCGGAAAACATCCGCATACTTGGCCTTGAACAGATCGCGCGAGATGTTTTCGGCGATGAACTGCTGCACCTCCTGGTTCGAAGGCCAGATGTCCTTGAGATAGACCGGGGCGCCGTCGCGGTCCATCCCGAGCGGCTCGCTCGAGAGATCGCGCATCATGGTTCCCGCGAGCGCATAGGCGACGACGAGCGGCGGCGAGGCCAGATAATTTGCCTGCACGTCGGGGCTGACACGGCCCTCGAAATTGCGGTTGCCGGAGAGCACGGCCGCGGCCACGAGGCCGTTATCGTTGATGGCCTTCGAGATCGGAGGCGCGAGTGGGCCTGAGTTTCCGATGCACGTGGTGCAGCCAAACCCGACCAGGTTGAACCCGATACTGTCGAGATCCTTCTGCAGGCCCGACTTCTCGAGGTAGGCGGCGACGACCTGGCTTCCCGGCGCGAGCGACGTCTTCACCCACGGCTTCGCGGTGAGGCCGCGGGCAACGGCATTGCGCGCGAGCAGCCCCGCCGCGATCAGCACGGACGGGTTGGATGTGTTCGTGCAGCTCGTGATGGCAGCAATGACCACATCGCCGTGGCCGAGATCGAAATTGCAGCCTTCGACGGCGACGCGCTTTGCTTCCTCGCCCGGCTTTTTGTATTCGGCCTCGAGCGCCGTGAGGAAGCCGGCCCTCGCATCCGGCAGTGCGATGCGCCCTTCGGGACGCTTCGGACCGGCCAAGGACGGCACGACGCTCGCAAGATCGAGCTCGAGCGTATCGGAGAAGACCGGGTCCCCGCCATCCTTGGTGCGGAACAGGCCCTGAGCCTTGGCGTACGCTTCGACAAGAGCGACGCGCGAGGCTTCGCGGCCTGACATCGTGAGATAGCCCAGCGTCTCGCCGTCGATGGGGAAGAAGCCGCATGTGGCGCCATACTCGGGCGCCATGTTGGCAATCGTGGCGCGGTCGGCGAGGGACAGGCTGTCGAGGCCGGGGCCGTAGAACTCGACGAATTTGTTGACCACGCCTTTTCGGCGCAGCATCTGCGTGACGGTGAGCACGAGGTCCGTCGCGGTGACGCCTTCCTTGAGCGCGCCCGTCATGCGGAAGCCGATCACCTCGGGAACGAGCATCGACTGCGCTTGGCCGAGCATCGCGGCCTCGGCCTCGATGCCCCCGACGCCCCAGCCGAGCACGGCAAGCGCATTCACCATCGTGGTGTGACTGTCGGTCCCGACGAGCGTATCGGGATAGGCAAGCGTTTCTCCATCCGGCGCTGTTGCCGTCCATACGGTCTGGGCGAGATACTCGAGGTTAACCTGGTGGCAGATGCCGGTGCCCGGCGGCACGACGCGGAAATTGGCGAACGCATCCTGACCCCACTTCAGGAACACGTAGCGCTCGCCGTTGCGCTTGTACTCGAGATCGACGTTCGTGGTGAAAGCGCCCGGATTGCCGAACGCGTCGACGATGACGGAATGGTCGATGACGAGATCGACGGGCACCAGCGGGTTGATCTTGCGGGCATCACCGCCGAGCGTCAGCATACCATCGCGCATAGCCGCGAGATCGACCACGGCGGGAACGCCCGTAAAATCCTGCATCAGGACGCGTGCCGGGCGAAAGCCGATCTCCTTCTCGGCGGTACCCTTATTGTTGATCCAATCGGCGATGGCGACGATGTCAGCCTTGGTCACCGAGCGACCGTCCTCGTGGCGCAGGAGGTTCTCCAGCAGGACCTTCATGGAATAGGGAAGCTTCGAGATGCCCGGGAGGCCGTTCTTCTCCGCATCCGGCAGCGAATAGTAGACGTAGGTCCTGTCTCCGACCGTGAGCGTCCTGCGGCACTCGAAGCTGTCGAGAGAGGCTGGCGCAGACGTGACAGTCGTGGAAGCGCTCACGTTCTTCTTCTCCTTGAGATCTGTGTCCGATGGATGGGCATCAGCCGCACGGATCGAGATGTGCTGGCCGGAACCGCGTCAACGCCGGCCCGTCGGAACATATTTTTGCGGTGGCGAACCTTGAAGCAAGCCAAGTATATAGCTAGCCAAAGTGGAGAACCAGAACGTACGTCGCCGCAAATTCCCGCAAACTCGCTTTGTCGCACTCCGCGAAACGCGCCGAAGCCCAGCCCCGGTCGAGCGCTTGCTACTTCATGCAGACAATCTGACGATCGAACGCGGCGTGCGCACGATCATCTCTGGCCTCTCGTTCTCAGCGGAAGCCGGAAAGGCGCTGCTCGTCGTCGGCCCAAACGGCGCTGGAAAGACGACGCTTATCCGGACCATTGCGGGATTCATCGCGCCTTCCGCCGGTACGATTGCGCTCAAAGGCGACGGCCAGACTCGGGATATCACCGATGATGACGTCGCCGAGCACTGCCACTATGTCGGCCATCTCAGCGGCATCAAAGCCAGCCTTACGGCCGCAGAGAACCTGGCCTTCTGGGCGACGTATCTCGATGGCGGCGGCCGCACGATCGAGGAGCGTGTCGATACCGCGCTTTCGCGATTCAGCCTCGCAGCACTCGCCGACTATCCGGCGGGACTCCTGTCAGCGGGGCAGAAACGGCGGCTCGGCCTTGCGCGCCTCTGTCTTGCCGAGCGTCCGCTCTGGCTGCTCGACGAGCCGACTGTGTCGCTCGACACAGCATCCGCAGAGCTTCTCGCCCGGTTGATCGGCGAGCATTTGGTAAACGGAGGCCTCGTCATCGCCGCCACGCATCTGCCGCTCGGCATCGAAGAGCCTCGCTACTTGCGACTTGGCGCACAGCCCAGCCCCGACGCCTCTGTGGGAGATCGTGCACCATGAGGCGTTTCTTCGCGCTGCTCATGCGCGACCTCCGGCTCGCGGTGCGCGAAGGCGCGGCTCTTGGCACTGCGCTCGGCTTCTTTCTCGTCGTGGTCGCCATGCTGCCGCTCGGGCTCGGGCCGGACCTCAATCTTCTTTCGCGCATTGCGCCTGGCGTTCTCTGGATCGCACTCCTGCTGGCGGCGCTGCTCTCGCTGCCACGTATGCTCGAGGCCGATTACGAGGACGGATCGCTCGAGGTGATGGCGATGGCGCCGCTACCCCTCGAACTGGCGGTGGCGGCAAAGGCGCTTGCGCACTGGATTTCGACGGGGATTCCGCTGGCACTCGCGGCGCCTGTGCTCGGGCTCATGCTCAATCTCGATCTCGGGCTCGCACCCGCACTTGTGGCGACGATGGTCGCCGGAACGCCGGCCATCAGCTTTCTCGGGAGTATCGGGGCCGCACTTACCTTGAAAGCTCGCCGCGGCGGGCTATTGCTGGCACTTCTGGTGCTGCCACTCTATGTACCGAGCCTGATCTTCGGCATTTCGGCCGTCGGATTTGCCGGTCTCGAACAGGAGGGCTACGGCGCCTCGCTCTTGATCCTGACGGCGATCTCGGTGGCATCGGCCGCCCTGGCGCCAGTGGCGGCGGCGGCGGCGCTCCGGCTCCAGATGTCGTAACGAACCGTGGCCCGCACGAATTGCACCCGCCACGGCCGCTCCTTAATTTTGTTTAACGTGCCTCCGCGCCGGAAACCGGTTTCCACTTTGCCGGAAGCACTTTAGATGAGACGCCATGCAGACCCTGACCCAGCGCCTCGCAAATCCGACCCGCTTCATGGAGATGTCGCGCGCCGTCCTGCCGTGGGTGGCTTCAGCGGCGGCCCTGCTTATCGCCTATGCGATGTATCTCGTCTTTTTCGTCGCACCGCCGGACTACCAGCAGGGTGAGACGGTGAAGATCATGTACATCCACGTGCCTGCGGCCTGGCTCGCGATGATGGGATATTCGATCATCGCTGTCTCGAGCTTCGGGCTGCTCGTCTTCCGCCATCCGCTCGCCGACGTTTCTGCCAAGGCCGCGGCCCCCATCGGGGCGGCCTTTACGCTCGCCGCCCTCGTCACCGGATCGCTCTGGGGCAAGCCGATGTGGGGCGCCTACTGGGTCTGGGACGCCCGGCTCACCTCGGTGCTGCTGCTGTTCTTTCTCTATCTCGGGCTGATCGCGCTCCGCTCCTCGCTCGAGGACGAGGCGCTCGCCGGAAAGCTCACGGCAGTCCTGGCGCTCGTCGGCGTCGCCATTCTTCCCGTGATCAAATTCTCGGTCGAATGGTGGAACACGCTGCATCAGCCATCGACCGGCTTCACCTCGAGCGTCGATCCCTCGATGCGCACACCGCTCCTCATATCGGCCGCCGGCTTTACGCTTCTATTCATCGCGCTCCATCTCAAGGGCATGCAGAACGAGATCCTGAGGCGGCGCGTCAAGACGCGGCGGCTTGCCGACGTCGAGCGCGGCGAGCGGCTGTTCTCGGCCCCGTCGGAGTAGAGCCATGGACCTTGGACCCCACGCGGCGTTTATATGGGCGTCTTACGGCGCCTTCGCCCTGATCATCGGATTGCTCATACTCTGGATTCTGCTCGACGGATGGCGGCAGGGAAAAGCGCTTGCCGATGCCGAAAGGCGTGGCCTGAAGCGGCGCTCGGCAGAGGGCCGGGCGGATGGGACGTAGCATGAGCTTGGAACCAGAAGCGGATAAGTTGCAGGCGCGCCCCTCCGGGATCCGCAAGCGTTTTGGATGGATGGCGGCGCCGTTTCTCGTTTTCGCGGCCATTGCGGCCTTGTTCGCCTTCGCTCTGACCTCGGGCGACCCGAGCAAGCTGCCGTCCGCGCTGATCGGGCGGCCGGTGCCGCAGACGACCTTCCCGCCGCTTGAAGGATTGCTCGATCAAGGCCAGCCGGTACCCGGCTTTGCCGCCGCCGATCTCGCCCAGGGCAAGATCTCGGTGGTGAACTTCTGGGCGTCGTGGTGCGTGCCCTGTATCGAGGAGCATCCGCTGCTTATCGCCCTCAAGGAGCGCACGGGCGTGGCGGTCTATGGCGTCAACTACAAGGATCAGCCGGAGGCCGGACGCCGCTTCCTCGGCCGCCTCGGAAATCCCTATACCGCCGTCGGAACGGATCGCGCCGGGCGCAATGCCATCGAGTGGGGTGTCTACGGCATGCCCGAAACGTTCGTCATCAATGGGCGTGGCGAGATCGCCTACAAGCACGTCGGGCCGATCTCGAAGGAGAGCCTCGAGGCGCAACTGATGCCTGCCATCGCGGCCGCCCAGGCCAGCGCACAGAATTAGAGCCGTTTTCCCGCTTCCGCTTAAACCGGAACAGACCTACAGCGGGAAGAACTCCCCGCGGGAATGGTTCAGCACCTTCAGTATGCCGCTCGCGATGTCGAAATACGCGCCGTGTAGCGAAAGCCGCCCTTTGTCCTCGGCCTGCTTCACGAACGGGAACGTGCGCAAGTTGACGATGGACGTCTTGATGCATTCCATCTCGAGAAGGCGCTGCTTCTCGGCCCGCGGCGACATCTGATTGGCGGCCACCACGCGCAGGCGCGCGTCATCGAGCATCGACATCCAACGAGTGATGAATTGCGCTTCGGTCTGGATTGCGGCGCTCTGATCGAGGGCAGCCTTAACCCCCCCACATCCCGAATGGCCCATAATTATCAAATGCTTAATACGGAGATTCAGCACAGCGAACTCGATTGCGGCGCTGACGCCGTGGAAGCGACCGCCCGTCTCATAGGGCGGCACGAGGTTCGCCACGTTGCGAACTACGAACATTTCGCCGGGCATCGCCGTGAAGATCGTCTCCGGATCGACCCGGCTGTCGGAGCAGGAGATGATCATCACCTCCGGGTCCTGCCCGTACGTGGCGAGCTCTTCGTAGTGATCGGCGTTGGGAACGAAATGACGGTGCTTGAAGCGGCGGAAGCGGTCAGCGAGAACTTCTGGGAAGCTGGACATGCGGAATGCGCTCGTAGGTTGGGAGGCGCCAAGCAATCTATAGATGAGATTCAGACATCATCTTTTTACCCTACGGAGACGCTTTCGCCACACTGCAATCGTCGCACCCCACCCTGAGAGGGGATCGACGCCCCGCGGAGCGTCCAGATTAGGACCTGTCCGTAGCGGTTGCGGCCGGCCAGGGCAGCCGCTATCGTCCGCCGCTCTGACGACAATCCAGAGGTTTTCGCGTCCTGCCCGTGGACCATTCCCTTCTTCATCAGGATGCGGATAGGCCTCACATCTTTGTGTTTCGCCGTGCTTCTCTTGGGGACATTGTCTCCCTGTTTCCGGAAGCACTTTGAGGGGCGCGCCGGCACACACAGCCTGGCGCGATTTTTCATGACTTCGCACGCCGCGACATCGTCTTACGGGCGGGACCTGCTCGCCTCCGTCGTCGTCTTCCTCGTCGCGCTGCCGCTCTGCATGGGTATCGCCATCGCCTCGGGCTTACCGCCGACGGCCGGCATCATCACAGGCATCATCGGCGGCCTCGTCGTCGGCGTCATCGCCGGCTCGCCCTTGCAGGTGAGCGGACCCGCTGCCGGGCTCACCGTCATCGTGCTCGAGATCGTGCAGAAGCAGGGCCTTGAGATGCTTGGTGTCATCGTGCTGTTCGCCGGCCTCCTGCAGGTCGCGGCGGGCGTCTTCAAGCTCGGCCAATGGTTCCGCGCCGTCTCGCCCGCCGTCATTCACGGCATGCTGGTCGGCATCGGCGTGCTGATCCTCGCTTCGCAATTCCATGTCATGCTCGACCTGCAGCCAATCGGCACGGGGATCGACAACCTCGTCGGCATCCCAGGTGCGCTGTGGAGCGCCCTCGCCACGCAGGATGCGCATTTCGCGGCCGGCATGATCGGCGTGCTCACCGTTGCAACCATCTTCGCCTGGGGCAGCTTCGCGCCCAAATCGATCAGGATCATCCCGGCACCGCTGGTCGGCGTGCTGGTCGGGATGATCGCCGCCGCCGTGCTCCACCTCGACGCCATCAAATACGTCGAGGTCCCGGACAACATCTGGTCAGTGACGATCCTTCCGACGCCCGAGCGGCTGATGCGCATCTTCGAGCCGGCCATTCTCGTCGGCGCCATCTCCATCGCCTTCATCGCCAGCGCCGAAACGCTGCTCTGCGCCACCGCCGTCGACCAGATGCACAGCGGGCCGCGCACCAAGTACGACAAGGAGCTCTCGGCGCAGGGCATCGGCAACGCGATCTGCGGCGCCCTCGGCGTGCTGCCGATGACCGGCGTCATCGTACGCTCGAGCGCCAACGTCGAGGCGGGAGCTGTCGGCCGCAGCTCGGCGATCTTCCATGGCGTCTGGCTGCTCGTCTTTGCGAGCCTCCTGCCGTTCACGCTCCGCTACGTGCCGGTCGCGACGCTCGCGGCCGTGCTCGTCTATACCGGCTACAAGCTTGCCTATCCGAAGATCGTGCCGACCCTCCTCAAGTTCGGCAAGGGCGAGGTCTTCATCTTCGCGGTGACGGTCGTGACCATCGTGCTCACCGACCTGCTCAAGGGCGTCGTGCTTGGCCTCGCGCTATCGCTGCTCAAGCTGCTCTATGCGTTCTCGCATCTCGTCATCCGCAAGGAGGAGGGGCCGGACGGGCGCGTCGACCTCCATCTCAGCGGCTCCGCGACACTGATCCGGCTGCCGCTGCTGGCCAGCACGCTCGAGAGCCTCAAGCCCGACGCACACGTTCACGTGCACATCGACGCGCTCGACTATATCGATCATGCATGCATCGATTTGCTGTCGAGCTGGGACCGTCAGCACAAGGTGAGCGGGGGCTCGCTCGAGATCGAGTGGGATGGGCTCACGGAGAAGTACAAGGCGCGCAGCGCAGCCTCGTTCCGAGCAGCCAAGGAAGCCGCACGCGACAGCGCAGGGCCGGTCGGCGTCTAAAAGCGCTCCAAGTCCTCGCGACGTTCCCGAGCGTGTGGTTCCCGCTCGGGAGCATCGTCCAGCGGTCAGCTCATGCGGCCGATCGGCAGTGGCGGGCGTTTGGCGAACCTGAGGATTGCCAATCCGAAGAGAGCAGAGACCAACGACCCCGCGAGCACGCCGATGCGGATATCCGCTGCGTGCGCCGGCTCGGGGAAGGCCAGCATGCCGATGAACAGGCTCATCGTAAAGCCGATGCCGGCGAGGACGCTGACACCGAACACTTGAACCCACGAGGCGCCCTCGGGGCGCGCGCCCAGCCCGAGCGCGACGGCCGTGCTCGTGAACGCGAACACGCCAAGCGCCTTGCCGATCAACAGGCCGAGCGCAATCCCGAGCGGGACCGGGCTCAAGAGACTCTCGAGCGAGATGCCGGCAAGCGAAACACCGGCGTTGGCAAAGGCAAATGCCGGCAGCACACCGAACGTCACCCATGGGTGCAGGCTGTCCTGAAGCTTGGCCGCCATGGTATCGGACGCGCCGTTACCATTGCGGACAGGCAGCAGCGGCACCGCGATGGCCGTGATGACGCCCGCCAGTGTCGCATGCACGCCCGACTGCAAAACGCAGAGCCAGACAAAGGCGCCGACCAGCACATAGGCTGCGGTCCGTGTCACGCCCCGCGCGTTCAGGATGAACAATGCGAGCACGCCAATAGCTGCGAGCGACAACGCCGTGAGCGAAAGATTCGACGTGTAGAAGAGCGCGATGATGATGATCGCCCCAAGGTCGTCGATGATGGCGAGCGCGAGCAGGAAGATCTTGAGAGAGGACGGAATGCGGGGTCCGAGCAGAGCCAGAACGCCGATGGCGAAGGCGATGTCGGTCGCGGTGGGAATGGCCCAGCCGCGCAGCGCATGCGGATCGCCCCAGTTGATCCAGGTGTAGATGAGCGCGGGCGTCAGCATGCCTCCCAGCGCTGCAATGGCGGGGAGCGCGGCCTGGCGGAATGTCGACAATTCGCCTTCAACCAACTCGCGCTTGATCTCGAGCCCGACGTTGAAAAAGAAGACGACCATCAGGCCGTCGTTGATCCAGTGCAGCAGGTTCCTGTCGAGGCCCCACTCGCCGACCCGAACGGAAAGGTGCGTGTCGAGCAATGCGCCATAGAGAGGGGCGAGATCGGAGTTTGCGAGGACGAGCGCCGCAATCGCCGCCAACAGCAGGACGATCCCTCCCGACGCCTCGTGATGCTGGATGAAATTCATCGCGTCCCGCAGTCGGCGCCGCCTAGCCATTCGCCCATCCATCCTTCTTGAAATTTCCTCGTCCCGTCGTGGCGCAGAGCGCCCGACGCGTCAACTCGCGATCAAGACTCTAGTCCCTGCATCGGCAGCGCCGGGGCTTCATGCCAGGCTGCCGGCCCGAAGAGACGCAGCTCATCCGAGCCGCGGCTCAACGCAATCGCGTGTTTCACGCCCGCCGCCGCAGAGGCAGCGCTCGCGAACTCATCCTTACCCTGCAGCACATGGGCGGCGAAGAGCGCGGCCAGGAGGTCCCCTGTGCCACGAGCCACATGAAGCATCCGGCGCACGGTGCATTGTGCCGCCCGCTCGCGCGTCACCACGATGTTGGCCAACCGGTCATCGGCGGCAGGAATCGAGCTTGCGAGGACCGTGGACGGGCCCAGCGAGCGGGCCGCGGCGACGACATCTGCAATCGTCTCCACCGGACGGCCGGTCAAGAAGGATAGTTCGAACCGGTTCGGCTTGACATGTGTTGCGAGCGGAATCAGGCGGTCGCGCACGGCCTCGGCCGATTCACGTGGAACGTAGAGCCCCTCCGGATGATCACCGAGCACCGGATCGCACACAATCAAAGCATCCGGGCGCACAGCGAGCAGACGCGAAATCAGCACTTCGACGGCGTGCACATGATCGGGGCTCGGCAGATAGCCGGTCAGCACCGCATCCACATCGCGTAGCCAGCCATTGCCTTCGAGGCCGTCGAACATCGCCGTCAGCGTGCCGGGATCGACGGCGCTGCCCGCCGCATGCGGATGGCTGAGGTGATTCGACAGCAGAATGGTGGGGCAGGCCAGGGCCTCGTGACCCATACGGTCGAGCGCAGGCATGATCGCCCGCAATCCTACCGTGCCGCGGGCCACGAACGACGAAACCGCAATGACCGTGGCCATGTCTCACCTCTGATCGCTTCGCCACACCCAAGCCGGCGCGCCACCCTGATTAGCCGCGCACACGGCCTCACGGAAAGCCGTCTTTTGTCATGGCCCATAGTTGCATTGGTGAGAGGGGAGGCTTGGGCTATCGTTTTTGCAATGCAGCATCGTCTTCGACCTTCTGAAAACGCATGAGGCTTTCATGGCTCCCATCCGCCCCCGCCGCAGCGTGCTCTATATGCCGGGGGCCAACGACCGCGCCCTCGAAAAGGCCCGCTCGCTCGCGGCCGATGCGCTGATCCTCGATCTCGAAGATTCAGTGGCGCCTGAAGCCAAGGACGAGGCGCGGGAGAAGGTTGTAGCGGCCGTTCGCAAAGGGGGATACGGCCGACGCGAGGTGGTGATCCGGCCGAATGCGCTCGAGACCGCCTGGGGAACAGCCGATATTCTTGCGGCGGCCTCGGCTGCGCCCGATGCGATCCTCGTGCCCAAAGTGCAGCGCGCCGGCGACATCATCAGCGCAGCCAAGATCCTGAAATCCGTCAACGTGCCCGAAAAGACCAAGCTGTGGGCGATGATGGAGACGCCGCAGGCCATCCTGCATGCTGCCGAGATTGCCGCCGTCGGGGCCGATCCCGAAAACCGCCTCGTGTGCCTCGTCATGGGCACCAACGATCTTCTCAAAGAAAGCCGGGCAAGGGCGCTGCATGACCGGTTCGCGGTGGTGCCGTGGCTGGCGCTGACGGTTGTGGCCGCGCGAGGTTACGGGCTCGACATCATCGATGGCGTTTACAACGATTTCAGGGACGAAACCGGGTTCCGCAAGGAATGCGAGCAGGGCCGCACCCTCGGCATGGACGGCAAGACGCTGATCCACCCCTCGCAAGTGGCTCCGTGCAACGAGATCTTCGCCCCGACCGACGAGGAGATCACCTGGTCCATCAAGATCATCCGCACCTTCGACGAACCGGAGAACGTGCACAAGGGCGTCATCACGGTGGACGGCAAGATGGTCGAGCGGCTGCACCTCGTGCAGGCCAAGCGCACGGTGGCCATCGCAGGCGCCATAAAGGAGATCGAGGACTGGTTTTGACGGTGGCCTTCCGCACGCAACGGGCCACGGGCGGAATCGCGCACTCGCATCGGGAAGCCAAAAATGGCATAGCACGGACGCTGACCTGAGACGCGAGGCCGACGAATGACCAAGACCAATCCGGGCAACTTCTTCGAGGATTTTCGTTTCGGCCAGATCCTCACCCACGCGACGCCGCGCACGCTGACGGAAGGCGATACGGCGCTCTACATGAGCCTTTACGGTCCGCGCTTCGCCGTTCAATCCTCGGACGAGTTCGCCCGCGCCATCGGCTATCCGCGCTCGCCAGTCGACGATCTTCTCCTCTTCCACGTCGTGTTCGGCAAAACCGTGCCCGACGTCTCGCTCAACGCCATCGCCAACCTCGGCTATGCGGGGGGGCGTTTCCTCAGGCCGGCGTACCCGGGCGACACGCTCTCAACCGTGTCCGAGGTGATCGGCCTCAAGGAAAACTCGAACCGCGAGACGGGCACCGTCTACGTCCGCTCGACGGGGACGAACCAGAGGGGCGAGGTCGTCCTCGAATACATACGCTGGGTAATGGTGCGCAAACGCGACAAGGCTTCGCCCGCGCCGGAGACGGTCGTGCCGGAGCTTCCGGACCGGGTTGACCCAAGGGAGATCGGCGGGGCAGTGCCACAGCTCGACATCGCTGCCTACAACCTTGCCGAAGCCGGCGCTCCCTACCGCTGGGGCGACTACGAGGCGGGCGAGCGCATCGATCACGTGGACGGCATGACGCTCGAAGAGGCCGAGCACCAGATGGCCACACGCCTCTATCAGAACACGGCCAAAGTGCACTTCAACCAGCACACCGAGGCCAAGGGCCGCTTCGGCAAGCGCATCGTCTATGGCGGCGTCACCATCTCGCTCGCCCGCGCGCTGTCCTTCAACGGCATGAACAACGCCTTCCACATCGCCGCCATCAACGGCGGACGGCACGTGGCGCCGCTGTTCGCTGGCGATACGGTCTATGCGTGGTCGGAGGTGCTCGAAAAAGCCGAGCTGCCGGGACGCACGGACGTCGGTGCGCTGAGAACACGGCTCGTGGCGGTCAAAAATCAGGATTGCAGCACCTTCCCCTTCAAGACGGAAGGTGGAGGCTACGCCGATGGCGTCATTCTCGATCTCGATATTTGGGTGCTGCTGCCGCGGTGAGCGGCGTTTGCGCTCGAGCAAGTAGAAAGTTTGACACGAACGCTGGCTCAGAAAGGCTCCCGCCGCGAGCGAACGATCAAGCCCGCGCACGTGCTTCCCAGATGGCGAACACAGCATCTCGCGCCACGGTCGACACCTGTGACGCACCTATTGGCGAATTGCTCCACATCGGCCGGCGGGTTAATAAGGTCAGTGGCCCCTCATGATGGCCGGGACATCCAGGGAATCGGGGACAGATGGCTGAGGCCAGTGCGAAGCGCGGCTCACAGGCGGAACGTCCGCTTTCACCGCACCTGCAGATCTACTCGATGACCATCAGCATGGCGATGTCGATCGTGCATCGCATCACGGGCGCGGCGCTTTACGTCGGCACGCTTCTCGTGGTCTGGCTTCTGGCCGCGGCAGCAAGCGGGCCGGAGCAGTTCGACTTCGTGACGGGTCTCCTCGGAACATGGCCAGGACAGATCGTGCTGTTCGGCTACACGTGGGCGTTGCTGCATCATGCGCTCGGCGGGATCCGCTATTTCATCTGGGATACGGGCCGCGGCTATACGATCCCGATGATCGATCGCCTGTGCTGGATCACGCTTGCGCTTTCAGCGGCGGGAACGATCCTGATCTGGGGCTATGTGCTGCTCTCCTGGGGAGGGGCCGCATCATGACCATGCGGACGCCGCTCAAGGAGGCGCGCTGGCTGGGCTCGGCGAAGGAAGGCTCGGATCATTTCTGGCTGCAACGGCTGACGGGCGCCGCCAACTTCATCCTCGTGATCTTCGCCATCGGATTTGCGATCTGCCACATCGGTGCAGACCATGCCACGGTAAAGACGGCTCTCGGACATCCAGCCGTCGCGCTTTTCGCGCTGCTCTTTCTCGCCTCCGCGACAATCCACATGCGCATCGGCATGCAGGTCATCATCGAGGACTATGTGCACGGGACGGCTCTCAAGCTCGTACTCTTGATGCTCAACACGTTCTTCGCCATCATCGTTGCGGCGGCGGGCGGCCTCTCCATCCTCAAGCTCGCGTTCGGAGGCTAGCGAGATGGCTGCCAAGACCAACGGGACGAGCCCAGTTGCGGCGCCCGCCATCAACGGCCAAGCCTATCCGACGCACGATCATACCTACGACGTGGTGGTTGTCGGAGCGGGCGGAGCGGGGCTCCGCGCGACACTCGGCGCAGCGGAGGCCGGTCTCGCGACGGCGTGCATCACGAAGGTATTTCCGACGCGCTCGCATACAGTCGCGGCGCAAGGGGGCGTTGCCGCATCGCTCGGCAACATGGGGCCGGACGACTGGCGCTGGCATATGTACGATACGGTCAAGGGCTCGGACTGGCTCGGCGACCAGGACGCAATCGAATATCTCTGCCGACATGCACCGAATGCCGTCTACGAGCTCGAGCATTACGGGCTGCCGTTCTCTCGCACCGCCGACGGCAAGATCTATCAGCGGCCGTTCGGCGGCATGACGACGGAGTTCGGCGAGGGCCCGCCCGCCCAGCGCACCTGCGCCGCGGCCGACCGCACCGGCCACGCCATGCTGCACACGCTCTATGGCCAGTCTCTGCGCCATTCGGCGGAGTTCTTCGTCGAGTACTTCGCGCTCGACCTCCTGATGGACGATGACGGCACGTGCCGCGGCGTCATCGCGCTCTCGATGGAGGACGGCACCCTCCACCGCTTCCGCGCCAAGCGCACCATCCTAGCGACGGGCGGCTACGGGCGGGCCTACTTCTCCTGCACATCGGCGCACACGTGCACGGGCGACGGCAATGCCATGGTGCTGCGGGCGGGACTGCCTCTACAGGACATGGAGTTCGTGCAGTTCCATCCTACCGGCATCTACGGCGCCGGCCTGCTCATCACAGAGGGGGCGCGCGGAGAGGGCGGGTATCTCACCAACAGCGAGGGCGAGCGCTTCATGGAGCGCTACGCGCCGCACGCCAAAGATCTTGCCTCGCGTGATGTCGTCTCGCGTTCGATGACGATCGAGATCCGCGAAGGGCGCGGCGTGGGGCCGGACAAGGACCACATCCATCTGCATCTCGACCATCTCGATCCGGAGATTCTGGCGGAGCGGCTGCCGGGCATCACGGAGAGCGCCAAGGTTTTCGCGGGCGTCGATGTGCGCCGCCAGCCGATCCCCGTCCTGCCGACGGTGCACTACAACATGGGCGGCATCCCGACGAACTATCACGGCGAGGTCTTGACGCTGAAAGGCTCGAATTCCGATCACGTCGTGCCCGGCCTGATGGCCATCGGAGAAGCCGCCTGCGTTTCCGTGCATGGCGCCAACAGACTCGGGTCCAACTCGCTCATCGATCTCGTGGTGTTCGGCCGCGCGGCAGCACTCAGGTGCGCATCGTCGGTGGAGAAGGGCGCCGCGCAGCCCGAGTTCTCGCAGCTCGCAACCGACAAGGCGCTTGCTCGCTTCGATCGCTTCCGGCATGCGAACGGAAGCGAGCCGACGGCGGCGCTGAGGCTGCGCATGCAGAAGGTCATGCAGGCGAACTGCGCCGTGTTCCGCGACGGGCCCGTGCTTGAGGAAGGCATACGCAAGATTACCGAGATCTGGCAGGCGAGCGCCGACATCAAAGTCACGGATCGGTCGCTGATCTGGAATTCGGATCTCATCGAAACGCTTGAGTACGACAACCTGATCTCGCAGGCGGCGGTGACGGTCACGGGCGCGGCCAATCGCAAGGAAAGCCGCGGGGCGCATGCGCGCGAGGACTATCCGAGCCGGGACGACGCCAACTGGATGAAGCACACGCTGGCGTTCGCCAACTATGAGGCCAAGACGGTCGAGATCGCCTATCGGCCGGTGCACACGCACACGCTGACCAACGAGGTCCAATACATCGAGCCCAAGGCACGGGTTTATTAGAGCCGTTCTGATTTAAGTAGAAACGGGGAACGACTCTAAGCTTTTGTTTCTTCGTGCTTCTTGTCGGAAAACCGGTTCCCTCCGGTGCGGACGCTCGTCAGAGCGGTTCCGGCTTTACTACGCGCAGGCAAACGATCAGTCTGCAGTGGACCGGCGCATCGTTCCGAAAGGGCGGAACGGACCACGGGTTTGGGCGAAGACTCCCGATCGTGGTGCTGGCATGTTTCGCGACGGGGAAAGTATGCAAGGTGAGCTGGCTGCACCTGCCGCCACATCCGAGGGAGACGAGACCATGAACGATCCGATCCATCCGTCCAACCGCCTCATCATTCCTTTCCTCGGTCCGATTTACGGGAGCCTTGGGGAATTCGCGGAGACGCTTCTCCGTGTCGTTGCCGGCGTAGCGCTGATCACGCACGGGTTCCCGAAGATCATGAACCCACTCGGAGCGATGGGGATGGTCGAGAACCTGGGCTTCTTTCCGGGCCCAGCCGAAGTTTGGTCGATCTTGCTCTCGCTGACGGAGTTCTTCGGCGGCATTCTCATCACGATCGGCCTCTTGACGCGCCCGGCTGCGTTCGGAGCGATGATCGTTCTGCTCGTGACCGTCTACTTCCACTGGATCTTCAGCAGCCAAGGCTATGCCGGGGCCGAGAAGTCGATCCTATGGGCCGCGATCATGTTCTATTTCGTGATCCGCGGGGCCAATGCTCACTCCGTCGACGCGCGTCTCGGCAAAACCTTTTAGAGGGCTTCCGGAGTGAGAACTGACAGCCGTCCCCGGCGGGCCACTGTTCCCCGCACTCCGGGCCGGAGGCACTCTTTTACTCGTGCTTCCTATCGGAAAACTGTCGTTCACTTTTCCGGAAACACTCTGGCGCTGGTGCCTCCCTCCGCCGGGGTGTAGAAGCAGAGCAGCCCTGTAAATCGGGCGGAGGGGTTCACGCGTTGGCGGGAAAGCGCAATTCAGAGGAACCTGCCGAGGCGGATACGCGGATCGCCCCCGATCCGTTCGCGGCCGTGCTTCCAGCCATCGCGGCGCTCGGCACGATCACGTCGATCGCATCCATAAACTGGGCAGCGCGCGAGCGCGGCAGCGAGCAGGCGCGGCCGAAACGCAAGACCGTAACGGCGCTCCGCGAACTCGAAACCTGCTGCCTGCATCTGGCCGAGATCTTCCGCCGTTTCCAGCGTAACCCCAAGCTTTTCATGGGTGAGGGCGCACAAGTGTCGTCGCCTTTGAAGTTCGGCATGCACGGTCCGCGCGTGGATACAGACACGGCGAAGCTCTACCAGCAGGCGATCAATGACGTGGCCTCCATGCTGGTGCTCGCTTCGCAGAGTACGTTCGAGGCGATGTGCGCCGTTGAGGACGGGGCCGTCGATGCGCCCGAGGACATCTTCTTCGGTTTCGGCGATTGCCAAGATCGTCTGAACAAGCTGATTCAGAACCGGGCAACGCTCAAAGCCTGCGTTGATACCGGAGCGGAAGTCGCCGAGCGGCTCACCGAACTCGTGCGGGATCTGAAGACATACCGGACCGATTGAACCGCGGATGACGGATAATCCGTCTTGCGGCGCGTGTCCGCGCCCGCCTCAAACGATCAGGCTCCGGCCGGGGAGAGCTCATCGAACAGGACCGAGAACGTCGAGCCCTTGCCGAGCGTGCTCGTGA
Organism: Hyphomicrobium sp.; assembly: GCF_036780825.1. Classification (GTDB taxonomy): domain Bacteria; phylum Pseudomonadota; class Alphaproteobacteria; order Rhizobiales; family Hyphomicrobiaceae; genus Hyphomicrobium_C. Next base: position 26,519 of record NZ_DAIQCD010000018.1, on the reverse strand, counting down.
TCCTGAACTCGCCCCGATGGCGAAGAACAATATGCTTGACGATGGCGAGACCAAGCCCGGTGCCGCTCTTCTCCCGCCCGCCCTGGCCTGCGCGGTAGAAGCGCTCGGTCAGGCGGGGGAGATGCTCCGGCGCAATCCCCGGGCCGTCATCCGCGACGGCGACCAGCGCGCGGGGCTGCGGCGGCGATCCGTCGAGCACGCGTGAGACGGCGATTTCGACGTTCCCCCCCTCGCGGCCGTACTTGATGGCATTGTGGACGAGGTTCTGAATCACCTGCACGATCTCGTCGCGATCGCCGCGGATGCGGACGGGCTCCTCGCTTTTGGTGACAACAATCCTGGCCTTGCTTGCCGCGGCGACGGGATCAAGTGCCTGAGCGACGTATGAGGCGACATCATTCAGATCGACGATCCCGCGCGGCGGAAGATGCACGCGCATTTCGGCGCGGCTGAGCGACAGGAGATCATCGATCAGGCGTGTCATGCGGTTGGCTTGGCTCGACATGATGGCGAGGAAGCGGTCGCGCGCCTCGGGATCGTCGCGCGCCGGCCCTTGAAGCGTCTCGACGAAGCCTCTGAGCGACGCGAGTGGCGTGCGCAGCTCGTGGCTGGCGTTGGCGATGAAGTCCGCCCGCATCTGCGCGAGCTTGTCCTGCTCGGTGAGGTCGCGGAACGAGACGATGAGGAACGGTACGCCGCGCCGGATCTCCCGTCCTCCGATACGCGAGATGCTGGCCGAAATGCGCCGCTCGACGGGAACACGCTCGTAGAGATCGACGACGATGCGCTGGCTGGCCGTCACCGCAGCGTCAACCGCAGCGTTCAATTCGGGGTGACGGGAAAGCTGGCTCAGGGGCTGGCCGATGCGCGCTTTCGGAAACAGCTCCTCGAGGCGTGCGTTGAAATGCATGATGTTGAAGTTGTGATCGAGAGCGACGACGGCGTCGGGCACGGCATCGAGCAGGAGGCGCCAGCTATCCGCCTCGCGCTGCTGGCCCTTGGATGACGGCGATCGGCCGTGCTCTGCGGAAACCGACCGCGCGGGCTCGTCGTCTGCATCGGTCGTGCCGCGCCCGGCGGCAACCATCGCCATCATGAGAGCGCCGGCCGCGGCGAGCCATCCCGCGAGGGCGCCTGCCAACCAGGCGCTCGTGAAGAACAGCGCGATCACCACGAGCGTTCGCGCCCGGGAGCGCAGGCGGCGGCGCAACGCGCCAACGGCCGCAAGAATGCGCTCTAAACTCAATCTAGCTGTTTCGGGAAGGGCACGCCGCCGGGGCTCCATCATGGGAGCGGATATTGCATCAATCCGCATGAGAGCCTCAACTTCCATGGTACAAACCTTGCGGCTCTTCAAACGTTATGGTTTTCAAGAGGTCGCCCTCTGCGGTTTTCCGCATGCCAATTGGACACCGCCAGACGACACTCGTGTGACAGCCCGTGCGAGGCGGTGCCGCCGCCCGTCCGGCCAGCGAAGGCATCATGGCAAAAGCGAAGACCACCGCAGCGGAGCGGCCTGCCAAGGCTGCATCTGGCGAGGCGAGCGGGCTCTACCCGAGCTTCGATATCGACAACCCTGAGCTGCCCAAGGAAATCAAGGCACGGGCGTTGAAATCCGGCGGCTATCCGTACGACGCGAAGCTTAAGCGGACGCCTTACGAAGAGCAGCTTCACCGCCTTCAGCTCGAGCTAATCAAGTTGCAGGATCACGTCGAGGCCGAAAGCGAGCGTATCGTCGTCATCTTCGAGGGGCGCGATACATCGGGCAAGGGCGGCTGCATCTCGCGCATTCTCGCGCGCCTCAACCCCCGCCATTCGAGGTCCGTAGCTCTCTCCAAGCCGACGGAGGCAGAGCGCGGCCAGTGGTACTTCCAGCGCTACGTCGCGCACCTTCCTACGAAGGGCGACATCGTGCTGTTCGACAGGTCCTGGTACAACCGCGCCGGGGTCGAGCGCGTGATGGGCTTCTGCAGCGAGGACGAGACGGCCCGCTTCCTGCGCGACGCGCCTGAGTTCGAGGCGCTGCTCATCCGCGATAACATCCGTTTCTTCAAGATCTACCTGACGGTCGGGCGCGAGATGCAACTCAAGCGCTTCCATGAGCGCCGCCATGACCCGTTCAAGAAATGGAAAGTGACGGATATCGATCTCGCAGCCATCTCGCGATACGACGATTACTCCCGCGCCGAAGCGGACATGCTGCGTTTCACACATACGGCGGCCAGCCCGTGGGCCGTGATCAACGCCAATGATCAGCGGCGGGCTCGCCTCGAGGCTATGCGCGTGCTCCTCTCGGCGCTCGATTACGCCGGCAAGGATGCGGACGCCATCGGCGCGATCGATCCGAAACTCACCGAAGGCGGCGCAGACTATCTCGCCCGTACCACCGGCACCGACGGAAAGGCGTGAGGATGGAAGCCGCGCCAAGGCTCTTCGGCGCGGCTTGAGGCCATCAAACGATCGGGCTCAAAGATTCACGTGAAAACGGCCCGGCCGCCGCTACGGAAGGCGAAGGCCGGACGTGAAGAAGCCATAGAGCCAGGCGGTGACGGCACCAAAACCGGCCCCGAGAACGAGTTCCGGCCAGATTAGATCGACGTTTCCATCGAGAAACGGCGGCTCGCTTCGGATCAGGGGCACCAGCACCAGCACGCCAACCACGGCCGTGCCGATCACGCCGAGAAGTGCGCCGCGAAAGGTCAGTGCGCCGCGCGGAACGCTGCCGAGAATGAAGGCAAAGATTATGCCCCACAGCGCGCCCCAGGCGGCGCCGGAGACGACTTGCGGATACCCGGTAAAGAGCGATGGCTCCATGGACCATGGAACCCGCGTCGTATAGCCATTGCTCGCCAGACAAAAAATGATCGCTTCGTGTACCGTGACATAGGCGATCGCCCCGGCGATGGCTCCGAGCACGAGGCCCTTAAAAGACGGTCCCTCCATGACGTGTTCCCCTTCCCTGTTGAAAATAAAGCCTTCTATGCGCTTTTTACGACAGTATTGCCTTGGAGACGCAGACTTGGAAAGGGCATGCTCGGTGATTGTTGCGTACAAAATTATCTATTCTTGCGTGCGCTTGTAGCGCGTATGTCGTCATCGATTGTTGTTGTCTGCCACAGGCTGTCGGTCTGAATCAGGCCCTGGCGCAAAGGCTTGAAGCGCGCCAAACCATGTCCGTTACGGTGGAGAGGCTGCCCGTGCAACTTTTCGGGCTCGGCATCTTCGGATTCGATCACCTTCAGATCGTCTTTCGGCATGGCCTACCTTCCGGCACCCAGGACCATTGGTTCGTAATCGAAGGCCTGCGCGAGCCGGGCATCTCCGGAACACGTCTCGCCGTCGAAGGCTGGGCCGGGGGCACGACACTTTCGGACGCCAATGGCGGCCTCATCGGTCGCGCGCTCGCCGACAAAATCGGAACCAGCGGCAGTCGCGGAGCCCGCACCATCGCGGAAGGGCGCCAGGCGATAACGCTATGGGCGAAGCTCGTCGCGTATGCCGCGGACATCGACGCACAGCGGTTTCCCTATATTCCCGCCACGTTGCCGGCCTCTCCGCTGCCCACCGTCAACTCTTCATCGCTGGTCGCCTCCCTCCTGTATCATGCGGAGGTCGACATCATGGAGGCCACGCCGAACGGATTGCGCTTTTCGCCGGGGACGTCGACACTGCTCGGCACATCCGGCGAGGATCGGCTTCGGGCCACCGACCGTTTTTCGACGCTGATGGGCGGATACGGCGACGACGTGCTCGTCGGCAACGACGCTACGGGGTCCGTCAGCAAGCTCTACGGCGGAGCAGGGAACGACACTTTCCTATGGTCTCCCGGCATCAATATTCTGCATGGGGGGCAGCCCGGCCTTTCCTATGCCGAGGACGGCATCGACACGGTCGATTACACAGGTGCGGGAGAAATTCGGATCGAGGCGCTGCCTCGGGGCAAGCCGCATCGGCAGCCGGACTTCATCGTTCACCACGCAACGGGCCGCGACTATCTGTTCTCGATCGAGCAGATTATCTGGGACGGCGCGCGCGACCGCATCCAGCTTGACGCCGGCGTCGATCTCATCCTGCAACCCTTCACAGAGCCGACGTCCGTCCCCGAGGACGCGCGGCTCGATGCCCCGGATCTCCGCCCCTCCGGCCTCGATGCTCACGGCGTGCCAGCCGGCAACGGCCTGTTCTCTCTGCGCGGGATCTCGCCATTCAACTTCATCTTCGGCGGCTGATGCGGGTGACCGGCCGCCACCGGCGTGACATGCTGGCGACATCATGGATCGAGGGCGACATGCAAAGGAGCTCCACTGCCCGCGCGGCATTTGCGGCCGCCGTTCTCATATACGCCCTGCCGTCTGCGGCCGGTGCCGATGAAACCTGCGCGCCAGAGGCAGGCTCGTCCCACGGCGTTCTCAAAGTCATCGATGGGGAAACGTTGCGGCTCGAAGACGGGCGCGACGTGCGTCTCGTCGGATCGCTGGCGCCGAAAGCGGATCCGTTCGTGGGAGACGATGCGCTCGGATGGCCTCCGGCACGGGATGCCGCCCGTGCCCTCGACGCGCTGGCGGCCGGCCGCCGGGTGACGCTTCGCTACGATAGCCGGCGCCGGGATCGATACGGACGCGGCCTCGCCCAAGTGTACGTCGGCACGCCAGACGGCGAGGTCTGGGTGCAAGAACATCTGATCCGCGAAGGTCATGGCCGCGCTTACGCTCTTCCAGGACATACACGCTGCCTCCACGCCCTCGTGGCGGCGGAAAAAGAAGCCCGCGATGCGCGGCGCGGTTTGTGGAGAGACGAAGCCCACCGCATTCGGTCCGCCGAGGAGGTCGAAGCACTGTCGCGCCTTGTCGGCCGGTTCGTCATCGTCGAGGGACGTGTCGCCGGAGTGACCCGCGCGCGGCGGCTCACCTATCTCAATTTCGACGCCGATTGGCGACGCGACTTCACGGCAAGCCTGGCCAACGCCGCCGTCGACCGAAGTCCAGGCGGGGCAGACAATCTGACCGGTCTCAAGGGCCTGACAATCCGCGTCCGTGGCTGGATCGAGCAGCGTAACGGGCCGATGATGGTGCTCTCCTCGCCGGAGGAGATCGAAGCCCTGGAAGAGACTGGCGAAGCGTTGCAGCGGTGATGTGGACCTTCAAGCGCGGGCAGCGCGAAACGGCGCAAGCGCAGAAAAGAAAGCTCCCCGCCGGCGAACCGGCGAGGAGCTTCAAAAAATCAGATTCCCAGAGCGTCAGGCGGCGCGCGCATCCGCAGGATCTTCGTCCGCGCCCTCAGCCAGGCGCCGGCCGCGGGCGCTCTTCGAAAGCACATCTGTAATGCGCTGAACCGCACCGCGCTCGTCGAGCTTATCGACGGCTGCGATCTCGCGTGCCATCCGGTCGAGCGCATCCTCATAGAGCTGGCGCTCGGAGTAGGACTGCTCGGGCTGGGCTTCGGAGCGATAGAGATCGCGCACTACCTCGGCGATGGAAATGAGATCGCCGGAGTTGATCTTGGCCACGTACTCCTGTGCGCGGCGGCTCCACATGGTGCGCTTGACGCGGGCCCGACCCTTCAGCGTCTCCATGGCCTTCTTGACGACGTTTTCCTCGGCGAGCTTCCGCATGCCTACGCTCTCGAGCTTGCCCGTCGGGACACGCAGCGTCAGCTTCTCCTTGTCGAAGGTGATGACAAAGAGCTCGAGCGACATGCCCGCAATCTCCTGCTCCTCGATGCCGACGATACGGCCGACGCCGTGGGCAGGATAGACGATGTATTCGTTGGTCTTGAAACCATGCCGCTGGCTGACCGACTTCTTCTGCGCCGCCATGACCTGGCGCGCAGCCGAGGTCTTCTCGGCAGCCTCCTTCGGAGCCGCCGCCTGTACGGGGGCGGTTAGCTTCTGGCTGCCCTTGGCGAGCGCCGCCGCGGCCCGCACCGGAGCCGCCGGCCGGGCTGCTGCAGCTTTCGCAGCCACTTTCGTCCGAGACGCGGTGGCAGCGGCCGGCTTCTTCGCCTTGGCGACAGGAGTCTTGACAGAGGGCGGTTTTGTAGCGTGACTGGTCGAAGCGGCTGCCGGCTTTTTTACACTGGCCTTGCTGACGCCGGTCTTGGCAGCGGACTTCGTCTTGGTAGGCCGGGGAGTGGTCTTGGACACGGCCGGCTGCGTCGTCCGAGCCTTCACGTGCGTCTTGTTCTTTTGAGCCATAGACTTCTCACTCTCGCTTGTCACACCAGACTCGACCCACCGGGGCCGAATCGCCTCTCATGATCATCACAGGACGGCGCCAGACCTTCCCAGGTGCGCCATCCGTCCAGTCACACACAAACCCGGCACGTCGGCACGTTAACCCTGCCGCCGTTCCGGGAAACCTCCCATCATGTTGGGTCGCGCATGCGAAACCGCTAGCCGACTTAATTCATATCGGACGATAAGTCACAGTACCGACACGGAAACTTCAGCGACACAGCGTAAGGCATGGCCTCGAACTCCATTTCGGGTCCGCGACCCCTTGCGCACGATTTGTCCGCAATGTGTTCCCGCTCGGTTCCAAACTGGCCCGAGGCATTCTTGTAACATAATTTTTGGGAAAATTGAAGTGGCGTCTGAAATGTAGGATGGCCGAGCCCTTAAAGAACCCGTTCAAGTTCTTTATTGGATGGCCGCAAGCCTCAATTTCACGGCTGCATCGCGGCCCCGTGCAGAGCCGTTCGCCCATCTCAAGGAGGTGACCGGCACCTACAACTTTATGGCTGAGAGCTGCGACATGCCTTTTTCGCACGCACGCTTCTAGTCCGTGCCTTTCACGGCACGCAGATCAGTCCCCGTCACCCGGGGCAGCCGAGAAATATTTATCGAACTTGCCCTCTTCATCCTTGAAGTCGTCCGCGTCAGGCGGCGAGGGCTTCTTGGCCGTGATGTTCGGCCATTTGTCCGCGTATTCCCGATTGATTTCCAACCACTTCTCGACGCCCGGCTCGGTGTCCGGCTTGATGGCGTCGGCCGGGCATTCAGGCTCGCAAACCCCGCAGTCGATGCACTCGTCAGGGTGGATGACCAGCATATTCTCCCCCTCATAGAAACAGTCGACGGGGCAGACTTCCACACAGTCGGTGTATTTGCACTTGATGCATTTTTCGTTGACGACGTAGGTCATAGCAGGTCCCGAGTGGTCTTGGAGGGGAGCGCCGGGGGTGTGCCAAATGCGCGAGCGCATAGCAAGCCCCCGGAACGTCACGGGGATGTTTTGCAGGGCCGGGCCTCGCCGGCTCATTGGCCGCCTTTGAACTCCTCGAGCCGCCGGCGGTCACGTTTGGTCGGCCGCCCGGAGCCCGGCGCACGGTCACCCCACGCCAAAGCATCCTGGCCCGCCTCATTACGTGGGATCGGAGGGGTCAGATCCTCGTAGAGGCCTCGCGCCTCATCGGCAGGGCCGCGGCGCGCACCCAGGCCCATCACCTTCAAAATCCGGATGCCCGAGGGCAGGCGCGAGGTGATGACATCGCCAACCTTGATCTGCTGGCTCGCCTTCGCCGCCTTCACGCGGTTGACCTTTATCCTGCCTTCCGCGACGACGGCCGCGGCCAGCGTGCGGGACTTGGCAACGCGCGCGTACCAGAGCCACTTGTCGAGACGCTGGGACGCCTCACGCTCCGGGGCCGCCACGCCGCGGGGCGCGGGCCGCGTCATGAAGGATTCTTCTCCTGCGCCTGCTTGGCCAGCGCATCACGCAAAGCGCCCAGAGAGGCGAACGGAGAATCGGGGTCGACACCGCCCTTCTTCGGCGGTCCGGCCGAGCGCGTCATAGGCCGCTCGTGAGGCCCATCCCTGCGCTCGTCACGGCGGCGTTTGCCGTCGCGCCGCTGGGGCCGGTCTCGCCCATGATCGCGATCCCGCGGCCCACGCTCACGGGCGCGGGGAGACTGTGCCTCCTGTGCGCCGCCGGCATCGGGAACCGCAGACGCAGAGACGCTTCCAGCCTCGGGCGCAGGTCCGGCGGCCGGCGTGGAGCCCTGAGGGCCAGGCGCTGCCGGCGCTCCATTCCGACGCGGGCGTCCCTGGTGCGGACGCCGACCCCGGCCGGGACCCTCGCGCCGCTCTCTCTCGTGTCGGGGGCGCTCGTCGCCGCGGTGGTGGCGCCGTGGACGCCAGACCTCGATGACAATCGTCTCTGCGTCTTCCACCGAAGCCGACGCCTCTTCTTCTTTGGGAGGCGCCGAGGCGGCAGAAGCCTCAGGCATGCTAGCGTTCTGATCGTCAGCCATCTCCGGCTCAGCCGGGGCGATGATGGGAGCTGAACTTGGTTGCGCCGATGACACGGTCTCACCAGCGGCCGGTGTTTCGGCCGGCGCGACCGACGAAGCCGGCGCTGAGGCGAGTGCTGGCTCGCCGGCTTCCTCAGTGACCGCAGCCGCCGTTTCAGGCACTGCCGCCGTGGCAGCGTCGGCGACGGTTGGTTCCGCCTCCGGTTCCGTCTTTACCGGCTCGGCCGGCTTCGGCACGGTTTTGCGATCGAGGCGGAAGCCGAGGGCCTTCAGCACATTGCCGAGTTCCTCCGGCGAGCAGCCGAGAATCGACATCATCTCCGGCGTCACGACGAAGCCGCCATCGCCCGTGGAGCCTTTCGGCGGCATGGTGGCGCCATCGGGGCTCGCCCGCCAGGCCAACAGCGGCCGGATCAGGTCGGCGAGGCGCTCGAGAATGTCGAGGCGGATGGCGCGCGGCCCACAAACGTTGAAGCCATACGCGCGATAGAGCTCCTCGGGGAGCGCGGGATTGACCGCGGCTGAGGTGAGGCCGGCCCGCGGTAGATCGGAAAGCGCCTCGAGCGCGCAATCGTGCTGAGCGGCGTTCTTCAACGCCCAGAGCGTGGCGGAGAGCTCCGCCGGCGCCGGCTTCAGCAGCGCGGGGAAATAAATGTTGAAGGCGCCGAACCGCACGCCGTACTTGCGCAGCTGCGCCCGCGCCTCCTGATCGAGGTGCCGCATGTCCTCGGCCACCAGCTCACGCTTCAGCATGCCGAAGCTCTCAGTGAGGCGGAAGGCAATGCCGCGCGCCAGGCCCGTGACGTCTTCCGCCTTGGCGATCTCAACCAGCGGCTTCAGGCGCTCGGCGATGATCTCATCGCGCCAGGCCTCAATCCGAGCCGTGACCTTCTCCCGGTCCGGCGCCGACAGGTGCTCGTCGGCGAGCAGAGTGACGTGCGGCTTCAGTGGATCGTCCGACGGCTCGAAGAGGGCAATCTCCTCGTCGCGCCAGAGCACGTGGCCGGTGCGCGAGAGCTTGAAGGCCTCGACCTTGGCGGCGGCGACGCGGCGGGCGCGCATACCGAGCTCGCGCGAGAGCACCTGAGCCGCGGCACTGCGGGCCGCCTTGCCGTGGATGCCATCTGCCTGCGTCTCGGGCGTGAAGCGGAAGCCGCGCAGCCGGCCCACGAAATGGTTCTCGACGTGGATCGTGCCGTCCTCAGCGATCTCGGCCGTCAGCTCCTCCTTGTCGCGCAGGCCCTTCATGAGCGCGCTCGTGCGGGCGTCGACGAAACGTTGCGTGAGCTGCTCGTGCAGCGCATCCGAGAGGCTGTCCTCGATGGCTCGCGTGCGACCTTGCCAATGCGCCGGATCGGCGAGCCAGTCGGCGCGGTTGGAGACGAACGTCCAGGTACGAATGTGGGCGATGCGGTTGGCGAGCGTGTCGATGTCGCCATCGGTGCGGTCTGCAAACGCCACCTGCTTGGCGAACCAGTCTTCGGGAATGCGGCCCTCGGGCCCCATCAGGTAGCCGAAAAGCGTGCCGATGAGCTCCGCGTGGTTCTGCGAGGAAATCTTGCGGTAATCGGGAACCTGGCAGACCTCCCAGAGGCGGGCGACAGCGGATGGAGTGGTGGCGCGGCCCGCCACCTCGCGGTCGTTCGCCAACGTTTCGAGGGCCGCCACGTCGTCGGCCATGCGGGCGCGCACGAGGCGCTGCTCCCCCGGCATTTCACGCAGGCTGTCGCGCAGGCGGTCCAGCGTTGCGAAATCCAAACGACGGTTGCGCCACTGCAGCAGGCGCACGCTGTCGAAGGTATGCGTCTCGAGGCGCTCGACGAGATCGGACTCGAAGGGATCGCAATTGCCGGTGACGCCGAACGTGCCATCGTTCATGTGGCGGCCGGCGCGGCCGGCGATCTGGCCAATCTCGCCGGGCGTGAGATTGCGGAAGTTCTGGCCATCGAACTTGCGCGCGGCCGAGAAGGCCACGTGATCCACGTCAAGGTTGAGGCCCATGCCGATAGCGTCGGTGGCGACGAGGAAGTCGACATCGCCGGATTGGTAGAGCGCCACCTGGGCGTTGCGCGTGCGCGGGGACAAGGCGCCGAGCACGACCGCCGTGCCGCCGCGCTGGCGGCGGATCAGCTCGGCGATGGCATAGACCTCGCTGGCGGAGAACGCCACGACGGCCGAGCGGCCGGGCAGGCGCGTGATCTTCTTCTGGCCGGCGTAGGTGAGGCGGGAGAGGCGCGGACGCGAAATGAAGTTGGCGCCGGGGATCAGATCCTGGATCGCATCGCGCATGGTCTGGGCGCCGAGAAGCAGCGTCTCCGCGCGGCCGCGCGCATGGAGCAGCCTGTCGGTAAAGACGTGCCCGCGCTCGGGGTCGGCCGCGAGTTGGATCTCGTCGATGGCGAGAAAGTCCACATCCACATCACGCGGCATGGCCTCGACCGTTGCCACCCAATAGCGGGCGTGCTCCGGCTTGATCTTCTCCTCGCCGGTGATCAAAGCCACCTTGTCGGCTCCGATGCGCGCGACGATCTTGTCATAGACCTCGCGCGCCAAGAGACGCAGAGGCAGACCGATCATGCCGCTCTCGTGACCGAGCATACGCTCGATGGCGAGATGCGTCTTACCGGTGTTCGTGGGGCCGAGGACCGCAGTCACATTGCGGATGCGCGCTTCCAGATCGCTGGCCATACGCGGTATCTCCAAAGGGGAAGTCGCCTTGGCATTGCATTGGTGTGCGTGGAGATCAAGCTTTTCGTTCCGCTGCACGCCACGCTTCACCGCAGGCGTCCGATACGATCGGGAAAAAGTCGCAGCATGGGCCTGCCGGGCCCCACTTCTTCAAGATGATAAGGGCACCACCTTGGCCGGCGGTGCCCTTACGGAACCAGTCCCACAATCCGGCGGTCAGTCGGCCGAAGCCAGCTGTCCGCGATCCGGAACCTCGATGCTCACGCGCTCGAGATCGATGCGGGCGGCACCGGCCATCGTCGGCAAGGCGACGGACTGGGGCAGCATCAGCTTGGCCGCGGGGACCATGCGGAACGAGATTTCGATATCGTTCGTCGCGGCGAGCTGCCGCGTCTCCTCGGTCGGACGATAGCCGGCGATGGGAGTATATTTGACCCGGCATACGATCGCGGTCTCGCCCGGAATGCCTGCAACCGGCTCGTTGCGGACGAAACGCAGCGCGAGGTCGAAGCGCTGCTTGCCATCGAAAATCGCAACCTTGCGGCCGCACGGCGTGGGGGCATCGGAATGGGTGAGGGCCAGAATGGCGCTCAACGGATCGACCACGCCCTTGAGATGAGCCGGGCCGAGCGGCACGGTATCGGGCGCCTCCAGGGTAACCGGCAGCACCGTCACGCGCTCGATGCCGTTCTTATCGAACCCCATCGACACGGAGCCGTTTCGCACCGTGCTCTCGTAATCGAAGCGGAAATCGGCTGGTTTCGGCGCCCGCTCGCTGAGCGAGCCGGACGTGTGCGTGATTCCCTTCCATTTAAACACACCGAGAAGCGCCGAAATCTCGACGTCCGTCTCCAGCGTGTAGCGCGTGCGGCCGACGTTGGACTTGAACTGGAAGGAGCCCAGGTTGAAGCCGTTCAGGGAAATCTTGTAGGTGGCCTGCACACGCAGCGGCGAAACGCCCGGAGGCGGCGCGGCGGTGGCTAGCGGCGGGGGAGCGAGGAAAAAGGCGGCCAGGATCAGGGCGCCAAAACCAGCAGAATACGCAAGAACGCGACGGGACGAGACTTGGTACATGATCACTCTCACCCACCCCCGCCGCGCATGCTCCTCGCGGAAAGGGCCAGCTGTTACACAGGAACTTCAAACACGGCGTGCAGTATGCGCGCCCAACGCTTAATAATTCGCTCACGGATGCGCCGCGCTGGAACGCACCTGCAGCATCAATCCACAAGCATCGCATATTGTTCGGTCGGCATTTGGGCGCCCTGTTGCGCTTCAGCCGCTCAATCGGCGTGAGCGCCGACTTGACGACAAGAACACAGCTCGCGTATAGAAAACCCCAATTGCCCCGCCGGTATCGATCGGCGGGCTATTTTCATTGATTTTCCCCGTGATTTCGGGTCCGCCAGGAGGCGGGCGCTTGGTCGTGGGGCGACCGAGCTAGGGATCCTACTATGACCAGGCGCTGTGAGTTGACGGGCAAGCTGCCGCTTTCGGGCCAGCTCAGAAGCCATGCCGAGAACAAGACGAAGCGCAAGTTCCGTCCGAACCTCGTGAACGTGACGCTGATCAGCGAGACGCTGGATCGCTCCGTGAAGCTGCGCATCTCCGCGCATGCTCTGAAGTCGGTCGAGCATCGCGGCGGGCTCGATGCCTTCCTCGCCAAGGCGAAGGCCGACGACCTTTCGCTCGAATGCCAGAAGCTCAAGCGCCAGATCGCCAAGGCGAAGGCCGAACAGGCCGCTTAAAAACGCTCTGAGTATCTTCGTTAGAGACATTGCATGCGCCGGCCGGCAAGCGGTTCGGCGCATGTTTCGTTGCGGTGTGCGGGGGAGAGCCCCTGGCTACATCGCGATCGCGCCGCGCAGACCTTCGAGCTCGCTCGCCATCCGATTGGTCACCAGCTCGCCCTGATCGGCAAGGCTCGTCATCTCCTGGGCCACGACACCAAAACCGGCGCCATGCTCATTGGCGCGGGCGGCCTCAATGCGCGCATTGAGGGCCAGGAGCCGCAGGGTCTTCAGCGTGGTCCGGATGTCGCCGGCAGCGATGTCGACCTTATCGAGCGCGGACGCACCGTGGGTCAGACGTTCGGCGAGCCGGGACATCGTACCGGCCTCGAGAATGATGCCGTCCAGATAGGCCGGCTCGCCGGTCTCCGGATTGATGGTGGCCGAGGCGCCTCCGGTCTCGTGGACGTAAAGGATATGTCCATCACGGTGACGGATGCGATAGCTCATCTGCCAGTTGCCATGCCGCGATAGGGCTTCGGAAACTGCCGCGTCCACCTTTGGAAGGTCCTCCGCCACGATCAGCGAGGCAAAGCCCGTCCGGTTGCGGATGAAAGACGCGCCGTCATGGCCGGTGAGACGCGTGAAGCCGTCCGACAGCCACATCATGGCGTAGTCGTCGCTGTTGTAGCCTCGGTACATAAATCCGTCGATGCGGATGCCGATGCTATTCAGAAAGTCCTCGGCAGAAAAGATCGCCGGCTCTTGCGCCATCACCGCCGCGCTCCGAAGTTCCGTAGACGTACACTTCAATTTGCACCGATTCGCGCGGAAAATGCATGCGCCATGTCCGGAACAGGGCCACCCCCGAGAGGACGTTCATGCTTGATGGGCCCGGCTTTGCGGCGCGAACGTACTTTTAAGTTCCTGTTTGAGATTGATCACATTCTCGGCGCGTGCGCGCTCACCGAGAACGATCTGGCTCGAGAGTGCTTCCGGAAAAGCGGGAACCAGTTTTCCGACAAGAAGCACGAAGAAACAAAAACTTAGAGCCGTTCCCGGTTTCCACTTAAATCGGAACGGCTCTAAGGGCCGCCTTTGCGTGCGGCGCCGCTGGGAGCGCGCTAACGCGCGACCAAACGCAATATGAAGATTACGATTAGGGCACCGATCACCGCGTTGACGATATCGCCGATCAGACCGCCGCCGATGTAGAGGCCGAGCCTCGGCAGCAGCCAGCCCGCTACCACCGCACCGACGATACCCAACACGATGTTTCCGATTAAGCCGAAGCCGCCGCCCGCAATGATCTGGCCAGCCAGCCAGCCCGCGATTGCGCCGATAATCAGCCAAATGATGAGGCCTTCCAAAGCCATAAGTCTTCCCTCCGTTTCAACGTGACGCAAGACGGGTGCTTCAGTCGCTCATACATCTCCATCTGCCTCGAAGCAGGACGCTTTCGAGCAGGTAGCGCGACGTTACTTGAGTTCGCGGCAGGCCGATACCTGCCTTGTGTGCAGGTGCTCACATCGGCGAGGGGGAACCAACGGGCATCGTGGAGCTGTAGCTTGGCGCAAGCTTAGAATGCTATCGCGCCTTGGGTTCCCTCGGGTGAAATTCGCATAATGCAACCGACCGCTTCTTCCGATGCGATGGCAGTGCTTCAAAGTCTGACCGAGACGGTGGACCGGCTGGCCGCCGAAGTTGCAGCGATACGGGCCCAGCAGACTGTCGACAATCAGTTTCAACTCGAATTGGTCAAGTTCCTCCAGGCGACGCGGGACGAAGGCAGAGCACGACACGAGACCATGCTCGCCGCGATCAAGGACAAAGCCCGCAGCGACGCCGGTGCCGGCTCACAGGATGCCGGGCGTGGGCTGGCCGAGATCATCGCCCGCTATTCGGATCAAACTCAGAAAAACACCGAACGCGTGGCGGTAGAACTGCTGAGGCAGATCCATCAAGTCAAGCAAGCTGCGAATGCGGCCGTCCGCAAGCTTCCGCCCTCCGGTCGCATCCGCTGCGTGTTTCTCGTGCACGTCTTCGAAGCCTGGGATGCCCTCTCCGACGTCTATCAGGCGATGCTCGAAGATGAGAGATTCGAGCCGTTGGTCGCCACCATCCATCGGCGCTTTCCGGGCGATAAGGGCTATGGCGGCGAGGAGAGCACAAGCAAGGCGCTGAGCGACATCGGCGTGCGTCACCTGCGGCTGGGACTGAGCGATTCGATGGAGGCGCTCGACATCCTCCGATCCCTCGCGCCCGATGTCATCTTTCGGCAATCGCATTGGGAAAACGACGTCCCACCGGGATTCAGGACGCCGGAACTCGGCTTCGCTCGTCTCTGCTCGGTGCCCTACGGCACATCGTTGGTCCAAAGGTTCATGGTCGACGAACGTGTTGACGGAGACGTCAGCTCATTTGCGTTCGATCAGACCTATCATCGTGTGGCCTGGCGGATCTTCTGCGAGACGGACGTCACGAGATCCTACTTCCAGGGCTTTCAGCATTCGGATCCTGAAAAATTTGTGCTCTCGGGGTTTCCAAAGCTCGAAAGCCTGCAGCGTGCCGGACAACGAGAAGACTGGCCGCTTCCCCCAAGGGGCGAGCGCGCCTTTCGCGTGATCTGGGCGCCGCATCATTCCGTCGGCGACAGGTGGCTGGCGTTTGGCGTGTTCCATCTCATGTATCGCCAGATGCTCGACTGGGCGCGGAGCGCACCGGATATCGACTTCGTTCTGAAGCCCCATCCGGCTCTCATGAAATCCCTCATCCTCGAGGGGAGGCTCACGCAGGACACTCTCGACACCTACCTGAGGGAGTGGGAAAGCCTCGACAACTGCTGCGTTCGCACCGGGCAGTATGCCGAGCTCTTTGCGGCCTCCGATCTGATGATCACCGACGGGCTTTCGTTCCTCACGGAATACCAGCTCTTCCGCAAGCCGCTGATCTTCATCGATTCCGGGCGGCACGTGCCCTTCAACACCATCGGAGCGCTTGCCGAGGCGTGCGCGCACCGCGTGGGATCCTTCGATGACATGAAGCAGGCGGCGCTCGCCTACAAGGCAGGGAAAGCCTGGCCATTCGAGGCGGAGCGCGAACAGCTCCTCAGCATGCTCTTTCCGAACGATAAGCCCGCAGCCAGCGTGATCCTGGATTCAATCCATGACGGCATTCGAGGAGGGAGCGGTTCATGAATATCGTTCTCCTCGCCGCGGGACGAGGCAGCCGCCTCTCGGAGCTGACACAGGCAACGCACAAATCCTTGCTGCCGGTCTCGGGCAAGCCGGCCCTGAGTTATTTGCTCGACGAAATCATGCAAGCCGATGCCCAGGATATCGTGATCGTAACAGGCTATCGCCACGACGACATCGAGACGCTTATCGCCGGGCGATACGGACGCGCCATCCGCTGCGTGCTCAACCCCCGCTACGCAGAGGATACCAATATTCTCTCGACACAGATCGGCGTCGACGCGCTCGCCGCACCCGAGCGGGGCTATCTCATCATTGAAACCGATGTCGTGATGGTTCCTGAGGGCTGGCGACGGCTGTTTGCTTCTTGCAAGGAGCCTCAATCGAAATGGGCGACGCTCGGCCACTACCACGCGCAGCTCACCGGCGGCGCGCTCAAGGCCGACGACACCGGGGCTGTCCAGCAAATCGTCTACGCGCCGCACTACGATCAACAGTTCGAAGGCTGGCCGAAGCTTCTCGGAGCTCTCTACGTCGGCGAGTGCGAGGTCGCGAGCGATCGAGCGCTCCGCCGCGAAGCGATCGATCGTTCAATCGCGCAATACTACATGGCGCCCTGGGTCGACCATCTCCAAGGTCTGCCCTGCCGCCAGCTTGATCTCACAGGCTGCTACGGCGCATCCTTCAACGATATCGAAACCTACCGTCGCGTCGATCATGAGTATCAGAAAGGGGGTGGTTCTCATGGAACAAGAGGTGTTGGTTGAACCCACCGTGGAGCTTGTTGCCGTTGCCGACCTGCGTCATATCGAAGGCTTCAGCCAACGCCGCGTGGACTGGCTGAAAGACAAGATCCTGAGGGAAGGAATCTGGAACAAGCCGCTCGCGCTGTGTGACAGACATGCCCTCGTCATGGACGGCCAGCACCGCATGGAAGTCGCGCGCGCGCTCGAGCTGCGATGCGTTCCTGCGATAAAGTACAGCTATGCGGACGTCACCATTTGGAGCTTGCGGCCTGAAAAATACTCGTTCGATTGGCGGATGGTGACGCAGCGGGCCCTGGCAGGCGACATCTATCCTTATAAGACCGTGAAACATGCTTTCCCGGTGCCACTTCCCGCCTGCCGCTTCACATTGGATGATCTTCGATGAGTAGCGTCGATCGGGTCATCGTCCTCGCTGCGGGACGCGGACATCAGCTCGACGGGGCGACCAAGGTCCTGATCAGGCATCCAGGAACCGGCAAGACGATTCTCGATCACCTGATCGAAGCCTTTGCGGGCAAGCGAATCACGGTCGTTGTCGGCTTCCGCGCCATCCAGATCATGGAGCAGTATCCCAAGCTCGACTACGTGATCAATCACGAGTGGGCCGTCACCAATAACGCCATGAGCCTGGGCCTCGCGCTGAGCGACGAGCCAAGCTACGTCACATCCGGCGACATCTTTTTTGACCGCCCCCTGATTGAGGAGCTTGATCAGGCCGCGCCGAACCTGGCGCTGACGGAACTTCGCGAAAACCGCACGCTGACAGCCATCCATTGCGCCCTTCGCGATGACGGCTCAATCTCCGAAACGTACCAGGGTCCGGTTCGGGACGTTCGGCATCCGGAAGCCATCGGTCTCTTCAAGATCACCGATCGAGAGCTGCTGAAGCGCTGGAAACATCTCTGCATCCGGCATGGAAACCTCTTCGTCGGCCAGGCGCTGCCATGCGACGGTGCGCCAATATTTGCCGTGCCGCGCAACGACCACGCGTTCGTGGAGATCAACACGGCCGCCGATTACCTCCGCTTTCTCGAGCAGCAGCGCGCACGATGATCAGATCTTTGACAATCGGCATTCCCGTCGGCGCGGCCTCGCCTGTCGAGATCGGCAATGGAACACGCCATCTTATCTCCACCGCCCGGTCGATCCTCGACGCACACGATATCGCGCCGAGAACGTTTCGCTACACACTACCGGCCGTTGGGCCGGAAGGCGAAGACGAAGGGGTCGTGCAGTCGCTCCTACGCTGGGTCGACAGCCTGGCCGCGGAAACGGATGTGCGCTGGTACTGCCTTCCCTTCGATTTTCTGAGCGACGCAAGGCGCACCCACCGGCTCGAAACAGCGCTCGATATCGTAAGCCGCTTCCCGCGCCTCTTCATGAACCTGATCGTCAGCGACGAACGGTCGCTCTCCGTTCCGGCGATCAACGACGCTGCGCTGCTCGTCAGCCGCATTGCGCGCAAGAGCAACAACGGGTTCGACAACTTCCGCGTCGGCGCCTCTTGCGGTTGCCCGGCCAATGCGCCCTTCTTTCCGTTCTCTCGTCATGAGGGAGAGCGCATCGCCTTCAGTTTCGCGCTGGAAACGACGGGTCTGGCGCTCGCCGTGGCCGACGAGTTTGCCAAGGCAGCGCCCATCGACAGCTATCGCGACCGGCTCGTAGAGCGGTTGTCCGAAATGCTCGCGCGAGTTGACGAGTTAGGCCTCGAGATCGAGCACCGCACCGATTGCATTTACCGAGGCCTGGACGCGTCCCTCGCGCCTTTTCCGGACGGGCGCATGTCCGTCGCTGCGCTCATTGCGCAACTGCTAGGCGCCGAATTCGGCAGCCAGGGAAGCGTCTTCATCACCGGCGTTCTGACCGATGCGTTGCGCGCGGCCATCGAGCGCAGCGGCGCCAGGGCCGTGGGCTTCAATGGCGTCATGTTCTCTCTGCTCGAGGACAATATGCTGGCCGCCGCCAACAGCCGGCGCCATATGAATTTCGATTCGCTGATGGCGGCATCGGCTGTTTGCGGATGCGGCATCGACATGGTGCCCGTGAGCGGCACCAGCTTCCCGGAAGAGATCGCCGCCGTCATGCTCGATATTGCGGCCATGGCCATCTCGCTACGGAAGCCGCTCGGTGTTCGCCTGCTTCCCATTCCCAATCGGGCGGCCAACGAGTTCACGAACTTCAATATGGAATTTCTCTGCGACAGCCGCATCCTGAGTCTGGCGGGCCATGATCGCTCACTCACGACCCACGACCATGCGTTCGGTCTGCTCTCTCCGCGCGTTCTTCCCCGCTGATTGCCAGACAGGGCCACTTCCATGATCGACAAAGTCAAAGTGAAGCGCTTCTGGGATAGCCGCGCTGCAATGTACAAGTCTCTCCCGTTCGAGAGCATTGCGAATCTCGAACAGGATCCGGCGAACCTCGACCTCAAGATCAAGCTCGAGACAGAGAAGGTCTTCCGGTGGCTGGGCGACGTGCAGGGTCGGCGCATTCTCGATCTCGGCGCCGGCGTCGGGCAATGGGCGTTTCGATTTGTTGAGCGGGACGCCCGGCATGTCACCGCCGTCGAATATTCTGCGCCTCTTGTCGAGATCGGCCGTGCGGAGGCAGCCGTACGGGAAACGACCAATCTGGACTTCGTCTGCTCGCCAGCCGAGAAATTCATTGCGCAAGAGCCCTACGATGTCGCCTTCATCTCGGGCCTGTTCGTTTATATGACCGACCAGCAGGCTGAGGAGCTGCTGCGCAATCTACCTCGCGCTTGTGGGTCAGATACCGTTGTACTTTTGAGGGACGGCACGGGCCTCGAAAAGCGGCACGAGATCGACGATCGCCCTTCCGAGCACCTCCAGACATTGTATTCGGCGACTTACCGGACGCGCGAAGAGTATATCCGTCTCTTCGAGGCAGCCGGCTTCGAGCTGATCGAGGACGAGAACATGTTCGACGATGGCTGCCCATTGAACAAATATCCTGAGACGCGCCTCAGGATCTATCGCTTCCGGCCGGCCCGCTGATATGCCGACCATCAAACCGAGAGGCGGAGATGTCGATTGGCCTGAGGATGAGGGCTCGATCGGCGTCGTAGGCGTTGCGCCTTGGGCCACTCTCGACTTCTGCAAGACGCTCTACGCGCAAATCCCGGCAACCAAGGACTGGCATTATCCTCGGATCATCGCCGACATCAATCCCAAGATCCCGAGCCGTGGCCGGCATTTCCAACTGGGCGAGGATGATCCCTCGCCGTTCATCGCCGCAACGATCGCCGAGCTCCATATGCAAGGGGCAAACGTCGTCGTCGTGCCGTGTAACACCGCCCATGTACTCTATGAGACATGGGCGAAGGATGCGTCGGTTCCTGTTCCTCACATCGTGGAGGAAACTGTGCTGCTGGCAGCCGAGGCCGGAGCAACGCATGCCGCTTTCTTCACCTCATCGTCGCTTGCGGGTTTCGACCTCTATGGTCGCATCGCCGAGCGCCACGGCCTCAAATGCCGGCGCCTCAACACCGGCGAGCAACATCTCATTTCAACGATCATCGAAGAGGTCAAACAGACCGGCGCGCCTTCGGAAGCGGCGTTAGTGCGCATCGACCGCCTCGCGTCTCAACTGCTGGCCGAGGGCGTCGACGCATGCCTGCTCGGCTGCACGGAGCTTTCGGCACTGCTGGACCGACTGACCAGCCACGGCCTCAAAGGCTTCGATTCCAACGTGGCGCTCGCCCGCGCCGCTATACGGTTGCTTCGTAAGCCCGCGTCGACTGAGAAGCCGCCGCCACACTCCTGAGATAGGCGTCGCTCACATCCAAAGCCTCGCGGATCGTCACATCCATATCGAGGTAGCGGTAGGTGCCGAGGCGACCCACGAAGGTGACGCCCGCCTCCAGCGCGGCGCGCTCGAGATATCGGCCGATTAGCGCCTCTTCTGCGGCGAGCCGGATCGGATAATAGGGAATGTCATCCGGGCCGCAAGCACGCGAATACTCCCGATAACAGATGCTCTTCTCGTGCGCCTCCCACGGGGCGAAGTGCTTGTGCTCGGTGATCCGGGTGAACGGCACATCAGCGTCGCCGTAGTTCATCACGGCGCAACCCTGATAGTCGCCGTCGTAGCGGAACATCTCAAAATCGAGCGTGCGATATCCGAGCCGGCCGAGGTCGCAGCCGAAATATTCATCGATCGGACCCGAATAGAAAACGTGATCGAAGTTGCCTGCGTCTTGGCGGGTGAATTCCGTGCTGAGATTGAGCGCGATGCGCTCATGGCGCAAGATCTTTTCGACCATCGCCGTGTAGCCATTCTCCGGCATGCCCTGGAAGCGATGGAAGAAGTAGTTGTCGTTGTAATCGAAGCGAACCGGAAGCCGTTTGAGGATGCTCGCCGGGAGTTCCCTTGGATCGCATCCCCACTGCTTCAGGGTGTATCCCTTGAGGAAGGCTTCGTACAATTCGCGGCCGACGAACTTTAAAGCCTGCTCCTCGAACGTGCGGGGCTCGCCATCGGTCTGTTCCGCCAGCGACGCGATGAACGCCAGCGCTTCATCCGGCCGGAAGGTCTTGCCGAAAAACTGATTGATGGTGTGGAGATTGATCGGCAGCAGGTAAACGCGCCCGCCGACCGTCGTCTTCACGCGGTTCACATACGGCTTGAAGCGCTCGAAAGCGTTGACGTACGCCCACACCTCCTCGTCGTCGGTGTGAAAGATATGGGGTCCATAGACGTGGACCATGACGCCCGTCTCGGCATCGCGCTCGGTGTGGCAGTTGCCGGCGATATGGGAGCGCTTGTCGATGACGGTGATCGCATGGCCGGCGTCGGCGAGCTTACGTGCGATGACCGCGCCCGACAGGCCTGCGCCGACGATCAAGATACGATGTGTCACCGGCCACCCCTTTAAACCGCCCTTTGGCACGATCCAAACCGAGGATCGTCCTCAGATGAATTGCTCCATGTAGCTCCCGAGATCGAAGACGGCGTCCTTCTGCTTCATCGGTTCGCCAAACCCGGGGCTGAGACGAAGCCAAGCGCGGGCGGCCCCGTTATCGGCCGCCGGGATCTCTCGCGTCATTCTCTCCTTCAATGCCGCCGGTAGCAGATCGACGATCTCATTCCCAACCAGCGGGTCGACGATGACCGGATGTTCGCTGTAGCTCGCCGCTTCCGATGCGGCGACGACAACGGCGGCCAGCTTCTGAATGGTATCGATCGAGGTGCCGCGCAGAGCGATGTCCTGATAGGCCGCCATCCGATGATAGAGGATGTAGGCCTCGACCCAGTTCTTCGCCTGAATGTGCAACCGCAAGGCCACGGACTGGCGCACGAGCATGAACTTCACGATTTGGGAATGGACCTCTTGCCGGTCCTTCGCCTCCGGGGCTTTGCCTTTCCACGCTTGGGACGCGAGATACTCAAGGCCACCCCGATACGTGTCCCATTGGAACATGCATTCGGTGTTTCCCTGCTGCATACGCGGATCGTCCGAGATCGCCGTCACGCGCGCGAAGGGTTCCGGCATGAACACCACGTCCGCCTTGTCCAGTGCGCGGGTGGTGTAGAGAAACGCCCAGAAGATGAACGGCGTCGCACCCGAGATCGACCTCGCCAGCACGTCGCGGCGAACGATCAGGAACTCCGGGAAGACGTGGTGCTTAAAGATGAAGCTCAGAAGCGATTTGAAGTCGCCCTTCGCATGCCGCGCCTGGCCGGGAATGCCATAGAACGGGCCCATATCGCCGCCGCCGGGACGGCCGTCGACCAGCATCCAGGGCGCCTGGATCATGCCGATCGCCGGGTCGCGCTTCATGATGTCGAGATATTCGACGACCTTGTCGGGAATCAGAAGGTCGTCGTCGCCCAGGAACACAGCGTAACGGCCCCGCGCGCGTTGCATCGCGAACGCATAGTTGCTGACGAAGCCCGAGTTCTTGATGCGGCGATAGGCGTTGACCTCCGGCTCGCTCGCGATCGATCGAACGTAATCGTCGGTGCTGTCGGTCGAGCAGTCGTCGACGATGACGATCTCGAACGGGACACCGAGCCGGCGGAACGCCTCGAGATGAAAGGTGACATTCCTCTCGAGGAGGAACTGCCGATTGTAAGTCGGGACACAGATCGACAGCAGGATATCACGTCTGGACATCGATCTCATCGGTTCCGGTGGGCGTGCGCCTTCAACCAGCGGCGGGTCGCGCGCCAGTAGAGCCTGCCTGGCTTTTCCGAACCTTGTGCTGAAGCTGTTTGAATTGCTCGCGCCTGTCGCCAATCCGGGAGCCCCTCGGGGGAAACGGGAGTCGTGCGGCCTGGGGCCGATGGTGGTAAATGCCTGTTGTACGAAACGCGAGGCGGAAAGCTTTGCCACCTTTCGGGGCACGTCCCATGTCAGATAATTCACCAACTCCGGGTATTGAACCCGATGCCGAGCGGGGCCCCGCACTCCGCAGTCTCGCGCGGGGGCCGGTTCCGCCGTCGGCGGGCCTCATCTATCGGCCTTACTGGTGGGATGCCGCGCCACCTCGGCATGCGCCGCAGCCTCTCCCGGCCCAGGCGGATGTTGCCATCGTGGGGTCGGGCTTCACGGGCCTTTCGGCTGCGCTGACGCTGCTGCGTCAAGGGCGATCGGTTGTGGTGCTCGATCGCGACGCGCCCGGCTTTGGCGCCAGCACGCGCAACGGCGGGCAGGTCGGCAGCGGAAACCAGAAATTCCGCGTGCAACAGCTGATCGCGCTGCGCGGGCGCAAAAAGGCTGAAACCATGCTGCGCGAAGGCGTGCGCATGCTCGACTACATCACGCATCTCATTTCGTCGGAGCGGATCGACTGTCATTTCACCCGCTGCGGACGATTCCGTGCCGCCGTCCGGCCACAGCATTACGAGGCCATGGCACGCGACATGGACGATCTCAACAAGATCGCCGGCGTCGAAAGCTTCATGGTGCCGCGCGGAGAGCAGCACACCGAGATCGGATCGGACGCGTTCTTCGGCGGCTGCGTTCTGCCGGGCGACGCCTCGCTCCATCCCGGCCTCTACCACAAAGGCCTCGTAGGGCGGATCGAGGCGGCAGGCGGTGCGGTGATCGGCCAATCTCCCGCAGAGGCAATCTCGCACGATGGCGCGGGCTTCTCCGTGTCGACCCCGCGCGGCACAATCGCTTGCCGCAACGTCATCATTGCCACCAACGGCTACACCGGCGGCCTCGTGCCGGAACTTTCACGGCGGATCGTCCCGATCGGCTCCGGCCTCATCGCGACGGCAGACATCCCCCGAGAAATGCTCGCCCGGCTTATGCCCAACACCCGCGTCTATGGCACCACAAACCGCGTTTTCGATTACTTCCGCACCGCGCCTGACTCACCCAGGCTGCTGTGGGGCGGGCGCGTGGGGCGGATGGCTGGCGACACGTCGCCCCTATCTTTCCGACATCTCGCGCGAAATCTCCTCAAGGTCTTCCCGGACCTCGCGGACACCGCCGTCACTCACGCCTGGGAGGGCCGCATCGGCTACACTTACGACGAGGTGCCCCATCTCGGTCGCACGGCCACAGGCGTCCATTATGCGCTTGGCTACTGCGGGACCGGCGTTTCGCGCGCCACCTACTTCGGCCACAAGATCGCACTGCAGGTGCTCGGCGATCGGGACAGCCGCACTGCTTTCGACGATCTGACCTTCCCGAGCTACCCGCTGCATTCGGTGGCGACACGCGCGGTTCCGATCGTCGAGACCTGGTACCGGCTTCGCGACGCGGCCGATGGGCTGATGGCAAGGGGACGGTAGCGCTGAGCAAGGGCGCCATTCTGCGTCGCAGACGATCCGCTCAGGGCTTTGCCGCTTGCCGGCGCTTCCAGCCGTCATAGAGATCTGGGCCTTGCTCCAGACGCACCGGGACGTGGTTGATCGCCATGGATTGTTCAGCGAACGGCTTGGCGAGGTCCTCATAGATCGCGGCCGTCGATAGGCCGAACGGCGCGCCGTCCTCGTTGGAATAGGCGTAGGCGACCTTGCCGATGCCGGCGAGCCGCATCGCGGCCATGCACATCGGGCAGGGATGGCCGCTGGCATAGACCGCGCATCCGTCCAGACGGGCTGAGCCGAGCTTCTGGCTCGCGACGCGAATGGCCGTGAGCTCGGCATGCGCTGTCGGATCGTTGGTGCTGAGGATCTCGTTGACGCCCGTCGCTATGATCGCGCCGTCCTTGACGACGACGGCGCCGAAGGGCCGCCCGCCGTTCTCGACATTGGCCTGCGCAAGCTCGATCGCCTTGCGCAGGAAGCTTTTTTCTCTGTCATCGATATCCATTCCAACCTCGTGTCCGGCGGTGCGCTCGAAATCCGCACCGTATGGCCTCACGCACGCATAGCCGGGCCTTCCAGAATCTGCGCCAGCCGCTCCTTGATCGCCGCCTGTCGGGTTTCACTGCCGACCTTCTTGCCCGTCAAATCGGTCACATAGAATACGTCCACGGCCTTCTCGCCGAAGGTCGTCACATGCGCGGAGGCGATGTCGAGTGACAGATCGGACAGCGCATTGGTTAGCTCGTAAAGGAGACCGGTTCGATCGCGACCCGCCACCTCGATGACGGTGAAGGCATCGGACAGCGCGTTGTTGACGTAGACTTCAGGCGCCACCGTGAAGGCCTCGACGCGCGGCGGTGCGGAGCGCCGCCCTTCGAGCAGTTCCGCGACCCAGGTCTCGCCCCGCAGCAGGCGAACGATCGTCTCCTCGATGCGTCGGGCGCGGCGCAACTCGTCGTCATCATGCTCGAACTCACGCGCTAGCAGAAAGGTGTCGAGCGCGAAGCCATCGCGCGTCGTCGTGATGTGCGCGCCAACGATATTGGCGCCGCTGGCCGCGCAGGCGCCTGCAAAGAGCGCGAGCAGGCGGGGATGATTGGGTGCGAAAACCGTAAGCTCGGTGATGGCCGTGAAGGCATCCGTCCGATGTTCCGCGGCAAACGTCTTGCCGTCGCGCTCGGCTTGCCGGAGGAGGCGCGCATGGTCGGCCCGCCGCCGCGGATCGGTGCGCAGCCAATAATCGGGATAGTGGCGATCGATGAACCGATCGACCTCGGCCGGCGGCCAGTCGGAAAGCGCGGCACGGAGCTCGGCCTCAGCCTCAGCTACGAGCTGGCTGCGCGGCACCTGCGTGTGGCCGCCGGAAAGCAGCGGCTCGGTTTCAGCGTAGAGCGTGCGCAGGAGCTGGCCTTTCCAGCCATTCCATACGCCCGGACCGACGGCGCGAATATCGGCGACCGTGAGCAGCAGCAGCAGCTTCAGGCGCTCGGGACTCTGCACGATATCGGCGAAGTCGCGCGCGGTTTTCGGGTCCGTTATGTCCCGACTCTGGGCGATATTGCTCATCGTTAGATGCTGCTCGATGAGCCAGACCACGGTCTCCGTCTCGGCCGGCGTGAGCCCGAACCGGGGGCAGAGCCGGCGCGCAATCTCGGCGCCGACAAGCGAGTGATCCTCGATGCGGCCCTTGCCGATGTCGTGCAGGAAGGCGGCAACGAACAGCACGCGCCGATTCTGTATGGTCTTGATCACCTCCGTCGAAAGCGGGAGATCGTCGGCCGCACGGCCGCGCTCGATGTCAATCAACTGCCCGACGGTGCGTATCAGGTGCTCATCGACCGTATAGTGGTGGTACATGTTGAACTGCATCATGGCCACCACGCGGCCGAACTCCGGGATGAAGCGGCCGAGAACGTCGCATTCATTCATCCGCCGCAGCGTCGGCTCCGGATTGGTGCGGCCGGTGAGGAGCTTCAGGAAGATGCGGTTCGCTTCCGCGTCCTCACGCAGCTTGTCGTCGATCAGCCGGTGCGAATGGCGAAGCTGTCGGATGGCGTTCGGATGCAGGAACGTGTTGGTGTTCTCGGCCTGCGCGAAGAAGC
>NZ_DAIQCD010000017.1:0-66595 GCF_036780825.1 Hyphomicrobium sp. | reverse complement strand
CGTCCGAGGGGCTTGCCGCTTGCCGGCTGCAACAGGTGACTATTGCGGCGACGTCGCCCAGGGTAGCGCTTCGCCCGCGCTGCCATCGTCATAGCCACCGCCGTCGTCATAGGACTCCTGCGCAGGCGCCGCCGGCGGCGGCTGAGCCCCGCCGCCCGGGGAGCCAGCTGGCGCTCCAGATGTCCATGCACCATCCTGGCCGCCCGCGCTCTGATGCACCACGGCGCCGGGCTCGGGCTGGTACTCCGCGACCTTGCAGGAGCACCCGTTGACATACTCCTTGCGATAGCGGAACGCCGTCTTGAGTTGCTTGTACGGCGAATTATCGCGCGCGGCGACGGCCTGCTCCATGCCTGCGCCCGGGTTCTGATGATAATAGAGTGCCGCTGGCGCCGCGCACTTGGACTGGCAGACGTCCTCATCGCGCTGGAAATGGTTCGGCAGCGTCGAGAAGCTCACCGGGAAATAGTAGCCGTCACAAAGGCGGACGCAGACGGTGCGATAGGTCGCATAAGGAAGCGCCCCGAAGCGCGAGCCACCACCGCCGCCGCTATACCCGCTGCTCTCCCCGTCGTCCCAAAAGCCCGAGAATCCGCCTTCCTGCCGCCGCGCCTGCTGTTGGTAGCTCGCGCCGCAGTTGTTCCGTGCCAGCTCGCGGATGATCTCGTCCCTATAGTTGCGTCCCGAGGAGCCTTGAACTTGAGAGAGCTGAACCTCGAGGTCGTCGATGCGCCGCCGCGAGTTGTCCGCCTGATTGGCGAGATCGACGCAGCGCCGCGTACGCTTCAGCGTTTTCGAGAAAAGGAAATATTCGTAGCAATCGCCGCGATCGAGCTGCTGCTTCTGCGAGCGGTAGGCCTGCTGCGCCTGTCCCAGATCGTCCTCGATCCTCGGAATGACGTTGCGCGCCTCGCCTCCCCGCTGTCCCTCCTGCACGAGCCGCTGCTCGAGCTCGAGGCATATGGAATTGGGCCGGCGCGTCTGCGGCCTTTCCCCATAGGGATCGTCGTAGATGGATTCGCTTGGAACCGGCGCCCGCTGCCTCGGGGCCTCCTCGTCGCCGCCAAACGGCCACCAGCCCTGCGCGAGCGCCGGAGCCGCAGCGCCGGCCGCGATCAGGATCGCGCTTGCGACGCCAAGCACTCCGCGCGCTTTCGCCTTCGTCGCGAGATCGGAAATCCGGCGCTGGAAAGCGCCTCTGCCGGTTCGTGCCATGGACCCCATCGATCATCGGGGGGCCAACGTACCCCGCATCAGGTCAACGTATTCACCATACTATGTGGGGCGGGATTACGGGGTCAATGCGGGAGAAATGCGGCGCCCTGCCCCGAGCGCCCTATCACCTGGCGTCATCGCCGCAGCCAAGAAGCGCCCCTCGGCCATACGGCCCCGCTTGACGGCTTGCGTGCCCGCCCGCATAACAGCGGCCATGAGAACGACCCTGCGCAATCCTGCCGTCACGATTTGCGGCACCATTAGCATTTCGAGCTAGTCCATCGGCTGGCGCGCGGCCTCGTTCTTTGCCTCATGACAAGACAGAGAATCGCCCGCCGGCCGGAGTCCCGGCTCGCGTTCGGGCTTTCGCAGGCCACAAGGCAAGCATGAGGAGGAAGCGTGTCGCTCACGCTCTATAATACGCTCTCGCGGCGCAAGGAGCCGTTCACGCCCATCGATCCGGCGAACGTGCGCATGTACGTCTGCGGCCCGACCGTCTACGACTATGCCCACATCGGCAACGCGCGCCCGGTGATCGTCTTCGACATGCTGTTCCGCCTCCTGCGCCACGTCTACGGCGCCGGGCACGTCACCTATGTCCGCAACATCACGGACGTCGACGACAAGATCAACGCCCGCGCGGCGGCGGATTTCCCCGATATGCCGCTGAACGAGGCCATCCGCCGCGTGACCGGAGCCACCGAGCGCCAGTTCCACGACGACATCGGCGCCCTCGGCGTCCTGCCGCCCACGGTCGAGCCCCGCGCCACCGAGCACATCGAGGAGATGACGCGGCTCATCGAGGCGCTGATCACGCGCGGCCATGCGTACGTGGCCGAGGGCCATGCGCTGTTCGACGTGTCATCGATGCCGGATTACGGCCGCCTCTCCAACCGCTCGCTCGAGGAGATGGAAGCCGGCGCCCGCGTCGAGGTCGCACCTTACAAGAAGGGCGCGATGGACTTCGTGCTGTGGAAGCCTTCGAAGCCGGGCGAGCCGGCTTGGCCCTCGCCGGCTGGCATCGCCACGCCTGGCCGCCCCGGCTGGCACATCGAGTGCTCGGCCATGGCCGAGAAGCATCTCGGCCCCACCTTTGACATCCACGGCGGCGGCATCGACCTCGTCTTCCCCCACCATGAGAACGAGATCGCGCAATCGCGCTGCGCCCACGGGCTGCCGGTGATGGCAAACGTCTGGATGCACAACGGCTTCCTGCAGGTGGAAGGCGAGAAGATGTCGAAATCGCTCGGCAACTTCATCACCATCCACGATCTTTTGGCGACAAAGACCTTCGGCGCCAACCAGTGGCACGGCCGCGTCATCCGCTTCGCCATGCTCGGCACGCACTACCGCCAGCCCATCGACTGGACCGCCGAGCGCCTGCTACAGGCCCGCGCGACCCTCTCGGACTTCGCCGCCCTCATCGCTGAGGTGGAGCCGGCCGACGCCCCGAACGCCGATGTCGTGGCGGCACTCTCCGACGACCTCAACACGCCGAGTGCCCTGTCGATCATCCATGGCCTCGCGAAGTCCGCGAAGCGCAACGCGGAAACGGCGGCCGAGCTGCGCGCGACCCTCGAGTTCATGGGGCTTTACGGCGGCGAGACGCGCGACGCGCTGAACGTCGGCGTCGAAGTCGCCAGCGTGGATGCGGACCAGGTGGACGCTCTCGTCGCCGCCCGCCTCGCCGCACGCAAGGCCAAAGATTTCAAGGAGAGCGACCGTCTGCGCGACGAGCTTGCCGCCATGGGCGTCGCCTTGAAGGACGCCAAGGACCCCAGCACCGGCGAGATCACCACCTCCTGGGAGATCGCCCGATGAGCCCGCCGGCCTTACTTCTCCTCCCCCCTTGTGGGGGAGGCCGGGAGGGGGGGAGGCCCAAACGCCGGCGTTCAGGAGCCCCCCCACCTCTAACCCCTCCCCACAAGGGGGAGGGGAATAGCCGCGCGTTTTTGGAATTCGCATCATGACCAACATCATGAGCGAGCGCGCCAGACGGCTTCGGCGAGAGAAAACCCAGGCGGAGCGCAGCCTCTGGCGCGAGCTTCGTGAGCTCAATCGCCAAGGATTCCATTTCCGGCAACAGGCGCCGATAGGTCGCTGCATTGCCGATTTTGCCGATCACGGCGCGAAACTTGTGATCGAGCTGGATGGCGGCCAGCATGGCGAGCCGAAGACGATGAGAAGCGACGCCGCGCGAACCCGATGGCTCGAAGCAAACGGTTATCGTGTCTTGCGTTTCTGGAACAATGACGTCTTGGCGGACACGCTATCGGTCATGGACATGATTGTCCGCGATGTCGGCCTCTATGGATCAGACGAAAGAACAACCAGATGAGCAACTGGAAGAAGGACCTCCCGTTCCCGCGGCACTGGCGGATCTACATCGCGATCAAAATCGCCATCCTGGTCCTCGCCGTCTATCTCGCCGTCGAGAACGGCTACATCTGGCAGTAGACGATGATGACCACCTCCTATCCGCTCCGTCCGTTCCTCATCCCCGACACCATGGCGCTGCGCGACCTCTATGCCCAATCGATCGAGGAGCTGACGGCGGACGACTACAACGACGACCAGCGCCTCGCCTGGGCGGCCGCCGCTGCCGACGCGGAAGCCTTCGCAAACAGGCTCGGCTCCATGACGACGCTCGTCGTCCAGGTCGAAGGCGAATACGCCGGCTTCGCGTCTCTCAAGGACAACACCGTCTTCGATATGCTCTACGTCCATCCCTACTTCGCCGGCCAGGGCGTGGGGACGGCGCTCGCTGACGCCATCGAGCGGCTTGCGCAGGGCCGCGGCGCCAAGGAGATCACCGTCGAGGCGAGCGACACGGCGGAGCCGTTCTTCGAAGCCCGCGGCTATGAAGCCACCCAGCGGAACATGGTGCCGCGCGATGACCTTTGGCTGCCCAACACGACGATGAAGAAGAAGCTGGGGGCTGCCCAAGACGCTTGATCGTGCTGCAGAGCGGCCGGCAGAACGCACAGCCGCTCGGACAGCCGACCCGACGAAAGCCAGGACCGATGAGCAAGGAACGCCTCTATCTCTTTGACACCACGCTCCGCGACGGTGCACAGACCACGGGCGTCGACTTCTCGCTCGAGGACAAGCGCCGCGTCTCAGGGCTTCTCGACGATCTTGGCATTGATTACGTCGAAGGCGGCTATCCCGGCGCCAACGACACGGATTCCGAGTTTTTCAAAACCAGGCCCGCCTTCAAAAATGCCCGTTTTACGGCGTTCGGCATGATCAAGCGGGCTGGGCGCTCGGTCTCGAACGATCCGGGCCTCCAGGCCCTGCTCGCCTCCGCTGCCGACAGCATCTGCATGGTTGCCAAGGCGTCCGACTATCATGTGCGGGTCGCGCTCGGCATTTCGAACGAGGAAAACCTCGAGGCCATCGCCGAGAGCGTCAAGGCCGTCGTCGCATCCGGCCGCGAGGCCATGCTGGACTGCGAGCACTTCTTCGACGGCTACAAGGCCAACCCGGCCTACACGCTGGCCGTCGCCCGCACGGCCTACGAGGCCGGCGCCCGCTGGGTCGTGCTCTGCGACACCAACGGCGGCACCCTGCCGCACGAGGTCGAGCGCATCGTCGCCGAGGTGGTCACGCACGTGCCGGGGGCTCATCTCGGCATTCACACCCACAACGATACCGACAACGCCGTCGCCAACACGTTGGCTGCCGTACGCCAAGGCTGCCGCCAGATCCAGGGCACGCTCAACGGCCTCGGCGAGCGCTGCGGCAACGCCAGCATGACCTCGATCATCCCGACGCTTCTATTGAAGGCGGATTTCGCGGACCGGTTCGAGACAGGCGTAACGCCCGAGCGGCTGCGCACGCTGACTCACGCAAGCCGCGTGCTCGACGAGCTTCTGAATGCGGCGCCCGATCGGCATGCGCCCTACGTCGGCGAGAGCGCCTTCGCCACCAAGGCCGGCATTCACGCCTCCGCCATCCTGAAGGATCCCGATACCTACGAGCACGTTCCCCCGGAAACCGTCGGCAACACGCGCCGCCTCCTGGTCTCGAAGCAGGCTGGCCGCTCCAACGTGATGGCCGCCCTCGAAACCCTCGGCATCGCCGCCGACAAGGACGATCCCCGCATCCAGGCGCTGCTCGATGCGGTGAAGGCGCGGGAATCGGCCGGATACGCCTACGAATCTGCAGAAGCGTCCTTCGAGCTGCTGGCCCGGCGCCACCTCGCCGAAGTGCCGCATTATTTCGCGGTCAACAGCTTCCGTGTGATGGTCGAGCGCCGCCACAACGCCATGGGCAAGCTGGTCACGGTGTCGGAAGCCACCGTCAAGGTGTTCATCGACGGCGAGCCGGAGCCCATCTGGTCCGTCGGTGAGGGCAACGGCCCCGTGAACGCGCTCGACCGCGCGCTGCGCAAGGATCTTGGGCGCTATCAAAAATATATCGAGAGCATCGAGCTGGTGGATTACAAGGTGCGCATCCTCACCGGGGGCACCGAGGCGGTGACGCGAGTGCTCGTCGAAAGCCTCGACACCGCGACGGGAAAACGCTGGATCACCGTCGGCGTCTCTCCGAACATCATCGACGCCAGCTTCGAAGCTCTGCTCGATTCCATCAATTACAAACTCTTGAAGGACGAAGCGGCCTCGGCATGATGGGCTGAAACACGGCAGGATCACCTGGAGCCTGATCGTTCGCGGTGGAGGCGGCACGCAACCACCAGAACGTGAACCAGCTTCCCAAGCAAAGGCTTAGGCGTGTTCACCAAGCATGAACGCGCTCCAAAGAGAAAGCGAAGCATGAGCATTGCGACCGACACCGCCGCCGTTTTCATGATCGCCGTATCGGCCGCCACGGGTGCCTCCGCCGGCGGTCTGCCGAGCTACACGGCGCCCGGCCCTGCTCCCACCACGCCGGAGAGCGAAGGCAAGCAGCTGAGCACGCGCGAAGTGGTCGCCCGCATCTTTTCGGCGAAGCCAGGCGCCCGCCCCGATCTCAAAGGGTTGAACCTCACGCGCATGGATCTTGCCGAGTTGGACTTCAAGGGCGCCGAGCTTGACGGGTCCGACCTCTACGGGGCCGACCTCTCGCATGCCAACCTTACGGGCTCCTCACTTGTCGGAACGCGCCTCAACCGCGCCACCATCACGGCCGCGGACTTCTCGGGCGCGGACCTGACGGACGCCGTGATCCTTCGTCCGACGACCTTCACCAGCCTCGAGGTCGTCACCGCCGAAGCCCCCAAGTTCGTCGGCGCCAAGCTCGTCCGCATCCGCTCCGACGGCTGGCTCGACCGGGCCGACTTCTCGAATGCCGACCTGACGAGCGCCGTCTTCGGCGGCGGCGCCACGCGCGAGGAGGCGCTCTTCGCTCCCGCCAGCCTTATCAGCGCCAACTTCACGGGCGCCATTCTGACGGAAGCGAAGTTTCCCGAAGCACTTTTGAAATACGCGCGCTTTCCTGGCGCAGACTTGCGAGACGCGAACCTGCGCGGCGCCAACCTGCTGCAAGCGGATTTCCGGGGTGCCAATCTGGCCGGCGCCGATTTCACGGGTGCGAACATCGACGAGGCGGACCTGCGCGGCGCCCGCGGCCTTGACCAGGCCATCGGTCTCGCGTCCGCCGCCAATTACGACAGTACAAAACGCGATGCCGCGCCCGAGCGGTAAGAGCGACCAGGTACGGTCTCCGGCGCCCTCCCGCACGCTCCTACGAGTGACCTCAGCAACGCCGACAACGTTCCACTAACCTTATGGAAACGTTTCCAGGTCAAGGTCATATCCGGTGCCTTCCTGGCTCGGACTAGGCGTACCGGGAACCAATCCGCGAGCACGCCTCCGCGGGCGCTTCTCCGCGACGCCTTTCCCGTCTGGAAAGCCCTCGAACGGGTCATTCATGTATCTGCGTAAGAGACGTTCGCCACCATGCCGTCCGCCAAAGGGCCGATTATTTCCG
This sequence comes from Hyphomicrobium sp., assembly GCF_036780825.1. Lineage (GTDB taxonomy): Bacteria > Pseudomonadota > Alphaproteobacteria > Rhizobiales > Hyphomicrobiaceae > Hyphomicrobium_C. The sequence continues at coordinate 59,446 of NZ_DAIQCD010000017.1, read as the reverse complement.
GGCTTGATCGCCAGCGCCTCATGCCGGCCGCCCTCGAAGCGCGCCTGATCGGCACCCTCGGCCGTACATCCGGCCTCATGCTTCTCCTTGCCATTGCCGCCGTATGGGCAAGCCTCGTGTCCTGGTCGGTCGCCGATCCCAGCCTCACGCATGCCACGAACGGCGCGGTCCGCAACGCGCTCGGCGCGCCGGGCGCCATCATCGCCGACCTCTTGCTGCAGACGCTAGGCCTCGCCTCGGCCATAGCCCTTCTACCGCTCATGATCTGGAGCTTCGAACTCGTCCTCTCGCGTCAGGTTGCAGGCCTGCGGGCGAAGGCCACCTATTATCCCTTTGCCGTGCTCGGCATGGCCGCCGCCGTCTCCGCCTTTCCAGGTAGCGCCTCCTGGCCAATCGAGCACGGCTACGGCGGAATTCTGGGCGACGTGATCTTCGATGCCGCGGTCTCGATGCTCGGCTACATCAGCACCGACACGGCCCGCCCGGCCGCGGCCATCCTGCTCACGGGGCTTGGCATGTCGTCGCTGGTGCGCGCTCTCGGCGTCACGCGCGAGGATGTGCTTCCAAGACGCCCGGCCCGTGCCGCCGCGTGGAACGGGAACCAGGCACACCATCTGCCCACGAGCGGGGCCGCAGGGCACGGCCTGCTCGCCTCGGCCATTGGAAACCTTCGCACCCTCGGAGAACGTTCCGCGCGAGCCGGCGCCCGCGTCCGCGGCGGCCCTGTCGAACCCGTGCTTCCGGGCATCTTCGCGCGCCGTTCGGAATCATCGCCCGAGCCCGTGCGCATGCCGCGCCGGGGCCAGTCCGCCTACCGCGAGCCCCCAATCGACGAGGATCTCGAAGACGAGTTCGGCCAGGACGAGGCCGATGCGTTCCCGGTCGACGACGTGCCGGTCACCGTAGATCCGACACTCGAAATCTCGAGCCGCGCCATTGCGGAGCGGTTCGCGCCGCCGGGCGCCCGCCCTCTTCCGCCCGAACCCGCGCTTGCACCGCACGAACTGCCGCGTTTTCTCGGCGGAACGCGGGAGGCACCGCCCGCCACCCGCGCGCCAACTCCCCCGCCCGAGCCCGCGCCCTCCCCGGCGGAGGCCGTGGCGCCCGAGCCGCCGGCTCCCCGCAGGGCCCAGACAAGCCTGCTACGCGCCGTCGCAGCCCGCCGTGCCGCACCCGCTTTCCGGCGCCCGGCTCCTGCCATGCTGAAGCGGAGCCCGCCGTCCAAGACCGGCAGCGAGGTTTCTCAAACCGTGCTGCGCGGCACGGCGCGCCTGCTCGAAGACGTGCTTGCCGACTTCGGTGTCAAGGGCGAGGTGCGCGACGTGAAGCCGGGGCCCGTCGTGACGCTGTTCGAGCTCGAGCCTGCACGCGGCACGAAGGCGACGCGCATCATGGCGCTTGCCGACGACATCGCCCGTTCCATGAGCGCCACCAGCGCCCGCGTCGCCGTGATCCCCGGCCGCAACGTGATCGGCATCGAGCTGCCCAACAGCCAGCGCGATATGGTCGGGCTGCGCGAGATCATCGAGAGCCCCGCCTTCGCCTCTGCCGATGGCGTGTTGCCCCTCGCGCTCGGCCGCTCCATCGGCGGCGAGCCGATCATCGCTGACTTGGCGCGTATGCCTCACCTTCTCGTTGCCGGAACCACGGGCTCGGGCAAGTCGGTGGGCGTCAACGCCATGATTCTCTCGATCCTCTTCCGGCACCCGCCGGAGAAGTGCCGTTTCCTGATGATCGATCCGAAGATGCTGGAGCTCAGCGTCTACAACGACATTCCCCATCTTCTGACCCCCGTCGTCACCGATCCGCAGAAGGCGGTGGCGGCGCTCAACTGGGTCGTGGCGGAGATGGAAGAGCGCTACAAGCGCATGGCCAAGCTCTCGGTCCGCAACATCGAGGCGTTCAACACGCGCGTGGGTGCCGCCGCCCAGCGCGGCGAGCCCCTGGCGCGCACGGTGCAGACTGGCTTCGACCCCGAGACCGGCCAGCCGGTCTACGAGCGTGAGGAAATGGATCTCGCCCCGATGGCCTATATCGTCGTGGTGGTGGATGAGTTCGCCGATCTCATGATCACCGCCGGCAAGGATATCGAGACCGCCGTCCAGCGCCTCGCCCAGAAGGCACGCGCCGCGGGCATCCACCTGATCATGGCCACGCAGCGTCCCTCGGTCGACATCATCACCGGCACCATCAAGGCCAACTTCCCGACACGCATCAGCTTCCGCGTGGCCTCCAAGATCGACAGCCGCACCATCCTCAACGAGCAGGGCGCCGAGCAGCTCCTTGGCCAGGGCGACATGCTCATGACCTCCGGCGCCGGCCAGCTTCTCCGCGTCCACGGGCCGTTCGTGTCCGACGAGGAGGTCGAGGCAGTGGCAGCGCATCTGCGCGCGCAGGGTGCCCCGCGCTATGTCGAAGACATCGATGCGCCGCCCGAGGAGAGCGGCGACTCACGCGGAGGCGGAGCGAGCGGAGCCGATAGCGAGAGCCTCTATGACCGCGCAGTTGCCATCGTCCTGCGTGACCGTAAGGCGTCCACCAGCTACGTGCAGCGCCGCCTTTCCATCGGCTACAACCGCGCCGCCGACCTGATCGAGCGCATGGAGAGCGAAGGCATCATCAGCGCTCCGAACCATGCCGGCCGCCGGGAAATCCTGGCCGGCGAAACGCCCAGCCGGTCCGTGGCGTAAGGCCTGCCTAGAGTGCTTCCGGAAAAGTGGGAACCGGTCATGGCGGAGCCGTGCAAGAGAAGGACCGGGCGAAGCCATGCAAGTTAAAGTGTCCGGAAAGAAGCACGATCAAACAAAAAGTTAGAGCCGTTCCCCGATTCCGCCTAAAGCGGAACGGCTCTAGAAAATTGAGATGCTACGGAGCGACCAGGCGAGCGTAGCCTTCATCCAAGGCGTTCTCGAGGAGGCTCTTATAGAGCGCGTATTCGGGAGTCTTGGCGGTGATCTCGCCGAAAGCCAGGGACTTGAACTCCTGGCGGCGCATGTAGACGATCGGAGACGATACCGGCGTGAACGCGGCGCGCTGCTTGTTGAGCGTGGTGATCAGGCCGCGCATTTCTCCCGTCTGGTCGATCTGGGAGACGAGGACCATGCGCATGGCCCCTTTCGTCAATGAGACCAGATGGATGTACATGGAGGATGCGGGCACGTAGAGCCGGCCGCGGTGAGAGAACGGCGCGTCCGGTCGGTCACGTTCTTCAAAGAGCAGGCTCGGCCATTCGGGATCCCACATGATGTCGGTGCGGTAGGCCACGATCGTGTCGGACTTCGCAAACGCCGGGCGGATGGTGAGATAGCTGCCGATGTAATGGTCCACGGCGGCGCGCGTATAGGCCCCCATGTAGACCGGAGCCACCACGCCGCCCTCGCCCTTGAGCTCCATCGGCTGGGCGGTGGACATCGTGCCGAACCAGGATTCTTTCAGGCGCTGGTAGTCGAGGCCCAGAACCATTGCCACGTCGAACAGCGTCTGTTCCCGCACGGGCTTGCCATGAAGCAGGTTCTGCACGGTTTTTTCGTGGCAGTCCGCCGCGTCCGCGAGCCCGGCCTGGGTCAGCTTTTTCTCGACCATGGCGGTGCGGATGACGGCGATGGCCGCAACGCGTTCCTTGCTCGTCGGTTTGGGTTTCATCGCGGCAATCCACGTCACGGATAACAACTTTCCGCAATATACGGGATTTTGCCGCCGTCCCAAGCGTCCGCCGGAAAAGCGCCTCCGCGAGCCCGGCCTTCGACCATTAAAAAAGGCGGGCCGCTGAGCGACCCGCCTCCAATGCGACGTGAACCGTCTTTGATCAACCGCTGCCGAGTACGGCGATCGACACCGGTGCGACTCCCGAGCCATGCATGCCGATGACGCCGGCGGCGGCCTTCGAGAGGTCGATCACCCGGCCTTTGATGAACGGTCCGCGATCGTTGATCGTCACGGTGACCGAGCGGCCATTGTTGTGATTGGTAACGCGCACCTTGGTGCCGAAGGGCAGCGTCCGGTGGGCAGCCGTCATGGCGTTCGGATTGAAGCGCGCACCAGACGCGGTCTTCTGACCCTGCCAGTAATAGGACGCGATGCCCTTGGTGGCGTGAGAGCGATTGGCGTGGCCGCGCTTGTGTGCGGCTTTCTTGTGGGCCGTCTTCTTCGACGTGTGGTGAGACGCCGTCTTGCCACAGGCGCTCGCCTTGCTGCAGTGCTTGTTGCCGGCGCTCGCCGGGTGTGCGCCGATCACGGCGAAAGAAAGCGCCGCAAACGCTGCAAATGCGAAAAATCGCATACTGATCTCCATCCTCGCGAGCGACAGTGCCGCGGCTCGGCCCGATTCCCTCGTGGCCGCTTCCCCCTTGGACGAAGCTCGACCACCCGCCGTGCGACGGATCTTCAACCAACGCAGTTGGTTGGGGTACCGGTGCTCCAAAAGAGCCTCAGCGCAACTCCAGAACGTGTTCTGTCACTCTGCTATTCCGAGGGTCCCTTGCAGCCCCCCGTCCTGGTGGCGCGCACAAGATCAGCCGAATTGGGCGAAATCAACGATCAACGCTGAACATCGTTCGACGTCGTTATGACTCGCTTTGATTTTACATCTCTTTTTATGCTGCAGCGCAATATCTGCGACGGCGCGCCGCAGGAGACACGTTATGAAAGAGGTCGTCGAAGCGTCTGTAAATACGGCAATATTGTGTCATACGATGCGGTGCCAGGAGGAACCGCGGATCTCGAGTGTTACCTCTCTCGTTGCTTTTCCTTGGCGGCCTGCATACCTCGATACGAAGCCATGACGAAGTTGCGAGACCGCCTCCGGAGATTGTCCATGCTACAGCGCCGTGCCTTTCACCGCGTCCGCCGGGGGCCTCCCAGGGTCCGTCACGCCGGCGCAGCATTGGCCCTCGTGCTCGTCCCAATTCTGACGCTCTCCGCCGGGCCGGCCGAGGCGCGCATACGCTGTGTGAACGGCAACCAGATCGTGAACGGCTCCCCGATCGCAACGCCCTATTGCCAGGACGATCTGGTGGCACGGGTGGCCCGCGAATATGGGATGAAGGTTTCAGCGGCGGCCGTTCGCAATAACCCCAACCTCAAGCGGAACGTCTGCCAGTTCATCGGGCATGACAACCGCGTCCACATCGCCTGCATCGATGCCAACAGCGTCGGGCGCAGGCCGTTCTGACGGAGAGCCAAGCCCTCCCCCGAAGCAGTCTAGTGGAGCGCGAGGTGCGGCCGGCTTGAAGACGGGGACACCGTCTCCAAGCTCACACGTTTTCCTGGGCCGCCGGTTCAGCCGGTTGTGACAGGCGCAACCGGCGCCGGATAGGTGCTGACGTCGAGGTTGGGTGCGATCTCCGAGAGATCCTTCGCGCGGCGCACGCGACCGTCGAACTGGGCGCCCTCGGAAATGGCGAGGGTCTGGTGGAAAATATCCCCCTCGACGACCGAGGTCGGGTGAAGCGTCACGGACTGCGCCTTGATGGCGCCCCGCACCCCGCCTCGAACCTCGATCTGTTCGGCGCACACCGTGCCGATGACCGAGCCATCCTCGCCGATGACGACCTGCTTACCGGTGACGTCGCCGCGAATATCGCCGTCGATCTGCAGGCGGTTCTGCGAGATGATCGTGATCTTCTCGCCAAGAATGGTAAGGTCCGTGCCGATCACCGACGCGCCCATGACCGAGGCGGCCCCGAAGGGCGATGCGCGTCCATTGGCGGGTATCGGCGTGCTTTCCAGCCCACTCGGCGGGCTCGGTGGCTTCGGCAGGCCGGGATCGGAACTTGAGCCGCGACTGAACACGCTAACCTCCCCTGATACGCGCGCAACTGACGCCACTATGGGCACAATTGCGGTGAGATGGAGGAAATTCGTCGTTAATGCGTGAGCGGGTACAAATTTCTACGCCGGAGCGTGAGGTGCGGCGGCCCTCAGCCCTTGCCCCCGCCGGGAAGCTCCCCGGTCAGAAACTGGCCGCGCCCATGTCCGAAGGACCAATCCTCGTCCGTGTTCTCGACGATCGACACCATGACGTCGGATGGCTGGATGGCGCAACTCCGCTCGAGCTCCTCGACCAGCAGCCGGTAGAAACGCTCCTTAGCGGCCCGCCCGCGCGGCCGCGTCGTGACCTGAAGCAGAACCACCTTGTCCGTGCGCGGAATTCCAAGCCCCGTATCCTCCACGATCATGCGCGAAGGCTTGTGCTCATGCACGATCTGGTAGCGGTCGCGCTCGGGGACTGCAAAAGCCGCCAGCATGGCGCGGTGGGCGGCGTCCAGCAGGGCCTGGATCTCGGCGTCCGAGCGGCCTTCGATGAGGTCGAAACGAAGCAGCGGCATGGGCTTGCGGTCACTCTCTTTGTCAGCGGGTCGGATTGGCGAACCGCGTTAATAGCAATCGCATCATGTTCTATCCGCTGATGAGAATAGGCACTATTGCCTAAATTGCCGAGGCAGCTGGATTCCAGGAAGCGAAGCGTGATCGAAGACTTGCAGAGGGAGCTGACAAGCCCGGCGCCGCAGGCTGTCGCCGCGCCTGGAGCGGGCAGCGGCGGACCCCGCGTCGCTTATCTCGTCAATCAGTATCCGAAGGTGAGTCACACCTTCATCCGGCGCGAAATCCTGGCGGCAGAGCGGCTTGGCTTCACCGTGGAGCGGATTGCGCTCCGCGGATGGGACGGCGAATTGGTCGATCCGCTTGACAGGGCCGAGCGCGCGCGCACCCGCTATCTGCTCGAAGGCGGACTGATGCCCCTTGCGGCCGCCGCCATGCGCGCCTGCCTAGCCGAGCCGCGGCGTTTCTTTCGAGCGCTCCGGGCGGCGGTCGGCATGTCCAGGCGCTCGATCCGCCCGCTGCCCTATCATCTCGTCTATCTGGCGCACGCCTGCCGCCTGAAGGAGCTTCTTGGCGAGACGCCGGTCGAGCATCTGCACGCCCACTTCGGCACGAACTCGGCTGAGGTCGCCTTGCTGCTCCATCTTCTCGGCGGGCCGTCCTACAGCTTCACCGTGCACGGCGCCGATGAGGCCGACGATGGAAAATACCTGCATCTCGATCGGAAGGTGCATCACGCCAAGTTCGCGGTCGCCATCAGCTCCTACACCCGCAGCCAGCTCCTGCGGCATGTACCGCCCGAAGACTGGTCCAAGATCCACGTGGTGCATTGCGGCCTCGACGGCGCATCCTTCGCCGAGCCCGGCACTACCCCTTTCCCCGACGCACCGCGGTTTCTTTGCATCGGGCGTCTCAGCGCCGAGAAAGGACACCTGATCCTGCTCGATGCCTTTTCACACATCGCGGCACGCTATCCCGAAGCGCGTCTCGTGCTGGCTGGCGACGGGCCGTTGCGAAGCTTGATCGAGCACCGGATCCGCCATCTCAGGCTTACGGATCGGGTGCGCATCACAGGCTGGATCGGTGGCGAGACAGTGCGGGAGGAGATCCGCGCCAGCCATGCAATCGTGCAACCCAGCTTGCAGGAGGGCCTGCCGGTTGTTTTGATGGAGGCCATGGCGCTCGCCCGCCCGGTCATCACGACCTATATCGCGGGCATTCCAGAGCTCGTGGTGCCGGGAGAGGTGGGCTGGCTGGTACCATCCGGCGATGCGGAGGCTCTTGAAAGAGTCATGGAAGACAGCATGGGGCTCTCCAAGGATGAGCTCGCCTGTATGGGTGCCGCTGCTCACCGGCGCGCCCGCGATCGGCACAGTATCGACACGGAGGTCCGGAAGCTTGCGGGCCTGTTTCTAACGGAACCGTCTACGGAGACACCTTGATGGGCCAGGCAGAGCTAGCTTCTGCCCTTGAAGAAGACGATTTCCGCGTCAGGTCCCGACCGGGGGGCCGCGCGCTGCACCTCTACGGAGCGATCGCACCACGACAGCTTGCCAGACGGATTCTGGCCAGCGATCCTCTCTACGCGCTCCTTATGGCGCACGCGCAAAGAGGACGGCCGATCACCGTTCTCTGCTACCATACCCTGCGCCCGGACCATGAGCAGATCGATGTGTGGACCGCGGTGCGTCAGCGCGATTTCGTGCGCCAGATGCAGTTTCTCCGTGCGCACTATGACATTGTGAGCCTTGATGAGGCGTTCGCGGATGACGGCGCGCGGAGCGGACGTCCGCGCGCCGTGGTAACGTTCGATGATGGCGATACGGGGCTTTTCGACGGCGTACTGCCGCTCGTCGAGGATCTGCGCATTCCGGTCACCCTCTACATCGCGACAGGTGAGATCGAGAGCGGGCAGCCGTACTGGTTCGATACGGTGATGAACGCGCTACAGGCAGAGGGGGCCTTCACGATCGATCTTGCAGCAGCGGGACTTCCCGTGTGGCGGGTTGGACGCGATCTTGGACCCGCGCGATGGGCTCTCATCTCGCAAATTCTCGAGACGCTGAAGCGCGCGCCGCCGGCAGATCGGCCGGCGCTTACCTCTGCCGTCATCGCACAGGCGCCGCCCCGTCGAGAAGGCCGGTTCAAGCCCCTCCAGCCGCTATCGATTGCGCAATTGAAAGAACTCGCGAAGAGCGACTGGATCACCATTGCGGCCCACAGTCATTGCCACAGTCTGCTCGACCGGATTCCCTCTGCCGACGCTCGAGCAAGCGTTCGGAAGTCGCGCAGGCTGCTCGAAGACTGGACCGGAAGGCCCGTCCGGCATTTCGCCTACCCCAACGGCAATCACACGGCCGCCGTGCAGGCCATCGTCTCGGACGCGGGGCTCGTCTCGGCCATGGCGCTCGGGGGCCGGCTTTGGCGGCGCGGAGCGAACCGTTTCGCGCTCCCGCGCATCTCCATAGGCCGCTACGATGATTTCGACCGGTTCAAGCTGCGGCTTGCCGAGGTGTGATTGCCAACGGTGCACCGGTCGGACCTGCAGTAGAAAACACAAAGGGGCCGCTCTTCGAGCAGCCCCCGTGAGATGTTTTTCGGGCGGCGTTGCCGACGATTGTTGCGTCGTGCCGCTATCGTCTGCTTCAGGCTGCCTCGAGAGGCAGATCCGCCTTGAAACCGAGCGATCGCGACATCGCCGTCCTCAAGATCCCACTCGACATCGGATCACCTCCTTTCAGTTGTTGAAACCTGACCGAAGCGTGCCATGCTTCGCCATGAATTGCAAAGCTCGTTGGGGCGATCTGACCCCGCCGGAGATCCGGACGCTCCCGCGCTTTCGCCGAGCCTCCCTGAGATAGGAATCCCGGTGCTCGGCCGGAAAAGAGGAGGCTCGCATGAAGCTAGCCAAGGCCACAAGGACGGCGCTCGTCAGTATCATGGCCGTCTGCGGGGTGACCTTTGCCGCCGGAGCAGACACCATGAGCACCGCGACCACAGCCTGGGACTTCTCCTTCACGTCCATCGACGGCAAGCCGATGCCGCTCGCAGACTTTCGCGGCAAGGTGCTGCTGGTGGTGAACACGGCATCCTTCTGCGGTTTCACCAAGCAGTACCGCGCCCTTCAGGAGTTGCATACCGAATACGAGGAGCAAGGCTTCGCTGTGATCGGGGTGCCTTCGAACGACTTCGGCGCGCAGGAGCCGAAGGCCGCCGGCGAGATCAAGGAGTTCTGCGAGGGCATGTTTGGCGTCACGTTCCCGCTGGCGGACAAGACGGTGGTTTCGGGCAGCGGCGCGCACCCGTTCTACAAGTGGGCGCGGAACGAGTCCGGCTGGCTGAACGCGCCCAAGTGGAACTTTCACAAATATCTCGTAGGCCGCGACGGACGCCTCGTAACGTCTTTCTATTCGCAGACGGCACCGAATTCGGAGCGGGTCGTGAATGCCATCGAAGCGGAGATCGCGAAACCCCAGGCAGCGGCCGCAGCTGATTAAAGACCGACGAGACGGCGAACTTTATTTAGTGGCTGATGAGGCTCCGGCATCGGGCGGCGCGGCTTCCTGCTTCGTGTCCTGCGCTTCTTCCGGCAGCCGCTCCACCTTGGCCGCCTGCTTCGGCACGAGCTGAACCTTGTAGGTGACGCCCTCGCATTTCAGGATCCAGGCCGCCTCGTCAGGCTTGGAAGCCTTGGTGTCGCGCTCCGCGCTTTCAGGGTTCTTGCATTCGTAACCCTGCTTGCGGATCTGGACGGCGATGATGTCCTTCGAGAGCTCCTGAGCCCCGGCAGCTTGGGCGGGCCCAGCAGCAGGTGGCAGACCAAGGAGGATGGCGGCACCCAGGAGAAGGAGACGGTCGCTCTTCATCGAACGAGCCCTCGCAATTGCGGAGAAGACCACCCGATCCTACACCCGATTCGCCGCCCTTGCCGGCAAGCCGCTCCGTGAGCTTAACGTCAGGTTTTCGGCACATAGACCTCCGCGCCGAGATCGCGGAATTTCTCGCTCATGTGCTGCATGCCCTGCTGGCGCTCGTTCAGCTTCGATGCATAGTCCCGAACCTCGCGCGTGATCTCCATGGAGCAGAACTTGGGGCCGCACATGGAGCAGAAGTGCGCCACCTTGTGCGCTTCCTTAGGCAGCGTCTCGTCATGGAACGCGCGGGCCGTATCGGGATCGAGCGACAGATTGAACTGATCGTACCAGCGGAACTCGAAGCGGGCGCGCGAGAGCGCGTCGTCGCGCAGCTGCGCGGCAGGATGGCCCTTCGCGAGATCGGCCGCATGCGCCGCGATCTTGTAGGTGATGACGCCGGTCTTCACATCGTCGCGGTTAGGCAGCCCCAGATGCTCCTTCGGCGTCACGTAGCAGAGCATTGCGGTGCCGAACCAGCCGATCATCGCCGCGCCGATGCCGCTCGTGATGTGGTCGTAGCCGGGCGCGATGTCGGTGACGAGAGGTCCGAGAGTGTAGAACGGCGCCTCGCCGCATTCCTGAAGCTGCTTCTCGACGTTCACCTTGACCTTGTGCATCGGCACGTGGCCAGGGCCCTCGATCATCACCTGGCAGCCCTTGTCCCAGGCGATGCGCGTCAGCTCGCCCAGCGTCTCGAGCTCGGCGAACTGGGCGCGGTCGTTGGCGTCGGCGATGGAGCCGGGCCGGAGGCCGTCGCCGAGCGAGAACGAGACATCGTAGGCCCGCATGATGTCGCAGATCTCATCGAAGCGCTCGTAGAGGAAACTCTCGCGATGATGGGCAAGGCACCACTTGGCCATGATCGAGCCACCGCGCGAGACGATGCCGGTGACGCGCTCGGCGGTGAGCGGCACATAGCGCAGGCGCACGCCGGCGTGGATAGTGAAATAGTCGACGCCCTGCTCGCACTGCTCGATCAGCGTATCGCGGTAGACCTCCCACGAAAGCTTCACGGGATCGCCGCCGACTTTCTCCAACGCCTGGTAGATGGGCACGGTGCCGATCGGCACCGGGCTGTTGCGAATGATCCATTCGCGCGTGGTGTGAATGTTGCGCCCGGTCGAAAGGTCCATCACCGTATCGGCGCCCCAGCGGATGGCCCACACCATCTTGTCGATCTCCTCCTCAACGGAGGAAGTGACGGCGGAGTTGCCGATATTGGCGTTGATCTTTACCAGGAAGTTGCGGCCGATGATCATCGGCTCGAGCTCCGGATGATTGATGTTCGCCGGGATGATGGCTCGGCCGCGGGCGATCTCGTCGCGCACGAACTCGGGCGTGATGTGCACGGGGATGTCAGCCCCGAAGCTTTCTCCATCGGCAAGCGCGGCCCCTGCCCGCTCGAGCGCCGCGGCGCGGCCGAGGTTCTCCCGGTGGGCGACGAAGATCATTTCCTTGGTGATGATGCCGGCCCGCGCGTACTCGAGCTGGGTGAGCGGACTTTTCTGGCTCTGAGCCGGAGAGGCTGCGCGGTGCGGCTCATGGGTAATGGGAAAAGCGCGCGCGGCATGACGGCCGGTCACGTCGCCATTGTCCTCCGGCTTGATGGCGCGGCCCTCATAAGTCTCCACGCCTCCCCGCTCCGTGATCCAGGCCTCGCGGATGCGCGGCAGGCCCCGGTTCACGTCGGCTTCATACGCGGTGTCCGTGTAAGGACCCGAGGCGTCGTAGACGCGGACCGCCGGCTCGCCGCTCTCGGGCGTGAGGTCGATCTCGCGGAACGGCACCTTGAGATCGGGAACTGCATCGGGCGCGGTGTAGACCTTGCGGGAGCCGGTGAGCGGTCCGGTCGTCACTTTGACGGGCGTCATGTCCGCCGTGCGGGCAGGCTTGTTCATCGGAAAAGCTCCAGAATAGAGATTGATCGTGGCGTGGCCCGGTGCACTCAGACGAGCGCGTATCCCTTGGCCGTGAGAAATGCGCCGAGCAGCAGCGCGACGAGCGCCCAGGCGGTGATCGCGTTCTCGGTTCCCATCACCGCGTTGCGCAGCGTCGTGACGCGTTGAGGCCAGATGATGCGGATGGCGCCGCCGATCACACACAGCCAGCCGAGGATCGTCACGATGAGCGTCCACTCGGCCGCCCAGACGTTATGAGCACGAACGATGGCAAGGCCGGCGATGAGCGTGAAAATGCCGGAGAAGAATATGAACTCGGGGCGATTGAGAATGCCGGTGACGAGTTCGCTCACGACGCGCCGGTTGATCAGAAGCGCGAGCGCAACGGCAACGAACAGAGGCCCGGCATAGCCGGCAATCAGCTCAGCATTGGTCATGTGTCCATCCCTTCGCCGGTATGAGCCGGATCAGGTTCGAAGGGTGCTCGCGGGTCTCACCGCGATCTCAGCCGGTCTTCCGGCGCCCCTTGGAACGGTTCCAGTTTCACGCCAATGCACCGGGTATGCAAGCCCTTACGCAGAAAAAGGGCCGATCCGGAGGGATCGGCCCTGAGTTGCAGGCTGGGTAACGGCGGGCGTGTTGTGCAGGCTTACCAGCCGCGATACGGCCGATAGATGTTCCAGCCGAAGACGCGTGGCTTCCAATGACGATGCCAGCGGTGATGATGGTGGCCATACCCGCGATGCACGTGCCTATGCTTCTTCGCGTGATGGTGGCTCTTGCCGTAGCTGTGATGATAGCCGTGGCCGTGATGGTGCTTAGGGCCGGCAAGAGCGGGCGAGAAGGTGAGCATCGCCGCGGCGGCAGCGATCGATACTTTGGCGAGAAGCGCGGTTTTCATCTCAATCTCCTTAGATGCGGAGGCCAGCGCTTGGCGTCATTGTCGCGGGCCTTGCAGTCCACCCTGGTCGATCGCGCTTGAACGGCCTTTGAACAGTTTCGACAGATTCCGTTCATGTTCGCGCTCAAAGCAACGGCTACGGAAGACAAAAAAAGAGCCGGTCTCGCGACCGGCTTAAGGTGCAGGCGTGGGATTGAGAGGTCGGCAGACGGCAGAGCCAAGCGCAACGGCCGGCGTGGGATGACGCCGACATAGGACTGAGGCCTTGAACGCATGCTGAATGCCGCCGTCAGCTCCGGTTCATCTGATGGCGGACAGCGAACGACCGCGTGCCAAGTCACGCGACGTGACTCAAGGCTTCACAAGAGACGGGATTGCAGATAGAGAAACGCCCAACCCCGGGGGGTGGGGCTGGGCGCTCAAGCGCTTTCGCGCGCAACGCCGGGAGGGAAGCCGGCGTTCCAGACGATGACCTCGGTTAGACGGGGGGAGCTACCGATTTGAGTGGTCTCGCCTGAGTGACATTGACATAAGCGCAACATGCCAGCTTTCAATAGGGGGCAAAGTGGTAGATCACGAAAAAGTGATTTACTTTTCCCCGATATTCCCAACTTGCCGTGATTCGGCCTCCGCAGACCGGGAAATGCCTGCACCATGGGCTGTTAGAAACTTCCTACCGAGCACCCGCGCAGGTTGAACGTCGTTTTTTCTGCCTGCTCCGGACCTCTCGGCCGTCAGGGATGGAATTTGTTTAAACTGACCGCTTCAATTTTGAAAAGCCTGGCGTCGAGCTTCTCCGCCTTGCTCAGCTTCGACACTTCCACGCGCGTATCGAGACCCTGAGCATCCGTGGTCACCCACTCGGTCAGCTCGAGCTCCGGCGCCTTGGCCAGAAAGAGCTTAATCAATCCAGGAGCATCCGGACTCTTGTCGCGCAGCGCGAGCACGATCCGTTCATCCGACTCCTCCACCTCCATAATCATGGCATCGCGGATCAGGTCGACGTCCTTGCGCAACAACAGCCGGAAAGGCGTCTGGTCGAGCGCGACGCGATCCTCATTGTTGAGATCGAGATCCTGGATGGCGAGATATTCACCGTCGGAAATGATGACCTGTCTCGAGGGGCGCGCGTAATCAAAGCGGAAGCGGCCGGGCCGCTTGACCATGAATTTGCCGCGCATGCGCTTGTTGTCGGCTGTCGTCTGGACGAAATCGCCCTTGAGATCGTTCAGCGTATTGAAGTAACCGTTGACCTTCCGGACAACCTCTGTCTGCAGATCATTGAGCACGAGAACGCCGCCCGGCGTGGCAACTTCTGCGTTCCAGCCGGAGCCTTGCGTATCCGCATCCGGGGCGGCATTGGCCTCGGCGGGGGCTGCGGTCTGAGGCGGCTCCTCTGTCTTGGCATTCGGGCGCGACGCAGGAACCGGCGCCGGAACTGCAACCGCCGCCGGCTCACCAGCGTCGGCCGCTGTGCCGCCGGCATAGGCGGGAAATGAGAGGGCCGCGAGCACAATGCCGGCCGCCACGGCCAGGTTCGATATCTTCATGTTCCGTTCCATTGAGCTCCCTGCCACCGAAGGCCCTGGTAGCACTCCCGCTGTCTGGCTCGATATTGCGTCCACAAGTGGGCAGCTTCGGTCCGCTGTGGATGGGCAGTTGCACGTCCCTGATCATGGCGTGCGACGTACCCGTTGTCCTCGAATCGCGGCAATGTTCCTAGCCTTTGTTTTATCGTCGCTCCTTGCCGGCCGCTGGCGGCTTTATGGCCTCGTCTTACGCCCGTGGCGAAACGGCATCGTCGCCACCGTCTCCACCATCGCGCGCCCCCTCTTCCGCTGGCTGCCCGCCGTTCAGATTGAAGCGCACGGCGAGATCGGCGGTCTCGCGGCGGCCCACGGCGCCAAGATTTTGGCCGATCCATTTATGCGTTTGTGTCCGGCCTGCCGCGTGAAGATAGGTGAAGAGCCCGAGGTCCGGCCGGAGCTTGCTGTCGTCCGGAAGCGTCGCCGTATAGCGTCCAGCCTCGATCAGGTGAAACCGATGGGCGAGTAGTGCCCCCTGCGGGCCACGCTTGGCCGCAAACCGCCCGCGCAGCGCCTCGCGCACGGCGAGGATCATCTCCACGTCGCGCATGAGCGGAGCATTGAACGTGAGCCAGTTGACCGCCCCCGAAATCTCGCGTGCGCCCTTCGGCACCTCGGGCCGCTCGAGCGGATTGATCTGCACGATCAGCGTGTCCCTGACAGGGCTTTCGGTCGCCAGCGTCACGAGATCGGGGTTCTTCGAGAAACCGCCATCCCAGTATCCGCGCCCGTCAATTTCAACCGTCCGGTGCAGTGTCGGCAGACAGGCAGACGCCAGCACCGCATCCACGGTTGCCTCCTCGCGGCGAAAGAGACGCGGCCGTCCCGTCGCCACCTCGGTCGCCGCGATCAGCAGCTCGACGGGAGAGTTTTTGCGCACGCTCTCGAAGTCGATGCTCGCGTTCAAGAGCTCCCGCAGGGGATCGTAGCCGAGTGGATTGAATTCATACGGCGAGAGAAGACCGGCTACATGGGCGAACGTGCTCGAGTTGTTGAACCCCGCGAAGAACGGATTGAGCCGCAGGAAGTCCGGCACGCCCGCTTTGTGCACCCCTTCCCACACCTCGCGCAGCTTGGCGCGGGCCGCCTCCCGCCCACCTGTGGCCAGGCCGCACGCCAGCGCCACGGCGTTCACGGCTCCCGCGCTGGCTCCCGAGATCCATCCGAACGTGAGATCCTCCTCCTCGAGGAGACGGTCGAGCACGCCCCAGGTAAAGGCGCCATGGGCGCCTCCGCCTTGCAGCGCGAGGTTGATCGCGAGACGACGTCTGAAGCGCGGCAAGCCAAGGCTCCAAAGCAATCCGAAGGGTGCGAGTGACGAGAAGAGCCTGATCGTTTGAGATGCAAGCGCCTCAGCTCGCATCGAGAACGTGAATCTCTCTCTCAACAAATACTTAGAGCGCGATCATGCCGTGTTCCGATCCAGCAAGAATGAGCGCGCTCAAGGTGTGATAGCTCAGGAACACTGGTTCCTCGCCTTTGCGAAACTCTAGCACGAATGCCGGCAGGGTCCGGTGCGAATGAGCGCACCCAAAACGCCGCGCCTCGAAGGATATACGCCACGATCCGGTCCATCATGCGACAGGTGCCGCCATCAGCTCCGCCATCTCGATCGTGGTCACATCGCCCTCTGGAGATGTGAGGCCGCGCGTCTCGCAGGTGATGTGGAGGACGCCGTCCTCACGCCAGAGGCGTATCAGATGATAACGTGCCAGCGGCTCATTGTTATGCAGGCGCCCGGCCGAAGCGGACGCTACGCCCAGCACGGGGATCCGGCCTCCGGAGTGCCGATGCCAGGCAAGCGTTTGACGATGGTTGTGTCCATGAAGGACGAGTTCGGCGCCGTGCCGGTCAAGCACGCTCGCAAACGCTGCGGCATCCTGGAGCGCCCGCCGCGGCCGCGCCTGTCCCGGCAGCGGCGGGTGATGGATCATCACCACCCGGATATACCCCGCTGCCGCAAGACGCTCGAGCGAGAGCGCGAACTGGTCGAGCTGGCCTTGACCGAGGCGTCCCGCCGCCACGAACGGCGGTGTCGGCACGGCCGAATTCAGGCCGATCAGCGCCACCGGCCCCTCCGTACGGACATATGGAAACTGAACAGGTGCGTCGTCCGTCCAGGATTCGCTATTGCGCATGTAGGGCGCCCAGGCCTTCAAGCAGGTGTTGTCCCCGAGCCGGCCGCTGTAGATGTCGTGATTGCCGGGCACCACCGAAACGCGCTGCGGATCGCCGAGCTGCGCGAGCCAGGCCGCCGCATTCTCATATTCCTCGGGTAAGCCGAGGTTGGCGAGATCACCCGTCACCGCGATATGATCGGGCTCATGCGCAAGGACGTCTGCCGCGATTCGGTCCGCCACCTCGCGCACGTGTACGCGCCGCCGCCCGCGCTGCCAGTTCAGGAAGCCGAGCGCGCGCTTGGTGTTCCAGTACCTCAAGCGGAATCCCGCGATCGGCGCGAGATGGACGTCGGAAAGATGCGCCAGAGTGAACGTGCCGGTCATGGGTTTCGCACCTCAGGGGCGTCGTGCCGCGGGAGATGATGACGCGTGTTTTTTGAAAAGCTGATCCGCAGGACTCTGCAGCGATACTGGCGCTACTCTCGCGGCTTGACGCTCGGAGCGCAAGGCGTCGTGCTCGACGGCGAGAACCGGGTGCTGCTGGTTCGCCATACGTATCGCCCCGGCTGGCACTTTCCAGGTGGCGGCGTCGAGCGGGGCGAAACGCTCGAGGACGCGCTTCGCCGTGAGCTGCGGGAGGAGGCGGGCGTCGCCCTCACCCGCCCTCCTGAGCTGTTCGGCCTTTACGCCAACCACTGCCAGTTTCCGGGCGACCACATCGCCCTTTTCGTGGTGCGCGGGTGGGAGCAGCAGATGGTCCCCGGGCCCACGATGGAGATTGCCGAGCAGGCCATGTTTCCCTGGGAGGCCCTGCCGGAGCAGGTGACCCCACCGGCCCGCGAGCGGCTGCGTGAAATTCTGGCCGGCCAGCCCCGGTCCGGGCATTGGTAGATCCCTGCCCTCCCCAGCAGGAAGCGGCTCGGAGCCTCTGGACCCGCCCGGCATCGCATGCTAAAGGCGCGCCCCATGAGCACCCGGATCACGGTTTTGAGCGAGAGTTGTTTGCGACGAGCGCTGTCCCCGCGCCGTGCGCGCTGACGTGCCTCCTCGTCCCCACCCTCGCCAGGAAACCGTTCGATGCTCGCTCACGTCCTCTACCGGCCCATAGCGCCGGAGGATATTCCCCTCGTTTCAGCCCTTCACGAGCGCGTATTCGGCCCCGGCCGCTTCGCGCGCACGGCCTATCGCGTACGCGAGGAGATGGGGCCCGGCCACGAGATTTCGCGCTTTTGCCGGCTTGCCGCCAGTGGCGACCACCTGATTGCCGCTCTCCGCATGTCCGAGGTGACGATCGGCGGCCAGCCCGGGGCAGCGCTCCTCGGCCCCCTCGCCGTGACGCCCGAATACATGAACCAGGGCTATGGCCGCAGGCTTGTCAGCGAAGCGCTCGATGCCGCCCGCGCGGGCGGCATGAAGATCGTCATCCTAGTCGGCGACGAGAGCTACTACGGCCGGTTTGGCTTCAAGCGCGTGCCGCCCGGGCAGATCACGCTGCCGGGCCCCGTCGATCGGGGGCGCCTCCTTGCGGTGGAATTGTCCGAAGGCACGCTCGCAAACTTCAGCGGCCTCGTCTCCGGCCGCTGAAACCGCGCGCAGGGCAAAGCGCCCCGCCTCAATCCTCGAACGGATCCTTCATCAGGATCGTGTCGTCACGCTCCGGACTGGTCGAAAGCAGCGTCACCGGGCACTCGATGAGCTCCTCGATGAAGCGCACGTACTTCACGGCCTGGGCCGGCAGATCCGCCCAGCGGCGTGCGCCCCGCGTGGACTGCGACCACCCCTCGAACGTCTCCCACACCGGCTCAATGCGCGCCTGCGCATCCGCACCCGCCGGCAGCCGCGAGAGCCGCTCGCCATCGAGCGTATAGCCGACGCACACCTTCACCTCGGAGAAGCCATCGAGAACGTCGAGCTTGGTCAGCGCGATGCCATCGATGCCGGAGACCTTCGCCACCTGCCGCACGAGAACGGCGTCGAACCATCCGCAGCGGCGCCGGCGCCCCGTCACCGTGCCGAACTCGTGGCCGCGCTCGCCGAGCGTCTCGCCGATCTCGTCCTTGAGCTCCGTCGGAAACGGCCCCGAGCCGACACGCGTCGTATAAGCCTTGGCGATGCCGAGCACGAAGCCGAGCGCCCCCGGCGCGATCCCGGCCCCCGTCGCAGCCTGCGCCGCCACCGTGTTGGACGAGGTGACAAACGGATACGTGCCGTGGTCCACGTCGAGCAGCGCTCCCTGCGCCCCTTCGAACAGGATGCGCTTGCCTGCACGCCGCTCCTCGTCGAGCAGGTCCCACGTCACGTCGATGAACGGAACCACCTTGGGCGCGATCTCATGGAGCTCGCGCATCACCACGTCCTTGCTCACCTCCGGCTGTCCGAGCCCGCGCCGCAGCGCATTGTGATGGAGCAGGAGCCGATCCACCTTGGGCCCCAGCGTTTCGAGGTTGCGCAGATCCTCCATGCGGATCGCACGGCGACCGACCTTGTCCTCGTAGGCCGGCCCGATGCCGCGCCCGGTGGTGCCGATCTTGCCGTCGCCCGCCGCCTCCTCGCGCATGACGTCGAGTTCGCGGTGGAAAGGCAGGATCAGGGTGGCGTTCTCGGCGATCCGCAGGTTGTCATGCGTGATGGCGAGGCCCTGCCCGGAAAGCTTCTCGATCTCGGAAAGGAGCGCCCACGGGTCGATGACGACGCCATTGCCGATCACCGCGAGCTTATTCGGGCGCACGACACCCGAGGGCAGGAGCGAGAGCTTATAGGTTGTATCGCCGATGACCAGCGTATGGCCCGCGTTATGTCCGCCCTGAAAGCGCACCACCACGTCCGCGCGCTCCGAGAGCCAATCGACGATTTTGCCCTTCCCCTCGTCGCCCCACTGCGCGCCGACGACCACGACGTTAGCCATTCTCTCCACCACATGTCATGAAATGGCCCCGGCTGATGAGCCGGGGCCGGGAACCATCGCCCCTAGAGCATTTTCCGTTCGCTTGCGCTCACTGCAAATTCTCTAGTTATTGTTTGAGCGAGCACCTTCGCCCGTTCGGGCGATCCGCCCGACCGGGATCTGCTCTAGGTTTAAAGGGCTTCCGCGAAAGTGAAAGCCCTTTCGTGCTCCTGGCGCACCTTGCCGCCCTTTCGCCGCGGCATCGGCCGCACTACTGGCGGTAAACGACCGATTTTGCGGAAGGCCAGGAGACCCGATAGCCGAACGTGATGGTCTGCTCCTTGTCGGGCTCGAGTTGCCCATCCCAGGCGACGACGCCGCGCTGCTCATCCACGTTCCGCCGGGTCGGCGCCTGGCCGGTCATCTCGACCCGGATCTCCTGATTGGCCGCCACCGGAACCTGATCGAGCACGGCAAAGGCGATGGGCCGCTCGTGCATGCTTTTGATCGCAACCACGTAGTTGCGGTTGTCGGTGCGCGACGTCGAGATCAGCCCCGTCTCGCCCTGCGTCTCGGCGGCAACCGCATGGCGCACGCGCACGAGATCGTCGACGCCGAAGCCGAGTTCGTGCTCCTCACCCGGCGACAGCATCGGCAGCCGGCCATTGCCGACGAAAGTTCCATCCCGGAACAGCGACGCGGCGCCTGGCAGCAGCGGCGCCCCTTTCGGCAGGACGAGCTTGGCGTAGAGATAGGCTTTGGGCTCGGCCTTCGGCACGGAGCGGATGATGAGCTGAGGCTCAATCGTTTCGGCGCCGAGATGGACGCGCTTGACCTCGCCGGTCTCGGGGACGGTGAGCCGGCCGGGCACGGTGAACAGCGCGTGGAACGGCGCCTGCACCATGTCCGCCGGCCGCTCGGCCACGACATGCTTCCTCTGCTGACGCTTTGCTGACTGCTCCCGGGCATCGAAAGCTTCCGGCTCGGCCGCGACCATCATGTCACCGCCGGCCCGACCAGCGGCCGACATGGGCGCCGCCGCAACCGGCTGCGGCGGACGAACCTCCGGCTCGAAATCAACGATGAGCGGGCTGAGCTCAGGCGCGGACGCGCCGGCCGATGGGCGTGTCGTGGAGAGCGTCACGGTTGCATCATCCCAGCTTTCCCCGCTCTTCTGGCTGATCGAGGCCCGCCGCGCGAGGTCGATCCTGGGCGCCACGGTCTTGCCTCCGCTTTCGAGGCGCACATCATAGAGCGGCGTCCAGGAGGCGTGCGAAACCTGATACCGCACGGTGATCTCGGCCTCGAGCGCTGACTGCGCGACGACGAATACCTTCGCCTCCGTACGCTCTGTTTTCTCCGGCGCGATCTCGGCGAGCTTCTTTTCGAGATCTTCGATCCTACGGTCGGTTTCCCGGATGCGAACCTGGGCGTCTCCGATCGCACGCTGCGCTTCCGCGGAACCGGCCGCGATCAAGGCCAGGATCGCCGTCCAGTCTTCGCCGCGCTCCGCACCTGCGGAGGGTGCAGGCCGTGTGGGGAGCTGCGCCAGATTGGCGATCAGCGCCTGCTGCGTCTCGCCGCCCTGCACCTGCGCCTCGAGGCGGGCGCGTCCGTCGCGCAGCGTCTCGATCTCCATCTCGATCCGCCTGCGTTCGGAAGCCGATGCGTCCGCATCCGCGCGCGGCACGAACAGGCGCCGCGTATCGACCGAGCCGATCTCGAGCTTGCCAGATGCCGTGCCCTCGACACGGATCGAGCCTTCGACGGCGCTAGCCGGCAGATCGCGGAAGAGCACGGTATGCTCGCCCTTCTCGAGTTGCACCTTGGTGACGCGTGCCACCTCCGCGCCCATCGGGAACACGGTCACGGCATCGATGCGCGACACGGCATCCACCTCGGCCGCGCGGACGAGCCCCGCTCCGGAAGCCAGAAAAACCAACGCGGCGGCGAACACTTGCTTCACGGATGAGACCTCTGGACTGACTGGCGGGTTACGGGGTGCGGCCGGAGCATAGGGCATTTTCCGACGAAGTGGGCGGCCGCTGACGGTGGAGAAAAATTTCCAGGTTTTGGAACCTGGCACCTCCTCTCCGTTTCGCTGGGTTCGGAGCACACGCGCGGAGATCCGCACGCTTGAGGTGGGGGCGTTTCAGGACAAATTTATGGCGGAGCCCACACGCAGAAACGGGGCAGGCTCACGCCCACCCCGCCGACCGCACGGCCTACGAAGACACAGCTCGGAACGCAAATACGCGAGCCGCGTCTTCAATTCTATTTCATAGCGACCGGATACATCGGCGCCGGGTTGCCGAGGCGATAGCGCGCACTGAACAAGAGATCGTGCGAGGTGATATCGCGGATCTCCAGGGGGCTTAGCACCTCCGCATCATCGTAGGTCCGGACACCGCCCGTCTTGACCGAGCCGAGATCCGTGTAGCGATAGCCCAGATCGAGCGTGAAGCGATCCGTGACGTCATAGGAAAGCCCGCCATAGACGGCCCACGCGAAGTTCGTCGTCGTCTTATCCTTGACGGCATACGCAAAGCCGCCTGCCGGCACGTTGACGTCCTTGTAGCCCATCACGTTGATCGCGCTGAGACCAACGCCGCCGCCGACGTAAGGCGTTACGCCATGCCAAGTGCCGAGATCGATATAGGCGTTGAACAGGCCGAGCCAGCTGCTCAGGTTGGCGCTGTGCTCGTTTGAGCCGCAAAACTCCCCGGGATCCCCGCCGCTGCAATCGCCGTTGACGTACGAATCGTGCGCCACGAACAGCTGCTTGCCGCGGTATTCACCCGTTATGTCGAAGCGCAGCCAGCGACTGTGCTCGACACCGATGCCGATACCGTAAAGCGGGCCGCTCTTGATATCCTTGTGATGGACGGAGAACTCGCCATCCGAGAATTCGTCCGTCCAGAGCTTGCCCGGCTCCGGGTTCGTCATGCCGATGGTGCCCTTGAGGTACCAGGCACGGCCCGAGGGTGGCGGCGGCGGGATGTCCTTGACGCTGCCGTATCCAAAGTCTGCGGCATTCGCCGGAGCGGGCGACACGGCAAGCATGGCTGCGCTGACGGCTGCGCCCACCGCGGCGCAAACGCGTGAGGTTCTCATCGACATTCCCTTCAGAAGACTGGGCCCCAAACAGCACGCGCAGGACCGATCGCGACGCAGCACTGGCGTCCAAGGGAGACTTTGTCCGAGAACGTTTAATAGGTACTTAAACGCGGGCTTATTTTGCGACAGATGATCTACAGAATGCCCGCCGAAGAAGCGTTCGCTGACAGGTCATGGCGCGCGAGAAACCTCTCGCGATCTCTGCCAGGCGGCACATGCGCAGAGGCTGGCGCGGATCCCGACCTACGTCGGGATGACGTTGGTGTAGGAGACGCGTCGGCTGCTCGACATCATCCCAGCGAAGAGCCGGGGCCGGCACCAACTTCCACGCTCGCCATTGAGCAACGGAACGGCCCAGCCAGTCCGCCATAGTGACCTCAACAGCGCGCAACCTGCAAAGATGCTTGGAGTGCTTCCGGAGACCAGTCATGGCGGAGCGACGCAAGTGAAAGACCGGGCGGAGTCATACAAACTCAAACGTCCGACAAGAAGCACGAAGAAACAACGCTTCGAGCCGTTCCCCATTTCCGCTTAAGCCGGAACGCCTCTGAGCGGCCGCGCCGCCTTTAGGGCTCGACGAGCCCTCGCGCCACGGTCCCAGGCGGACCGCTCGCCAACACTGTCTGCCACGACGGACATTGCTGGCAGCCGGCATGCCCCACCTCAACGTCATCCCGGCACAGGCCGGGGCCCACGCAAGTGTCCGCTCGCTCGCCGCTAAAGGAAACCACTGTCCCGGCCACTCGCCGCGATCGCCTTGAACAGATAGAACGGCGTCAAGCGGCCGCCTGGGCTGCCTCCTTTACCGCCTCGACGATTTCGCCGACCACTGTCGCGACGAGTTGCTCGTCGTCTCCCTCCGCCATGACGCGGATCACCGGCTCGGTCCCGGACGGGCGGATGACGAGGCGCCCGCCCTCACCGAGTTGCTGCTTCGCCTCTTCGATCACCTTCTGCACGCGCTTGTCATCAAGCGGCCGCCCGCTCGAGTAGCGAACGTTTTGCAGAAGTTGCGGCAGCGGCGTGAAGCGTGCGCACACCTCCGAAACCGGGCGGCCTGTCGCCACCACGCACGCCAGCACCTGGAGCGACGAGACGAGACCGTCGCCGGTCGTCGTGAAATCGGAGAGCACGATATGGCCCGACTGCTCGCCGCCCACGTTATAGCCATGCCGGCGCATATGCTCGACGACGTAGCGGTCGCCGACCGGCGTACGCGCCAGCGACAGCCCGTGGTCCTTGAGATAGCGCTCGAGGCCGAGGTTGCTCATCACCGTCGCCACGACGCCGCCGGCGCTCAGACGGCCGCGCCGGTTCCAGCTCTCGGCGATGACGGCCATGAGCTGATCCCCGTCGACGATATTGCCCTTCTCGTCGACGATCACTACGCGGTCCGCATCGCCGTCGAGCGCGATGCCGATATCGGCGCGCACCTCGCGCACCTTGTCGATCAGCGCATCAGGCGCGGTGGACCCGCATTTGTAGTTGATGTTGTGCCCGTCCGGATCGACCCCGATCTTGATCACCTCGGCGCCGAGCTCCCAGAGCGCCTCCGGCGCCACCTTGTAGGCTGCACCGTGCGCGCAATCGATAACGATGCGAAGCCCGTTGAGCTTGAGGTTCTTGGGCAGCGTGCGCTTGGCGAACTCGATGTAGCGCTCCTGGGCGCTATCCACGCGCGTCGCCCGCCCGATGCGGTCCGCAGGCGCAAGCAGCGGCTCCGCCGGCCCGTCGATCAGCTGCTCGATCTCGAGCTCGACCTCGTCGGAAAGCTTGTAGCCGTCAGGGTCGAACAGCTTGATGCCGTTGTCGTTGGACCGGTTGTGGGAGGCGGAGATCATAACGCCGAGATCGGCGCGCAGGCTCCGCGTCAGCATGGCGACGGCAGGCGTCGGCATCGGGCCGAGCAGGAAGACGTCCATACCGACCGACGTGAAGCCGCTCATTAGCGCTGCTTCGAGCATGTAGCCCGAAAGGCGCGTATCCTTGCCGATGACGACCCGATGGCGGTGGCTGCCGTTCTGGAACAGCTTGCCGGCGGCCATGCCCACCTTGAGCGCCACCTCGGAAGTCATCGGATGCCTGTTGGCGAGTCCCCGGATGCCGTCGGTGCCGAAATAGCGGCGTGTCATCTGATCCCTCATCCTGAGAGTGCTTCTAAAAAGACGGAACGAATTTCCTGGGTGGAAGCACGGCACAACAAAGAACTGAAATTTCTGCATGCAGATGGAAGAACGGGGCCGGAGCCGTCCTGCTCCGTGAGTTTACGTCCGTCGCCCCCGCTGGCCAAGCTGCGCACGGCCGTCAGACTCACACATACAGTGTTTTTCGACGGTTAATCATAACTACGGGCGGCCGGCGGCCCACCCGAGGGAGAAATCAGCCGACGGCCGCCTCGGACCCGGCCTGCGCCGCTTCCCAAACGGCGAGCGCCTGCCGGGTTTCCGCCACGTCGTGCACACGCACGAGCTGCACGCCCTGCGCAACTCCATGCAGCGCCGCCGCAATCGATCCTGGCACCCGGTCGCGTGGGTTCTCCACGTTGCAGAGTTGGCCGATCAGCTTCTTGCGGCTCGCACCCAGAAGCACCGGCACGCCCAGGCCATGATAGAGGCCCAAAGCGTTGAGCACGGCAACGTTGTGATGGAGATGCTTGCCGAAGCCAATGCCAGGGTCCGCCACCAGGCGCGCCTTCGGAATACCGGCCGCAACGCAGGCCCGGATGCGCTGTTCGAGGAAATCGAAGACATCGAGCACGACATCGTCGTACTGCGGGTTCTCGTTCATCGTCTTGGGATCACCCTGCGCATGCATGAGCATGACCGGCAGCCCGCTTTCCGCCGCCACCTCGAGCGACATCGGATCGTGTGTCAGTGCCGAAACGTCGTTCAGGATATCCGCACCAGCGTCCGCCGCGCGCCGCATCACCTCGGCCTTGCGCGTATCGATGGAGATCAGCTTGTCGGTTCGGCCCCGAAGGCCTTCGATTACGGGGATAACGCGGCGCAGCTCGTCATCGAGGGAGACTGCATCAGACCCCGGCCGTGTCGACTCGCCGCCGATATCGAGAATGTCGGCCCCGGCCTCCACGAGGCTCAGCGCGTGTGCGATCGCATCTGCGGCGCCATCATGCCGGCCGCCGTCGGAGAAGCTGTCGGGCGTCACGTTGACGATACCCATGATCCGCGGCCTGTCGAGCGAGAGCCCCGCGAGCCGCGGCCGAGGCGCTCGGACCGCCTCGAGAAGATCGGATGCCGCCAGCGTTTCGCGGCCCCAATCGCGCTCGAAGAGTTCGCCAAGCCCCAGCGTCCGCCGCAAAGTGCCGCTCGGGCCGCGCTCAAGCACCTCGAGAGCCGAGAACGCGAGCGGCCCGCCTGTGAGCGGCAGCCCGCCCCAGACCTCGCGCAGGGGCTCGCCCGGTACGTCATGGCGCGCCGCATAGATGCCGAGCGGGCGGATGTAGATCGAGCGCTGCATTGAGGATCTCTCGAAAAAGAACGGCCGCGACACCGTCGCGGCCGTTCAAGTCTTTAGCCAGCCAGTCTCCGCGCATCAAGTCTGCGGCTGTGGCTCCATGCCGCCCGCATCCGGCTCCTCGCGCGGCCGCGCCCGGCCAGTCGTCGGCACCGCCGAAGAGGGCGAGCCCTTGGAGGAATCGTCGTCGCTGCGCACGATCGTCTCACCGCGCAGGATCGTCGCCACCTCATCGCCGGTGATGGTCTCGAAGTCGAGCAGCGCCTTGGCCACCGCATGCAGCGCGTCCATCTTGTCGTTCAGGATCTGGCGCGCCTTCGCTTCGCCCTCCTGGACGAGCCGGCGGACTTCCTCGTCGATCAGCTTCGCCGTCTCATCGGAGAGATTCTTGGTCTGCGTCACGGAATGGCCGAGAAAGACTTCCTGCTCGTTGCCGTTGTAGCGCACGCGTCCGAGCCTGTCGGACATGCCCCACTCCGTAACCATCGCGCGGGCGAGCTGCGTCGCCATCTGGATGTCGCCGGTGGCACCGTTGGTCACGTTGTCCGGACCGCCGAGGATGATCTCCGCCTCGCGCCCGCCGAACAGCACCGCAAGCCGCGCCTCGCACCACTGCCGGGTACGGCTGTAGCGATCGCCCTCGGGCAGGTTCATCGTCACGCCGAGCGCGCGCCCGCGCGGGATGATGGTGACCTTGTGCAAGGGATCGTACGGCACCGACATGCCCACGATGGCGTGCCCCGCCTCGTGATAGGCGGTGTTGCGCTTCTCTTCCTCGCTCATGACCATGGACCGCCGCTCGGCGCCCATCATCACCTTGTCCTTAGCGTCCTCGAACTCGGCCTGCGTCACGAGCCGCTTGTTGCGCCGGGCCGCCAGCAGCGCCGCCTCGTTGACGAGGTTGGCAAGATCGGCGCCCGAGAATCCGGGCGTGCCGCGCGCGATCACCTTCGGATCGACGTCCGGCGCGATCGGGCTCTTCCTCATATGGACTTTCAGGATCTTCTCGCGGCCTGCGATGTCCGGGTTCGGCACCACGATCTGGCGATCGAAGCGGCCCGGGCGCAGCAGCGCCGGATCAAGCACGTCCGGCCGGTTGGTGGCCGCAATGATGATGACGCCCTCGTTGGCCTCGAAGCCGTCCATCTCGACGAGGAGCTGGTTCAGCGTCTGCTCGCGCTCGTCGTTGCCGCCGCCGAGGCCCGCACCACGATGCCGGCCCACCGCGTCGATCTCGTCGATGAAGATGATGCAGGGCGCGTTCTTCTTCGCCTGCTCGAACATGTCGCGCACGCGCGATGCACCGACGCCGACGAACATCTCGACGAAGTCGGAGCCCGAGATGGTGAAGAACGGCACGTTCGCTTCGCCCGCGACCGCCCGTGCAATCAGCGTCTTACCCGTGCCCGGCGGACCGACCAGCAGCGCGCCCCGCGGGATGCGCCCGCCGAGGCGCTGGAACTTCTGCGGATCGCGCAGGAATTCGACGATCTCCTCGAGATCGGCCTTGGCCTCATCGACGCCCGCAACGTCCTCGAACGTCACGCGCCCCTGCCGCTCGGTGAGCAGCTTGGCGCGGCTCTTTCCGAAGCCCATGGCGCGCCCCGATCCCGATTGCATCTGACGCATGAAGAACACCCACACCGCAATCAGCAGCAGCATGGGGAACCAGTTAAGGATGACGGAGAGGATCGACGGCACATCCTCATCCGAAGGCCGCGCCTTGAACTTCACGTCCTTGACCTTGAGGCGCTCGACGAGGCTCGGATCGGATGGAGCATAGCTCGTGAATGGCGTGGCGTTATCGCGCATAGTGCCGTAAATGCGATTGCCGGCCAATGTCACCTCGGCCACGGAGCCCGCATCCACCGCATTCAGGAAATCCGAATAGCTGATCTCCGCCCCGCGGCGCGACTGGCTTGGGTTGTTGAAGAGGTTGAACAGCGCGGCGAGCAGAACGAACACCGCCACCCAGATCGCAAGCTTCTGAAAATTCGGATTCATCTGTTTTCCTGAAATGGACCGCGGAAAGGCGAGACGGTGCGCCGGTCCGGATCCGCGTCCAACTGCGCCCTAAGATAGGTGCGGCACCCTATTTTGCCAAGTTCAATGCCCGGCCGATACGGGCAAGAGCGCCGCATTCCGGCGGGCCACGGCCGGTTGCAGCACCTCCATGACACACCCGGCGTCACCCCGCGGCATCCCGGCACGGTTGGCACTTAAAACCCACGAATTCGGCGTGGAAGCGGCCATCTCCCGGTGCCGCCGCCCCGAGACTCGGAACGGCGAGCAGGCGCGATCCTTCCCAGAAGGCCGGCAGCCCGGCGGCCGCGCGCGCCGGCGGCCGCTCTTTTGTCTTGATCTCCGGCCTCAAGGTTGCATAGGCGGCGAAACCAAGCGGCCTCACCGTTACGGAGGCGCGCGCCGGCGCTGCCGCCGCCACGCCGGTGGCGTCTCCCCCACCTTGGTCCGGGTGCGGCCCATAGTGGAGGCGGAAGCGCCCGTCCCAGAGGACGTCCTCTCCGGCCCCCAGCACCAGTTCCGAAAGCCTCTGACGACCCGGCTCCCGATAGAGCCGCAGCGTCGTGCGCCCCTGCGAGACGATGCAGCCGCCGAGTGTCTGAGCCACGGGCCGGCCGCGCGCAAGCGCCAGGACCAGCGCCTCGATCTGGGAGAGCTGCGCCGGCTTCGCCGCTCCGCCGAACGCATCGAGAAGCCGGGCGAGCATGCGGACGCGAACCTCCTCCGGCTCTGCCTCCCACGCATCACGGCCGAGCGAGGCGTAGATGCCGCCGTGGAGATCGACCAGCGCCTGGATTCGCTCCTCGGTCAGGCGATCGAGCGCGTCGCGCGCGCGCATGAGCCGCTGCGCACTGAGCGCCAGCTTGTCATTCGAAAGCCCGAGCGCCGCCAGATGCGCCTGCGCGTGCCTCAGTCTCACGCGCTCGAAATTCAGTCGGTCGTTCGAGGGATCCTCGAGCCAGGTTTCGCCAGCCTCCGCGAGCAGACTCCTGAGGCAGGATTTCGACAGCCCGAGTAGCGGTCGCACAAGACTGACGGAACCGTCCGGCACGAGCGGCCGGCTCCGCGCCATGCCGGCGAGCCCATCGAGCCCACTGCCGCGCCCAAGCCGCATGACGAGCGTTTCCGCCTGATCGTCAGCCGTGTGGGCCGTTACGACAGCGGCCGGCAGCCCCGCTCCAAGGGCGCAATCAACAAGCAGCCGATAGCGCGCCTCGCGCGCCCGCTCCTGGAGCCCCGAGCCCGGCTTCTCGCCGCCCCAACTGAGGATCGCGTGGGGAAAGCCAAGCGCCCCGGCGCGTCTGCCGACCCACTCCGCCTCTCCGTCCGAGCCGGGCCGCAATCCATGGTCGACGGTCGCGACATCGATGGCGAGGCCCGCGGGCGCAAATCCTGCGGCCTGCCACCGCCGGACCAGCAGCATCAGCGCCATGCTATCGGAGCCGCCCGAGACCGCGAGCACAACCCGCCTGAAAGGCGCGAAGAGAGTGCCGAACACGGCATTGAGGTCTTCATCCTGCACGTGCGGCCCGCCTGCTGTCTCCGTTATCCCGCGCGCGCCAGAGCGTGTCCGGGCCCCAGCCGCGCCGGATCAGGGGCAGCCGATCCGCTGGCGCTCGCTGTCGGCTTTGGCCTTAATCTGCACGGGCGCGTTCGGAAACTTCGCGCCGACACCCTGCAAAACATTGCAGGCATCCTGGCGCTTGCCGAGCTGGGCCAGCGACATGCCATGCTTCAGCTGGGCATCCGGGGCCTTGCCGCTCGATCCATAGGTCGCGACCACGAGATCGAACGCTTCGGCCGCATCGGCATAGTGGCGCTGAACGTAATGAGCCTCGCCGAGCCAATAAAGTGCGTTCGGCGCCAGGGCATCCTGCGGATAGGTCTTGAGGAACTCGCGGAACCCGGCCTGCGCAGCGCCGTAGTCCTGCTGCAGGAGCTGCCCGTAGGCTGTTTCATAAAGTTGCTTCGGGCTCGCGGCCACGCTGCCACCGGCAGCCGCACCCATGCCGGCGCCTCCGACGGCCGCGAACTGGTCACCACCCGGCGGCGGCAGGCTTTCGCTGCCATATGTCGGCGGCGGGGTCGGGCCGCCGTAACCGCCGCCCGCCGGCGGCGCAGCGAAGCTCGACGTCCCGCCCGCAGGACCCGCCCCTGTGGGGCCGAAACCGCCGCCATCGAAGCCGGCGGACGGCGGCGCCGTGTCAGACGTCACCGTGGTCGAACCGAAGCGGCCGAATTCCATACCTCCGTCACCGAAGTCGGCCTGTCCCGCGTCCGAGCGGCGCTGCCCGCCCGCGCGCACATCTGCTGCGAGCTGCTCCACTTGCGCCGTCAAGGCGCGGATCTGCGTCTCGATGCTGTCGAGGCGCGCACGGTCGCCGCTGCCCATGCCGCCACCTGCGTCAGAGCGCACCGGCGCCGAAACGGCCCCTCCCGTACGTGCCAGCGATTCGAGCGTTCCGATCACCACTTGCAGGTCGACGAGCTGGCCCTCCAGCTGCTCGACGCGCTCGCGCAGCCCCGCGTCGCCGCCGCTGCTGGCGTCCCCCTTCTGCTGCGCCTTGCCCTGCGGCGCGCCCTTGACGGCTGGAAGCTGCTCGGTCGCGACACCCTGGGCCAACGCGCCGCCGGCTCCGGCGAATAGCGCAATCAGCGCACACGAAGCCCCGCCAAGGGCCGCCGTCCAGAGAGATGGCTTGGCCAACGTCATGGGCAAACGCCCTCCAGATGAGTGTTACAGGCTGCGCCAGCTACCGCTTGCAGGCGCGCCTCTGCTCTCCGTCCTCTGCCGGCCGTTGTCAACTTGATCGGCCCTCGAGGCGGCTCTCCATGATCATTGCGTTGGTGAAACGTCCGTGCTGCCGGCCGAGGCTTCACCCTGCGCCCGCCGCATCGGCTTGGCTGCGACCCGCCGGTTGAGGAGAACGGTGACGGCGCGCCGGTTCTGCGCCATGCATTCGGAGGCCGCACAATCTGAAACGCGGTCGTCTCTGCCTCGGCCGTAGGCGACCAGCCGGCGAGCATCGACCCCTTCAGCGATCAGCCGGTCACGCACCACGGCGGCGCGCTGCTCGGAGAGGCGCAGCGTTTCGGCGTCGGGCAGCGCGCCGTCATCAGCGTGGCCTTCGACTGCGGCGAACAGGTTCGGATACCGGATGAGGAAGCGCGCCTGGGCCTGTATGACACCCCATGCGCGCGCACCGAGCACGGCGCTGCCAGTGCCGAAGAACACCCGGTCGCCGGCATCTGAGAGAAACTGCGCATCAATGGCGGGTGAAACGCGCGCCTGATGCAGACTGCCCTGTGAGAGCGGCTGGGAAAGCCCGGCCAGGGCCGGCTTGGCGGGCGCCGGGACACCGCTCTGCGATGAGGATGGCAAACGGCGCCCATCGGTGCGCCCTACGGACACCGCCCGAGCTTCGCCGTCGACGCCGCGATAGATGCGCCCGAGCTGCTGGCGTGCAGCACTGGCGCGCGGACTCTCGGGCGCTTCGGAAATCAGGCGTTCCAGAAGCCGCTGCGCCTCATCGCGACGGTTGTCCCGGAGTGCGTCCATGGCTGATGTATAGAGCGTTTCGGCAGATACCTGCGGAGCGGGCTTCGCGCTCCAGCTCTGAAAGAACCAGCGTCCGATGCCCTCGCTCGCGCTGTCGCGCCTTGGTTCGGAAACACCGGCCGGTGGATCGGCCACCGAGAAGCCGACATACGGAGTGCCCAGATCGATACCGTCATGGGGTGGAGCTTTGTCGCCGCCGTTCTCGACACCCTCGGCACGTGCCGGCTCATAGGCGAACGCAACCAGAAGCGTCGCCAGCCACAGCAGCCCCAACGTGCCGCCGGCATGAACGCGGCAAGCCCCGCCTGCCTTTCTCTGTCGTCCCGCGCGTGCGCGATACTTGCTTGGCATCCTCGTTTCCCGCTTACAGTCGGATGAGCCAAACACCTCATTCGTCGAGATAAAAGCTGTGCGCCTTCAATGAGGCCAAACTTTGCCAGGCGAGCGTTGGAAGGCAGGCTTTCAAGCGGCATTATAGGGAGATTGCCCGATGCACGTAGAGGTGGCCGCGGGGGCAGGCAGCATAAGGCTCGATCGTTTGAGATACGAGCCCGCTGGAGGCAAGCGATGGCCGGCGGTGGAGCGGTGTCCAACCGCCGCTCTCTTGTTGCCTTGTGAGAAAGTGAGCGAGCGGCCCTCAACCGAAAGCTCGGAGCGCGCTCGCCCAGGGTAACGGACGGAAGCAGGCGTGCGTGCGGTGCTCTACGACGCGACGCGACTGTTGAGCACCGTCTGCGCGCGGCGGTTCTGCGACCAGCACGAGATGTCGTTGCACACCGCCACCGGGCGCTCCTTACCGTAGGAGATGGTGCGGATGCGATTCGGCGCCACCCCGTTCTGCGCCAGGAAGTTGCGCACGGAGGTGGCGCGCCGTGCGCCAAGCGCGATGTTGTATTCGCGCGTGCCCCGTTCGTCCGCGTGCCCCTCGATGGTGATCGTGAATTGCGGATACTGCCGCAGCCACTGCGACTGCTTCTGCAGCGTGGCTTGGGCTTCCGGCGTCAGGTCGCTGCTGTCCGACGAGAAATACACGAGATCCCCGACGTTGACGCTGAAATCGCGCTGCGTGCCGGGCGTTATCGGTCCGCGGCCGTCGGGGCCGAGCTGCGAGTTGGGATCGTTCTGATTATTGGCGCAACCGCCAAGAGCCGCACCCAAAACGAGAAGCAGCATAGCGCATGCGAAGCCGGAGGCTCGAAAGACAGCCGCCATCAATCCATCCTTTCATCGGCTCGACGGCGGCATCGCTCACCGGAGCCCCATGATCTCCCGGGCACCCTGTACCCGAGTCTTGAGTACGAAAATGTGGCCAGTCGTTGCCTATGCGCGGCCCAGCAAAGAAACCGTCACGAATTTATCCACCCTGAGCGCCATAGCAGTCGTCGCCTTTCTCATTGGCTTCCGAAGGACCGGCGCAGCACGGCGCTGCGATTCGGGCCACGCCTCATCGAAGCTTGCGGAGAAAATGCGGGAACCCGTCCGACGCGGCAAGGCGCGAAATGCGGCAGCAGCGAAAAGCCTGGGGACAGACGGACCTTCGGAGTCGAAAAAGATGAATGGCTCTCAAAACAGAAAAGAGCCGCCGCGGCAACGCCACGACAGCCCTAATAATTCCAAGCCGGCCCGGCCTTCGGCTCAGGCCGGCTCTGAATTTCGCTATTAGCGAACGTCGGCGATTGCCGGAGCGTCAACGCCGAGCTTCAGCGGAGCAGCCTCTTCGCGGCGGCAGGCGCCGAGAGCGACAGCAACGATAGCGGCGGCAAGAACGATAGCGCCCTTCATGATAGTAATCTCCTGTTGTGTCCCAAAGTAAACTCGGACTTAGCGAGCCACTTCCGTGGCAGTCGGAACCTCGGCGCCGAGTTTCAGCGGTGCCGCTTCTTCACGACGGCAGGCGCCGAGTGCAACAGCGACAACGGCAGCCGACAGAACGATCAGCCCCTTCACACCCTGCATGGTCTCATCTCCTGATGCTTGTTCGGCAACGAGCCGAATATTTGGGTACTGGCACGACATGATTTGATCAAGAACACAGGGTCGGAGCGTACTGTTTTCCACCCTTGTAGATGCGAAAATGCCACGCCGTTGTTGATGCTCCACGCCACGCTCTTACACTGCCCGGAGAGCACCAGGAAGCCTTTGACTCCAAAGGCAAAACCGCACCCACTGCAATGCAGGGGCGCGGCGGTTAGAATAGCCTGTTGGAGGTTAAGCGCAGGTAAAGCGGTGCCTCAATTGAGGAGCGGTGACCAGGCCGGATCGGAGGCGTAGGAGGGCGTGCTCACGACTCGCTCGTTATAGCCCGTGAGGTCCACCGAATAGATTCGCGGCCCCCCCTCCTCGCTCTGGCTTTCACGGAAGAACATCAGGACGCGGCCGTTCGGTGCCCATGTGGGGCCTTCATTATGATACCCCTCGGTGAGGATGCGCTCACCCGAACCATCGGGTCTGATCACCCCGATCAGGAAGCGTCCCGCGAGTTGCTTCGTAAAGGCGATGTAGTCGCCCCGGGGCGACCAGACCGGGGTCGAGTAGCGCCCATCGCCCATGCTGATTCGATGCGGATTCGAGCCATCCGACCCCATCACGTAGAGCTGCTGCGTGCCCTCGCGATCCGATTCGAACACGATCGCGCGCCCATCCGGCGCATAGCTGGGACCCGTATCGAGTGCGCCCGAATTGGTGAGCTGGCGCGATTGTCGCGTTCTGAGGTCCATCTCGAAGATGTTCGCGTTGCTGCCCTGTTGCAGGCTCATCACGACACGCTGTCCGTCGGGCGAGAACCTCGGCGCGAAGGTCATGCCGGGAAACTCGCCCACGGCCTCGCGCTTGCCGGTCTCGAGGTTCATCAGGAAGACGTGCGGCTGATCCTTTGTATAGGCCATGTAGACGATCTCGCTGGCGATCGGATTGAACCGCGGCGTCAGCACCAGCTCTTGGCCTTGGGAGAGAAGACGCACGTTCGCGCCGTCCTGATCCATGATCGCGAGCCGCTTGACGCGCTTCGCCTTGGAGCCGGTCTCGTCCACGAAGACCACGCGTGTATCGAAGTAGCCCTTCTCGCCGGTAAGGCGCTCATAGACTTGATCCGCGACCAGATGACCGGCGCGCCGCCAGTTCTGTGCTCCGGTGGTGAAACGCTGTCCCGCGAGCTGCTTGCCACTGGTCACGTCCCAGAGCCGGAATTCCGACGTCAGCCGACCATCCCCGCCGCGCGACACGCGCCCCACGACAAGCGCCTCGGCGCCGATCTGGCGCCAATCCGGGAAGCGCGGCAACGTATTGATATCGCTGATACGCTCAAGGAACGATGCTGGGTCGAGCGGCTGGAACAGGCCCGAGCGCTCGAGATCCGCCATCAGCACTTGGGCCACATCCTGCGCGAGCTTGGGATCGTCGCCTGTGAAAATCGGAATGGCGATGGGGATCGGCGCCACGACGCCCTGGCGCTGCGTGCCGCGCAAACCGTCGGAGGTGAGCCCGTCCTGGCCGCCGCCTCGATAGGCGCCGTCCCCCATACCCCCACGCGGGGGCGGCGCGGGTGCCGGGACATCGTAGCCCTGTTGGCGCAGCTGATCGCCAAAGCCACCGCCACCGCCTTGCGGGGGCCGGTACGCGTCGTCGACTTGGGCAGCTGCGGGGAACGCGGCGAGAAACGCGAGCAACGCCAGCACGAGCGGCCAAAACAGAGACGCCCTCGGCGCGACGGCGCGGGCACCTTGAGACGGGGGAAGAGCTTCGGTCATCGGTCTCATCATCACCTGAACGTGTGCGGCTCACGCCTAGAGTGCTTCCGGAACGTGGGAACCGGTTTCGGGCAAGAAGCAGAAAGAAACAAAAACTTAGAGCCGTTTCCCGTTTCCACTTAAACCGGAACGGCTCTAAAGCATCTCGCGGGGATCGAAATCCCAAATAATCGATCGCCACGCCCAATACTTATCGGGCGGAAGCGTAAACGGCGAGCAGGCTTTGACGGCCCGCATGGCGGCCTCGGCCGCAATCTGGAACACGGGCCCAGCCTGCGGCGCCTCGATCGCAGGCTCCCCATCGAGCGAGCCGTCGGGGAAAAGCCGCCAGCGGATCGTCACCACCATGGTCTCGATGCCGCCGCCGCCGCCCGGAAGCTTCCAGCAGCGGCGGAGCTGGGCGCTGATCTGCGAGCGCAAAAGATCCTGCTCGCGCACGGAGAGCACCGGAGCGTCGCCTTCGCGCGCCCCCGCCGTCGGGCCGGTATAGTCCGTTTCATACTGCGGCGGCGCAGCGGCATTGGGCGCCCCCTTGCGCGTCGGATCTTTGTCGAGAAGCGCGGCAAGCCGGTCAGCCTGCTGCTGCTTTTTCTTTTTGGCTTCTTCCTTGCGCTTTTGCTCGGCGAGCTTTTTCCTGCGCTCCTGCTCTTTCCGCTTTTTCTCCGCCTCGGCCTTCTTCTTTTTCTCGGCCTCTTCTTTTTTCTTTTGTTCTTCAGCCTTTTTCTTGGCCTCCTCGGCCTTCCGCTGCTCCTCGGCCTTCTTCTCCTCGATCTGCTTCAGTTCATCGGGCGTGGGGCCCGGCGGATCGGGCGGCGGCAGCGCGGCAAGCTTCTCCGCGATCGGATCCTCCTTGGGCGGCGGCTCCTTGGCGGGCTCGGCGGGAGGCGGCGGAGGCGGCGTTTCGGCGGCCTTATCCTCAACGGGCTCGGGCGTTGGCTCCACCGGCAGCTCGGGCGCGATGATCGGTTTCGCCGTCTCGGCCTCCACCTTGGAGACCTCCGGCTTCGGCTCGTCCTTGGCCTTCGCCTCGAGCTCGGTTGCAGTCACGCTGCCTTTCTTGAGGGCAAGCAGCTCCGACGGCGTGATGAGCGCCACCTCGATCGGCTCGGGCTCGGGCGGCTTCAACGGCGACGTCGAAAGCATGGCGAGGTAAGCCCACGCCAGTGCCGCGCCATGCAGCAGAATGGAGACGGTCAGTCCGAACGGCACGTCCGATCCCCACCGCTGGAGGCGCGATCACCCGCTGCCGAGAGCCCACGCAAGCGCGGCCGCAGCCCCGGCATCATCACGGGAGCGGCGGTCGTGCGCATCTTGTGTGCTCGCCCCTCATGCCTCATTCGTTCTTCCTCGCAAGGCTTGGCGGCCGCGATCCCCGGCCAGCGCACGCCCGTGCCATCACTGGACGGCAGCCCCGTCCTCCACCTCTGTGACCAGCGACACCTTCTTGAACCCGCCGGCGCTGATGCGGCCCATGACCCTCATGACCGTGCCATACGTGGTGCCCTTGTCACCCCGCACGAAGATCTGCTCGTCGACACCGTTCTTCGCAATGGCCTTGAGCTTCTCGGCCACCTCGTCGAGCGGAACCTGGGATTCGCCGATGAAAACATCTCCATTGGACGAAACCGAGATCGTGAGCGGCTCGTGATTGCTCTCGAGCTGCTTACCCTGCGACTGCGGCAGTTCGATCGGCACGCCAACGGTGAGCAGCGGCGCCGCCACCATGAAGATGATGAGCAGCACCAGCATCACGTCGACCATCGGCGTGACGTTGATCTCGCTCATGGGGGCATGCCCGCCTCGTCCGCGCCCTCTCCGACGCCGGCTGCCGCCCCCGCCATTGACGCTCATTCCCATGGGCCCGTCAGCTCCGGACGTCGATCTGCCGCGAGACGATGGCGGCGAACTCGTCTGCGAACGCCTCGAGCCGCTGGCTGATCTGCGCCGAGTCGGCCGAGAATTTATTGTAGAAGATCACCGCCGGGATGGCGGCCATGAGCCCAAGCGCGGTCGCAAACAGCGCCTCCGCGATGCCCGGGGCCACGACAGCAAGGCTGGTGTTCTTCGAAATGGCGATGGCCTGGAAGCTCTGCATGATACCCCAGACGGTGCCGAACAGCCCTACGAACGGCGCCGTGGAGCCGACCGTCGCCAGGAACAGGAGGCGCCGATCCAGCCGCTCCATTTCGCGGCTGATGGTGACGTCCATCACCTTTTCGACGCGAAGCTGAATGCCGCCGAGCGCGCGGATGTTGCCCTCGACGGAGCGCTTCCATTCGCGCATCGCGGCGACGAACAGCGCCGCCATGGAGATCGTGTGCCCGCGCGAGAGCCCGTTGTAGAGCTCATCGAGCGACTGACCGGACCAGAACGTCTGTTCGAAGCGATCGGCCTCGATGCGCGCGCGCCGGAAGGCGATCAGCTTCTCGACGATGATCGCCCATGACCAGATGGAGGCAAGCCCGAGCCCGATCATCACGATCTGGACCGTGGGCGAAGCCTGCATAAAAAGCTCGATGAAGGAAACACCATGCGCCTGGGGCGCAAGAGGGGCCTGCGTCACGTCTGCCGGATTCATTGCATCAACCGTCTTTCGAGGCTCGGGCCATGATCGCCGCGGACGATCCGCCCGAAGGAGAGCGCTTCACCTATCTTATCTAGAGCCTGATCATTTGCGACGCGGGCGGTGTTGCCGGGCAAGCGTAAAGCAACTACTCGCATCAAGAGTATGGATCAGTCTCTCAACCAAAGACTTGGCACACGTTCACACAGCGTGATTGGATTCCGGCAAGAGTGAACGCGCTCGAGGGTTGGCGGCAGAATGCCCCGTAAAGAACAGTAGGCCGACTCGGCAATCGCGCCCCCCTGGCGGGCTGCAACGTGCACTGGCGCGCACGGACCATCAAGCACCTTGTTGCCGCGTAATATGACCAAACAAGGGCCGGCGGCCCGGGCTATCAGGTTCCGCGAAAGGGCATCAGCACACGCGGAACGAGCCACAGGAACAGGAGCATCCCAAAGAGCTCGATGAGCGACTGGAACACGATGACGAGCCCGGCCGCCTCCCATCCCGGTGGCAAGGCCAAGGCCAGCGGAAGCACCACGAACGAGTTGCGTGTGGAAAAGCTGAATAGAAGCGTGCGCGCCTGGTCGGGCGGCAGCGAGAAGGCGCGTCCCAGCACCACGCCGCACACCGCGGCACCGGCAAGGAACACGACAAACGGAGCCAGCACGCCGCGGAACAGGTCCAGAGAGCCGAGCACCGCCTCCACCTGCGATCCCGCGATCAGGAGCACGACGAACCCGAGCAGCGGCACCGGCAGGGCCCCGAGCCGCTGGATCAGCCGCTCCCCGCGCACGCCGCTCTGCTCCGCCCAGCGCTCGGTGAGGCCGGCGAGCACCAGAGGCACGACGATGATGCTCAGAAACGCCGCCGCCATGCGCCCGGCCGAAAGGCGCACGGCGAGGCCGTCGCCCATGAAGAGCCACAGATAGAGCGGCAGCAACACGATCTGGATTACGAGCACCACGGGTGTCGCCACGATGGCCCGGCGCACGTCGCCGCCCGCCTGATGCGCGAACGTGATGAACCAGTCCGTGCACGGCACGAGGAGCACGAGCAGCACGCCGAGCTGCACGGCCGGATCCTCGGGAACGAAGGCGGTGAGGCCCCATACCAATACGGGCAGGACCAGGAAATTGCCGACGAGCACCGCCGACATGAAGCGCATGTCGCGGAATGCGGCAGGAAGGTGCGCCAGCGGAACCTGGGTAAAGGTTGCATAGAGCAGGAGAGCCAGGCTCGGCCAGAGCAGCAGCTCCATCGAAGGCGCAAGTCCTGGTGCTACGCTTCCGGCCCCGAGCCCGGCCACGACGGCGGCCAGATAGAGCCAGACCTGATTGCGCTCGAGGGCGTCTCGCTTCATCGGAGGGGAGCGCGCGTCAATTGGCGGTTGCGAGCAGGTCGCGCCAGTGGCCGCTCTCGCGATCGTAGGCCTGGATCTCGCCCGTCTCCATGACATAGAGCCAGCCGTGAATACCAACCCGCCCCTCGGCGACGCCTTGCGCCACCGCCTCGTAGGTCATGAGATTGTCGACCTGGAAAAGGACGTGCGCCTGGACGGTGGCGAGGCCACGCTCCTCCTCGGGCACGCGCGCGGCCGCCACGAGCCGGTGCGCCGGCCGCGTATAGTCCATCCAGCGCCCGAGATGTGAGGTGCACTTGGGCGTCATGGGCTCGGCCAGCGCCGCAAGACCGCCGCAGCCGGTGTGCCCACAAATCACGATGTCGTCGATGCCGAGATGGTCCAGCGCATAGGCGATGGCCGCGCCCACGGCCTCGTCGTCCGCCCAGGAAGGCGGCACACAGTTGGCGATATTGCGCACTTCGAACAGCTCGCCGGGATCCGCCTGCGTGATCTGCGACGGCACCACCCGGCTATCCGAGCACCCGATCCAGAGAAGCCGCGGCGTCTGCTGCCTTGTAGCCAGGCTTTTATAGAAGGCTCGGTCGCGCTCGAACGCGAGGCGGAAGCGCTCGTAGCCCTCCATCGCGTCCTTGATGTCGAGGTCGATCCCGTTCGCGTCCTTCGCGGTCGTCATGGCGCCCCCGCCAAAACCCCCTGATTGTCCGCGCCATCATCTCCGCACGATCTCGACTTGTCCATGCCATTTGAAACGGCCGCGTGCGCCTGACATTCAGGCCTTCGCGGCGCCCGGGCCGGGAACCTGCACGCCCTCCCCACCGCCAAACGCGCTGCGCACGGCGGACGTAAGCCGGAGCGGCTTTCCCGAAACGGCGATGAGCACCACCGTCACCTCGGCCTCGAACACACGGCGGCCGTCGAGACGCACGGTCTGGATGAGCGTCACGCTGGCACCCCCGAGCTCCTTCACCCGCGTCTCCACGATCAGCACGTCGTCCATGCGCGCCGGCCGCAGGAAATCGCAAATCATGCGCCGCACGACGAAGGCCGCCGGCTCCGTGCTCGTCGAGCCGTCGATAAGCTGGCGCGAATCCGTGCCGAGCAGGCGTAGAAAATCCGTCCTCCCGCGCTCACACCAGCGGATATAGGACGCGTGATAGGCGATGCCGCCCGCGTCCGTATCCTCGAAGTAGACGCGGACCGGCAGCACGTGGCGGCGCCCGCTCTCGTCGTCGATGATGCGGCCGGCGAGATCCGGCCAAGTGTTGCTTGCTTCGCTCATGATCGAGATCCGATGGAATTGGCAGGGCGCACGCGCAGATGCCGCCGTCAGGCGAAATCACGCCCCGATGTGAGGGTGACGAAAACGATCTCCGGCGGCGCACCGAGCCGGATGGGGAGGCGCGAGCACCCGATCCCAGCCGAAACGATGAGGTTGCGCCCCTCTTCGACGATGTGTCCGCGCAGGTAGCGCTGACCATAGCGGGAGGGCACCAGCGGCGCATAGCCCGCAATCGCCACCTGACCGCCATGCGTATGGCCGGCCACCGTTAGCGCCACACGCGCGGGCACCTGCGGGAAGATGTCCGGCTCGTGCACCATGAGCAGCGCCGGCGCATCGTCATCTCCGATAAGCTGGAGCGTGCCGTCGAGGTCGTCCACACCGTCCGGCGCGTCTTCCGCGTGACGCGCGGGCCGGAAGGCCCATTGATCTCCGAGCCCTGCGAGCCAGAACGGAAATCCGCCCTGCTCAAGCCGCACAGCGTCGTTCTCGTAGACCGCGATCCCGGCTCCTTCGAGTGCCACGCGCGAGGCCACGGGCCCAGCGCGCCGCCGCATCGCCTCGGCATCCTCCCACCAGTCGTGATTGCCGAGCACCGCATGCACGCCGAGCGGCGCGGTGAGCTTGCCCAACACGGCAGCCCATGCGGCGGGTGCCACGGGCCGGCTCCACAACGCAAGCGTTCGGCCTTGGACGTAATCGCCGAGCAGAAGAATCAGGTCCGGCTGAAGCGCATTGGTGCGCGCAACGATACCGCCGAGGCGATCCAGCCCAAGCCATGGCTCGGCCACGTGGAGGTCAGCAAGGAGCGCGGCCCGCAGCGTCAAGCCCGCCGGCCATCCCGGCGGCGAAACGGTAAAGCGCGTGATACCGACGCGGAGCGGCTCAGCCAGGGCATAACCGCCGAGCGCGGCGAAGCTGGCCCCCGCAAGTCCGAGCCCCTTCAGAATTTGTCTACGTGATAGCAAGCCTGCTTCCGATCCAATCCCATCTTGAACGCGGCGACGCCATGCGGCACCGATCCGCTGCGAGCGCCGCTCTCAGTGCGGCACATGCGGCCGGCTACGGCTCATCGCCCTCGAACGGCAGCTCCGGCGAGGCGCCGCGCGCTGGCCCCTCGAGGCCGAGATGCCGAAACGCCTTCAGCGTCAGCACGCGCCCACGCGGCGTTCGCCCGATGAAACCCTGCTGGAGGAGGAACGGCTCGACGATCTCCTCGAGCGCATCGCGCGGCTCCGAGAGCGCCGCCGCAAGCGTCTCGATGCCGACCGGCCCACCCTCGTAGGCCTCGGCGATACAGCGGAGGTAGCGATGATCGAGCGCATCGAGCCCCGCCTCGTCCACCTCGAGCGCCCGGAGTGCCACGTCCGCCATGCGCGCGTCGATGATCGGCGCCT
Source organism: Hyphomicrobium sp. (assembly GCF_036780825.1). GTDB lineage: Bacteria > Pseudomonadota > Alphaproteobacteria > Rhizobiales > Hyphomicrobiaceae > Hyphomicrobium_C. The sequence goes on along the minus strand of NZ_DAIQCD010000017.1, from coordinate 17,299 downwards.
TGGACACCGCCGCGAAATCGCGCACCCGACGCAGAAGCCGCCCGGCGATGCGCGGTGTACCTCGGGCGCGGCGTGCAATCTCAGCGGCCCCGTCCGGCGCAATCGGCGCGCCCAGCACCCGCGCGCCACGCGTCACCACCGCTTCGAGCTCCGCGACGGTATAGAAATTGAGCCTGACGGGAATGCCGAAGCGGTCGCGCAGCGGCGTCGTGAGCAGGCCGAGACGCGTCGTCGCTCCGACGAGCGTGAACTTGGCGAGATCGATGCGCACCGAGCGCGCCGCCGGTCCCTCGCCGATGATGAGGTCGAGCTGGAAGTCCTCGAGCGCTGGATACAGGATCTCCTCGACTGCGGGCGTAAGGCGATGGATCTCGTCAATGAAGAGAACGTCGCGCTCCTCGAGATTGGTGAGCAGCGCCGCCAGATCGCCGGCCTTCGAGATCACGGGACCGGAGGTCGCGCGGAAGCCGACCCCCAGTTCCTGGGCCACGATCTGCGCGAGCGTCGTCTTGCCGAGACCGGGCGGCCCAGCGAACAGCACGTGATCGAGGGCATCGCCCCGCGCGCGGGCCGCTTCGATGAAAACACGCAAGTTCGCGCGCGCCTGCTCCTGGCCCACGAATTCCGAGAGCGAGCGCGGGCGGATCGACGCCTCGTAGGCATCCGTCTCGCGCTTCGCCCCGCTGATGAGGCGATCGGTCATGTTTTGTTCTGTGGCTGTGTTCGCGCTACCGGTCAAGTACGGGTGGACCGCGCTCGTCGTCAATCTACATCAGACCCGTACGTCTGCCGCGAGCTACGCTCGCCGGCAAAGAAGGCTCCCGAAGACCAGCGCAATCGCCGGCGGCCCGGCCGCCAGCAGGCCGTACAGAATGAGGTGCCGGGTCATGGTCGCGCGAAACGCGTCCTGTGTCGCGGGATCGGAAGGCGACATGTCCATCGGCACGTACGGCAGCGTCGTATAGGCGAGATAAGCGACGATGCCCGTCCAGATCAGGGACAGCACAAACCAGGCGGGAAACGAGATCAGCCGTCTCATATGCACGTTCTCCTATCGGCCCAGCTCTTTGAGCCCGCGCCGGATGAGCTTGGCCGTGTCCGCGTCCGCTCCAAGCTCTTTCATAGCGGCGGCGACGGCCATTGAGGCCTGGGCGGGGCTGTAGCCGAGATTGACAAGCGCTGAGATGGCCTCGGCCGCCGCCATGCCGTCCGCGGGCGCGCTTCCCACGCCGGCCGGCGCCGTTACCTTGAGGCCAGCAGCCGACAGCGCCGGCGCCTTATCCTTGAGCTCGGAGATGATGCGTTGCGCCAGCTTCTTGCCGACGCCCGGCGCCTGCTCCACCGCCGCCCAGTCACCGAGGGCGATGGCGTTGGCAAGCTCCTGCGTCGAGAGGACCCCGAGTACGGCGAGGGCCACCTTCGAGCCGACGCCGTGCACGTTCTGCAGGCTGCGGAACCAGCTCCGCTCGATCTCGCTCTGAAATCCGAACAGCCGGATCGCGTCCTCACGCACGTAGGTGTCGATAGTGAGCACGACCGCTTCGCCAAGGCTGAGATTGCGCAGCGTGCGCGCCGAAAGCTGCACCTCATAGCCGACGCCGCCAACGTCGACGATGGCATGGGCTTCCCCGATGGCGTCGATCTTGCCCTTGAGCTGGCCGATCATACCGCTAGACCCCTTCTCTAGCCACGCGCCGGGCGAGGGCTGCCGCCCCGCGATGGCTCGCATGACAGATGGCGATGGCGAGCGCATCGGCCTCGTCCGCACTCTCGAACCGCGCCTTCGGCAACAGAAACCCGATCATGGCTTGGATCTGCCGCTTCTCCGCATGCCCCGTCCCCACGACCGCTTTCTTGATCAGGTTGGGTGCATATTCGGCGATGCTGAGCCCCCGCATTGCCGGCGCCAGCAGCGCGATGCCGCGCGCCTGGCCAAGCTTCAGCGTCGCCCGCGGATTGTCGTTGACGAAGGTCTCCTCCACGGCGGCCTCTCCCGCCTGCGAGGATGCGATGATGCCCGAGAGCCCCTCGAACAGCTCGCGTAGACGATAGGCGAGCGCCTCGCCCGCGGTGGACGTGATCACCCCCGACGAGACATAGACCAAGCGCACGCCATCAGTTTCGATGACGCCCCAGCCGGTCCGCCGCAGCCCCGGATCGATACCGATAATTCGAACGTGTCTCTCCCCCTGCATGCCCCCGCATACCATGGGGCATATGATTCGTCGCCGCACGCGGGGTTAAGGCCGGCAGGCTGCGGGAATGAGCACGTTATGGTCATGCCGACTGGCGCCACGGCGAGCTTCCGGCCTGGGCAGTTCCCGCGGCCGCAAGCTCAAGCGTCAGCCACTCCAGCATCCTCGCGCCGAAAGCGGCTTGTCGGATGGTCAGATATGCACCGTGGCATGCTTGCGCAGCCGGAAGGCGAAACCGATCAGCAGCAATCCGTACATGATCGCGAAGGAGCCGATAACGAGCACCATGGCCAGTGCGCCGGCGCCCGGCCACATCACGAGCAGGATGCCGAACGCGATCGCGAGAACGCCGCTTGCGATCAACAGCCATTCCCCCTCGATCTCGTGCCTGAGCTTGATCGCTCCCCAGACCTCGAGAACTCCAGTGACGATCGCCCAGCCGGCGATGAAGAGCAAGAGGACGAGGGCCGTGATCTGCGGCCAAAACACGGTGAGAATACCGGCCGCGATTCCGAACACGCCCACGAGAGCCAGCCACCAGCGCGGCGCTGGCGCACCGCCACGAACGGCAGCCGCAAGCGACAGGACACCGTCGAAAAACGCGAATACGCCGTAAAACAGGACGAGCGTGAGCAGGGTGATGCCGGGCCAGACGAAGGCGAGCACGCCGAACAGAATGGCCACGATGCCGCGCAGAAGAATAAGCCACCAGTTTTGCGCCAGCGCGTGGAGCATGGGACGCATTCTGACGGTTCCTGGAGGATAAGTGGAAGGCGAAGCTTGCATGGCCAATACTCCCGATTGGGCCGGAATGAAATCACCCCCACATCATGATACCCCGAGCAGGATAACGCGGCCACCGGCTTCTGGTTTCTACAGAGGTATGCGGACCAGCCGTTCACCTTAACGGGAACGGGGCTTCATAAACCATGGGAATGCAGCCTGCCCCGGGAGAGAACGGGAACGGTCTCAGGAAGCGCAGCCCGTGCTAATGTTGCGCCCGTGCGCGGAGCCATCGCCGCGCCGAGACCGCGGAGGTCGCCATGAACGTCACCCTCGATCAGATCATCGTCTGGATCATCATCGGGCTGTTGGGAGGCAGCCTCGCCGGGCTGCTCGCCAAGGGCGAAAAGCGCGGTTTCGGCTTCTGGAGGAATCTCGGCCTCGGCCTGGCCGGCGCTCTTGTTGGCGGACTTCTGTTCCGCCTGCTCGGGCTTCTGCCGCAGCTCGAGTCCATCACGATCTCGCTTCGCGATGTTGTGGCATCGTTTGCAGGATCGATCCTGGTTCTGCTGGCGCTCTGGTGGAAGGGCAAGGCCGCTCCCTCCCCTTGAGCCGGCCCATCGTCCGGCTCAAGGCATCGCCTTTCAGGCTTCTCCTGCTCTGTCCGAGAGAGAGCCCGACGTTTTTGATGGGAGCATTGCTCCCATCTCTGACGTTCCTGTTTTAGATCAGCTTGCCCATCGCGACGGCGGTATCGGCCATGCGGTTCGAGAAGCCCCACTCGTTGTCATACCAGGCGAGAACGCGCACGAGCGTGCCATCCATGACCTTCGTCTGGTCGAGATGGAAGATCGACGACCGACTGTCATGGTTGAAGTCGATCGACACGTTCGGCTGATCGGTGACGCCGAGAATACCCTTGAGATGCTGCCGCGCGGCCGCCTCGATGCCGGCATTGATCTCATCGCGGGTGGTTTCATTCTTGGCCACGAATTTGAAATCGACGGCCGAGACGTTGGGGGTCGGAACCCGGATTGCCGTGCCGTCAAGGCGGCCGTTGAGCTCCGGCAGCACGAGGCCCACGGCCTTCGCCGCGCCCGTGGACGTCGGTATCATCGACACGGCTGCCGCCCTCGACCGGTAGAGATCCTTATGCAGCGTATCGAGCGTCGGCTGATCGCCCGTGTAGCTGTGGATCGTTGTCATGAAGCCCTTTTCGATGCCGACCAGGTCGTTGAGCACGGCCGCCACGGGCGCCAGACAGTTGGTCGTGCAGGACGCATTCGACACCACGAGATGATCCTTGGCGAGCTTGTCGTGATTGACGCCGTAGACGACCGTAAGGTCCGCCCCTTCAGCGGGCGCCGAGACGAGCACGCGCCGGGCGCCGGCTGCGAGATGCGCCGAGGCCTTTTCCTTGCTCGTGAAGATGCCTGTGCATTCGAGCGCGACGTCGACGCCGAGGTCCTTGTGTGGCAGCTCCGCCGGGTTCTTGATCGCCGTCACCTTGATGGGACCGCGACCGAGGTCGAGCGCATCGCCCTTGACTGTCACCTCACCGGGAAACCGCCCGTGCACGCTATCGAAACGCAGGAGGTGCGCATTGGTCTCCACCGGGCCGAGATCGTTGATCGCCACCACCTCGATGTCGGTGCGCCCCGATTCGTAAATCGCACGCAGAACGTTACGGCCGATGCGCCCAAACCCGTTGATTGCGACCTTGACTGCCATGAACGTCCTCCGATGCCTGGGAAGTTTCTGCCGGGCGGCCCTTTGAATGCGGCTCCATGCGCCGCGCCGTCTACCTAGCGGACGCCATTAAGTTGGGCACTTTCCGGCCTGTCAATGCTGTTGCCCGCCGCACACTGTCGCGCGCGCGCTCAAGAGGCTGAACCGGCTGATTTCTTGCGCCGCACGATGAGATTACTTATGCTGACGGTCGGACGAGAAGGCCGTCGGGGGGACGACGGCCCCAAGGGGGTCCTTGCTATCCTTAGCTCAAGGAGGGGGCGCGGTCATTCATGGCTCAGCGGCCGAAAGAAACAGTAAAGCGTCCAGCCGCTCGCGCGAAAGCACGCAAAACCGCGGCGCCCGCCGCATCCAAAGTGTCCAAGACGTCCAAGACGTCCGCACGCGCTGCCTCCAAGACATCGCCGCGCGCCGCCGCCAAAGCGACAGCGCCTGCGGGGTCCGCAGATACGCGCGTGCGCACACTCGAGCGGGAGCGCGATGCCTTGAAACGCGAGCTCGAAACCGCCCGCCAGCGAATCGCGGCGCTTGAGGAGAATCGGAGCGCTGTCGCCAACCGCATCGACTGGATCATCGAGTCGCTGACCACCGTGGTCGAAAAGAACGGCTGAGCCCTCGCTTTTTTCTCCCGGTCCCCCTATGTTACGAGCGCTGCGGGGCTCGTCAGGAACACACATCTCCAGGGCCTATAAGATCTGCCTGGGAGCTGTCCCTGGCCGGGGCCGTGGCCCCGGACATATGGCGCCCACCTTACATTTGTAGGGACCCGGCGAGATCAACCGTTCCAACGGCCACCGCGGCTCTTTCCTTTTCGGCTTCCGCCGGCGTGCCCGGCGGAGTTGCCTTCCCGCCCGCTCGTCTCCCTGATCTTCGCAAAGGGCCGCCGCCATTTCCACCGACGACGCCAAGCAAGCGATGCGCCGCGAGGCGCGCTCGATCCGCAAAGAGGCGTTCGTCCGCGCGGGCGAAGACGCTGCGGCGGCCATCACACGCCACGGAATCGCGTTCGCAGGGCGGCCCGCACCGGCGATCGTCTCGGGCTTTTTCCCCATCGGCGACGAGATCGACCCAGGATCCCTGATGCGCCGCCTGCTCGGCGAAGGCTACCGCCTGTGCCTGCCGATCATGGAGGGAAAGGGCAAGCCGCTCATCTTCCGCGCGTGGTCTCCCGGCGACCCCATGGGCGAAGCCGCCTGGGGCATTCGCGAGCCCCTGCCCGAGGCACCCGTTCTCGACCCGGACATCGTGCTCGGCCCTCTCCTCGCCTTTGACGCCAAGGGCTATCGTCTCGGCTATGGCGGCGGCTTCTACGATCGCACGCTGGCCCGCCTGCGCGCACTCAAGCCCGTCGTCTCCATCGGCCTCGCCTTCGACGAGCAGCGAGTCGACGCCGTGCCTTATGGCGATTATGACGAGCGTCTGGATTGGATCTTGACCCCCTCGGGGCCGTTGAAGTGCCGGACGCAATGACGCTGGAATGACCGCCTCGATCGACGCGAATCCGCTGGGCAGCTTGCCGCCGTCCTCTCGCCTGCATCGGGAGAGCAGCGTTTCTCGGCCTAGCCTCCCCTCTCCTCGCACGCGCGGAGCTGGCAGCGTTCCGCTGCCGGGAGGGCTCTTCTGATGCGCCTTTTGTTCCTCGGCGACATCGTGGGCCGTGCCGGCCGGCGCGCCGCCGTCGAAGCCATCCCGCGCCTTCGCAAACGCTACGATCTCGATTTCGTCGTCATCAACGCCGAGAACGCAGCCGGCGGCTTCGGCATAACCGAAACGATCCACCTCGAGCTGATCGATGCCGGCGCCGACGCCGTGACGCTCGGCAATCACGCCTTTGACCAGAAGGATACGCTGGTCTTCATCGAGCGCCAGGATCGCCTCATCCGCCCGATCAACTTTCCGCCGGGCACGCCCGGCCGGGGCGCTGCCCTCCTCAAGGCCCGCAACGGCGCCGACGTGCTCGTGATCAACGCCATGGGCCGCGTGTTCATGAACGAGATCGACTGCCCGTTCCGTGCCATCGACAACGAGCTCCAGGCCTGTCCGCTCAATACCGGCGCGGACGCCATTCTGATTGATTTTCACGCCGAAGCGACGAGCGAGAAGCAGGCTCTCGGCCACTTCCTCGACGGACGTGTGAGCGTCGTCGTCGGCACTCATACGCACACGCCGACGTCCGACGAACGCATTTTGTCGGGCGGGACCGCCTACATGTCGGATGCCGGCATGTGCGGCGACTACAACTCGGTCCTCGGCATGGATCCTGGCGAGCCGATCAGCCGCTTCCTGACGCGCCTGCCGCGCGAGCGCTTCGAGCCTGCGCTCGGCCCCGCGACGGTTGCCGGCCTCGCCGTCGAGATCGACGACCGGACGGGGCTGGCAACACGCGTAAAAAGTTTGCGGCTCGGTGGCGTTCTTGAGCCTACCGAGCCGCTCTTTTGGGTCGAGTGAGAGAGGTTATGGCAATTGCATGAGGAGGAGCATGCTCGCCCTCAGTGCATACGGTGAGCATTGCTCACCCTAGATCCGCGATTGGGCAGAAGCGGTATAGAGACATCCTATGTGATTCTGCCCCGGCTCGCGAGCCCGGCCCTTTTCCAGGCCGAAAATTCCGTCAGCTTTGAAAGTTGTTTGTGCCGGCCTAAAGTGCTGCTCGATGCGCGGGACCCGCGCTTGGAGCCGTTCCGTTTTCCACTTGAATGGAAACAGCCTTGAGCATGGGGAGGACTTGACCCACACCGGGCCGCCCCGCATTAAATCGACACGACATCATGCCCCGCGCGAGCCTTGCCTGCGCAACCACTAGAGCCTCGGAGACAAATGGCCGGCCACTCAGCCTTTAAGAACATCATGCACAAGAAGGGTCGCAAGGACGCGGCCCGGGCCAAGATGTTCGCAAAGTTCGCCCGCGAGATCACGGTCGCTGCCAAGCAGGGCATGCCCGACCCGGCTATGAACCCGCGCCTCCGGCTGGCCATTGCCACCGCCCGCGCCGAGAACATGCCGAAGGACAACATCGAGCGCGCCATCAAGAAGGCCCAGGGCGGCGAGAGCGACGCCTACGAGACGATCCGCTACGAGGGCTACGCTTCGGGCGGCGTGGCCGTCATCGTCGAAGCTCTGACCGACAACCGCAACCGCACGGGCGGCGCTGTGCGCGCTGCCTTCACGAAATACGGCGGCAACCTGGGCGCGACGGGCTCCGTCGCCCACATGTTCGAGCACGTCGGCGAGATCCGCTTCAAGCCCGACGCAGGCTCTGCCGATGCGGTGCTCGAAGCTGCGATCGAGGCCGGCGCCGGTGATGCGGCCTCCGACGATACCGGCCATCTCATCACCTGCAGCTTTGACAGCCTCGGCACGGTTGCCAGCACACTTGAAGAGAAGCTCGGCGAGCCGGAGAGCGTCAAAGCCGTCTGGAAGCCCACGCTCACGGCCGAGGTGGACGAGGAAGGCGCCGAGCGCATCATGAAGCTGATCGCCGCCCTCGAGGACGACGACGACGTTCAGAACGTCTTCGCGAACTTCGAGGTGTCGGAGGAGGTTCTGAAGAAGCTCACTGCGGCCTGATCGCCCCCGCGCCCCGATGCCGGCAGCGCGCCGCAAGTTGCAACGATTGGATAACGGAAAGAGGCCATGACCGAGAAGCTCGAAGATATTGCCATCGCCATGGTGGCGCCCGGAAAGGGCATCCTTGCCGCCGACGAAAGCTCGGGCACCATCAAGAAACGGTTCGACAGCATCGGCGTCACCTCCACGGAGGATGCCCGCCGCGACTATCGCGAGATGCTCTTTCGCGCCACCGACGCCATGAAGAGCCACGTCTCGGGCGTCATTCTCTACGACGAGACCATCCGCCAGAAGGCCAAGGACGGCACGCCGCTGGTCGACATCATGAAGGCTGCGGGCTCGATCCCTGGCATCAAGGTCGACACCGGCGCCAAGCGTCTCGCCGGCCCGACCTCCAGCATCGAGACCATCACCGAGGGTCTCGACGGCCTGCGCGATCGCCTCGCCGAGTACTACGGGCTCGGCGCCCGTTTCGCCAAGTGGCGCGCCGTGATCGCCATCGCCGAGGGAATTCCGACGTGGAATTGCATCAAGGCCAACGCACACGCACTCGCACGCTACGCCGCGCTCTGCCAGGAAGCCGGCATCGTGCCCATCGTCGAGCCGGAAGTGCTGATGGACGGGGCACACTCCGCCCATGACATCGACGAATGCTACCGCGTCACGGAATGGACGCTGCGCACCGTCTTCCGCGAGCTTTACGATGCGCGCGTCTCTCTCGAAGGCATGGTGCTGAAGCCGAACATGGTCATCGCCGGCCAGAAGTGCGCCCGCCAGGCTTCGCCCGAAGAGGTCGCCGAGAAGACCATCAGCTGCCTCAAGGCGACGGTGCCGGCTTCGGTTCCGGGCATCGCTTTCCTTTCCGGCGGCCAGTCGGACGAGTTGGCGACGAAGCATCTCTCGCTCATGAACGCCGCCGGCGGCACGCCCTGGGCGCTGACGTTCTCGTATGGTCGTGCATTGCAGGCGGCGGCGCTGAAGGCCTGGGGCGGAAAGTCCGAGAACGTGGCCACGGCCCAGCGCGCCTTCGCTCACCGTGCACACATGAACGGCCTTGCTGCGCTCGGCAAGTGGGACGCCGACCTCGAGCAGGCCGCGTAGGGCCTCCTACGAAACGCAACGTCTCGCCACGGCGACGCGAGCCTCACCGGCTCGCGTCGAACGCTTGCGTCGGCCATTCACACGCAGACACGAACCTCCCCTCAGGCTCTCACCTGCAGCATGCTCTTCCTGCCAGGGATCGCTTCATGCTGCTCGGGAAGCAGTCGAAGCAGTTCAAGTCTTCGCTTGGGTAGCTCGTTCAGACAGGCGCGTCCTCTATCGCGCACTGCGCCGGAGCCGTTCCGCTTTAGGCGGAATCGGGGAACGGCTCTAAATTTTTGTTTGATCGTGCTTCTTCTCGGAAAACCGGCTCCCGCTTTTCCGGAAGCCATCTGAGCTTCGCGCATTTCCAAAACATTGCATCAGCAGCACCATGAACCCCTTCAGCGTAAAGGCTGGAGACTTGCGTGGGTCCCGGCCTTCGCCGGGATGACGGCGTGGTGGGCGCCGCTTGCTTTCTCAATGTCATCCCGGCGAAGGCCGGGATCTACGCCACCACCCACTTCCGCGACATCCGAAGGCACTGTACAACACGTCAAACCCACGAACGGGGCGGCCTCAAGACATTGCGTGTGTGCACCGAATTTTTTGTGTGCGCTGCGGAACAACGCGCGCGCGATTCCGTTGTCTTTGCGAGCCCATGATGCGGCACCGGATCCGCCCCACTTGACGTGACTCCCATCGAGCGGCGGAACCACGTTTTCACGCCTTCGACCACTGGACGGGGGCTGAACAGCAAGGCGCAATAAGCCCCCCTTATTGCGCCTTGACTGCTTTTCGCCGAGCCGTTCCCAAATGCCCCTCAAACTGGAACCGGCTCTAGGGCCGTTCCGATTTAAGTCGAATCGAGAAACGGGCTTTTGTGTCTTCGTGCTTCTTGTCGGAAAACCGGTTCCCACGTTTCCGGAAGCACTCTAGTTCAGCCAAAAGCCGGAGATCACGTCGGCAAGCGTATTGGGCGCCTGATAGGTTTGCTTCTTCTTGCGTTGCTGCGTGCTACCGGAAGCCGGCTGTGCAGCAGTGCTTTCGGCGACGGTCTCGGGCGGCAACGCGCGTCCCGAGAGGGCTGCCGAGAGGCGGCTGTCGTGCCCATAGAGATCGCGGAATGTCGAGACGTGACCGTCCTTGTCGGCCACCGCCGTAAAGTACGTGGTGTGTACCGGGATCGGGTTTTTGAGCCTCACCTCCCCGCCCGAAGCGACCGCTCGCGCGACGCCCGCTTCATCCAGTCCATTGCCTTCCGCCAGCATGACTTCGGCAAACCGCATCGGATCTTGAACACGGATACAGCCGTGGGAGAGCGCCCGGCTCGACTGCTGGAAGAGCGATCGCTCGATAGTGTCGTGCATGTAGACGTCATGCCGGTTCGGGAACATGAACTTCACCCGGCCGAGCGGATTTCGCCCGCCCGGCGGCTGGATGAAACTATAGGCGCGCACATCCGCCACGCTCCAGTCCACGCTGTCGGGATCGATCTTCCGGCCGCCGCGATACACGTCGAGCCCATAGGCGCGAATGATGCTTCCGCCGCCGCCACCGCCGAAGAAGAGGAAGCCGCCGCCCGCCGAGCGGAGGCGCGGGGCAAGTTCGCGCGTCTTGATGCCGTCCGGCATGCCCCAGGACGGATTGAACACGACGGTCTTCATCGTCTCCGAAAACACCGGCGTGGCCCATGCCGGCAGGCCGACGATGATGCGCTCATGGAACAACACCTCGTCGCCCTTGATCACACGCGTCATGTATTCGGGGATGTTGTTCCACACATGAACGCGGCCCAGCTCCTCCGGCAGCCAGCGCCAGCGCTCCATGTTGAGAACGAGAAGCAGCTCGCGCCGTCCCGGATCGGGAACGCGGAGCGCCTCCACATCGCGGTTGAGCGCCTTGCGCGTCGCCCCCGTGAGCTCGCCGGATTCGGCGAGGCCCTTCTCAGCCTGGAACGCTGTGAGCGCGAGTGCCAGCTTCTCATCGAACAGCGTCTCCTTGGCACCGTCTTCCGCCGGCACTTTCATGCGCTTACGCAGCAGCGCTACGTTCGGATGCTCCACACCCACCCTGAGCATTTCCCGCGTGGCGGGCAGGCTGACCGTGAGAGCGGGATCGATCTCCGCCTCTTTTCCGCTATGCCCGCGCGCTTCGAGTAATGCCTTGTGCAGGAGCTTGAACTGCGCGTGTTTCGGATGCTGATCGCGCAGATAGGAATCTGCCGCCGGCGCCTTGGCCAGCTCGGCAAGAGCCGTGTTCGGATCCTTGACCGGGGGCGTCTGATCCAGAATACGCGAGAGCGACGCGAGATTGACGCGCCCACCCCGCGCATGGCGCACATACTTAAGCAACTCGAGCGTAAGGCGAGCTTCGGCTTCCGCTTGCGCGCCCGTGGAGGGCGTGGGGACGTTGAACCGCGGCAGCTCGAAGTCGTCAGCCGAAAGACCCCAGTCGTCGGCCTTGCCCACCTCGGCGATCGCGCTCTTTGCGTTGGCGGTGAAACCGTTGGCATCGACCCAGAGCGGCCCATCGCTCCGCTCGCCATAGAAGGCGACGGCGGCCGCCGCATCATCCTTGTGCGCGCCCGCCGTGTTTGCGGAAACCGAGAGCCACGTGCGCACCTCCGCAACCACCGGATCGACGACAGGCACAGGAGGCGCTGCCTCGGCGGCAGCAGGCGGCGTTACTTCAGATGACGGCGCCGCGGCTGTTCCAGGCTTCTCCGGCGTTTCGGCGCCTGTTGCGCCCATCGGTGTTGCACCGGTCGGTTGCTCGCCAGAGGGCTGAGCGGCGGCTGCGGGTTCAGCATCCTTCGGCGGCGCCGGCGTTTCGGCATTCGCGAGCGAGGGGGCCGCGCTATCCACCGGCTTCGTTCCGGGTGCTTTCTCGTCCGTCAAGGCCTCCGGCGCGGCGGTCTGCGAAGCGGGCTCGGTTGGCCGCACATCGGGAATGGCGCCCGTCGTCTCCGGAGCCGGCGCAGCTTCCTTTACGGCTTCTTTTTCCGCCGTCGCCTGGGCGGCCGCCGCGGAAGCGGCCGCAAATGAAAGGATTACGGCTGTGGCCGCGGCAAGGCGCCTGAAAGCAATCGTGGGCATCAGTCTCTCCGTGAGCGGGACGCGGCACCACATGAAACGAATCCCCCAGCCCGCACGTGGGCAAAACCCACAGGTGCAGTTACAGCATGGCAATTTCATGCTCGTGAACGCGACAGGCGCACCGGATTCGCAAGAAAGGACGATAGCTGGAAGGGGTGCGGCGGCATAGGGTGAACTGGCCGCCGCTGGCCTTCGTCCAAAACGACAGCCCCGTTCGGCGGGATGAGTCTCTTTTCCGCCTGAATTGAGCCGGATAGCCTCACGGCCTTTTTGTTGGCCAAAGAATGCGAGACATCATGACAGATCCACAGCCAGAGCCGGGCCTTTGCCTGGTCGCGTCTGCTGAAGCCGGCGCCGGTTGGCTCGCACGCCTCCGCGCGGCCCTTGCCGCAACAAAGGCGCAAACCCTTATCCTGACAGCGCCCGAAGGTGCCGCCTTCGATACGGGCGTTACACGTCCCCTTGTCGAGATGTCCCAGGGGATGGATATCGCTACCCTACTCGCCGATGACGTGGAAGCCGCCCGGTCCGTGCACGCGGACGGCGTGCATCTCACCTCGCGCCCTGACATAGAAGAGGCCTACGCCGCTGCACGCGCCACCCTCGGCGACAGGGCGATCGTCGGCGTCGACGCCGGCGGCTCCCGCCACGACGCCATGACGCTCGGCGACGCCGGCGCCGACTACATTGCATTCAGCCGATCGGTCGGGACAGATGGATCCGCAACGTTCCCCGCGACACAGCAGGCGCTCGTCGCGTGGTGGTCGGACCTGTTCGTGGTACCCGTCGTCGCCTTCGATGTAGAGGCGCCCGCCGAAGCCAGCGCGGTCATTCATTCCGGCGCGGACTTCATCGCCGTACGCTTGCCGCATGCGGCCCCGGAAAAAGACGACACGGCGTGGGCGGCAGCACTCATCGCAGCGCTCGGCTCCCCCTCCGGCGCCGCCTGAGGAGGAGGCATCGTGCGCACGATCAACCTCGTCATCCTGGGATGCGCCGGCCTCGCGCTCGGTGCCCTCGGCGCGCTCATCGCCACCGGCATGCTGACGCCCTATCTGCCCGGCATGAGCCGCCCGGCTGCGCCGGAGCAAGCACCCCCGGCACCTGCGGCCAAGGAAACCGTGGATGATCCCGCCTATACGGCCTTTGACGAAGGCAAATACCTGACGGCGCTCGAACTCGCGGAGGAAGCCGCGCGCCGTGATGATCCGCAGGCTCACACTCTGATCGGCCGCATCTATGCCGACGGCCTCGGCGTGCCGAAGGACGAAAGCGCCGCCGCACGCTGGTACGCTCGCGCCGCCGAGCTTGGCGACATCCCAGGCACGCTGGCGCTCGGCACCATGCTTGCCGAGGGGCGCGGCGTCGCCAAGGACATCAATCTCGCCGCTGAGATGTTCGAGAAAGCGGCCGCCACGGGGGACCCGGTCGCCAACTACAATCTCGGCCTCATGTTTCTGCGCGGCACCGGCAAGCCCGAAAATCCCTATCGCGCCGCCCAGCACATCCGCTACGCCGCCGAGAAAGGCGTGGCATCGGCGCAATACGATCTCGCCGCGCTCTACCTCGAAGGAAATGGCGTGCCGAACGATGCCCTCGAAGCCGCACGCTGGAGCGCCAAGGCTGCCGAGCAGGGCCTGCCCGCCGCTCAGTACGATTACGCCGTCCTCCTTCTCCAGGGGCGCGGCCTCAAGGCGGATGAGAAGAAGGCGGTCGCCTACCTGCAAGCCGCCGCCGACCAGGGCGTCGCCGGTGCCCAGAACCGTCTCGGCCACCTTTACATCGAGGGCGCAGGCGTCGAGGCCGATCCCATCGAGGCCGCCAAGTGGCGTCTGATCGCCAAGGCGCAAGGCATCGAGGACGAGAAGCTGGACGCCCATGTCGCCGCCTTATCCGAGGCCGATCGCGCGAAGGCCACCGCCGCGGCAGCCGAGTGGCGCGAGAAGCGCCAGGTGCTTGCCTTGCCTTAATCACCCCACCGGACGGCGGCGCGCGGCCCTTTTTCCTCCCTTGCCCGCGACGCAGCGAAGCGGCGCTCTTTCGCGCTCGTTGCGGTAAAAGGGGTTGACGTTCCTTTGCGAAACGGCGATGGCCTCGCCATCCGCTCGTGCCCCGCACCCCCGCTTTCCCTTCGACAAGACACCGAGGACCATGCCCGCTTCAGCCCTGATGAATGTGATGATCTCCGCTGCGCGCAAGGCCGGACGGTCCCTCGCACGCGACTTTGGCGAGGTCGAGCATCTCCAGGTCTCAGTGAAGGGCCCGGCAAACTTCGTCTCCGCCGCCGACCACAAGGCCGAGGACATCATCTTCAAGGAGCTCTCGCGGGCGCGCCCCGGCTATGGCTTCCTGATGGAGGAGCGTGGCGAGGTTCCGGGCGACGACAAGACCCATCGCTGGATCGTCGACCCGCTCGACGGCACAACGAACTTCCTGCACGGCATTCCGCATTTTGCGATCTCGATCGGGCTCGAGCGTGAGGGCGTGCTGGTTGCAGGCCTCGTCTACAATCCAGCGACCGATGAGCTTTTCACCGCCGAGAAGGGCAAGGGCGCCTTTTTGAATGACCGGCGCCGGCTTCGCGTCGCCGCCCGCCGCACGCTGGCGGACGCGGTCGTCGTCACCGGCATCCCTCACCGCGGTCGCCCGGGCCATCCCCGCTTCATGGACGAGATGAGCGCCGTGATGATGGAGGTCGCGGGCCTGCGCCGCTCGGGCTCGGCCGCCCTCGATCTCGCCTACGTCGCCGCCGGCCGCTACGACGGCTATTGGGAGCGCGGCCTCAAGGCATGGGATCTCGCGGCCGGCATCGTTCTCGTGCGCGAAGCGGGCGGCCTCGTATCGGACGTGGAAGGCCGCGACAAGGCCTACGAGACCGGCAACGTCCTCGCCGGCAACAGCGCCATCACCAAGGCCCTGCTGCCCCTGCTCGCGCGGTAGCCGGCATCGGGCAGAGTGAACGGCTCTGCCCGAATAAGCTTTACGGCGTGTAGGTCGTTTCGACCGCCCATGCATCTTTCGGCTGGCTATACAGCCTCCAGAACTCCTCCGCCACGGCCGTTGCATCCTTCGAATTTGGCTCTACGAAGCCGGCAACCGTTACCGTTGCGATGTGAATGCCCTTCTGCTTCAGGCTCTCGAACAATCCTTGAGCCAGGGCTCGAATTCCCGCTTTTCCCACGCTGAGTGACAGATAGTCGGGATGCGGTTGAAGGGCGAAGCCGCCCCCCGTCAAAAGGACCGATCCCGATCCGCGATCGATCATCCCCGGCAGGGCGGCTTGTATCGCAGTTTGTGCGCCGCCTATGTTCACCGCCAGATCTGAATTGAAGGTATCGGCAGGCTGGTCAGCAATCGTCGCATTACGCATTGATGCGGCGTTATAATGCAGCACATCGATGCGGCCGAAGTCCCGTTCAACATCGGCAATGAGCCTGGTCACATTCCGTGCTTCGCCGGCATCAACGGCACGGACGTTCGCCTTATGGCCCTTCGCTCTCAGCCGATCACTCAGCTCCTTGAGCGTGCCCTCATTGCGGGCGCCGAGAACGATGTCGAAGCCCTCCCTGGCAAAGCGTTCGGCCGTCTCGAAGCCCATGCCTGGCCCGGCGCCGATGCTTAAGAATGTTCTCATGTCGGTTTTCTCCTCGACGTTGCGATGACAAGGAGATATTCCAAAACAGCCCATAGATAATCGGGCCTGGTGACATTTCATTCGTGCGTACTATGCAGGAATTATTTGAGCGCGGGGGGTTGGAGCTGCTGGCGGCCTTCGTGGCTGTGGCCGACAGCGGGAGCTTCACCGAGGCGGCCAGAAAACTCAGCCGCGATGCCTCTGTCATCTCTCGAAGGGTGAGCCAGCTTGAAGAGGAGCTGGGCGTCAGCCTTTTCTCGCGCACCACGCGGCGGGTGGTCCTCACGGAAGTCGGCGCCCGCTACCATCGGCGCGTGCAAGGCTTGCTCGAAGAACTATCGGTGGCCAGCCGCGAGGCGAGCGACATTGCGGCAAGCCCACAAGGCCTGCTCAGAGTGTCCGTGCCGGTGACGTTCGGACGCCAGTGGATCACGCCTTTGCTGCCTCCGTTCCTCGCAAGCCATCCGCATATCAGGCTTGATATTCGCTTCTCGGATCGTTTCGTGGACGTCGTGGCGGATGGCTTCGACGTCGCCATCAGAGTGGGTCGGCTTCGGGACAGCACGCTGACCGCACGGAAAATCGCGTCCTACAGAAATTTGCTCGTTGCCGCGCCCGCCTATCTCAAAGCTCACGGCAAGCCGCGCACCCCGGACGATCTGAAAAATCACTCGTGCATCGGCTTTTCCAGCTATGCGGGCTGGCCGGACTGGTCGTTGTGGAAAGCGGGAAAGCGCAGGACCATTCGCCCGCAAGGCCCGCTCGTTGCAGATAACTCGGAGGCAGTGCTGCTCGCGGCGATCGCGGGCGCGGGCATTACATTCACGGCAGACTGGCTCGCCGGCCCCGCCCTCAAGGAGGGCACGCTTGTGGAAGTGCTGCCGCGTTGGGGCGGCAAGGGCGAAGGCGGCGTCTATGCTGTGCTCCCGCCGGGCCGGCTGGTGCCGGCAAAAACGCGGCTGTTCGTCGACGAGGTCTCAAAATCCATCAAAGCTGGCTGGGCCAAGCAAAATTAAAGGCGGCCCGTTTCGTATCAGCGAGAAAAGCAAAGCATGCCGACGCCTATGGCGATGCTCGCTTTGCACCATAAGCCAAGAGCCGTACCCCGGCTCCACTTAAACCGGAACGGCTCTAGCGCCCCGTCTTCGCGCCGCGCGCAGCGAACCGAACCGCCTCCTCGGCCGCGCGCACGATGGCTTTGGCTTTGTTGATGCACTCCTGCTGCTCTTTTTCCGGCACGCTGTCGTAGACGA
>NZ_DAIQCD010000016.1:53674-66974 GCF_036780825.1 Hyphomicrobium sp. | reverse complement strand
ACCCAGGAGCTCGTCGAGAGCTTGGTGCCCGGCGGGCAGTCGGTCAGCGAGCCGCCGGCGCATCCGCAGATGTAGCCGTCAAGCGAACAGTGCCGCCAGTAGTCGCACTGGTGGATGTCGGTATCCTGCGGCTTCCAGCCTTCGCGCGTGTTGCTCGGGCCTGCGTTGTCCGCTTCGCTCGCGTGCGACCGGCTCACGCGGCCGCTGCGGTCCACGGGCAGCAGCGGCACCAGGGCAGCGCCTGCGACCGCGGTTCCCACCCGGCTGATGAAACTGCGGCGGCTCGTGCGGCCGGCAATACGCCGGGAGAATTGTTCGACGATCTCATCGAATTTGCTTCTGTTCATCATTTCATTGATCCGCTTATTGAATGTTGATCCCTAGACGTTTTTGCAAGTCGGCCGGCTTACATCGTGAGCGGGGCGATCGAGTGCTCCCCGTTACGCTGTGCGCCTTTCCTGGAGGCCATGTACTCCTGCAGAGAGGCGTGTCCGATGCGGCTCGCCTCGAGCAAGCTTTCGATATGCTCGCGCGTATTGCAGAGGCCCTTTGCCTTTATGACGCCCTTCTCGTCGATCAGCACGCCATACGGCACCTTGCCGACCTGGAAGCGCATCCCGACCTCGGCCGAGATCACGTAAGGCAGACCATCGAGCTTGTGCTTGGCGAGGAACTTCTTGTGCTCCTCCTCCGCGCCGTCGCTGATCAGCATCACGCGGATGCCTTCGGCCCGAGCCACCGACTTGACGATGGGCAGCAGCTTTTCGCAAACAGGGCACGTCGGAGAGGTGAAGAGCAGCATCGTCTCCTCGCCCGCTTCGTTGTCGCCTCCGATCTGCAGCTTGCTGCCCTTCACGTCGATGACGCTGAACGTCGGCGCCTTATCTCCGACGCCCGGACCGTGGTCCGTGATCATCGCACCGAGAGGTGCCGAGCGCTCGTGCAGGAGACCGACCTGCCGGGCGATACCAAGCAGGACAATCCCGCCCGCGCACAACGCGACCCACTGAAGGACGCTCGACGCAATCAACAGTTCATCCGTCATCTCACAGGTCCTTCCTTAGTAGCGTGATGATTGGCGAGGGAGAGCTGGCGGAGACCCGCAAGCTCGTTGGCGCAGAGATAAATGAGGAGCACGGCCAGTGCGGCGAGCGCGGCGACGATGATGTCGAGCGCGCCCAAGGGCACGAGCCAGGCCGGTTGCGCGGCGAGCCAGAAGGCTCCGGCGCAAAGGACCATGTTCCTCGCGACCAGCGCCCAACTCAGGCGCTGGCGCATTCCCTGGCGGAAGCACCCGCAATCGATCTCCGTGCGCCCGCGAAAGATATTGATCGCGATTGCACCGGCGAAAACGAGGAGCAGGACCCCCGCTGCGGCAGCCGACAGATGTGTCGCGATGCCCGTCAGGAGGGACGCGGCGATGGCAAGCTCCATCCAGGGCAGCACGAAGGCGACGATGCCATCGAGCGGCTCCGGCACGAGACGGAAGTTCCGGACAACGCCGTGGAACTCGTCCGTGTTCTGGATCTTGGAAATCGCCGCGCCAGCAAAGACCAGCGCCAGCAGAAACTGCAGGAACAGATCCAACATTGGCAACGACGTTAGCGACATATCAGCCTCGCCTAGTCCATGGTCGTGAGGTTGGTCGCCGCGCGACCGACCTGGCCGACCTTGCCCGTCTGCTTGCCGGTCTCCGGATCGAAGATGTAGAGCGCACGGTCATGCCCGGAGAGCGCATAGAGCTGTGGCTTGGCGTCGGAGCTCACGCCGATCGCGTTCGTGTCGTGGCCGAGGCTGATCTTGTTGATCCGCTTGCCGGTGGCGGCCTCATAGACGAACACGAAACGGCTCGGAGACTTGTGCGTCCACTTCTCGCGCTGATCGGCGAGCAGGTAGATGCGGTCGGTCTCGCGATGGTAGGCCACGATGTTCCAGCCACCCGGAGCCCACTTGTCGGCCTTCTCTTCGTCGGTGAATGCCTCGAAGGTGTTGAGGAACTTGGCCTCGTCGCCCGACAGGTCCACCTGATAGATGGTTCCGTCATAGCTCGGCCATACCAGGCGCTTGGCCTTCGTCGAGTACGCCGGATGGTTCACCAGGTGCTTGTTCTCCGGGTGGAACACCTTCGTATTCTCGTGCTTCAGGTTGCCGTCCTTGTCGAACGTCGCCTTAAGCAGATGACCCGCGCGGCAATGCATGTAGAAGGTGTCGTTCGCGGTCGGGAAGATGTGGTAGCAGTCCGGCACATCCATCATCTTCACGAACTTCTTGCCCTCGAGATCGACCAGGCCGACGCCGGGGCTCGGCGAGAACTGATAGATGAGCATCGACTTGTCGTCGGGCGTGAGGGCCGTAAACCACGGGTAGGTATTCACGAGAAAGCGGATCTCGGGGATGTCGATGTCCGCGATGACGTTATGCGTCTCGGCGTCATAGACCTCGACGTAGTCGTCACGCTTGCCCTTAGAGACACGCGAGAACACCGTGCTCGCATGCGCAAAGAACTTTCCATCGGAGGAGATCACCGGATTGGGCACGAGGCCGGTATCGCTCTGGCCGACGAGCTTCGCATTGCCGCCATCGATGGTGACGATGCGGGTTGCGACGTTGAACTCGTCCGTATCGGTGACATAGATGCGGCGTGCATCGGGGGGCGGCGCCTTGAGGATCTCGATCTTGTCCTCAACTCCGAGGGTCGCCTCTTCCGGGAGATGGCTCGGAATGGCGGCACCGCCGGCAAACGCATAGGACCCGAAGGCTGCAAGCGCCAAAGCCGAACATGCGGCTGAGAGCGTGAGCTTAGAGAACTTCATGTCTTTCCTCCTGTAGGACGATTATGACGAGGTTTTCCGGGGCAACACGACGAGCGAGGCCGTTGGCCGCGTCGCCGCGACCGGGAACAGAAAAACGAGGGTCGAAAAAAGTGGCCGTGGGCCTCAGCTCACGAGAGCAGCAGCATGGCTCCAACCGCGACGCCCGATCCGACGAGCAGCATGGCGTCCGTTAGAGCGGCATTCTCCTGGTTGCGTGCGAGCCAGCCGGTGATCCTCGCGTCCGACATCGGAAGCGCGTTGAGCACCAGAGGAAGAAACCGCCCGAGATTGAAGATCAGGAAGATGCCGACCGCGAAGGTGACGGAGCCAGAGAAGAGCGCCGCACCGGTCACCGCATAGAGAAGCGGCGTCTGCACGTACGTGAGATAGTTGAGCCCCAGCGAAAACCCGTAAAGGAGACCGATCACCCACTTCGGGAAGCGCTGGCGCGCGTCATGAGGAACCTGGCAGCGCCGCTGCGGATAAGGCACCTTGACGAAACCGAACTGATGCGCGCCGTAGAGCACCAGCAGCGCCGCAAAAACGGGCGCGGTGTAAGCGAGATAGGCGTCAAGGCCGAGCAGAGAGCCGGCAAGCCCGAGTGCGCCGCCCAGCGCCAGCGCACCGAGCGCATAGCCCACGGCATGGGCAATGAGCGTCGGCATCCACGCCGCGACGGAGCCAAGAGAGTATCCGCCGCTCGGACGCAAGAGGCAGACGCTCGAGTAGCCGCACGGCGACCACGTCGACAGAAGGCCGCCCGCGAAAGCGATCGGAACCAAAAGCCAAAGCAACGACGTCTGAAGCGAGACGCCGGATGCAAAATAAAGAGCGCCGGCCGCACCTAGGCCAGCGCTCAACGCCATGAGAAGAAACCTCGTGGCCTTCGAGCGCGGTTCAGCGAAGAACGTCGCATCGGCGACGCGCTCCACCGTGCTGGCGGCCAGGGGTCGTGAATGCTCTTGCCAAGTTTCGGCCATCGATAGCCTCCCCATAAAGTGCGTTTCCAGCCGTTTTTTCTTCTTGCCGACGACACGCGCCGGACCGACGTGGTAACAATCATCCCGCCGACCGAAGGCGAGCCTCGGATCGCTCGTCGGGACGATGGGTGCTCAGGCCGCTCCTCATGTGTAGCGGACCATGCCTCCCGCCGTGGCGCCACGCGGACCAACCCGTGCGGCAACGTCTGTCGCCTTTCCGACTTAGCTTTCTCTCGAGAGAGCGTTCGGCCGGGATGCGACAACATGGACAGCATGCCCGGCCATTCTTTCATCCGCCTCGAAGCTCCCTTACATTTTTGACAGAAAGCATGACTTTTGTTTTCGCCTCAGCCGCGGTGGGCACCCAACGGAACAGGCGCCACGAGATCCGAAGCTTTGTCAGCCTCGACAGGCGACGGTGTTTTCAATGATCGCGCGCGTGACACCATGAACCAAGCCAGCGGCAGCACGCCGCCCAGTACAAACAGTGCGCCACCGACAACGCGCGCCCATGTTAGAGTCTGAAACAACTCTCCCTGAACAAAAGTGTGCGAGCGCGCGTGCCACAGTCCGTTCTCGAGAACGTCGATCAGCTGTGCGACGCCGACCGGAAGCAGATCGAGCAGCACCATCAGCATCAGACCGACGTTGAGCGACCAGAACACACTGCGCAGCAGCGCCCCGCTCCAGCTCGCCGGCGTGACCAGACAGCGCGCGCAGAACACCATCATCGCGATGGCCAGGTTGCCGTAAACGCCCATCAGGGCTGCGTGACCGTGATTGACCGTCAGATAGGTCCCATGCTCGTAGTAGTTGACGATCGGCAGGTTGATGAGGAAGCCCAACATGCCGGCCCCAAAAAAGTTCCAGAAGTTTACGCCGAGCAAAAAGAGAAATGCTTCGGACTGCCCGAAGCTGTGGCGGACGTCCGCATCCCCAGATAACCTGGAGGGAGCATTGCGGAACTGCCAGGCCTCAAGCGTGAGGAGGATCAGCGGGACCACCTGCAAGGTGGAGAACACACTGCCAATCGCCAGCGTTACGACCGGCTTGGCGTTCCAATAGAAGTTGTGCGAGATGCCGAGGAGCCCCGAACCGAGAAACAGCAGCGTGGCCAGATAGACGATGCGGGACGCGGCGGCGTGGCTCACCAGCCCCATCAGCACCATGAAGTAGGCCAGCACCGCGGTCGTGAACACCTCGAAGAACGCTTCGACCCACATGTGGATCACGGCCCAACGCCAGTAATCGGCGATCACGAAGTTCGTCTCCGGGGTGGCGACGAAGCCGCAGACAAACATCGCCAGCACGCACACGACGCAATAGAGCAGCCACTTCGGAAGTATCCACGCATCGCCCGAGCGCCAGATCGGCCGAACTCCGCGCGCCAGCACCACGCACCAGAGCGCGAACACCGCGAACAGCATGGCCTGCCAGAGCTTGCCTTGCTCGACGAACTCCCAGCCCTGACTGCCGAGGAGATACCACCAGTCGCCCAGCAGGCCGTGCGGACCGAGCCCGATGCCGACCAGTCCTCCCACGACCGTCGCCACGAACAGCCAGAACAGCGTCTTGATCCACTTCAACTGCCCCGCCGGGGCGTTGGGCGCAGCTGTCGAGATGGCAAAGATCGACGCGCCGACCCAGCACGCCGTGATCCACAGCAGCGCTAACTGCAAGTGCCAGCCACGCACAACCGGGATCGGGAGGATATTGGCCAGGTCGGTGTCGAACACCCGCGTTATGCCGAGGAAATCGTGCACCGTCAGGATGCCGGCAAAGATCTGCAGCACGAACAGCACCGCGGCGACCGCGAAGAACCGGTACGTGACATGCTGCAGCGCGCTTGGCCGCATCGCATCGACGCGAGCGGCGGTCGCGCTCATGGCGGCGTGCGCCCCCGTATCGCCCCGCCGTGCCGGCTGCCATCCCGCAATGGACGCATAGCGACCATAGAGGAACAGCACCGCACCAAGGGCGGCGACCAGCCCAAGCAGCGCAATCACGCTCCATAGCATCACCTGCGGGCTCGGCCGGTTGCCGGCAAGCTCGTCGTAGGGCCAGTTGTGCGTATAGGTGTAGGTCTTGCCGGGCCGTTCGACCCCGCAGACCCAGGCGCCCCAGAAGAAGAACGCGGCGAGATCGCGGAGCTCCGTCTCATCCGTGATGTAACCGGCCGGGTGAAAAGCCGCCTCACCCTCACCGCGGAACATGGAAGCGACATGGCGTTCAAGCAGGCGCGCGGCGTGGGCCTGCGCGGCGCCGGTCGTTACCATGTTGGTTGCGGTATCGTGGCGGTTCCGCTTGATTTCTCGCTGCGCAATGGCGAGCGCCGCGTCGGCGTCACCACCGCCGGAGGCATGAAAATCGCGCATCGCGCGGGCCACATGCTGCAGCGCATAGGCGGTGAAGTCGGGCCCGCGGCCGGCGCCATCACCGAACATGCTGCCATAATTCATCAGCCCGTACTTGAGGAACACCATCTGTCCTCGGGTGATCGTGTCCGCTGCAATCACCGTCGTGCCCTGCTCGTCGACGAAGCTCGGGACGGGAGGCGCATCCAGGTAGGTGCGCGTTCCCATGAACAGCATGCTTCCGATGCCGACGCCCAGCACGATGGAGAGCGGCAGCCACCAGTTGCGGCGGCTCATGACGAAACGATTCCAGTAGTGCCCGGCGCCGCTCATCGCGCGTCCTCCTGAACTGGCGCGGCAAGCAAATGCTCGTACCGCTTGTCGGTCAGGGTTCTCAGGAAGGCTTCGAGCGCGGCAATCCTGTTGTCATCGAGGGAAAGGCCCGTCCGCAGCTCGAAATGAGACATGTTGCTCGTCGTCTCGGGATCCTCCCAGGCCACGCCAGTTTCAGGGTTGTGCTGCAGGTCCGGGCGGCGGCTTGTGTACTTGTTATAGAATTGGATCGCGGTCCTCAGCGTCTCGAAGACACCGTTGTGCATGTAAGGCGCGGTGACGGCGATGTTCCTCAACGTGGGAACTTTGAACTTGCCAGTGTGCGCCTCATCCGGCATCCGGCCGTTGTCGCGCAATCCCACATCGATGTAATGCTCGCCCTTGCCGTTCAGGGCGCGGACGCGCGTGTTCTTGGGAAGCCCGATGTTGTGGTATTCGAAGCTGGTGAAGAGCTCCTTGTTGGGGTCGCCCCTATGCATCGGCTTATGGCAGAGGTTGCAGTTCCAGGTGACGAAGACGATACGGCCGAAGTCTTCCTGGGGCGTGAGCGTCGCCTCCCCTCGCATCCAGCGATCGTATTTTGAATCGAACGGCGAGAACTCGCGCGTGCGCTGATACGCAGCCAGCGCTTGGGCTACGGCGTCAAGGGTTCGCTCCGGATGGGTGAGCACGTCTGGACCGAAGAGAGCCCTGAAGCGGGCAACATAGTCGTCTTTCTCTGCAACCCGTTCCGCAACCGAAGCGGCATCCGGCATCCCCATTTCGACGGGATTCAATAGCGGTCCTTTTGCCTGCTCTTCGAGCGTATCTGCACGGCCATCCCAGAAAAAGCCTCCCGCAACCGTACCATTATCCCGCCTGGTCAACGGCGGCGTGAAGTGAGCGTACATGAGCGTCGGCGTGTTCCGGTCGCCGAGCGATTGGCCATCATCACCCGTGGATACCGCCCGTCCGGCTTTCGAGATGCGGGGATCGGCGAACGCGAAGTCCGGATCGTGGCAGGTCGCACACGACTGCTTTCGATTGCGCGATAGATCGACATCCGCGAATAGATCGGCGCCAAGCTGCTCCAGTGCTCCCAGCACATCCTGATTGTCTGCGGCGGCGGAAGGCGGCTCCAAGAGCCTGATGGAAGCAAAGGCCGTAAGCGCTAGAAGGGCCGTCAGGCCCACCCGTGCAAATTTGTGAGAGGCTCTCGAGCCTCGTGTATTACGAAAGAGCTCAGCGAGCATTGTAAAACCCCTCCCTCAGCGGGTTTTCTTGCGGCCGCGGATCTTTGCTGTCCGCCTCCCGATGTTTCTAGACGCTGCCGATGCGCATCGGCCCGCACCCACAAGCGCATGACTACGCCTCGGCCCGAGACGCAGACGCATCTCGGGCAAACGATACGCATCGATTTCGTCAGGCGGACCGTCCGGCAAAATGAGACGCCGGCTTGTAATAGTTTTCGTAGACGTAAAACGTTGTGGAGAGACCCAGGCGGTCGATGATGTAGTAGTCCATCCACTTCGCGTATTGCTGGCTCGGCACTTGCCGGTTGGCGAGCTTGAAATTCTGGATCCCGAGCGCCTTGAGGTTGTTCACCTCGTCCTGGGAGAGCGTGAAGTTTTTGATGCGCTTCACGTCCTTGGGCTCATCGAGGCGCGTGAAGCGCTCGGCGTGCGCGCGCTGGCAGAAGCCCGTGGTGAGCTGCTCCCACAAATCCCAGTCGTCCTCCAAGCAGGCCTTGCTGATCAGGTCATAGTGATCCTGGCGGATGTTGCATTCGCGGAAGCACGTCTCGTTGACCAGCAGCTCAATCCGCTCCGTACCGAGCTTCTCCAACAGCTCCTGCAGCACCTGCGTCCGGTAATTGAGATGCGGCGGAAGGACGAAGACGTCATAGAGCTCGTCGTGCTCGTAGTAGTAGGCCGGCTCTTTATTGAAATGCGTGAGCGAGTGCACAAGGCGGTAATCCGGGAAGTTCCGGCGGATGTGCTGCGCCAGCACATGGCTCCCCACAATGACACCGTTACCCGGCCTGCAGCAGCGCTCGAGCATCCAGTTGCAGCGTTTGTCTCCCAGATGCTGCTCCTCGACGAACAGGTTGCTGAACACCAGATTGAACCTGATGCCGCGGCGGTTATATTCCTCGACGAGGCGCGCAAAGGTTTCCTTTGTTTGCCCCGCTACAAAAGCGTGGGGCCGTCCGCCCGCCCATTTCATTCCAAAATGCTGGTCGAAAACGGTGAAGGTAACTCCGCTCACCCCAAGCTCGTCGAGCGCTGCCTTGGCCGACGTGACATGCGGGAAGCCGCCGATGGCGCCGCCGATATTCCAGTGCTCGGGGCCGCTTTTCAGCGCGCCGGATAAGCGTTCGTGCTGCGTATCACTCGACAACCGTTTATCGCTCATATCGCCACCTGCTCAAATGCCATCGCTCACGGCCATCCACGACATGGACGGCGGACGTGTCGCTCGGCACGCCCCGGTGAATGCGCGTCGAAGCCGCGGAGAGACGAGAGCAACGCCCTCTGAATAGAGTGATGGGGAATTCTTTCAGGTGCCTCTAAGCACCCTTACAATCCTGACAAACAGCTTGATTTTATTAGTACTTTTTGATCAAGGTCAAATATGGAGCGGTCACGGGTTGGAGAGCGACCGGGGCCTGATGACGTAGCCGGAACGTACGCGCAGATCGAGCTGTGAGCGGCTGACCGCGGCGTTGGGAAAATGGATGACGACGTTGAGCCCCGGCATGTTGTCGCTCAGCTCGACATGAGCACTGTGCAACTCGGCAATGGCGACCGCGAAGGGAATGCCAAGGCCGTGGCCGGGCTTTCCGTGCGTTCTCTCGAGCCGATAGAAGCGTTCGAAGAGGTTCTGGATTTCCGCGGCGGGGACACCGGGTCCGTTGTCGCTGATGAAGACATCGAGGCCCGTCCGGTACTGCTGCAAGCCAAGCCTGATAGTGGTGCCGCTCGGGCAATACTGGATGGCGTTCTCGACGAAGTTGACGATCATTTCGATCAACAGCTCGCGATCCCCTTTGACGGGGCGCACACGATGCGTGGCGATCGACACGTCGAGGTGGTGGCCGTGGTCGGCGATGATCGGCTCGTACACATCGGCGATATGGGCGAGAATGGCCGGCATATCGACATCGACGAAGCGCGAGCGCCGGTCGCCGGATTGGAGCTGGCCGATGTTCAACAGCGCCTCGAAGATGACGACCAGCGCGTCGATCTCCTGGATGCTCTCGTCGATCTTGCGGGAAAAGTCGGCGCTGCCAATCTCGCACTTGCTGACCATCTCCAGCCGCTGACGCAGGCGCGTGAGCGGCTTCTTGAGGTTATGAGCGATATCGGCGGACATGTAGTTGAGGTTCCACAGCAGCCGCTGCGCGTAATCGAGCGAGCCGTTGATCGCGAGAGCGAGATCGGAGAGCCGGTCGGCATGCCTCGTCATGGGCACGCGCCGGTCGACGTCGCCGGCGGCAAAGGCGAAAAGCGTGGATGTTATCTCGTCGACGCGCTTGCGCGAGCGGTGCGAGAGAAGGAGGGCGGCGAGCAGGATGATCGTGAGGACGGAGGCCGTGAGCAGAACGAAGCCGATGAGCGCGCGGTCCCGCACCTGAGCTCCCTTGACCTCGCTCTGGCCCACGAGCAGCTCTCCTCTCGACAAGGGCGCGGAGGCGACGTGGACGAGGCGCGTGGAGAGTCCCCAGTCGATGGCGAGATAGCGGATGGACAGCTTGGCCGCGCCCCATGCCGCCTGCGCCGTGACCTCCTTGGACGTGTGCAGCAGAGTATCCCCGTCCGCGTCGCGGATCGAGACGAACGGCGGGTCCGCCTCGTGCCAGGCATCCTCATTCTGGACGAAGGTGATGAGAGCCTCGAGGCCATGGCTCTTTTCATAGGCGACGAGGGATTTCAAAACCTGCGCAACCCGCGCCCGGGCGCGCTCAGTCAGATCTTCATGCGTATCAATAAAGAACCACGAGAAGATAAGGCTCGAGCCGACAATAAGGATCAGGCCCGCAGCCGCAATGATTTGAGCCTGGAAGCGCGTTAGTGAAAAATCAGGCTTCATATATCGAATAGCCGCACCCGCGCACCGTATGGATGAGTGGTGTCTTAAACGGCTTGTCGACCTTTGTCCTCAGGCGCGAGATATAGGTCTCGACGACACTTGTTTTAGGTTCGAAGCGAAAGCCCCAAACACGCTCCAAAAGCATTGTGCGAAGCACAACGCGCCCCTTGTTGCGGAGCAAAATCTCGAGCAGCAGACATTCTCTGGGCAGCAGATTGATTTGCTGATTGTTACGGGTGACGATCCGATGGGCGACATCCATTTCAAGATCGCCGACGGTGAGTTTCTCGTTCTCGTTGCGCATCGGCGAGCGGCGGCCGAGGGCGTTGACGCGGGCCAGCAGTTCGGAAAAGGCGAAGGGCTTGACGACATAATCGTCGCCGCCGACATCGAGCCCCTGAACGCGGTCGTTGATGCTGCCGAGCGCGGTGAGAAAGAGAATGGCGACCGGCCGGCCGCTGCTGCGCAGCGTTCTCGCCACCGAAAGACCATCCAGGCCAGGGACCATGCGATCCAGAATGACGAGATCGAAGTCTTCCTGAATGCCCAGCAGAACCCCGTCCTTGCCGTCGGTGACGACATCCACGGTGTGGCCGGCCTGCCGTAACCCGTTGCTCACGAAGGAAGCGGTTTCGGCGTCGTCCTCGATCATCAGTATTCTCATAACCGATGCGCCTCGTTATGCAGTCAAGTCCTGACGGGCAACTTTCCCGATTGCTCATCGACACTTAAGAAGTGCAACATGCGCCGCGCGAAAAATCAATCCGGCGGTCGCGAAAACGCGCTTTAGTCGTAGCTTTCCCGTAAAACCTTGCTGAAAGCCGTCGCTCCTTTACATTTCGCGTAAGACACCGCTTTTTGTTGCCGATTGTTGGACGTATGCCAAACTTAATAGCACGCCGTGCGCGCGTCTAATATGGTTTGCCAGCTCGATGAGTCGGGCTTCTAGCCCTATCCCGGCATTGAGCGAAGCGCTCGGCAAGTTCTATTCCATATGACTTGCAATGAGCGGATCCATGAAGAACGAAACCCCGTTCACGAGTGCCGGAAGCGGCACCCCCGCCGCGAGCCGGTCCAGCAGCGCCGCCCGGCATCCGCCCGCAGGCAGCGCGAAGCAAAGCCCGCCACCGGGCGGCGTCACGCGCCGCGATTTCATCGGCACCGCGGCCAAGTCCGCGGGTGTCGCCTGTCTCGCGGCCGCAGCCCTCGATCAATTCATCCGCACGGCGCGCGCCCAGGATGCGAAGGCCCTCCGGCCACCCGGCGCCATCGATGAGGACGAGTTCCTGGCCGCGTGCGTGCGCTGCGGCCTCTGCGTGCGTGCGTGCCCCTACGACACGCTGAAGCTCGCGACGATCGGCGAGCCTGCGGCGCTCGGTACACCCTACTTCGTGGCCCGCGACGTCCCATGCTTCATGTGCGACGACGTCCCTTGTGCCAAGGCCTGTCCGACTGGCGCTCTCAATCGCGAGATCCCCAACATCCGTCACGCGGACATGGGCATCGCGGTGCTCGTCGACCATGAGACCTGCCTCAACTACAAGGGCATGAATTGTAGCATTTGCTATCGGGTTTGTCCGATCCGCGAGGAGGCCATCACGCTCGAAAAGCAGGTCATCCGGGGCCAGCCGATGCTCATCCCCACGGTCCACTCGACCAAGTGCACGGGATGCGGAACGTGCGAGAAGCAGTGCGTTCTGGAGGAAGCTGCCATACGGGTGCTGCCGCGGCCTCTCGGCCAGGGCAAGGCCGGGCGCAATTCAGCCGGCCGCCCCGTAACCGGCCACGGCACGCTGAAACGGGATCTCTGAGATGGGGCGATCAACGTTCATCGACCAGATCACGTCCGACGCGCGGATCTATGCCGCCGAGCGACGGGGCTGGCTTTTCGCACACCGCTACTGGCTCGCGCGGCGAGCGTCGCAGATTTTCGTGCTCGCCATTTTTCTGGTCGGCCCGTGGTTCGGCATCTGGATTGCGCGCGGAAATTTCGCCTCGAGCGAGATCCTCGGCGTGCTGCCTCTCGCGGATCCCTTTATCTTCGTGCAATCGCTTGCGGCGCTCCACACGCCGATCCTCACGGCCGTCATCGGCGTCGCCACCATCGTGGCGCTCTACTACGTCGTCGGAGGGCGCGCCTATTGCAGCTGGGTCTGTCCGGTCAACGTGGTGACCGACAGCGCCTACTGGCTGCGCGAGAAGCTGGGCCTCACACGCGACCGCAAGCTCGACAAGCGGACCCGCATCTGGATCCTCGTGGCGGCCATCCTCGCGTCCTTCATCACTGGCACCATCGCCTGGGAATTTTTGAATCCCGTGAGCATGCTCCAGCGCGGGATCATCTTTGGCATGGGCGCCGGCTGGGGCGTGATCGCTGCCGTGTTCATGCTCGACTTATTCGTCACGCGGCGGGGCTGGTGCAGCCACCTGTGTCCCGTCGGCGCATTCTACGGCCTGATCGGAACCCACAGCCTCATACGCGTGAGCGCCATCAACCGCACCGCATGCACGGACTGCGGCGCCTGCTTCAAGGCGTGTCCGGAGCCTCACGTCATCACGCCGGCGCTCAAGGGCACAGGAACCCACCTCATCCTCTCCGGCGACTGCACAAACTGCGCAGCCTGCATGGATTCCTGCTACATCGACGTGTTCCAATTCGGAAGCCGGCTGTCGTCGCGGCACGCATCAGCGGACGACTTCATTGCCGGCGCGCCGCCCGCGGCTCACGCCAAGGCTTCCGCCCCGATGG
>NZ_DAIQCD010000016.1:41101-53574 GCF_036780825.1 Hyphomicrobium sp. | reverse complement strand
ACAGAGGTCCGCGCCGACGGCGTCGGCCCATGCGATGGACGGCGCATGGCCCCGCGGCTCGCCCACGCATACGTAGCGCTCGCCGTAGAGCGTGTCCTGCGCACTTTCGAAACCGGCTCGTTCTCGAGGTAGGCCAGTCCTGCGCCACGATGCACTGGCGTGCCCATGATAGAGACGGCGAGGAGCGCGGGCATTCCTCAGCGCAACCGTGCGGGTTAAAAATCGTTACCCATGGGGACTTCACCGGAAGGCTGCATGAAGCTCGCTACTCTGCTTGCCACGGCGCTGCTTGCCCTCGCCGCTCTGTCGCGGATGGCAGGCTTGCCCGCGCGCGCAACGGTCCAGGAGGAGGACTGCATCGATCCCGCCATCGAATATCCCGTGCCATGCGACGAGGATGATGGCGATTAAACCCAGCTCGCCTGCGCAGGTCTGTTGTCGGGGATCAAGGTCTTGCCCCGCGCAGGCGCTAAGCATTTATTCTGACCGATGAAAACCGGAATGGAGGTGAGCCATGGCGCAGAAGATGAAGGCTGCGATCTTCGTCGAGACGGGGCGCATCGTTCTCGACGACAAGCCGGTTCCGGAGATTGGGCCGAACGACGCCCTGGTCCGCATCACCACCACCACGATTTGCGGAACCGACGTGCATATCCTGAAAGGCGAGTATCCGGTTGAGAAGGGCTTGACCATCGGCCACGAGCCGGTCGGCGTCATCGAGAAGCTCGGCTCCGCGGTGACCGGCTATCACGAGGGCCAGCGCGTCATCGCCGGCGCCATCACGCCGTCCGGCTGGAGCAACGCCTGCCTCTGCGGGTGTGGCGCGCAAGACGGCGCCGGTACGAGGCATGGCTGGAAGGCGCTCGGCGGCTGGAAATTCGGCAACACGATCGACGGCTGCCAGGCTGAATATGTCCGCGTGCCGGACGCCATGGCGAACCTGGCGCCGATCCCCGACAACGTCACCGACGAGCAGGTGCTGATGTGTCCCGACATCATGTCGACCGGCTTCTCCGGTGCCGAGACGGGCAGTGTGAAGATCGGCGACGCAGTCGCCGTGTTCGCCCAGGGCCCCATCGGCCTCTGTGCCACGGCCGGGGCAAAGCTGATGGGCGCCACCTCGATCATCGCCGTAGAAACCGTGCCGGCGCGCATCGAGATGGCGAAGCGTCTCGGCGCCAGCCACGTCGTCGACTTCAAGACAGAGGATCCGGTCGAGGCGATCCTGCGCCTGACAGATGGCCGCGGCGTCGATGTCGCCATCGAGGCGCTCGGCACGCAGAGCACGTTCGAAGCTGCGTTGCGCGTGCTGCGTCCCGGCGGCGTTTTATCGAGCCTCGGGGTCTATTCGACGGATCTCAAGATCCCGCTCGACGCGTTCGCCGCGGGCCTCGCCGATACCTCGATCCGCACCACGCTCTGCCCCGGCGGCAAGGAGCGCATGCGGCGGATGATGGATGTCGTCGCCTCGGGACGGGTCGATCTCGGCGGGCTCGTGACGCATCGCTATAGGCTCGATCAGATCGAGGAGGCGTACGATCTGTTCGCGAACCAGCGCGACGGCGTGCTGAAGGTCGCGATCACGCCGTGACGCCGCCGTAGCGTGGCGAGGTTCCGTGAGAGCGTAGAACGGCTGAGCCGGCGGCCCTGCCTCAGTCGTTCTCGGCAGGTTCGCTTTTCTTCTTTTTAAACGTCGAGCCCGCGTCCTTGAAGTTCAGGAGATGTGCGTCGTCGGCCGAGCCCTTGGTTTCGGCGACGACGCCGAATTCGAGCGGCTCGTCCTGCGAATAGCGCTTGCCGAGCCGGTAGGCGATTTCGGCCCGTGCCGTCTCGACGCCGAGGTAGAAGGCATGGCCGGCGTCGGCCCGCGTGTCGAGGTGCGGGAAAAGATCGAATGGGTCATCGGACACGTGATGGCCGTTCTTGTTGTAGATGTGGACGCCATCCTCGGCCACCTCGATGCGATAGTTCACGTCGCGGATCTGCGTCGCCAGCGTGCGAATCTCATCCGAGGTGGTGGCGAAGCCGCGCCGGTCGCGGAGCGCCATGAGGCCGCCGCCGAAGCCCTGTGGCAGGGCGCCAGCCTTTTTGGCTGCGAAGAACTCGCGCCGCGCCCGGTCGAACTCGCGGACCGCCGTGCGGCAGTGGGGGCTCACCTGCACGGCCAGAACGGCGGTAATGTCGAGCTCCGAGCACAATCCCATCAGAAGTGCGTTGATGCCCGTCGTATCCGCGTCGGTGAGCTCGGTGACATTGCCGATGCCCATCAGGATCGGCACGTCCGGCCGCCGGTTGCGCAAGTCCACGTAACGCGCGATCGATGCCGCAAAGCCGTAATGGATCGGATCGAGGATGGGATCGGCGTAATAGGGCTTTCCCTTAGCGATCATGATGTCGATCACGCGGTCGAGCGAGGCCATGTCGGCGGCGCCGGCCGAGATCAGGATTGGCACCGCCGGTCCCTCGTCGACGATGGCGATGTTCTTCTCCGAGAGGCTCAGCAGAAAATCCGCGCCCGCCTTCGTCGCCCGCGACAGCTCCTCCGAGTTGAAGCTGTCGACGCTGACCCGCGCGCCGTCCGCATGAAGGGCCGCGATCGCCGCTTCAAGATGGGGGAACGGGCTATCCGGCAGGCAGCCGAGATCGATGACATCGGCGCCGTCCGCGCGAAGCATGCGCGAGCGCGTGACGATCTCCTCCGGCGTCATCAGAGTTGCATCGACGATCTCGGCGAAGATGGTGACGTTGTGCTGCGAGAGATCGATCTTCTCCTTGGCATGGCCGAGGTATTCGGGAAGGTCCGCAACCTCGTCCGGGCCGCGCTCGAAACGGGTGCCGAAGAAATCGGAGAGCCGCTCGAGATCGCCGCGGAAGCGGCCAGGCATGACGACGCGGTCTGCGCCTTCGGGCAGCGTCAGGCGTCGCTCGACGATATCCGCCGTCATCAGCGCGGCGACTTTCACGCCGACGTTGGCGACCACAGGCTCGAGCTTGTCGCTCGCCACCTGCTCCGCCACGCGCTTGACACGCGGCTCCGCCAGCGACCCCGTTACCAGCACCACACGCTCGGCCATTCGCGCTGATCCTCCCTAGAGTGCTTCCGAAAAAGTGAGAACCGGTCATGGCGGAGCCATGCAAGTTAAAGTGTCCAAAGAGAAGCACGAAGAAACAAAAACCTAGAGCCGTTCCCCGTTTCCACTTAGACCGGAACGGCTCGAGAATAGAGCGCCCAGAAACCATGAAGCCCGGCCGCGAACGTGCCACGCATGGCTGAGCGATCGGAGACGTACGAGAAAACAAACACCGGGAGCCTGCTCGCGTTTCACTAAGGCCCGGCGCGGCTCCCTTGCCTGCCCGAAGTATGGCATGGATTGCAAGGGGCTACCCCAGGAGGATCTCGCACGCCGCCCGGCTAGAGCGCGTTCACTCCTATCGGAATCGGATTGTGCTACGTGAACGCGCTCTAAGTTTTTATTTAAGAGACTGATTCACGTTTTCGGTGAATGCGTGTCCGCATCCACCTCAAACGATCAGGCTCTAGTCCGCCACCGCGGCCGAGCGCGCGTCACCGCCGAGAGCCACAAAATCCTCCTGCCAAACGCGGGCGCCCTCGCTGACGGCCCGGAAAACCGCATCGCCGACCGCTTCGCCGATCGCGGTATGCAGTCCGGCAAAGCGGGCTCCCTCGCCCCCACATGCGGGCGCCGCCACGACGATGCAATCGGTGCCGGTGCCGGTCACCGCCACACCGGCCCGTTGGACGGCGGCTTCGAGAAGCGCGGCGGTGCGCGCTTGAGCGACGATGGACACCGTCTCGATCAGCGCCGCCTGCGACAAGGGCGTCGATACGTGTACGAGCGTGTTGATGGTTCCAGGCAGCCACACCGGCTCGGCGCAGCGCCGGCCGACGCGCTCCCCGTTCGAAAGACCGACCGTTGCGAGGCAGACCGCGACTTCGCCCTCCACGGCAGATCGCGCAACATGATAGCGCGTGATGTCGCGCGAGGTGATGAGCGTGACGGCATCGACGAGACCGGCGTCCGCCACGAGATTTGCGATGACATGCAGCGGATCTTCGGCGGGCGGCAGGTCGGCATTGCGTACCTCCAGCCACGCGACCCGCTGCGCCACTTGAAAGCCCGGCTTCGTGAGCGACCAGGAGAGCATGTCGTGGGGCGCATCGAACGACGCCACGAGCCAGGGCCGACGGCAGGTGATCGTGAACGGCAAGGTCAAAGGCGTGGCTCGCGCTTCCAGAAGCGCGCTGCATACGCGCTGACGAGAAGGGACCTACGGCACAGTTCCAAAGGACGGTCAAGGGATCTCTATCCCTCGCCTGCAGGCCGCGCGTTGCCACAACATACTCCGTCTACACGCAATTTTTGACCATCGACGCGGACAAAGGAACAGCCCGTATTAACTCGGAGGATAGAAAATGTGGGCGAACATGTCGCAGGCCGCCGAGAATAAGAAAGAGATGGAGAGGCTCGTGTCCAGGGTCGTCGAAAATAGCCGGCAGCAAAAGCGGGCCATCGGCAGGAGCACTGTCGTGCCCAAGCATACCGGCTTGGCGGACGCCGCGTTCGACGCCCTGCAGGCATCGGTCGTCGTCACGGATACACGGGGCTACATCGTCACCGTGAATCCGGCTTTTTGCGCCACCACCGGGTTCTCGAAGCGCGAGGTCATCGGCCAAAGCGCGCGCAGCTTGCGATGCCGATTGCACGACGGAGCCTTCTACCGGGAGATGTGGCAGGCCCTCGTTGCCAAGGGGTCCTGGCAGGGCGAGATCTGGATGCAGCGCAAGAGCGGCGAACCCTTCCGCGCCCTTCTCACCGTCGGCAGCATCAAGAACAAGCGCGGGCGGCCAACGCATTTCGTTGCCACCTGCACCGATCTCAGCCGCAACCGGAATTCGCAGCCGTATCTCGATAACCGCATCCAACGCGACGAGCTGACCGGCCTTCCCAACCGCCGCTTTCTCAACCGCCAGCTCGACGAGGCGCTGGCGCGGGCCGTACGCGAAGGCACCACGGGAGCCGTGATCTTCATTGATCTCGATCATTTCAACCTGGTCAATGACAGCCTCGGCCACGATGCGGGGGACGAGCTTCTGACCATGGTCACGCAGCGTTTCGAAGAAACCCTGCATGCCTACGATCTCCTGGCGCGGTTCGGCGGCGACGAGTTCATCGTCATCCTGGAGCGGACTGGTACCGACGGCGCCGGCACGGCCGCGGCCCACCTCATGCAGTCCCTAAGCGAGCCTTTCGTGCTCTCGTCCGGCGAGGAAATCTGCATCAGCGCCTCCCTCGGGGTGAGCCTGTTTCCACAGCACAGCACCAGCCCGGAGCAACTTGTCCAATATGCGGGGGCCGCGCTCTATCATGCCAAGGAAGCCGGGCGATCGACCCACCGGCTCTATTCGGCCGACCTCACGCAGAGAGCGAGCCACCGCCTCGCGCTCGACAGCCAAATGCGCCGTGCGCTCGCGCGCAACGAATTCGTGCTCCACTATCAGCCGCTGGTGACGCTTGACGACGGGCGCGTGTTCGGCATCGAAGCGCTGATCCGCTGGCAGGATCCGGCCCGAGGCATGATTTCGCCCGGGGACTTCCTGCCGATCGCCGAAGAGACGGGGCTCATCGTTCCCCTCGGCACCTGGGGGCTCGAGCGGGCCTGCCTTCAGATGAGAGAGTGGCGGGAAAGCGGCCTCGACCTTTCGCCGATCGCCGTCAACATCTCCGCCCGGCAGTTCCGCCACCCGGACTTCGCCGCCTCCGTGGCGCGCGCGCTCAAAAAGGCCGATCTCGATGCTCATCATCTCGAGCTCGAGATCACCGAAGGGACGCTGATGGGGCACGACGAAACGACGCTCGCCACCCTCAGGGCGCTCAAGGCGCTTGGCGTAAAGCTCGCCGTGGACGATTTCGGCACCGGGTATTCGTCGCTCGCCTATCTCAAAAAACTGCCGGTGGACAAGCTCAAGATCGACGGCAGCTTCGTGACCGACATCGGATCAGATCCGGCATCGGCCGCCATCGTGACGGCGATCATCGGACTCGGGCGCTGTCTCGGCCTCGAGGTGCTGGCCGAAGGAATCGAAAGCGAGCAACAGCGTGCGACTCTCCTTGCGAGCGGCTGCTCGCAAGGACAGGGCTATCTGTTCGCGGCCCCGGTTCGGCCCGAGGAAATCGCACTCGCAGGCGTGCGGCGAAAGGGTGGCGGCCGCCGAACGGCGCGCGCGCCCGTGGCGGCGGAATGCCAGCCGGCGGTCATGGAGTGAAACCAGGCGTCCGTCCCGTTACTCGCCGTGTCCCGGTTGCGCGGCAAACAGCAAAACAACCCGCGCGAACAAGCTGTTATTAAGACAACGAGCATATCAAGAGCCCGTGTGGCCGCGCGCCTTGCCGGACCGTGCCGAGCCCTCACATTGAGCGGCGGCCGGCTCGGAAATGCATCAGCATCGGCGCGGGTGACCGGCACGCGTGCCGTCCGTCCGCCACCGGACATTTTTTTGGCAGGTTCTTTCCATCATGCTGCGGAGTTGCGCGGCGCGCATAAACGGTGTCTCTTGGACCCGTCGCCGCGTTGGTATCTGCGTCAGAATTCAACCAAGCGATCCGATCGCTCCCCGGAGCCACGCCGCCCGGACGCGACCGAAAAACCGAGGACACGCATGAAGCCCTCCCGTCCTTCCCTCCGGCGCCTTCTCCTGCCGCTCGCAGCCGTGCTCGCCGCTGCGGGCTTCACAACGCCTGGCGCCGCCGATCCCACCTTCGAGCCTCTGCTCGGGTCATGGGGCGGCAGCGGCACATACCGGCTACAGGACGGCACCAGCGAGCGGCTGAAGTGCGATGCCTACTATACCGGCGGCGGCTCGCAGCTCGGAATCGCCGTCCGTTGCGCGGGCAAGACCAACAAGATCGAGATGCGCTCGAAACTGAGCTCGAACGGAGGGGCGCTGAGCGGAAGCTGGGAGGAGCGGACCTACAATGCCTCCGGCTCCGTCACCGGCAAGCTCACGGGCCAGCAGCTCTCGCTCGCCATAACCGGCGGGGTAGCGGGATCGATGAAAATCACCTACGACCGGGCGAAGCAGAACGTGGCCATCGCCACGCAAGGTATTCCCCTCCAGAGCGTCACGGTGAGCCTGTCGCGCAAATGACGGCCTCAAGAACGAAGGTGGACGGTTAGATGGGTTCGCCCCCTTCTCTCATCGCCCGCTCTGCTGCGGGCGGCGTCGAGCTTGCCGCAGCTGGGCCGTGGACGGTCGAGCATGCTCGGAGCCTCGATGCGCTGATCGACGAGACGGTGCGCGCAACGCCGCCCGACCAGGCCGTGACCATCGACATGCGCCTCATTACGGCGCTCGATACCTACGGAGCCTGGCTGATCGAGCGCCTGATGCGTGCCCGCGAGGCCCTGCCCGGCCAGACCCGCCTTGAAGGTCTGCCCGAGCGCTTTCATCCGCTTTACGAGGAAATCCGCAGCACAGAGCGCGAGCCGGCCCAGGTCCGCCGCCGCAGGCCCGCACTCGATGCCTTGACGGAACTCGGCCGTGCGACCGCCCGCTTCGGCCAAGAGCTCATCACCTTCGCCGCCATGCTCGGCGCGATCGTGCTTTCCATCGCACGCCTCATCGCCAATCCCCGCAGCTTCCGCCTCACCTCCACCGTGCACCATCTGGACCGCGTGGGATGGCAGGCGGTGCCGATCATGCTCCTGATCACGTTCCTGATCGGTTGTATCATCGCCCAGCAAGGCTTCTTCCATTTCCGCAAGTTCGGCGCCGACGCCTATGTCGTGGACATGGTCGGTATCCTGGTGCTGCGCGAGATCGGCGTCCTCATCGTCGCCATCATGATCGCCGGCCGCTCAGGCAGCGCCTACACCGCCGAGATCGGCTCGATGAAGATGCGCGAGGAGATCGACGCTCTGCGCACCATGGGGCGCGATCCTGTCGAGGTGCTGATCCTGCCGCGCATCGTCGCCCTCGTCATCGCGCTGCCGATCCTGACCTTCCTAGGCTCCATGGCCGCGCTCTACGGGGGCGGTCTCGTCGCCTGGGCCTACGGCGGCATGAGCCCGGATATCTACATCGAGCGGCTGCGCGAAGCCGTCTCGCTCACCCATTTCGAAGTCGGCATGATCAAGGCTCCCTTCATGGCACTGGTGATCGGCACCGTCGCCTGCACGCAGGGCCTCGCGGTCAAAGGCAGCGCCGAGTCGCTCGGCCGCGAAACGACGGCTTCGGTCGTCAAATCCATCTTCCTGGTTATCGTGCTCGATGGATTGTTCGCCGTCTTCTTCGCCGCCGTCGACATGTAGGCCATGACGAACGAAACGATCATCAGCGTCCGGGATCTGGTGGTGGGCTTTGGCCCGCGCATCGTGCTCAATGGCGTCTCGTTCGACGTCAAGCGCGGCGAGGTGTTCGGCTTCGTCGGCGGCTCAGGCAGCGGAAAATCGGTTCTGCTCCGCACCATCATCGGTCTCATTCCGCGGCGCTCCGGCACCATTGAGGTGCTTGGCACGCGGCTCGATACCGCGACGCGCCATGAGCGGCTCGAGGTCGAGCGCCGCTGGGGCATCCTGTTCCAGCAGGGCGCGCTGTTCTCCTCTCTCACAGCACTCCAGAACGTGCAGTTCCCGATGCGGGAATATCTCGATCTGCCTCAGCGCCTGATGGACGAGATGGCCGCCGCCAAGCTCGATATGGTGGGGCTCCGGAAGGCCGATCACGACAAGATGCCGTCGGAGCTCTCGGGCGGCATGACCAAGCGCGTGGCGCTCGCCCGCGCTCTCGCGCTCGATCCGGGGCTCGTCTTCCTCGATGAGCCCACCTCGGGTCTCGACCCCATTGCGGCCGGCGACTTCGACGCCCTGATCAAGACCCTTCAGGAGACGCTCGGCCTCACCGTGTTCATGATCACCCACGATCTCGAGAGCCTGCACACGATCTGCGACCGTGTCGGCGCGCTGGCGGACGGCCGCGTCGTCGCCACCGGCTCGATCGAAACCATGCTTGCCTCGGATCATCCCTGGGTGCGCTCGTACTTCAGGGGCCGCCGCGCGGCGGCCCGCAATTCGCGTTCTGCCAACATGGAGCCGTGAGGCGGGAAAGATGGAAACACAGGCCCGTTACACCCTTGTCGGAGCCTTCGTGCTCGCTGCGACGCTTGCGGTTTTCGCCTTCGTCTACTGGCTGCACAACACGGGCGGCCTGGGCGACCGGCAGATGCTGCAGGTCCGCTTCCAGAGCTCCATCTCTGGCCTTCTCAAGGGCTCGAGCGTGCTCTTCAACGGCATCCGCGTGGGCGAAGTGACCGATATCGAGCTTTCCGCCGATGCGCCGAAGGAGGTTCTCGTCACGCTGGCCGTCGATCGCGCCGCTCCCGTGCGCGCCGACACCACCGTCAACGTCGATTTCCAGGGCCTCACCGGCGCGCCAATCATCGAGCTGCGGGGCGGGGCTGCGGGCGCTCCCCCGCTCACGGCTGCGCAAGGCCAAGCCGTGCCGCTTCTGCAGGCAAGTCCCGAGAGCACGCAGAGCCTCACCCAGTCGGCGCGCGCCACGCTCAACCGCCTCGACAAGGTGATCGACGACAATAGCGCGGCACTGCACGATGCCATCACCGGCATCAGCACCTTCGCCGGCGTGCTCGCACGCAACTCGGAGCGCATCGACGGGATCCTGGCCGGCCTCGAGCGCTTCGCCGGCGGCGGCAAGGGGAAACCGGGCATCTATAACCTGCCGGCACTCTCTGCGGCGCCCGCGTGCGCCGAGCCCACGCGCGCGCTGCTCGTCGTCCCAGAGCCGGCGTCGCCGATGGCGTTCAACTCGGACAAGGTCGTGATCGTGGGCGATCCGCCGGAGGAATTTCCATTCGAGAAGGCACAGTTCACGGACAACATCCCGTCCGTCGTCCAGTCGAAGATCATCGAAAGCCTGGAAGGGTCAGGCTGCATCGGCGCCGTGACGCGGCCGCTCGACACCCTCGAGCCGAGCGATCAACTCCAGGCGGAGATCCGCCAGTTCGCCGTCGTTCTCAAGCCTGAGCCTAGGGCCGACGTGGAGATCGCCATCAAGCTCGTGAGCGCAGAGGGCAAGATCGAGGGCTCGCGCATCTTCCACGAGAGCGTGCCCCTGGCCGCGATCGATGCGCCTTCAGCAGTGGCAGCTTTGGACGGCGCCTTCCTCAAAGTGCTGTCCGAGGCCGTTCCGTGGATCGGCAAACTGCCGCCGGCGGAGCCTCCGAAGGACGCCCATGACACGGGCGAGGCCGGCCATGAGGACATGCCCGAGATGCCGGAGCATCCGACGCCTTAAGGCGTTCGGATTCGAGCGGAGTAGGGAACGGCTGTTAGCTATTGTGGCGCCATTGACGGCGCACGCTCAGAAGCGGCCGCGCCGGACATCGACCTTGAGATAGCCTGTTGCGTAGGCGATTACCGCGAGCACGATGGCGAGGGGGATGGCGACCAGCATCACCATGGCGAACGTCATCGCCAAGCCGAGAAGCAGTGCGAGCCCGATCAGCGCCACCAGGGCGAACACGAGATACCCTGCGGCGGTCGCGAGCCAGCGCCGCCAGCCTCTCGGCGCATTGGCCTCGGCATGGCGATCGATGACAATCACCGTCTCGTCGCGCTTCGGTCGCATGGCACCTCCTGGCCGCGTTTGCGGGCTTTAATATAGGACGGCCGGCGCAAAGTTGCGAGGCGTGCCTGGCTCTCCTCCCCGGAACTGGATAGGAGCCGCGAAAAGGCCGCGCCGAGCCACGGCCTTTTTTATGTCGCGGATCGATCGGGCGGCACTCAGGCCTTCTTGATATCGATCTTCTTCTCGGCCTTCATCGCTTCGGGCCTCTTCTCAGCGACGATCGTCAACACGCCCTTGTCGAAGCGGGCCTCGATCTTGTCCTCGTCAATGCTCTCGGGAAGACGCAGCGAGCGCTCGAAGCTGCCGAAGCGGCGCTCGCTGAGATAATAATTCTCGTTCTTCTCCTCGCGCTCGTCCTTGCGTTCCCCCCTGATGGTGAGTACGCCGTCGACGAGCGTTACCGAGACGTCCTTCTCGTCGAGGCCCGGAAGGTCGGCTTCGATCGTGAGCGCGTTGCTGTTCTCGCGCACGTCGATGTTCGGAAGGGCGGCCTCGGAGGCGCCTCCGCGGAACAGGTTCGGCCATTGCGGCCAGTTGCGATCGAAGCTGCGGAATACGCGGTTCATCTCACTCTGCAGCGCATCGAACACGTCGGGTGCGCGGTGCTGAGGAGGGGATGGCTGCTTGGACACTTGGATGTCGGCCATGAGGTTCTCCATTCGATAGAAACGCGGAGAGTGATAATCGCCGTGCCCCACCTCACGACGCTGCCAGCTTGGATTAAGCGGCCGGTCGCGAGGCGGCATTGACCCGGCTCAATCAGATGCCGGAAAGGCCGCTCCGGTTCCACGCCGTCACGGCGTTCGAGGATGGAGCTCAACCACCTCTCGCGTGCTGGCTCTGCCTGGCTCGGATGACAACGGAGTTTCTCCGCCTATACTCGTCACCGGCCGCGAGTTGGCGCCATGCATTAGCTCCGCACACGATGCTTTGAACACGCCGTGATCCCGCTCTTTGAGGCCAATCAAAGGTTCGCTTTAGAGACGCTGCTTCTCTCAGCGCGATAGCCGAGGAAAGGTCCCCCGATGAACGAGTTTGCGAGAAAGATAGACGCCGGCGGCGCGCCCTGGAGCCCGGCAGAGTTCGAAGCGCAGATCCGCGCCGTCGCGCCGGAGCGCTATCACGATCTGCATCCGTTCCATAAGCTTCTGCACGGCGGAAAGCTGAACAAGGGGCAGGTCGCGGCGTGGGCCTTGAACCGCTACTGCTACCAGGAAGCGATCCCGCGCAAGGATGCGGCCTTCATGAGCCGCGCGCATGACCGTGCGCTTCGGCGCGAGTGGATCCACCGCATCCAGGATCATGACGGCGTGCTGCCGGAGGAGCAGGGTGGCCTCGAGCGGTGGCTGGTGCTCACCGACTGCCTGGGCCTCGACCGGGATTATGTGACGAGCATGACCGGCGCGCTTCCCGCGACACGCTTCGCCGTCGAAGCGTATGTGCGTTTCGTCGTCGAGCAGCCGCTCGTCGTGGCGGCCGCCTCCTCGCTGACCGAGCTCTTCGCGCCCTCGATCCACCGCGAGCGCATCTCCGGCATGCTGGCCAACTACGACTTCGTCAACGAAGAGGTCATGGCCTATTTCAAGCGGCGGCTGTCGGAAGCTCCGCGCGATGCCACCTTCGCCCTCGGGTTCGTCAAGCAGTACGCCACGACGCGCGCGCTGCAGGAGGCGTGCGTCGAGGCCATCCGCTTCAAGTGCAACGTGCTGTGGGCCCAGCTCGACGCGCTGCACCTCGCCTACGTGGTCGGCATGATCCCGCCGGGGGCCTACCGCCCGGATCAGGGTTAGAGGGCAAGACGCCTTCA